>JBNPEG010000018.1:0-32535 GCA_051117555.1 Elainellaceae cyanobacterium | reverse complement strand
GGGCCTGGGTGCTCACAATTGTCTTCCAAAGCTTGGGAGCCGCAAGCAATCTGGTCGCAGTTTTAACGGGGCAGTTGAGTTTTGGCATCATCGTTCAGCTTGCCATCAGTGCCTTAATTATTTACTACTTGCTGCGCTCTGATGTGCAACGAGCCTTTCGGGGATGAGGGCGATCGCCCCTACTATTTAAACTCGATGCGATACGGCATTCGAGCATAGATATGACGCGGATCGTTCATGGTTTTGACAACAGCGATTTCGTCCTTAAACCGTTCAAATTGAGCCGATAATGGGTCAACTGATTCTATCCCGCTGACCTTCTCAGGACTCCCAAACTGTTCAAAAAATTGTTGCCAGCGATCGCCCTCTGGATATTCTCGAATCTGCCAGGTATCTCCTAAGTCAGCCATGTCAGCCGCCGCTTGAATGGCATCTTCTAAGCCCCCTAGCTCGTCGACCAAGCCTAGTTCTTGCGCTGCCTGCCCCGACCAGATTCGACCCTGAGCAATTTCAGACACCTGATTTAAAGGGATATTACGCCCTTCAGACACTCTTTCTAAAAAGGCGTCATAAATTTGGTCAACCGCCTGCTGTAGTACCCCAATTTCTTTTTCAGATTTGGGACGAGTAATGGTGAAAATGTCGGCTGTATCTCCTGTTTTCACGACATCCCAGTTGACGCCTATCTTGTCGCCCAACTCTTGCAAGTTGACATACGCTCCAAAAACGCCAATTGAGCCTGTAATAGTCGTAGGTTCGGCAAAAATTTGGCTAGCGTAGGTCGAAATCCAATATCCACCGGATGCAGCCACATCACCCATGGATACGATGACTGGTTTTTCATCGACTGCGAGCCGCAGCTCTCGCAAAATGATTTCAGAGGCTGTCGCGCTGCCTCCTGGGCTGTTGACACGTAGCACAATCGCTTTCACCGCGTCATCTTGTCGCAAGTCTCGCAACTCTTTGGCAAGACGTTCGCTGGCAATCACCTGCCCTAGTCCTTCCCCCGTTCCGGCCACGATGGCACCTTCGGCATAGACCACCGCAACCTGGTTTTCAGAGTTGGCTGTCATGCGAGGCTCTCGAATCGCATCGGCATACACTCCCAGATTCACCTGGCGAAAGCTACCCTCATCAGATTCATCCGGGGTTTCGCCCGTGAGTTCGCGGAGCTCACCGACAACTTCATCAAGATAGGCCACTTGATCAACTAACCCTGCGGTTTCGGCAGCGTCGCCAAATAGCAATCCCTGACCATCGGCGATCGCCTGAAACTGCTGAGAGTTGAGCGAACGATACTCTGACGATGTCTCTAAGATATTTCCCCAAATATCGCTAAGAATGCCTTGAAGCTGTTCCCTTTCTTCAGGGCTCATACTGTTTCGCGTAAAGGGCTCGACTGCTGACTTATATTGCCCGACGCGAGTCACCTGAATGCCGACTCCAAGTTTCTGAAGCGCTTCGGCCTGATACATCACTTCGACAAACAACCCGTTCATTTCCATATCTCCGAACGGATTTAGATAAATCGTTTCGGCAACCGATGCGAGATAATATTCGCGTTCGTCCCAGCTAATGTCATACGCCAAAATCGGTTTTCCAGATTCACGAAAGGTATTTAGCGCTCCCCGAAGCTCTGCTAAAATTGCGCCGCCGGTGCCGACCGAAAAATCCGACCCCGTTATATAAAGCGCTACGATGCGATCGTCTGTTGCGGCTCGCTCAAACGCATTCACGGCATCTCGTAGGGTCAGTTGATTGGGCACACCGCCCGATTGAATCTCAAAGAATGCTTCTGATGGGCTTAGTGCCTGTTCAGAGTCGGTGATGGGTATCGAAAGGTCGTAAACTAAAACCGTATTTGGGTCAACCAGTGCCGCGCGATCGCGACTACTCAAACTGGCGATCAAGGCACCGATTAGACCAATAGCGCCGATCGTCACAAATCCCATGAAGAGAATAAAGAAGAGAATCGATCCCGTTAAACTGGCTAACGTGTATTTGAAAAAATCTCGCATCGTACGTGGAGTTCCTGCTTTCCGATTTTAGCTTTGCAACGATACCGCTTGGTTTGGCTTTCTAAGATTTATACGAATCTTTGAGAAGCAATCCTAGATCATGGATAAATTTGGCGAATCCCTTCGCTGATAATGAGACGGTAGTCACCTGTCGGTTCAACTCTGATTTGATAGTCTCGGTTTTCAGCACTCGCTAGATAGACATCGACCTGATCAACTGTGACCTGCTCAGCCCGCCTATTTTCCAGCTCAAACTCCTGAGTAGTGGTATCAAATAGGGTTGTGTAATGCTGCTCGCCCTGCTGAAATATCCTGACCAGATAGTTGTCTATTCGAAACTCATGGAGCGTTTCTTGGGGACTAGTCGGGTCAAATGTCTCCACCAATAAACGTTCATCCCCAAACGAAAGCACCTGGTTATTCGGGTTGACGATACACACGCCCGTTTCCTCTGTGCTTTGCTGTTGCCATGTGAGCTGATAGTTCCCGTCTGGTCGCACCTGAGCATTCGTGATTTCGATATCGGGGCGAAATGTGTCAAGTTGCACAAATCCGTAGTTTTGACATGCCTCTCGTGCGGCATTTGGAATGGCGGTCGAGATTGGGGAACTGCTCAACGCCGTGTCAAAGCTGATTAAGTCTTCACGCACCCATCCCCCCGCATTGGAATCGTTGACGATGACGTAATACCAAGTGTAGCGATCGCGCCCGGATGATTGGTCAAGAATCTGTACGCGATCGCCAGGTTGACCTTGAGCCGCTGCCACAGCCGACGATATAGGCAACGTACGGAAGTTGATGGGTCGAGCCGGGTAGTCAGTCACTAAAATCGCAGATGCTGTCGTTTGAGCCGCTGCATTCAGAGTATCCACAGCCAGGATTACAGCAGCGGATGCCAGACTTAGGGCGAGTCCCTTCAAGACAGACCTGTCTGCAAATATAGTTTTGTGATGCCAAATTCTCGGAGCCATTTTTAAATCTCCCGGGCGTGTGAAATTTGTCCCCCGATAACCATTGTTTGTCTATACCATTCCATTATTTAAGATTTTCTATTATGTATAGCGCTCCCAAATCGCTTGCAAACTGTTATGGAACTCATAAACTAAAGCTAATAAAATCTTCCCGCACCCAGCCCTCAGCCCCCGAACTGTCAAATTTTACATAATACCAGGTATAGCCCTCTGCTCCCTCGGCCTCACGAATCACCTGTACCCGATCGCCCGGAATCCCATAATGAGGGGCATTTGACTGAGTGGTAGGCTCTGACCGGACATTGATTCGACTCCCCGGCTCATTAGCGGCTAATAATGCTGCGCGGCTTGGATTGATGGCTGATCCGGGCTGAGTCGGGGAACCGGATGCACCGTCCTCCTCTGGGGTCGGCGTCGGCGTCGGTGAGGGAGATGGGTCGGGAGACGGCGTACGCTCGGGAGCCGCTGGAGAGGAAGGTGGACTTGGTGGCGAAGGAGACGCAGCAGGAGACTCTGGCGATCGCCCGGTTACGAGCGGCTGATTAGTTGCTTGCGGCGCATACACTAGTGCAATCACGCGCCCTTCGACACTAACTCGGCAGGTGCCGCCGTCTTCACCCCCTGTCGTCCATTGGGCGTTAAAGGTGCCGTCGGGTTGAAGCGTGTAGTCGTTGATCTGAAAGTCTGACGCGGTAGAATCTGTGTCTGATGTTTGAGCGATCGCCTCAAATTCTGACTGACAGGCTTGGGTTAAAGCTTGCCGCACCACTGAAGTTGGCGCAGATGATAAGTCAATCTGCTCCTCCCCCGATGTCGCGGGGGTCGCCTCTCTCGATTGAGGCTGAGAATCTCGGCATCCCGCCCCAATGATGCCCATGACGATTCCCAAACTAATCCCGATACGAGCAACACGTCGTTTCATGACGCTCTCCTTCATTCAGAACCCACAATGACAAACACACAAAACGAGATGTGGAAGTCGATTGCTCCGTTCCATCTGTCCCGACATTCAGTGTACGATAAAGGCTAACCGGACTAGTCGGGGATTGACAGATACTTTTTTTTGTAAAGAGGCGTAATTTGATTGCTGATGTACCTTGGCATGTGCCAGATTAGCAACTGAATCGCCAAAAGCTAGTCGGTTGTCAACTAGCGATGCCTAAAGAATCCTGAAATCCTTTGTCTGGTCTAGATTGGCTCAATTCCCTAGATCCGGACAATAATAAGTCAATTGTCGCAGTTCATAAACTATAACGCTGATTCTTCGTCTGATTGGGTTAATGCAACAGGATAGACGTACTTCTAAATGGATAGAAGGGTGCCTGGATAAACGGTTGTCATATACTCTAGACTCCATCTTCTGTCTAATTTGGATCAACACTCAGTATCCTGTTGGGGTTAGATTTGCTTGGGGCTTAAAACTGTCTTGGGCAGGTGACCATTTGGTTTGTAACCACATGTGATAACGGCTAACACCAGGGAACTATGAGAGTGAAGATCCCATCCATGCGACAGCAGTCTATCCATCGAAAGAAGTGGTACAAGCGTCACCGCTTTCCTCGTGCAACATCACAACAACCCAGTCAATCAGAAGAGAGAGAGGCGATGAGAGTCAAAAGTATTCTTGTGGCAGTTGCTGCTTCAACTGCTGTCACTCTAGGTGCAGCAATTCTTGCATTTGCCCAAACCGAAAATCAAAAGCAGGCCGATTCTAAATCTGAATCGTCTACCTTAGTTGCCAGACGGAATTCATCCGAGGGGCGTCGAGCCCTGTTGGCAGCAGTCAACCGAGATAGTCTAATTAATGTGCGGCAGGAGCCTACTACCCGCTCCTCAGTCCTTTATGAAGGAATGGTGGGCGATCGCATCCAAATTTTGGAAAGCTCTAGAGGTCGCGATGACACCTATACCTGGTATTTAGTCGAATTCGACAGTCCTAGAGGTCGAGAGCCAGGTTGGGTTCGAGAAGACTTGGTTTTCATCCCTGAGTCATCAGACTCTCCCGGTGCTGATCCGCCTGCGAATGCGCCTTCCACCCCCGACGAACCTCGGCAAATTGAAGCGCCCCCCGACGCTGCTCCTCCGTCAGCCCAACAAGGAGCGTTTACGGCAGAAGAAATTGACTATTTTCTGGAAGTCGCGCTGGGCACAGAATTTGGTGGCGGCAGCCAGCGAATTCGAAAATGGGAAGACGATGTTCGTATTCGGGTCAACGGTTCACCCACAGCAGAGGATCGCAACACCCTCAATTCGGTCGTCAGCGAACTCAATGATCTCATCGACGGCACTGTGGACCTACAAATCGTTGACAGTAATCCCAATGTCGAAATGTATTTCGTCCCAGAGTCTGAATTTCGTCGATATGAGCCCAACTACGTTCCTGTGAATATGGGATTTGCTTGGGTTGGCTGGAGAAATGATGTCATCAATCGGTCAAGGATTTTGATCACAACGGTTGGAGTCACTCAACCCGAACGCTCTCATTTGATTCGGGAAGAGTTAACACAAGTCATGGGCTTGATGAGAGATTCCTATCGATATCGGGACAGCATTTTCTTCCAAGGGTGGACTCGTACCACTGCCTATTCAGCCATTGACCAATCGCTGATACGAATGCTCTATCAAGCAGAAATTCGTCCAGGAATGTCGCGAGGTCAAACGACGCAGGCGATCGCCCGCATTAACTCTGGGCAAAATGCTGCCCTACGAGCCAATGATAAGTCAACTAATTTATTTGAACGGCTTCGGCAGCTCAATCCATTTGATTCTAATCAGTAAACTCCAAATTCAATCCGTCAAGTTAAATCAAATTGAAAAGGGCTTAGCAACGGCTAAGCCCTTTTTGTCATAGTGAATGGCCCATCTGGGAATCTCTAAATGAGATAGTCAGTCGCAACCCATCCGCCCCCTGACACCTCTGCCCATTGGAAGCCGCCCTCAAAGCTATAGCGCCCGGTAAGAAACACAGTCGCTCCGTCATCTAATCCATACAGGACAACACCATCCGGCGTATCGCGCACATTAATGCCAAGTCCGCTGAGTGTGCTGATAACTCTCGTACCGGATGAACCAAAGAAGATGCCGCCGCCGCCGGTCGTACCACCGGGTGTACCCACACCGGTTGCCAAAAATTCGGATGCAACCCAATTTCCATCTGAGAGCGCTGCCCAGCGGAAACCACCTGAATCAGAATAAACTCCAGTGAGGTCAACTACTGCTCCGTCAGGCAATCCATAGGCTCGGAATCCGTCGGGTGAGGAACGCACGTTCACGCCTAATCCGCTGGCCGTAGAAACGGTTGCAGGACCTTCATAGCCGCCACCAATAAAGCCACCATCCCCGCCGCCGAAGGAGAGGAACTCTTCAGCAACCCAACCCGCTTCCCCGGCTAGTTTAACCCAGTTATAACCCCCTGAAAACACTCTCTCTCCGGTCAAAGAGAGGGATTCACCGCTGCCAGCAAAGCCAATGATGCGAGTAAAGCCGGGAGCCTCTCGGACATTCACTCCGCCTGCCGCGGCCACAATCACGTCACTACCGCCACCGATTCCTCCGCCCTCACAACTGTTGCCAATTAAGAATGGGTTGCCTGGGTCTCCAGCATCCCCCAATCCGAGTGCATCAGCCGTTGATGGGCCCACAACGCCATCAATTGCTAGCCCATTGAGGCTCTGAAAATTTTGAACGGCGGCTGTCGTTCCGACGCCGTAGATTCCGTCTACCCCGCCTGGGCTAAAGCCAGCGTCTAATAACGCCTGCTGGACGTCAGACACGGGTGGACAAATATCTCCAGGACCTACGACAGCATTCGCGTTTGGGGTGTGACCAACGACGGATGCAGCAACTGCAAACCCTGCAAGCCCCATCCATGTAGAACTCGGCAACTGAATATTGAACTCATCTAAAGAACGCAGTTGTGGTTCAGGTCTAGGATCTTCGTATGCGGTAGCCGCATGAGTGAGTGCTAAAAGTTCCATAACATACCTTTGAAACAGCTAAGGGTCAATTTGAATGTGAGAAGCCTTATAGAATTTGAGACGCCTTATATAGGATTGAGTCAGAGCAATTAAACTTAATTGTAAACCCTAAGGTTTTTCTTAAAAATAAAACAATCGATATTGTTTTTGCAAGGCAAATCAAATAAAAACTCTTTCATATACGTTGACCGAACAAAAATTAGATTGAGTGTCAGATCCGCTCCCCTTTCGATCGGGCTTTCTAAGAACTTGTGCCTATAAAAATTGCCTAACGCATATTCTTGAACTCCTATCCTGCTTCAATTTCTTGAGTTGCCAAATACCTGCTTAAGAGCAGACCTGACAGAGCCTTAAATAGAGGGCATGTAAAATTTTTCAATGTAGTATAAATGTTCTCTATTCGTGCAGAAGAAATTTTTGTTTGAGGGTAGAGATATATCAGAAATTGGCGTTTAAATTGACAAAAATCAGTGTGCTTTTCTGATTTGGCCTGATTGAACAGCCTGGCATTGGCGCTAGTGCATTTCCAGAAAGCAAGGTTAGTAATATAGGTCTAAAAATTTAGATTTTCCGCTTTAAGACGCCGGATTTTGTGTCGGGATGTCGTTCCTCATGCTAGGAATAGCGTTTCCATTCAATTAAAAATATGTCAGTCAATCAGGGGTGAGGCCATAGGGGTGGGTAAATCTTGTGCCTCATATTACGACTCTAGGTAGGAAAAGCATCGTAGTAAGACCACGCACTGAGCGTCCTTCGTTGGACAGATTCTTGATTGGACTATCGAACCATATCGACATCACAATCTGACCCACATGGACTAATCCAGCCAAATGACCCATGCATAGCCCGATTCACCGAATTATTCCAATTCGACGATAGGACGGTGATCTGTCACAGTTCATAAACTTTAACTACCCTGTCCCTGAAATCCTGTGCCGCTGGAGAGGATAAGGATGTGATGCAGACTGATCTCCGTTGAGTATGCTCGATGCCCACTCTACATTGCGGTTGAGATAAATCAATATTGATTCGCAATTGATTCGCATTGATTTACTCTCAACAGATTTAGACGATTCGAGATGTTGACTATGCAGACATCGATATTTAAATGAACCGACGGCTTATCCGCCAATTCATTCGCGTTGACGAGGTGCCAGTGCCACAAGACTTACTAAACCCAGATGGGATTAGCTTTAGGGCCCCTTGACGCTAGGTCGGAATACGCAAAACTCCTTGGAAACTCATCTACTATTGGTAACTCCTATGAAAGGACTTGGACGACTTGCACTCTTAGCAGCATTAGGACTAGGAGCCAATGGGTTCTTTACCTCACCTGCCCATGCGACTGCTTTTGGACAGCGAGACCTCGATCCCGACCGTGTGATTGCGATCGCCAGTCCGGTGGGCACGTCCTCTCATCAACTGCTGATTCTCGAACAAATCAGCGATCGCCGAGATTGTTGGCGTGAGCAAGGAAGCGTTGTCGAACCGTTGCTGCTCGACTTCGATTTCACAGGAATTTGTAACCGAGGTACGGACAGTAACGGTTATTCAATTCGGGCAGGTGATGAAGATTTAGGCTGGAAATATCGACTGCAAGTTGTTCGCGACGGCAGCACCCTCAAACTGGTTGGCGCATCGAATGTGGATCGCAACTCCCCTCCCGTCGAAATTGGCAGCACCACTACGGCTCCAGGAGATCTGGTGCGAATCGAGCTCAATCCAGGCTGGCGACTCACCAAACGAGTGTATAACGGTCAGTCCCTAGGGCATTACTATCTGTCCCACGATCAAAGCATTGATGAGCTCATTGCAGCCGCTCCTGACCCCAATCCAATTGTGCCTCCCAGGCTTTCGCCGCCCCAGTCTCCGACCGCTCGTCCTGGCGCCCCCAGACCCGTCACGCCGCGCCCGGTGACACCTGGTTCGACTCCGCTTTCCCCACGGCCATCAATTCCACGGATCTATAACGGGACGCCCCCACCCCCGTCTGAGCACGCGTCTAATCTAGGATTTGATTATCGATTAGTCGTTCCTGCCCCAACCCTAATTGAGCAAAGTCGAGTGCGCCGAATCGTCTCGAGCGCATTCCGCACCACGGTCGATGGTGAAGTTGTCATGCAGGTCGGGCTTTACCGAGAGCGAAGCGATGCAGAAGAATTCAAAGAAGACCTAGAAAAAGAAGGGCTCGAAGTTCGCATTTTAGATATTGAGCACAGTCGGTCAGATAATGGCGATCGCCTCTCCACGCCTCCCCCGTCACCCCCACGACCGATTCCCCCCAGCAATGATTTGCCCCGCGTGCCAAACGGTCGATTTCTCGTAGCAATTGACCCTGGCCACGGGGGGCGCGACCCGGGTGCTGTGGGCATTGGCAGCATCGAAGAAGCCGATATTGTGCTTGATATTTCTCGAAAAGTTGCCACTATTCTAGAGCAACAGGGCGTACGCACCGTTTTGACACGCCAAGACGACCGGGAAATCGACCTCGATCCAAGAATCAACACCGCAGAGCGAGCTAATGCCACGATATTCGTCAGCATTCATGCTAATGCGATTAGCTTGAGTCGTCCCGAAGTCAATGGTGCGGAAACCTATTATTATGCCTCGTCATCCGGCTATCGCTTAGCGCAGAGCATTCAGCGCAGTATTATCCGAAGCACGGGAATGGTCGATCGCGGCGTTCGGGAAGCCCGCTTCTATGTGTTGCGGAATACCTCAATGCCTGCGGCGCTTGTAGAAACTGGCTTTGTGACAGGGCGCAATGATGCCGCCCGGCTCCGAGATCCCAACTTCCGTACTCAGATGGCAGAGGCGATCGCCGCAGGGATTTTGGACTATCTCCAGTGATGTCACGAGTATGATTGAGTGGATGTTGCTAAAGTTGGGTAGGTAAATCCGTACTACCCTATGGAAATTCTCTCTGTCACGCTAAAAAACTTCAAATCCCACAGCGATCGCCAGTTTGAGTTTCAGCCTGGAACCAACGCCATTTGCGGTGAGAACGGGGCTGGAAAAACAAGTATTTTAGAGGCGATCGCTTGGACGTTATTTAACTACCGAGGATCGTATAAAAATGAAGATTTGATCCGAAATGGGTCTGGTAGCGCTCAAGCGATTGTTCGGCTGATATCGAGTCGCGATGGTCGCACCTACGAAGTGCAGCGATGTACGAGCCGAGGGTATACCCTATATGATCCTCAACTCAATCAGCGGTTGCCCTACAAGCATATCGAAGACGAGGTGATGCCCTGGCTCCGGCAGCATATGGGTATTGCCCCTGGCACCGATTTAGGACGATTGTTTGCTAATACGATTGGGGTTCCTCAAGGGACGTTTACGCTTGACTTTTTGCAGCCTGCCGAGAAACGCAAACCGATTTTTGATGCCATTCTTAAGGTTGAAGAATATCAAATCGCCTATCGTCAAGGGTTAGCGCTTGAGAAATACGCGAAAGCCGAAATCGAAAAGCGAGAAAGCATCATTGCCCAGTATGAAGAACGCCTCCAAGATTGGGAGATGCTGCAAATCAAACAGAACGACATTCGAGAGGCGATCGCCCGGGATGAAGCGGCGCTAACTCAAATCCAGTCTGATCTCGTTCAGCTTTCAGCAAAAAAAGAGCAGCTTGCAGCCCAGGCAAATCAGGTACAAACCCTAGACAACCAAATCCAACACGTGTTAACCCAAATTGAGGGCAAGCACGCGACCAATCAATTATTAGAGCGATCGCTTCAGCGAGCCAAACAGGCAGCAGAAACCTGCAAAACCCATCAGTCTAGCCATCAGATATTTCTTACGGCTAACGCTACGCTCGATGACCTTGATCAGCAGATAAAACAGCGTCAAGCATTAATCAACCAGCGCGATCGCCACGAAAAACAGCTCGCCCAGTATCAATCAGAATTAGCACGCCTGTCTGTACAGCAAGAGCAGCTTGCCCATGCTCGATCAGAACTCGAACAATTGCATCCCCGGATTCAGCAGCAATTAGATTTAGAAACGCAACACCACCATGCTATCGAGCAGCTTCAGCAGCTTCAGGTACTCACTCTAGAGCATCAAGCCCTCGCCGCTCAGATGCAAAAACTTCGAGCCGATTATGCCCACATTACTCAAGATATTCAGCGCATCCAAGCCCTGGCAGTCTCGGTGAACCAGATTGCTGAACTAGAAGCCCATCGCGATCGCCTCCACGAACAGATGAGTCGGGTTGACGCTGCCCAGCAGTTTGAAGCCGAACTTCAACAGTTGGTCACGACTGGCGAAGAAAAGCGCGATCGCCATCAGTCTGAGGTTCATGACGCGCTCAAAATTCTGGCAGACGTTCAACAGGCTGTTCCGCTGCTAGCTGCCAATTCGGTTGAGGTTGCCCTGGCAACGATTCAAGCAGGAGTTGAGTTAAATACTGAGCTTCTAGATGCGCTACACAGCATTCTGGCTGATTTGTCAGCCCAAGTATCGACGGAGCAGCTAGCACATGAGTTAACGGCCGTTCGGCGCAAGCTTGATCTGGCCTATCAGCAGCGAGCAGAATTGGCGACGCTCGATTCTAAACAGATTCGCCAAACCGAGATGGAGGCAGAGCTTCAACGTCTGCAAACTCGACTGGCTAAGCTAGAGGCCCAGCTATCGACCCACGATCAATGGCTGCAAGCGCGATCGCAAATCGAAGCATCGCTGAATCAGCTAGGCGACCCGCGAGGTCGGAGTCAGCTCATCCAACGGCAGCTTGACCAGCACGACTCGCTTGAGGCTGCTTACACTCGCGCCAAAACGAATCAAGCAACGATCCAGCAAGCGATTGACGATCTCACCCGCCAACTCGCAGACGTTGCCGACCTCGACACCCAGATTGATCATCAAAAGCGCCTTCGCCAAACCCATCAGGGAGGCTATCTGGTATACGTGCAACAGGAGGCAGATGCCCAGCGCCTGCCGACGCTAGAGCATGATTTTCGTACGGCGATCGCCCAGCTTCAAACCCTTCATGCCCGTCGCGATGGCGTGCAGTCGCAATTAGACGCTATTCGACAAACGTATAATTCTGACGAATGGCAGCAGGTCGAAACGCAATATCATGACACCCGCCGCCAAGCCGACCGCATCGAGGGCAGCCTGCCCCAGCAGCGTCATCTTTTAAGCGAACTTGATCGCCGCATTGCCGACTTGAAAGACGTCGCTGAAAAGCGCGATCGCACCTATGCTGAGATCAAAGAACGCAATCGCATTCGACGATTCATTAGTTTTTCGCGGAAGGCATATAAAGAAGCAGGTCCGCGAATTACGGAGCGCTATGTGCATAGCATCTCGCGAGAGGCCGATCGCCTATTTCGAGAACTGCTCGATCGGCAAAACGTTGGACTGGAATGGACACGAGACTACGAAATTTTAGTGCATGAAGGAACTCACACTCGCCGGTTTATTAATCTTTCGGGAGGAGAACAAATGTGTGCCGCACTGGCAGTCAGACTTGCACTGCTGCGGGTTCTTGCAGACGTCGATATTGCCTTCTTCGATGAGCCAACCACCAATATGGATCGCCCCCGCCGGGAACGGTTAGCCGAGGCGATCGCCAATATTCGCAGCTTCCATCAACTATTTGTGATTAGCCACGATGATACCTTTGAGAAGGTAACCGAAAATATCATTTTGGTTATGCGCGACGACTAATGTACAGACACAGCGAAAAAACAGAGGCGGCGAAAAAACGTAAAAAATTGGGCAAAACCAGTGAATGACAGTATGCTATAGCAATCTTAGATGGGTTGTGAGTGGTGGGGCGGGCGCCGCCCGCCCCACCACTCACACACAATTCACAAGCGATTTAGGATCGCTATATCGATAATCTAATGTTCACCTATTTTGGGCGATGACCGCTCGCGACATTCCTTCCTCTCAAGGCAGCACAGCAATCCACATTCTGTTCGTGGAAGACGATTCAGTCTTTCGACTTGGGGTGCGAATTTGTTTAGAGCCGTTCGAGGATATCGTCATCGTTGCAGAAGCGGCGAATGGAACCCGTGCCCTAGAATGGTTAGATGCCACTGTCAATAGCACCGCTAGTGCCACTGTCGATGGCCAGTCGTCTGCCGACGATCCCGCCGCTTCACCGGCGATATCATCCGCCATCCCCATCAACCTAGTCTTACTAAGTCTCGAACTCGGGCGGGGCACCTCCGATCCGATTCAGGGTTTAACCCTCTGTCAGCAAATTCGAGTCAAATATCCGTCGCTTCCCATTCTCATCCTAAGCGCTTCCCCTGAGCCTTTGATGCAGACTGCCGCTCAGCGGGCAGGGGCTAAGGGGTATCTATCTAAGCGAGCAGACGTGGCAGATTTGGTGACTGCCATTCGGCAAGTCGCGGCTGGACAGTCCTACTGGATAGCCTCATCCCCCCAATCACGGCGACGGTCTGGGCAATCTAATCGACCCTCAGGCCCATTGTCACCAGCAGGCAAGATTAGTCCATTCACATTACTCCGCCGAAATCTCCGCGTCTCAGGCATTCGGCAGATTGAAAACGCATTGGATGGGGTGACCCAACAGCTTCAGACTGACGAGCTGTCTCTGCTAGATCAGGCAGTTTGGGCAGGGCGCCATCGAGAACTGCGGGCAGCTCGCTGGCTAGTCAGTCGATTGTTGGCGACTCCTACTTTTTCTGAGACGTCAGAAGATGAGGACGGACGATTGCCCCCTTCGCCCGCTGAGTCAATCCAACGCCCCGCTAGTGGATCTTCGACATCAGAACAGCCTGGAGACGGATCGGCACTCTCGCCATCGCTGCCTATCGTACGTAATCCCCAAACCTTGGCGATCGCCGGAATGCAGGCAAGCCTATTTGACTCGGTGTTGGCAAGGCTGCAAACGAGTCTCCGCAACCAAACTGAGTTTCCGCTTGAGATCGACATTCTCCAGGAAGACAAACGCCGGGAACTGCTCAGCATTGTCTTGCGAAAGCTGGTCGATTTGCTAGACGAATTGCGCTATTCAGACATTCAGCCTCGACAAATTTTTGAGCGGCGATCGCAGCTCTTGTTGGATTTGTGGCAAGCCGTCATTTCTAATTTTTTTGGCAGATACTACATTTTGCAAATTGACAACGTTGAAGTTGAGTTGGTGAATGCCCTGCGACAAGACGCTGATAGTGTTCAAATCGAGATTCTTGAGAAAATTCCATTTGCAGACGACTTGCTCGCTCATCTACTGTTTCAAGAGCCGTTAGAGGTTGATAGCATTCCCCGTGATGTGGGCACTCCTGAGGCGATGGCGCGGGCAGAAGGGTTGCTAGATAACCTGATTATTCAAGTTGCGAATGCCGTGATTCAGCCATTGCTCAATCGCTTTTCAGATGTCGAAACGATCAAGCAAAATTTCTACGATCGCCGCCTTATGTCGAGTCGAGAGATTACTCGATTTCGCAACGAACTATCTTGGAAGTATCGGGTTCAAGCATCGGTTGGCGAACCACGAAATATTTTCGAGAGCCAATATCAATTGCTGATATTTCGGGGAACTGGCATCAAACAATTTCCCATCTACGCGCCTCGACGAGATGAACTCGAACGGCTTTCGGGAATTCCATTAATCGTCACGTTTGCGCTTGAGGTGCGCGATGCAACGGCGCCTCGGTTGCGCGCGCTAATTTCATGGATTGGCGGCGGCGTGATTTACCTGCTAACCGATGTCATCGGTCGCGGTATTGGGCTCATCGGGCGTGGCATCCTTAAAGGGATTGGCAGCGCGTGGAATGAAACTCGATTTAGCCGCAATGGCGATCGCCCCAAATAGTTTATACATCGGCCTAGTGCGTTATTTGTTCTCCTGATCCTTCTCCAATGAGTCAAGCAATAGGGCAAAATGTCAAAAGTGCTAGTCCTTACCACTAAGAACTCAGTACCTCGCCATCATTAAAAACCCGACACAAAACCCCGCATTGCTGCGCGGGCAGCATAGAGTTTTGTGAGTTTGCTGTTTAAAAACTGTTTGAGAATTTATGGTCATGTCTCTTTTATCTTGGTTCGTTAGCGGGTGCGCGTTTGTGATATCAACGTTTCAGCGATGGCTCAGGTTGCATCGGGCGATCGCCATTCGCAGCATCATCGTTGGCTTGATTAGCGTCTTTGGCATCAGTTCAATTGCAGTGGCCCCGGCGATCGCAGAATTAACTGACGATCGCTATGACGGCAATATCTTTGCCCTCTATGCAGGCAACGGTTCTCTGATTCCGCCCCGACTCTCTCTCAAAGAGTCTCTAAAACGGGGCGATCGCCCCACTCTGTTAGTGTTTTATATTCCTGATAGCCGAGATTGCAAAGAGTATGCGTCAGTGGTGTCCCAAGTTGACGCGTTTTATGGTCGTGCTGCTGACCTGATTGCCGTTAACGTCGATACCATTTTTCCAAAAGCAACCTACGAGCCGATTGAGCCCGGCTATTACTACGAAGGCTTGGTGCCTCAAACTGTTTTACTTAACCAATCAGGCGAGGTCGTATTCAACGAGATTGGGAATACTCCCTTTGAAAGAATCGACGATACTTTCAGAGAAGTATTTGACTTACTGCCGCGATCAAAATCAGTTGAGCTTAAGCGTAAACAGGTGAACGAGGTCAACACCGAATTAGTCGAAGAGGATGACGCATCTTAGTAGTAGATAACTCATCTAAAAATCTTAAAGGGCGATCGCGGCATCGTCCCTGATGTTTGAAACTGCCTCGATTTCCTTTCCATACTTCCTGTTAAGATTAAAAGCCGTTTCTCGCTCCGCCAGCCGCTATGAATGCTGCTAGTCTTGCCGCAGCATTCACGTGGCGTTTGAAATTCGAAGAATTGGTATTAATGCAATACGCCGAGTGATGAGTCCACTGTGTAGCCTGGAAGAAGAGGCCAGGCTCAATTCCAGGAGGACATTATGGCTCGCTTAGCTCAACGACGACCTCAAAATGTAGACGGTAACGTCTATGTCGATCGCACCTGCATCGACTGTGATACGTGTCGCTGGATGGCTCCCGACATCTTTTCCCGTGTAGAAGGGCAGTCTGTGGTTCACCATCAGCCCACCAACTCAGACGAATATCGTAGCGCAATGCAAGCCTTATTAGCGTGCCCCACCGCTTCAATCGGGACAGTCGATAAACCTACCGATATCCGTGACATTCAACATAGTTTTCCGACTCCTGTGACGGATGATGTCTATCACTGCGGCTATCATTCAGAGCAATCATTTGGCGCTGCTAGCTACTTTATCCGACGGGCTGACGGAAATATATTAGTGGATTCGCCTCGCTTTTCTCCTCCCCTAGTCAAGCAACTCGAAGACATGGGTGGCATTCGCTATATCTATTTGACTCACCGCGATGATGTCGCTGATCACCAAAAGTTCCACGACCACTTCACTCACAACAATCCTGCGGGAGTTCCGTGCGATCGCATTCTCCACATCGATGACATCAGTTCAGGAACTCGCTCTGTCGAGATTCAGCTATCGGGTTTTGTTCCGGTTCGACTTGCCCCTGATTTAGTCATCATTCCGGTTCCAGGACACACAAAAGGGCACACCGTTTTGCTGTATCGCGATGCCATCCTGTTTAGTGGGGATCATTTGGCATGGTCTGATCAGTTGAATCATTTGATCGCCTTTCGCCGAGCATGCTGGTACTCCTGGTCTGAACTCACCCGCTCAATGCAGAGGCTAGCGACTTATTCGTTTGAATGGGTACTGCCTGGACATGGTCGTCGCTACCGTGCAGATCGGGAAACCATGCATCAGCAAATGCAGCAGTGTATCGAGTGGATGCAAAAATATTGATTGCACGCAACAAACTTAAGTCTGAATGTCACAATATCTAGCAGCTTGAGGGAATAGTTGACCGCAAAACTACGTATTCCTCTGTCGAGACGTATAAAATTAGACGAAATCACTGACTCGATCGACTGTGTCCTCCGGGAACGCTAAGAACAAGCGCGTCTAGGAGCACAGCTATGCCAGTTGATTATGCTGGAGACAGTCTACGTCAGGCTCGCACTGTTAGAGTGCAATCTGGTAATCGTGTCTTTAAAGATTGGGTAGGTAAGGCAGATCACAGCGATTATTACAAACTTCGCCTCACACGGAGTAGTAATGTTAACGTCGTGCTTTCCCAACTACGAGCAGATGCTAACGTCGAGCTACTCACGAAACAAGGTCGCGCAGTTGACCGCTCCACTCGACGAGGGAGCAAGCGAGAATCGCTGAATCTCACGCTTGAAACGGGAACGTACTATGTCCGAGTGTATCGAGACAGAGGAAATACGAAATACAAGTTGCAATTGTCGGTCACGTCGGCATCCCCTCCGCTTTCGACACAATCGGCAAAAACCACCCTTCACCCATTCGTTCAACGGGTATTAGAACTGACGAATCTCTATCGCCAACAGGTTGGGTTTCAACCCCTCACACTGAATCAAAAACTGACTCAGGCAGCTCAAGCTCACAGTGAAAACATGGCGAACTCTGACTTTGTGGGTCATGTTGCCCCGGATGGGTCTAATATGGGCGATCGCGTTCGTGCAACTGGATACCAGTATTGGACAATTGCTGAGAATGTCGCTGCGGGGCATTCCACTCCAGATGCGACTGTAGACGGTTGGATGAATAGCCCAGGACACCGAGCCAATATTTTGAATCCTGACTTAAAGGAAATCGGCATTGGCTATTATCATCTATCCAACGATACAGGAATGGTTAACTACGACCATTATTGGACTCAAGATTTTGGAACGCCCTTCGCATAGATTGAAACTGTCTAGTACAAGATGTCCGCACTTAAATGGTTGGATTATTTTTGCCAAACAGTACTAGTCATATAGCAGCACTATGCGCTTGAGTTAAGTACGGTGGCGTAGGGGTCGCCGTGTCCCTACACCATTAGGTCTTATACTCGATACAACTGCAAACCGTGTAAGTCCTGAGCACATGAACTACACGCTAGGACAACTTGCGTGGCCGATGCAACGAAGTATGTATCCTGATTGACTGACAAAACTTTGGATGCTGGCGGAGGCCGCCTTTTTATGTGTAGCAGCAGTTACTCTGCGAGAATCCGCTATGCGTCTACAACTGCCGCTACAAAAATATGGAGAGGCGTGCCAACGCGGACAAGATGCCCGCACTCCCGTTTCATGAATGATTTAGGATTGCTATATATGCTCTCGCATCAAAAGTCAAACATGTGTAGAACCCCTGCACAGGAAGGTTCTACACATAAATCAAAGCTTATGAGGCTATATAAGGAGAATGGGAAAGGGGAATCAGTGCTGAATCAAATGACTGAATCAACCAAAAAATTCAGATTCGTTAACATAGGTGCGGTCCCAAGCCCATTTTCAACCTTGGCTAGTAGTCCTCCTCCGCTACCTAACCCATTGCCTCCTCCCAGCAGGCTAGCACCGTCTGCATCGACAAATAATTTGCCGCTCTCTTGGCTGTAGAGTAAACGGGCCGGATTGAGAAGACTAGCGCCCTCTGATGCTTCAGCATCGGTTGCTACTGTTCTCAAGCTGTCTGCCCCTAGCACCCCGCCTACGACACTACCGACCAAACCAAGCAGACTACCGATGGTGTCTTGAGCCAATACAATCACATCCTTCGCTGGATCAAAGTCTGAAATCATATCGCCATCCAAGTTTGTCAGCGCGAAGATATCGCTGCCTGCGCCCCCCGTTAATGTGTCTATACCGCTGCCGCCAATGAGTGTATCGTCGCCATCTCCACCGAGCAGTACATCGTCGCCAAGTCCACCCCTTAAAATATTATTTCCACCGTTTCCGGTGATGGTGTTTATCAGGTCATTTCCAGTGCCAACGAGGTTGCCCTCACCCAGCAATTCGAGGTTTTCGACATTGGTCCCAAGAACATAGTCAACGGTGGATCTTACAAGATCAATACCGCCATCAACAGATTCTTGAACGGTATCAAAGGCGCTATCAACAAAATAGATATCGTCACCCAAACCGCCAACGAGTGTATCCTCTCCTAAACCACCGTCGAGAATGTCATTGCCATCGCCCCCCGAGAGGGTATCATCACCACTACCACCTGATAAATCATCTTCCCCTGAGCCGCCAGTCATATCATCGGCGCTATTCCCTCCCATGACGGTATTGCCGGAATTTTCGCCGCTAAAGTTAAAACTGCCGACTCCCACAAACTCGATATGTTCGACGTGAGCAGGTAATGCATAGGTATTGAGAGTGGTTCTAATGATATCAAATCCACCATTTACACCCTCGATAACGACATCATTAATGTCATCAACAATATAGATGTCGTTGCCTGCTCCACCGATTAAGATATCAGCTCCTGCCTTGCCATCGAGGATATTATTACCTCGATTTCCTTGAATGCGATTATTGAGATTATTGCCCGTTCCTTTGAGATCTTTCCCTCCTTTGAGAGTCAAGTTTTCCAAATTCTTGTGCAAGACGAAATTGACCTTCGAGCGCACCAAGTCAATCCCTTTATTGCGTCTTTCTTTAATGATGTCCTTTGCATCTGTGACCACATAAATATCATCGCCATCACCACCCATTAAGACATCTTTACCTCGTCCTCCCTTGAGTCGGTCATTGCCACGTCTGCCAATCAAGCGGTCATTTCCGTTGCCACCTGTCAGCGTATCGTTTCGAGTTGTTCCCTGTAGGCGATCGTTACCACGCGTTCCAAATAGCCGCTTGCCCGATCGCTCAGGACGAGATGAAATCGAGCGTCGTGCCCGATTCATAGGATTACCAATTTCTGGATTTAGTAGCGGTTCGTCAAGAACAGAACCAAGTAGAATATCAGAATTTTCGGTTTCGCTGATTGGGTTGTTCATGTGTTGTACATCTAATGATTTGAATTCAGATCTTGAAGACCCTGTGTGCACAACTGTAATCCGCAAAATGGCTAATTTTAACGCAATAAATACGCAAATTTGTATACTTAATCTTAGGGAATTTCGGTATTTTATCCAATTGCAAGTTTCTCTAAAATGCTAATGATAAGGTTCATTTTAAATTTAAAGTTTTTAAATTTGGAATAGTCGGCTATGTGGAGATACTGATTTAAAACTGGCTTGTGGTTGATGTTCAAAAGTAGTTTTCTTTGCCTTAAATTGATGCCAATCAATTGCTATCAACCACTTGATGTTAGGGCGAGTAAAAATTGCGATCGCCCGTATATTTCCGACCGCATCTATTGCATCCGTATTTAGACAGAATTTATATAGCGATCCTGAATCGTTTGTGAATTGTGTGTGAGTGGTGGGGCAGGCGCCGCCCGCCCCACCACTCACAACCTATGTGAGATTGCTATATTCTCAATAATCTAAACTGTTGTAAAACGAAGCGATCGCGCTACGCCCTAAATCTGATATCTTAAGGCTTTGACCTCTTAAGACTCTGATTCATTGGATCAGCAAGATGCTTGTTTAACCAACCCCACTGCAACACCGAGGCTACGAATGGAAGATCGCTCAAACCGATTTGGTCCGGGATTTTTAGCCACATTTTTGTACTATTTCTCGACAACGGCGCTGCTAACGACGTTCATTACTTCAAAAGGGCTTGATTTGAGCGTTGGCACTGGAATTCCTCAACAAATTGGCGTTGTAATCGGATTGCTAGCAGGGCTTCTCGGTGGCTATTTCAACCGCACGACCAGTTTCTCAGTTGCATTTACCAACCGAGATAAATTTGTTAAAACTTTGGATTCTGCGTTGTCTGAGATGGGCTATGAGGTGGTTGATTCTCCAGACAATGTAGACGACGATGTCATCGTTTATCGTCGCTCTGCACTGGGGCGCTTTTTGTCGGGAAAGGTGTTCGTACAGCTTGAACCCCATGAAGCAACTATTGCGAGTCGATCAGTTCAAGTCAATGGCATTCGTAACCGGGTTGCTTAATCGCTATGCAGATGACACTGCGGTTTTCAAACTGCTACAAAATGCTTCGATCGCTTGCAGTCCTTGAGATTGACTGCCTTCCGCAAGCCGCTTGACAAACGCGCTTCCCACAATCACGGCATCGGCTCCCCATTCCCTGACCTGCTGTGCTTGTCCGGGCTGAGAAATGCCGAAACCAACGCCAATTGGCTTATCCGTTACGATGTGCAAATCCATCAGCAAGTCTTGAACTCGCGTTTCAACCGATTTTCTCATACCTGTAACGCCTGTGACGCTCACCAGATAAATAAAGCCTTGAGACTGGCTGGCGATCGCCAGAATTCGATCTTTGGGGCTTGTTGGCGCAACGAGTAGGGTGATTTCGATTCCCCAGTAAGCGGCAGATTGCAACAGGTTTTCCACCTCTTCGAAAGGCAAATCAGGAACAACCAAGCCTTTAACCCCAGCATTTGAAATTTGCTGGAAAAAGGACTCAATTCCTCGGTTCAAAATTGGGTTGTAATACGTGAATAGAATAATCGGCGCTCTCAAGCTAGGGCTGACCTCTTTAACGAGATTTAGCACCTGATCAAGTCGGGTTCCACGGCGCAATGCCCGAGTCGCAGCAGCCTGAATGACAGGACCATCCGCCAGCGGATCAGAATATGGAACTCCCAATTCGATCAAATCGGCACCGTTGCGATCTAACACCTGAAGCGCTTCGGCGGTTGTTGATAAATCCGGATCGCCTGCTGTGATAAAAGGAATGAGGGCACATTGTCCGCGATCGCGCAGAGCATTGATGCACCCAGAAACTGAAACCATGCTAATCCTTCCGCCCGAATTAATAATCACATCGCTTCATGAGAAGCATCTCATAAGCTTACCGAAAAGCGCGCCGTTGTTACTAGAACTCCTACATTGAGCACGTCAAGAATCAGAGGACGATGGCGATCGCTCCGTTTCACCAGACTGCTCATTACATTGCTCATGTTCGAGCTTCGCTTGCAGTGCAGCCAGTTCCTCTGATGTCATCTCATCCAATCGCTTTTGCAACACCGCGTCTTCATAGTCTTTGAGCTGCTGGTTATAGGTCATTGTGCCAGTAACCGCTCGCACCAAATATGTCAATAACCAACCAATCAGCCCGCCTACCAATAGAACCTGCGTCCAGATTCCGGCATTGACACTATTTAAGCCAGAAAACTGGAGAACCAGATAAACCAGCCCGCCAGCCAAAAAGATACCAATCCCAACTCCGATTACGTCAATTCGTCGCATGTGGCTTTAATATCATCCCACCTATGTCTGAATCTGACGCTTCTTAGGGCGAAAATTAAGAAACGGGCTCAGCAATAGCATCCCAGGAAAGCAGAAAAACACAAAGAAATACATCAGCATCCGCTCGATAGAGCTTGCGGTATTCCAACGCTTTTTCAAATAGAAGAAGGTCAAAAGCGGCAGAACAATCAGGTACGCTCCACCTAATCCTACGTAGAGCCCTATGACGAGCAGAGTATCCATTGATAATGCAGTATCCATCAGGGTGAATTCAGTTGAGTGACAACGGGGTTTGAAAGGTCTTGGTTTAGATTCTACCGCTTCTCAAATCCTAAAATGGGCGTTAAACCAAGAAAACTCTGCAATTTCTCTTCAAGTCTGCCAATATAACTCTATCGAATTACTTATATTTTTGCTGAAGACGTTGCACAGATGCACCAAATAGTGCTGGAATAATACAGGCAACTAAATAAACCCCAAATTCATATCGAATAATTTGTGGGGGCATGGCGGAATGGTAGACGCTACGGACTTAGAAATCTGAGCCTTGGCGGAGAAATCTGTCAAGTGAATGCTCTCAAATTCAGGGAAACCTAAGTTCAAGACTATGGATTCGCGTTTTGGGTTCAAGCAAACCGCTTGTGTTTCATCTTGTCCCAAGGCTTCGTAGCCTAAGTTTAGAATAAGGCAATCCTGAGCCAAGCCGATATCAGACGATGTGGGCGCTGGTTATTGGACGTTACTTCGAGGCAAAATGTCCTCAGAATAACTATTAACGTTCAATCTCAATGCTCGAGTCGCTGTCGGAAGGTGCAGAGACCCGACGGGAGCTACCCTAACGTAAAGTCGAGGGTAAAGGGAGGGTCCAATTCTCAAAGTCGCTCAGGCAATCTTGAACGACAGCAGCGAAAGCTGTGAGAGGATGAAAATCCGTTGACCTTAGACGGTCGTGAGGGTTCAAGTCCCTCTGCCCCCATCTTTAAAAATTTTGCTTTAGCTCTTTAAAGAATTTTGCTTCAGCAAAAAATCATCAAAAGCGCAGGTGAAATTCTCAATCATTCACCTTATACTTACAGAATTACATCCATAATCGAACAATTGATACACGATACTGGTTCAGTAGCTCGTGGCTACAGTCAGTACCCTAGGCATCTACCCAAAAATTGCTGGCATATCCGATACATCTATTACCGGAATCAGCGCTCTGGCTCGTGATGATTATCACTGAGATAATCCCAGAATTGGAATTTACTAAACTGAGCAACAGCAACTTTGACAGATTTATTGCGGTCTAGCGTTTATAGTTGTGGTTTGCTGAGTCCCAAAATCGATGTGAGTAGCGTAATGATTGGAGATCGATTGACTGGCAACTATCAACCCAACCCGTCAGTGAAGACGCGCTGGTCTCAACGTGATGTTCTGCTAGCGCAAGAAACTATCTATGACTATCTCCTCAAAGTTGTTAAAACATGGCCGCCTGATGAAGTCTTAGATGAATTTAAGCATCTGTTCATTTACCATTCGAATACGACAGGCTCTGCTCTGCTTCCTGCGTTGTACGAAATCGTTTTTTCCAATCAAGAACACGAATTTAGGAATACGCTTAAGCGCTCGTGCTATATCTTGATTAACAACTGGGACATTAGCCGCAATCATGATTACATTCAGCAGTTGATCGAGTTGTTCTCAGATGCAGTGGTCGAACGCTACACGCCATCACCGACCCTGAAGCGACTGAGAAATTGGCTCAAAAACTTCATCGAGAGTCAAGATTTTCGAGAGCTGCAGCTGTTTGCATCTCGTTATGAAGAATTTGATCGAGTTCATTGGAGTCAGCGCTACGCGTCTTATCTTCTGGTGCCCCAGTATGCAAATTTAGAGAACTCACCCGAGCAACGTGAAGCTGCTAGGGCCCTATCTCGAACACTAAAACGACGATTTAAGATTGACTTGGCGCTTTACACAGCGCGCTGTTCGTCTAGAAAATCCGTCGACGTAACGTCTGGTCGAAACCCAACCGTGTTAGGAGATGAGAGCCTGCGGTTGATCAAAACAATCGTTGCACGTCGGGGGCCATTTACTTATTCTAATCTTGCCAATATTTTTATCAAGCAAACCCAAAATCTCACGTATCTTGATTTCAAGCGAAGTCTGAAGGAATACCTGGTCTACTCGATTGAACAAAATGAAGTCATTCAGACGCTACAAACCCATTTATCTGCCAAGTTAGATACGCTGTATGCTGGCTATGACGAGAGAACGATTAACGATGCACTCTTGTTGAGAACAGCCAATCGAGTCATTGAGTTTCTAACCACAGAAAACCATGGAGAACCGTCTCCCCTCTTTACGCTCTTGATATCTCAGGGGAGCCCGCTCACGCTGGTCGTTATCTTACTAAAGATTATTTTGATATGTCGATACGCGCGGACTCACCTCGAATCTCGGATTGCTGATCTCATTCGTTACTACGAAAAGTTTGGCGAACAAGAGTGCAAGTGGGTCATCACCTTCTTCGAGATCTTTAACGTTACGATGGCGATTTATGCCGAGAACGTTGAATATAACTTGGTGAATATGACGGAGGAAAGTCTGCGCGATCGCACAAGTACTCTGGTCGATAATTATCGAATCTTTTCTCAATTGAGGGGGCGATTTGACGATGATGATAATGATTTAGACCCCATCGAGCATTTTGTCATCGATGATTCGCTGGAGCAGATCGATGGGCTAGACAGCTATGATCAGTCTTTCGAAGACAATTATCTATAGCAATCCTAGTCTATAGCAATCCTAGGATCTGAATGGGGTTCAGGGATGAGCCCCGGGTGGGGGCATCTCCCATATTCCCTGTTTACAAACAAGCAGCCCTAGTGGTGATTTCTAGCTTACGGTCAAGGGGTAAAGCGCTCTAGCGATCGCTATAGTTTACGATTCGTGCAAAGTCAGACGGATCTAGACTTGCACCGCCCACTAAAACCCCATCAATTTCAGGTTGAGCCATGATGTCGTCGATATTACCTGGCTTCACCGATCCGCCATATTGAATAGGGACGTCCGTATTGCTGAGTTGACTTCGAATTAAGCCAACAACACGATTGGCTTCAGTCGTTTCGCACGTAGCTCCTGTTCCAATCGCCCAAATCGGCTCATACGCAATGACCAGATTCTGCTGCTCAACATCTATTAAATCAGTTTGAAGTTGCCCTTTAATGAGGGTTTCTGTTTCGCCTGCGTCTCGCTGCTGCTTGGTTTCACCCACGCACAAAATTGGCGTTAAGCCATATTTTTGAGATGCCTTTAAGCGAAGATTAACCGTCTCATCTGTTTCTCCAAAATATTGACGGCGTTCGCTGTGCCCGATAACCACATATCGCACACCAAACTCTTTCAGCATGTCGCTAGAAATTTCTCCGGTATAAGCACCGCTAGATTCCCAGTGAACATTCTGAGCGCCCAGCCTAACCCGGCTGCCATGCAGATTTTTGGATAACGCTCCCAAAGCAGTATAAGGAACACAGAGAACGACTTCGCGCTCCTCGGGGGTTTCGTTGAGTTGAGACATAAAACCCTGTAGAAACTCAAGCGATTCCGCTTGAGTTTTATGCATTTTCCAGTTGCCAGCAATAACAATATTTCGCACGAGTGACCTAACGTAGGGTTGAATATATACGACAAGCATCCTACAGTTTAAGGCTTCACCGAATCAATCCGATGCTTTATGATTCAGGTTTATCAGATTGTTGGGGAATGAGCAATGCAGGGTAAATTTACGCTCCCAGTCATATTGCTCAGCATTGTGGCAGGAACAGTGTTTGCCGCGCAGTGGATTCGTGAACAAAACCGAGTGTTTACGCTGAGGCTAGCAACCGCTGGGCAGCAAGGCGAATATTACGCATTCGGGGAAGCGCTGGCTCAGGTGGTTGCTAACCATTACCCCAAAATTCAGATTGAAGTTCTAGAAACCGCTGGTTCTCTTGAAAATATGCAGAGCTCGGAGCAAGGAACGGTTCAGCTTGCGCTGGTGCAAAGCGACACCCCTGTTGAGCCGTCAGTCCAAGCGGTCGCATTTCTGTTCCCCGAAATGGTTCACTTGATTGCCGCTCAGGATGCAGATATCCAGCAGGTGGCAGACCTACAGGGCAAGCGGATTGCGCTGATGCCTGAGGGAAGTGGATCATATGCGTTGTTTTGGTCATTGGTCGAGCGCTATGGGCTGAGCGGAGATGATTTTGATGCAGTCCCGATGCTTCCTGATGATGCCCATACGGCCTTAGAACAAGGCACTGTGGATGCGTTGTTTCGGATTATTGCCCTAGGCAACGAGTCTGTGAATGAGTCGTTGAAAGCCAGCCAGGGACGGCTCATTCCCATCGACAGAGCCGAGGCGCTTCAGCTTTCTCTACCGTATTTAGAAGCGACCCAAATTCCGAAGGGCACCTATGGCGGAACCAGGCTGATTCCACCGGAAAATATGTCGGTGATTGCTGTGCGGGCCGTGATGGTAGCTCGGGCTGACGTGAACCATGACGTGATCTATGAGATTACGCGATCGCTCCATGAGTTTCGTAATGAACTGGTGCGGCAACATCCTCTATCGGCGACAATTCGCTTACCGGATGCGAGCGAAAACTTAGGATTGCCCCTGCATCCAGGAGCAAGAGCCTATTACAACCAGGATGATCCCAATTTCTTGGTTGAGTATGCCGAACCAATTGGTGTGTTGCTATCTGTCTCGGTTTTGGCTATGTCGGGTATTTGGCAGTTTCGGCTATGGTTAGTCGGGCGTCAAAAAAATCGCGCTGACATGTATAACCTAGAAATCTTGGAACTCATTTCCCAAGTTGAAGATACGGAAGATTTAGAGCAGCTCGCTGCCATCCGTCGCCAGCTCTATAAGATTCTTCAGCGGGTGGTTGTAGATTTAGATGTCGATCGCATTTCGCCCGAATCATTTCAGTCATTTACGTTTCCGTGGGAGGTGGCCGTGACCACGATTCGCCATCGAGAAATGATTCTCACTAATCTGCGATCGCAACGTCTATCTAACACCCTCAGGCAAGATGCGTAATTCACTAGCACCGAATGTGCTGAATAATGTGGTGCATGATTTATTCGTCTGATTTCCTGATATCGCGTTGGGCTAGCCCAAAATTAGCCTAGAATTAGCCCAGAATTAACCCAGACCGGGCAGGGATCGTAAGCGACAGCGTCTCTTGCGACCAATAAGCACTGCCATCTCCGTATCGGATGCGGTCAGGGCGAGACGGAACTTGGCGTGTCGCCGACGGCAGATTCACTTCAACTGACGTTTTTCCTGCGTTAACGGCAACGATGAATGCCTCCTCTCCAAAATGACGAGACAGGACATAGGTCATATCTTGTGCCAAGAGCACCTGATAGTCGCCAGTCCGGAGGGCTGTATATTCGTGGCGCAGGGCGATGAGTTGTTTATAGCGATTTAGAATGTCTGCGTTCCACTCAGCTTGGGGAGGGAAGACACGCCGACTGTCTGGGTCAAGCCCCCCCGAAAGCCCCACTTCATCTCCGTAGTAGATGGTGGGTGCCCCTGGAAACGTAAACATGAGTAAGCTTGCCAATAAAAAGCTGGATTGAGCTTCCGCTTCAGACTCACCACTGGCTACCGTTAGAAGTCGAGCCGTATCGTGACTGTCCAGCAAATTCATTTGAGTGAGTTGAATATCCCACGGGTAGAGCCGGAGAAGATGCTGAATTTTTTGGGCGTAGCCTTGGGCATCAAGTGCAGGATAGGGATAATAATCGGGTTCTTCGGCATGTTCCATCACGACGCGATCGCCCGCTGTAAACGCAATCGTAGGCCCAGTGAACAAATAGTTCATCACGCCGTCAAACTGGGTGCCGTCGAGCCACGGTCGGGCATCTGTCCACACTTCGCCCACAATGTAGGCATCGGGGTTCAATGCTTTGATGCGATCGCGAAACTCGCTCCAAAACCCAGGCGTTTTGACTTCAAACGGCACGTCAAGCCGCCATCCGTCGATGCCAAATTTAATCCAATGTTCGCCCACCTGCATGATGTATTCACGCACTGCTGGATTATCGTGATTAAACTGCGGCAAGGCTCGATTGTCTGTCCAGCTTTGATAATTCGCAGGCAGCGAGCCATCGTAGGCAGATAGAGGCCAGCGCTCAATCTTAAACCAATCTAGCCAAGGCGAGTAGGGACCATTCTCCAGAATGTCGTTAAAGAAGAAAAAGCCTCGACTCGCGTGGTTAAACACACCATCTAGGATCACTCGAATATTGCGCTGGTGGGCTTCATCGAGTAATTCGCGGAGCGCTTCATTGCCTCCTAGCATGGGGTCAACTCGATAATAGTCGTGGGTGTGGTAGCGATGATTAGACGCGGATTGAAAAATCGGCGTGAGATAGATTGCGTTAATGCCCAAATCTCGTAAATAGTCGAGGTTTTGAATCACTCCCCACAAGTTGCCGCCTTTATATCCCTGAAGCGTAGGGGGGGCGTCCCACGGTTCTAGGTCTGAGATCGACGTACCCGATGCCGTGCGATCGCCCTTAGCAAAGCGATCTGGAAAGATCTGATAGAAAATTGCATGTTTGACCCACTCTGGCGTTTGAACCTGCACAGCCATGATTTGTGCCTCCATCCTTCACTGCTAAGGCTACAGTTCTCGCGGATTCTTTGCCAGGTATTAGGTATAAAAAGTACCCCCCTTGGGTGCCGTCGATTCCTGATCCCCGCTGTCATGATAAGAACATCTCAATAAGTAGAGCCTCAAGCAGAGCCTCAGACCATTTAGCGTAAAGCGTTATGAGAATATGACAATTTTCCATATTTCCGGTCGTGTGACGGATCGGAGCAGTCGCTGTGGAATTTCAGGGTTGCGAGTTGAAGCCTGGGATAAAGATTGGATTGTCGATGATCGGCTTGGAGTCAGCACAACTGATTCAGAGGGTGCATTTCAAATCGAATTTCGGAATGCTGATTTCCAAGAGTGGGCGTTCGATCGCAAGCCCGATCTGTTTTTCAGAGTGTTTCAGGGCGATTATTTATTGCACAGTACAGAAGATTCGGTGCTGTGGAATCTCAGCACCCCCGATACAGAAATCGTGATTGAGGTCGATGCCCCATCGGAGCCAGAGACCTACCGACCTCAGCCTCGACGTGTTCCAGTCCGTGCGAGACCTCATCTGCGGATGACCTCTCGCGTTAGGGCTCGACTATCTCACTCACATTCATCCAGGAGGAAATCGACCATGCGCGATCGCAGACTCAGTGCGTTACAAATTCGTCAAGATGCGGCTGAAGTCGCTAGCTTTCGGGAGCATCCGGTTCAAATTAGCAACGGGGAAGAGCTTATCTACCGCAACGCGGATAATAAGCCGACCCACATCGCCAATTTCACTAAAGGATTGCCTCATGACCCCGAAACCGGGTTCATTGTTTCGGCGGATGATTTTCAGCAATTTGTGCGCGGCATCGACTCGGGTGACACCTTAGATTTTAAAGCCACGCCGCTGGGACCTAAGGGACAGGATGGAGTTGAAATGCCAACCTGGACGTCTCAAATTGCAACTCAGAAGAATGTCCCCGTGCGGGCGTGGGAAAGTGCTGGAGCTGGGTCTACCTTTGATTTGGAAGGTCCGGACGCGCAGGCTGTGACCATGCCACCCGCACCAACGCTCGACAGCCCAGAGTTGGTCACTGAGATGATGGAAGTCTATCTCATGGCGCTGTTGCGAGATGTCCCGTTTGCGAAGTTTGCGATCGACAGCGACGTCCAACACGCTGCAAACCGCCTCAATAACACGCCTTGGATACAAGGGCTCGACTACCGCCGCCTAAGTCCGGCAGAACAATCGCGCCAGCGTGAACGGTTTAATCCCCAAACGATTTTTCGGGGCATCACACCCGGCGATGAGATTGGTCCTTACCTGTCTCAGTTTTTGCTCATCGGTAATCAAGGATTGGAAAAAATCCACGAGTTCAAAGATGGGCTAATCCAGTATGGGTCGATTCGCATCGATCAGCGCGTCCGCGTGGCTGAGCCTTGCAAAGACTACATGACAACCTGGGAAGCTTGGCTCGATGTCCAAGATGGAGCAGACCTGCGCGGCGTAGAAACCTACTCTGAAAGCCCTGCCTATCGCTTCATGGCGACGCCGCGAGACTTAGCAACCTACGTTCACTACGACGCACTCTATGAAGCTTATCTAAACGCCTGTCTGATTCTGCTGGGACTTGGAATTCCGTTTGATCCCGGTATCCCCTTCCAAGGTAGAGATTTCAGAGATAAGCAGCAAGGCTTTGCTCAGTTTGGAGGTCCTCATATCTTGTCGCTGGTGACGGAAGTTGCTACTCGTGCGCTCAAAGCCGTCCGCTATCAGAAGTTTAACGTTCACCGTCGGGCGCGTCCTGAAGCAGTGGGTGGATTGCTACACCGCTATTGCACGGCTCAAGATAAAGCGGGCGTTGAGGTGATGGAAACTCTCGCAAATGGCTTTGGTGATAAACTCTTGGATGCGATCGCAGACCATAACCAGAAACAAAATCAGTGTGGCGATCGCAGCAGTGATCCAAGTGCATCCTCTCCATCCTTCTTACTGCCGATGGCGTTTCCAGAAGGCTCTCCCATGCACCCAGCATATGGGGCAGGTCACGGAACCGTTGCTGGAGCTTGCGTTACCATCCTCAAAGCCTTCTTTGACCACGGCGCACAGCTTCCTTTTTGCTATCAGCCTTCTGTAGACGGCACTGAACTTGAAGAGGTCAAAATTGGTCAGCGGCTGACGGTTGAAGGTGAACTCAATAAGCTAGCATCGAATATTGCAATTGGCCGCAACTGGGCTGGCGTTCACTACTTCACCGACTATATCGAGTCGATTCGTCTGGGTGAACAAATCGCCCTGGGCATCCTTGAAGAGCAAAAGCTGACCTATGGTGAAAACTTCTCAATGACCGTGCCTCTGTTTGATGGTGGAACCGTGAGAATCTAAACCAAGATCGAAGCCGATTGATTCATCCTAAGATGATGGATCATTGAACAATCAGAAGTGGGGTAGCTCAGCTATCCCACTTTAATCAGAAGCTTAAGAGGCTCCTGATTTCCTTTTGACTTTCGCCCCTTTTCTTACAAAAGCGATCGCCCCTCAACTACTTCACTTCCCAAGCAGCGATCGCCATCCTAATTTCAATGAGGTGCGATCACTCCAAGCTGAATTCAGAAATATTCTGGCTCCAATAGGTAAGCTTTCAACTACGCCCCTACCGACAACTCAAACGGTCTAACAGCTCAAATAAGCGACGGTAGGTAACACTGAACTCTGCACTAGCGGCTTTCCGACCGTCCGCTGCATTTGAACTATTATGCCGTCTTGCATAGCGGAGACTACTGATATGGACGATACAATGTAGGACAACCACCTTGGGAGGGGAAAATGGTTCAAACGACAGAATATCTTTATGTTGTGCGAGACGATGAGATTTTACATGGAGAACCTATTATCCGAGGAACCCGCACACCGATCAGAGCAATTGTCGAAACCTGGCGAATGGGTGTTGCACCTGAAGAAATTCCCAAGGGGATGCCTCATCTGACATTAGGACAGGTCTTTGGAGCATTAACATATTACAGTGACCACCAAGAGGAAATTAATCATCACATTGAACAAAACCGTATTCCTGATGAGTTAATTGATCCATTGGTTCGAGATCTGTGAACAGTTTATTTATCTGTTTGTACTTAGATGAAGATGTCAATGTTTTGATCGCTGACTTACTTCGAGCAAGAGGCTTTGATGTCATAACTGCACGGGATGCAAAACAGCTTCATGCAACTGATGCGGAACAACTTGCCTATGCTGTCAGTCAAGCAAGAACTTTGGCAACTCACAATAGAACTGACTTTGAGGAACTTGTTCAAAGTTACTTTGATTCAGGACAGATACACCATGGTGTAATTTTTGCCGTTCGTCGTCGTCCTCAAGAGATTGCGCAACGGTTGCTCGCCATCCTCAATCACGTCACTGCGGACGAGATGCAAAATCAAGTGCGATATATTTAAGGGCGATCGCCCCTCAACTACTTCACTTCCCAAGCAGCGATCGCCACCAACCAACATCCCAATTCTACTCAACCTTTCACTGAGCATAGAAAATCTTTTGGGACGTTTAATCTTTGCGGAAACCTCAAAGAACTTAACCTCAAATTGGGGGGCGATCGCCACACCCACCGATCACCATCAAGCAGCGTAACCTCTAATACCAATTCTCTAGAGACCGGCTACAGATAAAGCGTCCAAAATAGACTGCCTTCCTGCGATCGAGGCAACGATGGGAGGGGTTAAGGCGAGCAAACGCTCCCGTATCAGTTGGCGCAACTCA
>JBNPEG010000069.1:0-5906 GCA_051117555.1 Elainellaceae cyanobacterium | reverse complement strand
ATCAGTTCATCTCCTTGAAATAGATGAATAGACTGCGAGCTGTCCATGTAGGCTGCTCCTGTTGAGCAGATATCCCGCAAGTTTCAGTATATCTGCCAGGTTTTCTCAGTCACTGCTGTTTTTGGGGATGAGATATAAACGGCGATCGCCCTACTCTAGCCCTACTCTACTAGATCAGCCCCCACAGGTCTGCTTCAGCAATCCGAGCACCGACTTCAAGCGTGCTCAACTCAGCCGGACTCTCAATGAAATGAATGCTCTCGATGCTACGGGTCGAGAGGCCAATGTTAGCCAGCGCCGCTCTAATATCATCAGCCCCTTCAATCGTTTCCCGAGTTGCCCCTGTCAAGGCAAGAAAGAGGGTGTCATGACCGCGACCACCGATAAACAAGCCGCGATTACTCGCGCCAGTGCCACCAATCAGCGTAGATTCCGAATATACAAACGCATCATCACCGCTGCCACCCAAAATCTTGTCTGACCCCAGCCCATCCACTAGAACATCGTCACCGCTGCCGCCAATCAGTCCCTCGTCCTCTATGTAGTTGCAAAGCCTCTACCGACTACCCTGGTTGATTTCGATGCAGCCGAAGCGAATTTGACGATCTTCGTGTTTGGTTTAGAGCGGTGCTGTTTCTTAGCCTGCTCCTGATACCGTTTGTTGACCTCAACTTGGCTATGCCAAAACTCATATTCAGTCTGAAAATGCCGATAAACGTCTTCGTAGGATAAATGAATGCCAAAATCCAATTCCTCAATTTCTAGTAAATTTAATGTTTCTTTGAGAAGTATTGTCTTGGTTTTGATGTGACTGAGTTTAAGTTCTCCGCATGACTTGAATAGGGCAAGGTGGGGCTCGATCGGCACATAGGGCTTGATATCAATCGCAAAGTCTTTTGTGCCATTACTTCTTCTGTAGCTGACAACTTGCCCAACCGCTGCATATCCGCCATACCGTTCAAATTTGGCTGCTGTACGAACAATATCTTTATCCGCATAAATCCAAATATGATCCAGTATTCTCATTTGCTCCTTACACCCTTTGTAAGGAACAGCCTTGACATTTCGCATTAGAAGAGCAGTATCTCCAGTTTTATTAGCCGTTTCCCAGTGATTTAGATATGCCTGAAAGCGAACGTTTTGCCCCAGCCAATCTGCAAGAGGTCTACATGCTATCGGTGACGTCTGCATCGTGATACTCCCACAACTATCTTTGTTTACTTTTTCAAGGCAACCCGGAGCACGACCTGGTTGCCTGACACCGAACAATCATCTTAAAAGTAACCCCTACACAGGCTTGCGCACGGGGCGCTTACGATTGCTTCTGCGGATTCCCCCTGCCATTTCATACTCATAGCTATCTTTGCCATACTTAGCAGCGACGCTCAGCAAGACATGTTCAGTAACTTCCATCAGCTTCTTTTCAGCATCAACTAAGGCAGTTTGCGCTGCGTCAACAGTAGAGAGCGAAGAGTTGTAATCAGACAGTTTGTTACGTGTCGTTTCAATGATGGTATTGAAAGAATCGACCGTATGACCATTACCCAGGTCGAGGGTCGCACTAATAGACTTGATGGCAGCAATCCGACGTTCTGCCCTATCTAGCACCTTAGAACTGCGTTTGGGACGCGGCATTGCATCTCCTTGATTTTGTAGAGTGTCAGGATCAACAAATACCCATTTGGCTAAAATTCAACTCAATTAGGTGTGACGAATGGATATCCTGACTGGACACAATCAAAATAAACAATCGACATTATCATTGCCTCCAGTATTATCAAGGAAATGTGAAATTTTGGACTATCATTTGGCAGTGTATTCACTGATCGATTCGCAGAGGCACGGCAAAAAGTAGTAGCTCTCCGTTGAACAGGACGCTGGTTTCAATGAATGTCCTCGCGTTTTCAATGAGTGTCTCTACGTTTTCTTTGAACGTGGCAATAGTTTCAATCAGCGTCCTCGCGTTTTCAACGAACACCCCCATGGTTTCAATCAACGTCTCTACGTTTTCTTTGAACGTCCCCATGGTTTCAATAAATGTCCCCGTGATTTCAATCAACGTCCCAAGAATTGCAACAATCGTTCCTACTCATAGGGAAACCAGCCATTGCTGATTGAGAACCGATGCAGTTCTCCGAATGTCTTAATGCGAGAGCGTAAGGCTGCACACGAAATCTCGAACACTAGCTCATAATTTTTTGATTGTTTGTCACGACGCGATGGGGTTTGAATAGGGATTTTCCTCAATCTGAATCTAAAGATAGAGGGGAAATCCGATCTAGCTTGTTAATTTTTGATAAGCTATCAATACAATTACTCAACAGAGCTTGACAAAAATCCCTTTTTGTCAGCGTGCAACCGTCATGATACATGCAATAACCCACAATCAAGCCCCATCCGTTGCTACAGCGCGCGATCGCACGCCAGAAAGTTTCCTGTGCCAGGGAATGCTTAGGAGCGGCGTCTGGGCATTTGGTATCCCGTCTTGGCTTTTTGGAATGCTCGATCGCGGCGTTGCGGCGTTTGCAGATGGTTATCTGACAGCAGTAGAAATTGCCAATATCTTAACGGTCAGTCTGCTGTTCGTAAGTTGGATATATCTCAAACCAGACGAGCGCGATCGCAGCAGTGATTCTGCCCCCATTAGCGGGTCTGAGGGTTCCCTTGAAGAGCATCAGCAGCTCACGAACCCTCAATTCAGAACAGCAGAACTGCCTGAGCAGCACATAATTGGGCAAGACTATATTCTGCCATTCCCCTACGTGTGCCAGATCTATCATTTGCTCAACTTAAAACATTTAGAGGACATTCATAGTCTGAGTCTCAGCAACTTAAAGATAATAGGAGTCGCAAACTTTCAGCCTACGGATGGCGGCGGATGCCTTAAATTTCAGACCGTTCTCGATTCTCCGTTCAACGTTTTGCGAATCTGGAGACAGCCCATCGTTGAAGTCGAACTCATCTTGCACACTGTCAACACCGTAGAGCTGAGAATTCCGGTTTACGGCGACAAAGAACTCATCGTCATCTTTAATGTCTTGCCATTAAATGCCTATGAGCATCGACTGTTTGTCGATATTTACAGCGGCCTAAACTGGCCTAGGCCAATTCTGCAATTCCTGTTGAATTTTGCATCTAGACTAACCTTGCTTGAAGATTTACCCTATTTGCGAGCATTGACAAAAAGAAATGTTCATCGGCTTACCCGTGCCACGAAAGTGTCTAGCCATGAGACAATGCAGTTGTTCAAACGGTTTGTTGACTTATACGGTTCAGCGATAGAAGTGGCCGACCCGATCGAAACTATCTCCAGCGATTAGGTCGATTCTTTGTCGTAACGGGGTAATCGTTTCTTTCGCTAACTCTTCATCGGTTGCAAGTATTTCTTCAACCTCCCGACGCAACGCACCATACTTTGATGCTGCGATTCGATGCCGTTCCGCTCTCGTTCTGAAAATTTTAGAAACGTTTGTAAGCTTGCTAGAGTAGCCGCGGAAACACTGATTAGACCTAAGACGTAACACACCGCCGCTATCCGTAATGACACGTCCCACTTCCGATTCTTTGTCCTTTGAGCAACGGCTGGATGCCTCTGGCGTGACCCGCGTTATGTGGCTCCTCTGGGCACTTTCAGCAGGTTTGATCGCTTTAGATGGGTTTGATTTTTTTATCATCGGCGTAGCGATTCCCTTTGTGCAGCGAGACTTTAACTTGGGGGCTGCCGAGGTCGGAGCCGTGGCGGTGGCTGCTGTGGCGGGGTCATTAGCTGGAGCCTTGACGCTCGGCCCCATCACCGATCGGGTGGGGCGACAGGTGATGTTGATGGTTGATGTCGCTATTTTTGTGCTGGCAACGGCTGGAACTGCCCTCGCATGGAATGCAGCATCCCTGATCGCATTTCGGTTTCTGGTCGGTGTGGGCATCGGAGCCGACTATCCGATCAGCGTGTCTTACATCACTGAAAATGTGCCATCTCGACTGCGAGGTCGGATGGTGATTGGAGCTTTTACGTTTCAAGCAGTAGGAGCTTTGCTGGGCGCAATTACTGGACTGACGGTGATTCTCCTCTTCCAGACTTTCTATCCCGATTCATCTCAGCGTGCCATTCAATACGCATGGCGTTGGATGCTAGGCGTGGGACTAGTGTTGGCGATCGCCGTGGGTATTTTGCGATTTAGCTTTTTACTCGAAAGCCCACTCTACTACATTGCCCAGGGAGACTACGACGAGGCATCTAAAGCAGCGTCTACCTTGCTGGAGGAACCAACCACTATTACATCAGAAACTGATCCACCCGACTTAGAGCCCAGTCTATCGTACGGTGCATTATTCTCTACTCGCTACCGAAAACATACGATGCTGGCGTCTGTTCCCTGGTTTCTCCAAGACATTGCCACCTATGGCATTGGCATTTTTACGCCCACCATCATCGGCGCTCTAGCGTTTGTTAGCAGCGACAGTTTTATGGCGACGGAAATGGCCTCTGCTCAGGGAGCGGCTGTTGTGGATGTGTTTTTAATTGCAGGATTTGTAGTAGCGGTGTTCTTGATTGACCGGCTCGGGCGCATTCGACTCCAAATAGCGGGCTTCTTAGGAATGGCAGTAGGGCTACTCATGCTGGCGTCGTCGAATAGTTTACCGGTGGGCAGTCAGTTCAAAATTATCATGGTGTTTGTTGGCTTCTTTGTGTTTAATCTGTTGATGAATGCTGGACCAAACTCGACAACGTTTCTACTATCAGGCGAAGTATTTCCTACTTCAATTCGAGCGAGTGGTGCCGGATTTGCCGCCGCGTTTGCAAAAGCGGGTGCAGTGCTGGGCACGTTTGCCCTACCACTTCTGCAAGCCTCGCTGGGGGTACCTCTGTTGCTGGTTGGCCTGTCGTTTATTTGTGTGATCGCCGCTGTGCTCACCTATCTCCTTCGGATTGAAACAACCGGGCGATCGCTGGAGGATGTGTATGACAAGAGTCAATAAATCATTGATTAGCTCATGAATGTCTTGGGCGAGGATAGTGATACGTGCTCTTCACGGGCAATGCTAATAGGCGATCGCACTAAAACCTCTGTGAATGCTGTGTTTCACAAGCTCAACCTAACCTACTAGTTTAGGAAACTGCTCGTTTATTTTCTTCAGATCTAATGCTGGCTACCGCTGCAAAACTTGATTGGCGGTTGTTTTTAGCCCTGAAAATATCGGTGACTCAATCACTCCATCGCCCAGATATTCCGCGGCCTCATACCATCCCTCTAGTAACGTGCACACCGTCACCATCTCCTTCAGCGGGTCAGCAATCCAATATTCTGGAATATCCAATACGCTGTACTCCGCCCGCTTAGCCCGATAATCTGTGCTCTTGGTTGACTCGCTTACCACCTCTACTACCAACAGGGGCGGTGGCTCATTCAGCCGAATCACAGCTTCCCGTTCCTGCAATGCTTCCCACTGTTCCAGCGTCAGCACCGTCACATCTGGAATCCGCACTGTATCCCAGGCTTCACCCCGAGGCGATTGCAGGCCGACTGTCCCTGCTAGGGCAATCCATGGCTGTTGTAGACGCTCAATTTCATCATCAAAGATGCGTTCCAATCGCTTGATGATGGCTCCGTGACGTCCTGTTCCTAAGCTCATCGGCAGCAGTTCCCCATTCACCAACTCATAGCGGCGATCGCTGCCGTCGTCATAGGCCAGATATTCTTCTAAAGTTAGGCGTTGAGTGGCGATCGACATAGTGTGGTCATGTCAACGGTATTCTAATTCTAGACGGCTTTCCTAGCCATGTACTTTGATGGTGCCTTTGCTTGAATTTCTCTCTTATTAAGAAAGTCATCGACTATTGTAATATTCAAAATATGGTTAATGCGAAATTCTCCATAACTTTGTTTCCTTAGATGCGCTTTTGGAAA
>JBNPEG010000092.1:0-6028 GCA_051117555.1 Elainellaceae cyanobacterium | reverse complement strand
CAAAATGTCTGATGTCACTGGCTGAAACTGTAAGGGCGGCAGTAGCGATAACACCATCTCTCGCAACTGCAAAACCATAAAGCTGAATAGCCCAATACATAGGCAAACCACAATCAAATCTTGAACAGTTTCCAACAACCGAATCACACGATTATTGTTGAGCCAGCGATACCAGGGAAGAGGAGGAGAAGGAGGAGTATTCATAATCTTTGATGAGTGACTTGACGTAAAGAATTGAGCTTACAGAAATTGAAATTTCAGCAATAGCGACAGGCATCAGCAGGGCATTTCTCAGCCAGATAACAGAGAGCTCGAAAGCGTAAGCTAACGACTTCCTCATAGAGTGGATTGAGCTTACACAGGGGCGGAATATTGATGTATATAAGATTCCCGATCCGGATTTCTTGCTCAAAAGGACACTGAGCCGGAATGATTTGGCACATCAAGTGAGCCTGGGCCGGACTGCGAATCTCTAACGTATTGAGCCACTGACGAAGCGGACTAAGGACATCCAATGAGAAGGGCAAATTGTGCTGTAAGCCTTTCTTCAAAGCGGATAATATGGACGAGTTCAACATGGCTTTTCTGGTGTGGGGTGCAACTGTTACCTCACAGGTTAGCCATAATCTCGACAAATATCGATAAGTCTTTTATATAAATATTTTTTATATTAGATAATGCTTACTTAACTCTTCGCTGCGATCGCGCTCTGCAAAAAGGTGAGATTCCTTGTGGGAAGCGCATCGAGCTAGCTTGCACCGAATAAAAGCGTGCGGTGCAATCTCCTCAATGCGTTACGGCTACCCCTAGCAACACCCTACGGCACCGTTTATTGATGTCCACTTATCTTAAATGAGCATTCGAGCGATCGCCCTCACGCCCGCTTCTAGAATGGCCGACTCAAAACCCCAGAGAGGTCGAACTCAGCCTCCCAGCAGTCATTTCCGTATTACTCCTCGACCCCGAGATACTGTTTCTGCTTCACATGAATGCTTTTCATGTGTTTCTTTACGGTATTGGGAGTGATGTGTAGTTCTGCCGAAATCTGTTTGTAGGTGTAGTTTGATCGATGGAGCAACCACGTTTCTGCCTCTCGGTCGGTGAGCCCATAGTTGACCGCTTCCTCGGTGGCGATCGCCTTAATAGACTGATACTGGTCTTTGATAATGATCAACAAGCAGGGCGCTTCGAAATTAGGCAATTTCGCCCATCGAGCCTTGACAGTAAACGTGGCTGCACTGTCAATAAAAATCTTCGATTCTAACAACCAGTGCTGACTAGGAAACAGCGTGCGGCTTTCAATCAGCGTTTGACAGACATGCCAGATTTCTTCTGGTACTAAGTTGAACTGTGGCTTTCCGCGATTCAGCAAGCGCAGAATACGACGCGCACATTCATTGGCATGAATCAATTCTCGCTGATCGGTTAGTACTAAAATACCATCGAGTAATTCTTCGACGATACCGTCTAGAAATACAGCATTTTTAGAAATAGAAGCAGGGACTTTTTCGTTAGATTTGAGTGCTTCAGACGATTGAGAAGTCCCGACACAAGTATTTCGCTGCGGTGCTGAAATAAACATTACCAATCTCCGCTAAAAGATATAACACAAGCCAAGGAAAGCTCGAACTAGCTAGAGCAGCGTTTAGTCTTAAATCCTGTCTCTACCCAGGACTAACGTTGCCTCGCGAAAGCGTTGGGCTTTACTGGATATGGCTTTTGGAGGTCGATGCTGTATCGACAGTATATTCAGGTAAACACATCCTGATGGCTAATAACTCCGGAACCAAAAGGATAAAAGTTGAGAAAGACCCTGAACTATTTTGGAGTGTCTTGAGCCGTTTGCGGAACTGGCAATCGAGTGATATCGAATCGGTACTTTAAAGAGAAAAAATTAAAAAAAGTTACTATCACCGGCAGCTCCAAATCAAGCGAAAATTCGTGGGAGCTTGGAATCAAGGATAAACGGTGCTCACGCCCGGAGTGCAATATTTTGCACTTATCTTATTTCATATCATACCAAACTAGGCAATTTCATTATTTTTTATTTTCATACAGTTTTTCTGTTTTGAAGTTTTGTTACGCTCTAATTCCTGACGCTAATCTCAATAGAGATAATAAATATAGTCTATGGCTTGATCAAGCCGTTAATGCAACGTATTTCAACATTTATATGATCTTGATCGCTCACCTCTATTAGACAAGTAAGTTAACGAAATAAAGAGGATTTGTCTACAAGGGCGATCGCTCTAACCCCTTTAGAATAAGCGCTAGAGCAAAACAGACTTGATTGATAATCAAAGAGTACCCTAGCAGGGTAATGTCGGACTTGTAGAAGCTCTGCCACGATATAAACAAGTCGATGAGGCGACAAACAACTGAGCAAACAACTTGATTTCAACTGCTCTATTCTGATTTCGCCTTATCACACATTTCTCCAAGAAACTAGTGAACATTTGAGCGAGGATATTTCTATCATGGCAGACACTGCTACTCCTAAAATCGGTGCACAGGTTCCCTACCAAGTGGGTGAAACTGAAACCTATTCCAAGAACATTCTAGGTCCAGTTGCATTCACACTTTGTAATCTAAGAGTTGCGGGTTCCGCGATTGAACCCACATGGCCCAAAGAGGTTGCACCCTCTCAGTCTCCTTTCATCGTGGCATCTGACGAAGAATTTAAGGTTAGCGTTGACATCGATTTCAACAATAGCCCATTGACTAAGTTGCTGCTGTGCTTAGGAACCAAAATCACGGTGTGCTTCTCCTTTGAAGGTATCGGTGCTAAAGCAGTCGAGCTTGACCTCGAAGACACGATTGTCACCGAGAAGGACAAGTTCAGCTATACCCTCGAGTGGAACGGAACCCCCTCGAAAGCAGGTTTAACCTCTGGCTTCTATGCAATTGCAGCAGTTGCTACGGTTGGCCCTGTTGAGCACAAGTGTGCACCTCAGTGTGCATATGGCTTCGGCTATGTCGCAAAAGTTCTCATGCAGGTGTATGAGGCGTTTAACGAAACGCACTAAACGTTTAATCCGTCAGCATTGAACAATCCATGCTGACGGGTGAATGAATAGTCTCCCAGCCTTGAAGTCCTCAACTGACAGTCTGGGAGGCTGATATAAAACTGGCAGGCTTAACCGAATAGAGTTCCTGCTGTCAGGCAACTATGCCTGCCAGTTTTCCCTATTCAGGATGTTTCAATCCTACGTAGAACTGGGGGAGAGAGACGATGAGTATTTCATCAGATCGACCGAATACTGATGCAAATGGAAACGGGTCTGACAATCTGACTCAAATTGAAGGGATTGGCCCTGTTCGACAGAAATGGGTTCGGGAACGATTCAATGTTCGCACATTTCATGATTTGGCACGTTTATCCCCCGATCAAATCGAGTCGAGTTTGCGGGATGACCGGAAGCCGGTATCGTTTCATGACATTGAGAGCTGGATTAGGCAGGCAAAAGCGCTCGCTCAATCGTCTGCATCCTCTGCATCGATGGATTCTCAAACACCTCTTGCCGAGACATTTGGGCTAAATAATGGAGTGTCAGCCTCGTCATCGGCTCAATCATCAGGTGATTCAACAGGCAGGGCATCTGTTCAAAATGAATCAGCCGAATGGAAGACGATCGCCTCCTTTGATGTTGAATTTCAAACACGACTGATTGAGGGCGATCGCCCAGAATACCGCACATGGGTTCGCTGCCTCCAAACAGGGCGAGTTCGAATATGGTCAGGATTTGTTAGTGAAAAGGTTCCTCAGTGGATTGCAGCCCAGCTCGATGAGCACGCATTGAAGGTCTCATCACTGGAGGATGAATCCGACCAGGCACCGCAAGAGTCTTTTTCTACCTCTACTACATCCTCTATTTCGCCTGCGGGCGTGTCGGCTGATCGGGTATGCTCAGACGATATAGAATCGAGTGCTCAAACACCCTCCTGTGAAGGATTATCCCTCTCCGATGATAGTTCTTCAACTGGCCATCAAGCTCTATCTCCCATCTCGGTTGCTATTACCCGCATACGAGCCTTTCAACACACGGATGCTCTGCAACCCGTTGTTTCAATTACTCCCAACCATGAGGCACCCCTTCAAATCGCTAGCTCAATGCAGGCACAAGAGCCTTTTCAGATCGAACTTGATGTGACGCTTCCCGGCATTACCGATGCTCATTTCCAAGGAAAAGGAGTCACCGGACATATGCATATGTATGCCTATAACCGAGCAACGGGATCAATCGAAGCAGTAGGAGGACCCTATACTACGCCGATTGAAGACATCAAGCCGCACTACACTATCACGTTCCCCAAGGCAGTGCTTCCGCAGGGATTGTATCGTATAAAAGTACTGTTCAATCTTCAAGGAGCATCCTCTGTGCCAGGTTACGCTGAAATTCCGCTGCTGCAATTTATTTAGCAAGTCGTCAATCATGAGCACATTTGATTGGGAAAGATTCCTGAAGCGGTGGAGTCAGGAATTACTAATGTCGCTAGGAGATGATATCCAACAACTGCCTCCTAGTGTCATAACGTCTGGATGGCTAGGCTATCCAGGTGCTACTGAAATGCAATTAAGTCGGGCTGAAACTCGCCTGAAATGCGTGCTGCCGCCATCATATCGAGACTTTCTAAAAGTAACGAATGGCTGGCGTCACACGACACCGTTTATTTACAAACTGTGGCCCGTTGAAGAGATTGAATGGTTTGCAGTCCGGCGTCAGGACTGGATTGATACTTTTGTGCAGCAGCAGGCAACGGAGAGGACACAGATTTCTGATTCAGAGTATTGGGTCTATGGTGACGAGCAAGATTGCAGTAAGCTTCGGGTGAAATATTTGCAGCAGGCTCTTGAAATCAGCGATCGCGGCGATGCGTCTATCTATCTCCTCAATCCGAACATCGTCACTGCTGATGGCGAATGGGAAGCCTGGTTTTTTGGCGATTGGCTGCCGGGGGCTGACCGCTATAGTTCATTTAAAGACCTCATGCAGGCTGAATATGAAACCTTTCTAGAACTGCGAGACATCCCATCATCACCTATTTTCCTGATGCCTCAACCCTTTCACCAATCGGCACATGAGGAAATAGACCACGAGGGCGATCGCCCCATCGAATCTACTGATGACCTGGGTAGAATTGTCTTTGAGACGAATGAGCTTGAAACCCATGAGTTTGGAACTGACGAAGCGAATTTAGAGCGATCGCCTGCACTAGGCTCCTCAGGATGGGCAACGTCGAATCGATTTTTAGTGACCGTTCAAACCCGCCGCTACGGAAACAAAATCCAGCAAAGAACCAGCGCGAATCATTGGCAAACCAATACCAGCCAAACATTCACAGATAAGCCATTTGATGACCTTTATGATTGGATAGACCATCAGTTGAAACAATCTGTGACTACTTCCCCAGCCGAACCAGAAACGACGAGAGAGCACCGCACTCCACCTATTTCACCAAGACACTCTCTAGCATCCAACAGTTCGTCCAACAATTTAATTGCGACGATTCATATTTCGAACGTTCGAGTGTATCAGCGATCTCTGATCGACGGGCTGCCTGCCTTGCCTGAAATACATCTATCACTTCATCCCATTCGTCTTAAGAGTGCTCATCCCACCACGATTGAACTATCACTTACAGTTGGTGAACAACCCAATCTGCAAGCATTTAGCCCGATTGCCTATCATATCCAATATTTTGCTCAAGATCTGGTTCGAGATGCAGCACTCTTATTAGGAGATGTCGAGGTTACGCTGATCCAAACCCATCGCGTATATTCTGTCATTTCACCTACGATACAACTCCAGCGCGGGCTATATCGGCTGCAAATTCTTGCTACTTCAAATTCCATCAATGCCAAGCCTGCTTATATGGAGATCCCATTACTCCATGCGATATAAGTGCGATTTAATAAGTGCGATATAAGTCATAGTCCTGTGGTAAGAAATTTCTTGATATGACATTTACATCGTGACGAGAAATTTACAATAGAAGTAATTTATTGCAGTCACAGGGGGCGATCGCC
>JBNPEG010000036.1:0-56061 GCA_051117555.1 Elainellaceae cyanobacterium | reverse complement strand
CACCTACAAGAGCGATCGCACTACAAGAACAAGTAGTCATTTACTTTGGGCGATCGCCCAGTTTCACCCATCCCAATCGAAGACTAATCCACGCGCCAATCAAATAAGCCAGCGTGCAGCATAACAGCCCGTAGATATTAACACCCAAATCAAGAGCATATTTCCCCGTTCCAATGCTCAACCAAGTCGGAAATATTTGAGTGCTGAGGGCATTTTCTACCACTCGCAAAACGCCAAAGATTAGCCCTGGAAAGAAGGCAAGATAAAAGCTCAACCGTCCCACTCCTGGAATAAATGACAGGAGAAAGATGGGGGCGAGTCCCATCACCATCGTGCCACTGATAGTTGTTGCAGAAATAATCGCGGGTCCGATGCGATCGCCCAAATAGATACTGAGCAACGGTAGATTCCCCAAGATGGCGATCGCCATCATTCCCCAACGGCCAATTCGAGCTTGGTGCTCGGTGGGTTCGCCATGCCGCTGTCGCCAATCGCGTCCTGTCAGCTTTGCTGTGCTAGAGAAAGTTGAATCGAGGGTTGATCCAGCACTGGTGAGCATGATGGCGTTGAAAATCAGCAAGAGTGGCAAGCCTAGCGTCATGGGTACTGTCAAAACAGGATCGCCCTCAAGCCCAAAGGTGCGAGCATACAGCCCCACCATGCTAAACAGCAAGATAAATCCGCCGCTCACGATTCCCGCCAGGAAAAACCCTTTGACCATGATGCGAGGGGACGTAATAAATGCACGATCGGTCAAAACCGGATCATGAAAGGGATAGCTCAAGACCTGTACCAGCGCCAGTGCACAAAACGTAAGTCCGGCTGATTGGGTTTCGGCATCAGCAACTGGAAGCCCGTTGGTGACCAATCCTGGTCCTAATGTGGCTAGGATAATGACCAATAATACGGCAGCAAACAGCATTTGGGCACCATCGGTAAGGAGGCTACTGCGTAGCCCTCCCAGCAAACTGTAATAGGCTGTGAATACGGTTACGACAGCGGCGGCAAGCCAATATCCAGCACTTCCTTCTGCGCCAAAGTAGAGCGAAAATACCTTAGTGTTTGACCATACTTCATTCAGCAATCGAATGGCGATCGCAATCAAAAACAGTCGCGCACAGATTACTCCATATTTATTGACTAAAAACTCAGGCAGCGAACGATAGCCTCCACGCACCCGAATGAAATAGATGGCGATCGCCGCTGTGATAAAGCTTAAGTAGTAAAGGGCATAGCCGATTCCACCGGTGATGCCAAACGCATTTGCCAAAGCAGCGGCATTGCTAATAGATTTGGCAAAGATCCAAGTAATGGCGGCACTTGCAACCAAGATCCAGAGTTCGGGTGCTTTGCCACGGGCCGATTCTCCATCAAAAAATTCAGTGGCAGAAACTCGATGAGGCGTCGTGCGCTGCACAACGCCATATACAAAGCCACCATAGGCCAGTAACAGTATCCAATTTAGGGTAGTTAGCATCCTTTATTTTCGTCCTTTGTTTTTGTCCTTTTCTGTTTGATTGGTACGTTTGCACAGCCCGATCAAATATAGCGGTATGCGCTTAGGGTTATAAATCCGAACTCGAGAATTGGTATCAACCGCACTAGATCTCCAACTCTCCATCAATCTCAGGAGATCGAGGTTGGGATTGCCCGTCGGGACCAAAAATGAGCTCGCCACTTGAATAGGTCGTCCCAAAGCTTTCGGCTAAGTTGGCAACTTGATAGAGTGCGGAGCGAAAATCATTGTCCTGAAGGGATGACAATCGATGCACGAAGAGTGAAACCAACGCCCCATCTGTGACAGCGTATCGAGCATCTAGCGTCGTATGGAAATTGGCAATCAGGATGTTTCGAACCTGCTGGGGTGTGAGTCGATTTGCGGAAACAACGGGCGTTATGATGCGCATGCGATCGCTCTCTTCGTTCAATAAAACAATCATGGATCGATCGTCTAGCGCAAACTGCAACTGCCCAGGTTGGGACTGAAGATTGGTGACATCATCCTCGTTTTGTAAGATATTTTCTAGATGTTCTAACGTCATTCCAGCCCCATCTGATTGGAGGAGTTGGAATTGGGTCGGTTGAAATCGTACCTGAGCTACACGATCAGGTCTAGTTGCAAGCGTGATGAAATCGGTTGAAATAAAATTGCCTACATATATCAATAGGGTCGCACTGATACCCGAAATAGCCCAATAAACGCGATTCATAGTCACCTACTCGCTAGTCTGTTTAGACTCTGAGCCTACAGGTGAGAGCTGAAAGTACCCTGAGATGTTTCTTAAAAATCTATGAGTGCAATGATATCAAGACCTGCGTAGCGCTTAAAAGGCAGATGTTAGAAGCACTCTGGCGGATGAGTCACGTTGTTGGGGCGCTATAGCCAGGGTAACGCGCAGGGTTTTGATGCGATCGCACTCATCAAGAATGTGCAAGCGAATCACCCCACTCCTCCTTTTTAGATGGAGCAACGAATTCTACACCTCGCTCTTGCAGATCTTGGTATGACGCCTGAATGTCCTCGACTTGCAACGAAACTCCGACAAATTGCCCAACAAGGTCTTGATGGTCGTTGTCATTCGCATCAACCCGCTGTATCCCAAAACACGTTCCAACGAGGTCATATTCGGCCTAACCGAGTTCATTATCCCTAAATCGCTCGGTCAATCTGAGACTATCTCGGTAAAAATTACAGGCTTGATTCCACTGTCTGACAAAGATTCGCACGGCATATAACTTCATCGCTACCATCTCCCTGCAGTATGCTCAGCACTACATCTCAGAATAATCGAACTGCCAGGTTTAGGGCGTCCCGGTAGCCGCTAACGGACATCCTTCAATGGGACATTGTGTGACCGGCACCTCTTTAACCACATCTTCAAATCGTCCCACACCATAATGCTCTCTTAGATGTTGTAATAGACTCTGCAAATACGCAGCCACCTGATCACCCCTCATCCCCATACAGTGAACTGCTTTCATCTCGCCCACCTGCTGACTTCCTTGCCAAATTTCAGCCGCCACCGCATGAACTGGCGCATCCGGATGATTTCGATACAACACAAGTACAGCCGCGTAGATTGGGGGCGGGGATGGGACGAGAATTTCTACGGGCTCAACCGGAGGATGCAGGTCTGCGGTTGAGCCCTGCTTCACTAGCTTTCTCATCCGACGGCGAGTACGGTTATCGTCATCCCGATGGCGATAGTGGTTCCGACGACGATAGCAATCGTAGCCTAGCTTACGCGCGTTGCCAGGATTCCAGCAGTCATCCCCCATCGGACCATGAAGGGCGATCGCATCTTCAACGGCTAACATAGCGCAGTGCTGACATTTTCGATTAACGTTGCGAGCCATTGTAGGAAAAGGCAGAAGGCAGAGGGCAAAAGGAAGAAGGCAGAAGTAGGGTGCTGTTAGCGCCAGCGTAACGCACCATCAGGCCAAAAAGCAGAAGGCAGAAGTAGGATGCTGTTAGCGCCAGCGTAACGCACCATCAGGCCACGAGGCTAGTAAAGTGAGAATAGAAGTTATAATTTAGCGTAAGTTTAGCGTAAGTTAGTGGACAGATCCAGTAGAGAACAGCACATTGCTGAATTTAACGCCTCGGTGCGTGACGCGATCGCCTATCCTGACACAGCAGATTGGAGTCTGCTGATAGAAAAGCTTGAGCAAATACTAGCGAATTCTCCACAGGATATCGTGTTGAACATAGCAGGAGAGGCGATCGCCCAGCTTGCAGAACTCCACGCAGCTCGTGCAGAGTCGCTACTAGAAAACTGGCAAACTCAATATGCACCATCCTCATCAAACTCTCTAATCGAACCAGTGCTGACCGATGACATGCTCGCCGGTGTATTGCGTCACACTATGAGCCTGAATCTAGACGAACTATTAGAGGAAGCAGACCTGCAGCAAAGGCGTAGACATGCGAATCCAGAAGATTCAATCGCCGGAGATGTGGACAAAGATGCTGTATTAGGAATGGTCGATCAAATAGAAGAAACGCAAGCCGTTTTGGCACCTGCCTATGAAGAATCCATTTCAGAATGGTCTGCCATCATTAGCCAGTGGATTGCAGAACGAGAACAACCAATCGATTTAGAAACGATTCTGAAAGAGATTCAGCTCTCACCTGTAAGGGTTTGGCTAGGATTGCTCTTAGCCAGTTCTAATTTTGAATGGCATTATCAGTGGGGAACCGATGATGAATTCTATTGTCCAGCTAATATTTCAATCAGTACTCTCGTAGACAGGGATAGCATCGATACACTCATGTAGCGCATATTGCTATATAGCGATCCTAAATCGCTTGTGAATTGTGTGTGAGCGGTGGGGCGGGCCCACCTCACCGCTCACACCCCATCTGGGATTGCTGTAGATAGTGAAGACTACAAAGAGTTCATCAATTCTTGGAGTTCTCTAGAAAGCTTAGAAATTTGCTGTAACGTTTGCTCATCTTCAATTTTTTTCCCTTTTTGAAGCTTTTTCGCAACTCTCGTTAACTGCCGACTCGTTGCTGATATCAGATCACTGATTTCTTGATAAGGCTCAACATCAGATTTAGCATCAGCAATATTTTGTCGAGTTTTAACCTCATTCCTAATTTGCGCAGTTGACCAGTTTTCGTTAACGACTATCTGTAGTAGTTCATCCTGTTCCTGCTCATTCTCAATTTTTGCAATAAAATTCGCTTTGGTAGGCTCAATGACACCATCTCGGACGGCACCGAGCAACGCCTCAGGCAAGTCTAAAATCGGCAGCCGATTAACGACAAAAGAGCGCACGGTAATACCAAATGGCTCAAACAGTCCCCGAACTATATCGACTCGCGAGTGATCTTCTTCGGATAGATTACTTTTTCTCTCCTCAAAATTCTTAACTTTCCAAAGCGTCGAGATCGCACCGTCTCTATCAAGTCCAAGCTTAAGCGCAACTAAATTCAGCATTGAATCGGTTTGCTCAAACAAGTTTAAGTCTTCTCGGAAGAGATTATCGATGATTGCAAGTTCGTATGCATCGTCATCGCTGAGTTGCTTAAGACGGTAGGGGACTGTTTCAAGTCCTGCGATCTTGGCAGCTCGGTATCGTCGTTCACCGGCAACGATTTCCAGCTTTTCGTCATCAGCTTCGCGCACAATTAGCGGCTCCGCCAGTCCGTGCCGTTTAATAGATGCCGCGAGGCGCTCTAATGACTCCTGAGAAAAGTAATATCGAGGTTGGCTCATTCCGTTCCTTAACCGAAGGGGAATGATGGTATCCAACGCTGCTTCCTGCTCTACTCCACGCTGTTGGAGGTTAGCGATATGTTGCTGAAGGTCAGCAATAAGTTCGTCTTTTTGCTTAATAATTTCTTGCCTAGTTTGTCCAGCGCGATCAAAAAAGCTGACCGCATCAACTCTTTGTCTTTTAGCCATCTGAGATAGAGTATTTTGAAATACTCGACTGTTGTTTTTATTGGAGGAGTGCAGAAATTGCTTCGGCGATCTCTGAGAACCCCTTTGTCGAGGCACCTTTCTGATGTCCTGGGCGATATATTTGAAGCGGGATGCCATAGGACGATGCATTCATAAAATCTGCATACTCGCGTATGGTTGAGAAAGTACGAATTCCCTGCTCCGCTAATTTTCCCGGTACTCCTTCTTCAATTTCTCTTGAGTAGCTCCAGGTTTGCTCATGTCTATTAATGATCACACCCAGAATCTCAGGTTCTGGTCTCAGCCGAAGATTATCAATTTCTTCGTAAAACCATTGGAGCATCAAAGCGGCTCCGTTGGCAGCTTTGGGTTCTGACTGAATCGGAATCAGAATGTGAGTCGCTGCGGCCAGAGCTGCACTGGTAAGTGCTCCAATCGTAGCAGGACAATCGTAAAGATAAACCTGATGGGGAAGTGGATAATCCTCCAGGCAGTCTGCGAGTAGGTATGCTCCACGTTTATTGACAACGAGCTCACTCGATAGTCGGATTAGATCTTGACCACCCCCTGGAAGCAGGTCAACTTTATCGGTGTGATCAGTCCAACAAGGAATTAGCGGATAATCCCCCTTAAAGTTCTTGAGATTAGGAAGAATCTCTGCAATTGTTTGAGCATCGCCTGGGTCATTTCCAGTGAATAGCTGAAGACTTTGATTGGGATCTAGGTCAAACAACACGACCGAAATGTCACGTCGTGCAAGCTCATAGGCGACGTGAACCGTGGTTGTCGTCTTGCCCGATCCTCCTGCATTGGACAAGATAGCAATCTTTACTTGTTCCATGAATCTGCTGAATATTTCAAAATACTCATTTGCCGTTATTCTCTTTTCAGAATTCCATACTCGGTTGAGTATAATTTATTCTGTCCAGATTGACTAGATATTTAAAGAACTTTTGCTGTAAATTCCTGCATTCCTAGGATGAAGGTTCAAGGTCAGTTCTCTGCCGGGTTGGCACACTCACAAGCCGGTCGAAGACCAAACCACTATTACCTTCTCCACGTCCTGTCTGCTTGCGTACGCCCAGCCACGTAAAAACCTGCCCGTTATACCAACGCGTTCGCTGATAATGTTGGAAGACACACGCCCCCGCACGGGATACCTCTACTTCATCCACGAAGTATCGCTGCTGCTCTAGATCTGTTTCATTATCGAGTCCTTCCCGAAGCAGCACGGTGCGAGGCTTAACCTTAGGACGATCGGGACTCCCGGGTAAGATGCGGGGCATGGATGCCCGTTGCAGTTGAATCTGACGGCTGTCATTCTCGACATGCACCGGGATGAAGGGAATCCAATTCTCCGGGACGCGGTTCATTACCTGGTAACGAATCGGGGCGTTGTAGGTTTCTGGAGGCGGCGCGACTTGTCCTGCTTCAATGTCTTGCTCCAGCAATCGTTTGTAATAGTTGTAGAGTTCATATCCCGCTTCTCGTCCCGATTTGCTATCACCCGAGGGTAAGGGGATGCGCGTTTCGATACCCCACACCATGTTCGCCATTTCATCGCGGATTAGGGAAATTTCTTCGAGCGATCGCCCCTCTTGTATCTTGGGTACGGTGGGTAGCAACACCAGGCTAGTATCCGCTGCGTCCTGGTTTTGCCCGCGTGTGCTGATGGTGAACATGCTCCAGCGCTGCCAGTCGTCATCGTCGCCACTGCCTGCGGGCTCCACCCAGATACGCTCCCCAAACACGTTGGTTACGGCCATACCCTTCACTCGCGCAATGCTTCCTGCTGGCAGGGGATAGGAAATCAAAAACCAGTCGTTGGCATAGACCAAACCAAACTCCATAAACAGTAGTTTAGATAGATCTCGGGTTTTGGGATTAATGTCGCCAAAGTTGGTCTTGCGGTCTTCAAATGCCCACCAGCGGGTGTTGGGCATGCCGTCGTAGCTAACCTGCACCGGAATGAAAGATAGAGGCGTGGGAGCACTGTCTATGGGATTAGGAGTTTCTGATTCCGGGGATTCTGGGTTTGGGCTATCTGGATCTGAATCGGGGAGTGGATTGGGAATTGTCAGTTCCTCGCGGGTCGGGTCGATGTCTAAGTTGTACCAGTCGAGTCGACCCTGATAGTACTCGTCTGCGGTGTAAACGGTTTCCCCTTGCACTGTTGGAGCCGAGCAGGCAAACTGGTACTCCAGTTGGGACGGTTTCCAGGCATCACCTTGGGTTTCGGTGGGCTGATAGAACTGTCGCTGGAACCAGGCAATGAAGCGTTCTGCTAGGGCATCAACGTCGGCATGACGAGTCACTGGGATAGACGTATCGATATGGGCGCGATTGGTTGGATTGGCAGTGAGATACCGGTAGAAGGCGTAGCCGTCCATCATGCGTCCAGCTACGGCAGTAACCTGCTGCCACACTTCGGGATGGGCGCAAATCTGGGCATCTGCTGCTGCATTGGGATCGGGTTCATCGATGGGATAGCGCTGGATGTAGTCGGCATCAAAGTTGCCAATGGTTTGATTGACAAGTTTGAGCCAGTGTCGCCCCATCAGCACTCGAAGATTCAAGGAAATATACTGATCACCGAGGGCGAACGGCACCGGGCGGTTTTCTACCTGGGCTTCCATCGGCTCTTCGTCAGAGAAGGGGCGCGGATCGTGACCGTTGGGCTGATATTTAGTCAGGCGAGTGGAGCCCATGTGGACTTTGGCGAAGATAGGCGACCCGGCATCATCTCCCAAGAACTCACCCATCTGCCACTGTTTGCAGAGCATCCACAGGGCATCCCGCACCTCAGCCTTGATGGCGCGGTCGAAGTCATCCCGTCGGGGACGCCCCTCCAACCGATTCCATAGGGTGATCGTGGGGAAGGCTCGTCGAGCGAGGATCGCTCGCATGTTTTGAATTGAAGGAAGTTCAGCCATTGTCTTCAGCCATTATCTTCGGTGTTGATGAGACGATATACGGTGTTGTTCAGAGCCAGATTGAGCATGATCGTGATGGGATGGAAGGTGACTGCCGAAGTCGTTGCAGGTAGGAAGCGGGCATAAGGAGTATCGTCTATTTGCGTGGGTTCAACAGCTCGCAGACGAGCTTCCTCCAGGGTTTCGCGGATGGCATCCACCAAGTCATTCCATTGCCACGCTCCATCGAGATGCGGACTCATGACCAGCAGCAGCGTTTGTGGCGGCTCGGCATTGGGGCGATCGTAGTTGAACGTGATGCCGGTAGTTTCCTCTGGAGTAGGAATGACTTCCGTCCACTCGTCGAGCAGTAGCCCGCACTGGTTTGCACCAGGGTTGAAGGGGATGGTGTAGTGAGCGGTGTAGAGGAGGCGATCGCCATCAAACTCATATTCTGTCGGATAGGGCAGAGCCAGCCAGCGGTCATTCTCTCGGTAGGGCAATTGGATGGGTTCTAGCTCCGGTTCTCCCGTACCAAAGGCATGGCTCAACATCATCACCCGCTCCCAGTGGGCCGCATCCTCGCGCACCCGTGCTACGCCATACAGCCATTCATCTACTGGAAAGTCGAGTCCCAATCCCGACGGTTCTGCATCAGTGAGATAGGACAGGATGAGCGTGCGATCGCCCCATGCCTTATCCCACTCACTGGCTTGTTCGGCGGACAGCGTAAATTCTGGAACCAGTTTGAAATCCTCGCCCAGTAGACTTTTAGCGGCTTGAGTCAGCCCGTCTACCCGTGCTGTCGCTTCGCCCAGACTCAGAGCCTCTGTGATCTGGTCACTGGCAGTGGTTTGTCGCCGCAGAAGTTCCGTTTGCAGCAGCGTGACCTGGCGATGCAGATCCCCGGAAAACCGCAGGATTTCTTCCTCCTCCTCTGTTACCTCCAGCCCCTGAAACTCAAAAGCATCTAGAGGTAACTGAGCCGTAATATCGGCTAACAACTGGGAAAGGCGTGTATTCGAGGAATCCAGGATTGCCCGAAACTGATTTAGCTTTGTCTCAAACGCAACTGCTTTTGCCTGAACCGCCGTCCGATACGCTTCAGGAGTAGCAGGCAAAGGAACTGTTAGCTCTGTCGAGACCAGCCCCTCTGCCTGGCGCAGCAGAGCGATCCGCTCCTCATCGGTGGTTGCGGCTGGATAGTCAGTGGTGAGGAACGTGTTGAAGGAGGTGAGGCGGTCTTGCCATCGTTCTACCAGCTCATTGACCTTGTCTTGGAGTGCCCCAAACTGCTGCTTTTTCCAGTCGTAGGCAAACCCGATACTGGCTTGGGGAATACCAAAGGCGATCGCCCGGTAAAACAGCGCCATTGTCCGGTCAATCCAACGATCAATATCACTTAGAAAAGACTGTATCAGGCTTGATCGAATCGCTTGTAAAAGCTCGTTCTTCGTTGGGTCATCAATGGGTTGGTTATCAAACGCGTCCTCTAGTTGTAAAACCAGTGCCGTATCCGGGGAAAACGCCCCTGCTCCGTCATCAATCACCTGGGTGCCATCACCACCGAAAATCCGGACCTGATAGGAACCTGCGATTCTCGCGACGACGACTAATCTCTCACCCTCCTCTGGCAAATCATCCGCACTGGCTACGGTTATCAAGCTCAGCTCATAGTCATTCAAAAGGGTGCTCTGGCGAGTGTCCGAAAACCATTGCCACCGCTTCAAATCCTCCTTCAAACTATCTAGATCGTCTTCCACCGGATTAGGGTGGGACACCAGGTCTCCCAATTGCTCTGCCAAGGGCAGCAGGCGATTCTCATCAACCCTGACCTGCGTGGCGGTTTCCTGACGAGCTTCCGTCGGCATTGCGACATCCGTGGCATTCAAGGGGCGAGATTTGAGAATCAAACTGCGGAGGCTGCTCAGCATCGCTCCGACCTCAAAGAAAGACACTCGACCCGGTTGCTTGAGCACATACTGAATCTCGATGTCGATATCCCACCGGGGAGTATGGGTTGTCAGCATGTAATACACCACCTGGTCATCCAGCTCGGTCATGGCCTGGTTGGCTTCAGGATTGACGAGGTAGAGTAAGTCTAGGGGCTGTAGTCCAAGTTGCTGCTGGCTAACCTCCTCCGTTTTCACAATGCCATCTGCTGCATCCAGATACGTTGCCTTGCAGATGACGGTGGCCGGATCAGGCAGCAAGCGAGTTAACCACGCATTGACGGCAGGTTCAGCATGAGTGCGGGGAGTCACTGCAAGGGCATTGGGCGATACTGCCGGATCGAGTCCGGATTCAAAATGCAACCCCATGCGATGAGTTAAATTGATGCCACTGCGCGGTGTTTGCACGACTTCCGGTTCTGGAGGAAAAGTACCTTTAGCGTAGGCGTCCAGGTTTGATGCTACTCGCCCATAATTGCCCTGCACTGCCTGATACACTCCCTCTGCCATTACCAGATCAGCAACCGCATCTTGGATATCAAGAATCCGCTCAACTTCGGTATCGATGACTGCTTTCTGCTCATCGGTGATGCCCGTTGTAGGAAGACTACTTGCGCCAAAGGGATAGGTCTTAATGCCAGACTGTTTGATTTGGTTAATCAGCGCATAGCCATTCACCACGTTGCGTGCCTCAATCGTCTGAATGGCATCCGCGTCATCCGACTGAGTGTCCCGAAACCGATCGGCAACTAAGGGAAAAGCTTTACGCAGTTCAAAAATGAATTGATCAACTTCGGCTTCGGTGTGGCGATCGTGTAAGCCTCGTTCTAGCTGATAGCCCAGTAGTGCTCCCAGAGTTTGCCCATTGCGGATGCCTTCGATGATGCCTAATGCCATCCGCACTCGCTCGGAGGACAGGTTGACCTTGAGCAGGTTGGGATCGTCGGGCGTGGCATTGACGATGTAGCCATTGCGGAGAATGGCAGCGGCGATCGCATGGTTGAGTGACGGGGCATGGATAAATCCACCGTTCGTACTGTCTTGCATCAACGGCGGTAGGTTCTCTGATTCTGGTGGGTTAAAGATAGCGTCCAGTTCTTCATCTAATTCAACAGGGGTGAGTTGTTTATTTTCTGATTTCACTTTCTCTAGAATGCCGAACGCCCCCAAATAGATGCCTTTTTTAGCCGGAGAGCGCTCTACATCAACTGCGAGGAGTTCAACATCAATATCGTCGTCGTCATCATCATCACCGGGTGTGCCAGGCGTATCAGGGGACGTGGGGCGATCGCCATACCGCAGTCCCAGCAGTTGATAGTTCAATAGCCCCCAACGCCAGGCATCTAGCCGATAGGTGCAGAGATCCACATGTTCAGCGAACAAACGTTCTAACCCTGCAGTGGGGGTGTGTTCTAAGTGCTTCAGGGCTTCGAGTTGCTGATACAAGTAGCGGGTGGCGGGCAACTGACTGATTATCTGAGGAATGTAGTCGGCGACCATCATCTCAGGATTGTTCGTAATTGCAGGAGCCGTTTGATAAAGATATTCGTAACGACTCTCGCTTCGCTGGTTGAACCGGACGGGTTTGCCAGACGTCGCCAGTTGGTTGGAGGTTCGCTCTAATGAGGATTCAACGCCCCGATCGGCTACATGGACAAAGCTGGGATCGAGTCGCGCAGTTGCCAGTTGCTCTGGAGACAACAGCTCAAAGGTCTCAAATAGGCGTAACCCTGCATCCCAATAGCCTTGTTCTAAGGCATAGCGGAGCATCAGGTAAAGCAACGCTCTGGGCTTCTGATTGTCGGTGAAACCTTCCTCGTTTCGCAGCGCATCAAAGGAAGTCTGGGCAGTATCAATCAGCCAGCGAATATAGTTGCGGCCATCATCGGTGTAGGCTCGAACGGGATTAACTTCTGAAAGGGGTTGGTCGTCGATCAAATCCCCCAGCAGCTTATCGGGTTGGTTCAAGAAAAATTTCTCTAGGATTTCAGGAATAGCATCGTCCTCGTATCCCAGGCGGCTCAGCAAGTCCATGCCGCTTTGAGGATAGCCCACAGCAATCAGCGCTGCCAGTAGTTGACCCCAAAATCCCTGCAACTTCAGGCGATTGGTCAGTTGCTCTAGACTTTCAGCATAACGCTGGTAGTATTCCGCCGATGAGGGATGCAGGCCCACCACATCCAGCAAAATCTGATGCGGATCACTATCCTCGTTCTTGCCGACATAGGACACCTTCGAGAGCTGCTGCTGCCAATCGGCTCGCATGGTTTCTAAGAGTTGATATAGCTCAATCAAATAGGTGCGGTAGCCCGACGGATGGGGCACTCCCGGACGAGGCCAGCGTTTCCCCCGCAGCCAAGACACCCGACTGAAGACGGTGGTGGGCAGAATGCCGTAGGGCTGATCGCCGATGCGAATTGCTGGCAAAATGCCCCTGGCAGAAACAAAGTGGGTGAAAAACCAGCGAGTTTTCTCAATGGTTGAGGCATCAAACACCGGGGTCATCATCGATTCCATCAAATAGCCCCAGGTGCCGGGCCATAGTACCGTATTCATCGCACGGGCTTCACACTGGTCGCGCCCGCGCGCAAAGGGCGTGCGGTCAAAGGTGCTGAGCCGGATGCCGAGGAGATCTGCCAACCACTGCCCATCCTGGCGCGATCGCCAATCCGGGTCATGAGTGAGCGGGTCTGCTTTGAACACTAGATCATAGGTGTCATCCGCGTCTTCGCGTTCAGAAAACCCAGACCCTGCCCCTTCGGTGTTATTCGTGGGCGTGCCCTGAGGCACCAGGCTAAAACCAGAATTTCCTGTTTCATGATGCTGGAAGAGGGTTTCGAGCATCTCCTGCCCAGCAGCAGCATCGGCACTCAGACGCACTCCCAGCACCAGCAGTTGATCAAACCCCAGCCGCCGATCCGTCGGGCTGAGATTGACCCGAAATCCCATGCCTACCTCTACAGCGCGATCAAAATCTACCATCCACCGCATGGCGTCACTAACCACCACGTCGCCATTTTCCAGACGCAACTGGTCAGCGTCATCCGCCAGGGGATCGGGGCCTGCAATCAATGGGGTAGGAATCGGGTTACCCAGTTGTTCTAACACCTGTTCCCCGTTGCGATAGCCCAGCAGCACCAGCCGTTCTGGCAACACAGTCACGCGGGGAGCCTGGGACCAGGAATTTTGTTGCGTTTCTGTTTGTTCGGGGTCAGAGAATTCGAGCCAGGCGATCGCCACTCGTGCCTCCGACCGAGTCAGAGACGCGGGAGGTTCATCGGCTAGATTTTCCGGGACGTAGTCGGTGAGAATCACCGCTGCCCGGTCTGCTCCGATCGCCTCTTCTAGCGTGGCGATCGCGGCCTGTTCCGCGACAGCGTTGCCCTCCGCTCGCCACCAGGCAATCCAAAACGTCTCGACAACAGGCTTTTCTTCAGAGGAAAGGGGCTGTGAGGTGGCGATCGCCAGCACCCGATCTACCCCTGTTTCTGCCTCTGTCTTTTGGGGAAAGGAGCTACTCAGATCCGGTTGGTACTGCTGAATCAGCCAAGCCGCCCGTCCAGCACCGAAGCCAGAAACGAGCGATCGCCAGGCTCCTCGCTGTTCGGCCTCAATGCCCCCTGCCTTAGCCCAGTCCACCCAAAATTTTTGCACGCTGGCAACTTCGCTCTCTGAAAGTACGGATTCAAAGGTATCCACTAGGCACTCGTCAGGATACACCCGTACCCAGAGCTGCTCACTGGGTGCTGTTCCCAGTACATTCACGGACTTGAAGCGGGTTTCGAGCCGCAGAGGAAATAGTAGAAACGGGTAGTCGGTATGTTTGAAGCGGAGGTTGTCACGCGGATCGGTAAACGGCAAGAATTCGGCAGTCAGCCGCGTCGCGGTCGTCGCTACTTCATCCAGATTACGTTCCAGTTGTCGAATTGTGGCTTCCGTCCTGGCTCGTTGTGACTGCAACTGGCGCTGGCGGGACTGATGATCTGGATTTTGGGGATTGAAATAGCGATTCAGCCGTTGTTGAGCGGCCTGGGTTTTTGTCAGTTGTTCGCGGGCAACAAACAGGTTTAATCGAGTGCGATCGCGCTGCTGTTGAATCTGATTAAGTTGTCTGCCCGTATCATCGAATTCGGTCATGACGCTGACTCCCTACTCCGGCAACATTTCTGAGGCATGAACAGCCACCCGGACGGGCACCTGGTACATGATATAAGCCATCTCTGCCGCGCTGACACTCCCTGTCCAAGTTACTTGCACATCTTCGGCATACTGCTGACGGCCTTCCTGATCATCCTCCGGTGGCTCTGTGAGGGCGATTCCAGGAGAATTTCTGGGCTGGACAAAATCTCCGGCAGCACCTCCCGGCAGTACATCGTCCCAGGACAGATCATTCCAATGCTGCTTGATACCTCCTCCTGCACCATCCTGGTCAATATCAAAGCCAAACTGAGGTTCACCAGCACGTTCCTCAATCACGAAAAACCAACCTGGATCGTCCGGCTTATCCTCTGTTTCGCCTCGCGCTTCTTTCGGGGTCAAATCAAAACCAAAGAAATAGATATCCGGCTCCACCTTGGCTTCGTAGAGGGGCATACGGATTTTAGAAGGAGGAGGATTGTCCTCTTCTGTCTCATCTAGAGAGCGCAGGGAACGGGGCTTAGTCTTATCAATTTCACCGTCGTCCGTCCTTTCCCACTCTGCTCGATGAGCGTAAATCTCGGCCGTGGGATATTTCTTCAGCAGTTCCCCTCGAATGACGAGCACAAGTTCTTCTTCCGTTTCCCCTGAGGCTTCTCGGTGGTCATGATCCCCCAGATCAGAAAACCTTGACCAGCGATGCAGGGGCGGAATGTCCCTTAGTTTTTCCCGGAGTGCTTCCTTGTCCAGATTCTCGCGATCAAGGAAGCTTTTGACATCCCAGAACTGGCGGAAATAGCTGCCTCGCTGGTCGGTCGGATATTCACGCCAAAGTAATTCACGGGCAAACTCATGGTTCAACCCCACCATGTAGGCTTCGATGAAGCGCTGGTTGGTTTCTAGCAGAGAAATACTGTTTTGCTCGATGTATTGCAGATTGGGCAGAAATAATTCATCCGAGATCTCCGCCAGAGGCTTGTACATGGGAATGTCAAATTCTGGATAGGCCATCGCCTCCTCAAAGATTTCGAACAGAGCATCTTTGATGCGGGGAGGAATGAAGATTGTGGTTAGGGTTGCCTTAGGAATGGTCACATCAGGATTGATGGCCTGAAACGTGCCTACGGTCAGGGTGGGGAGATCCAGGGGCTGTCGAGGCGGTTCCTGGGCAGCCTGATGGCTAGCCTGTATCAGGCGATAGGTATCCTTGAGGGCGACCTTGAAGCGAGTCGCCTCGTCACTATCTGAATTCCCTTGACTGGGCTGTGCGTCTTCATCGGGGCGAGTGAGGACAAAGTCAGGACTTTGGGGCAATCTATCTACCCGATCGGGAGTTTGATTTTCCTCCTTGAGGCTATCGGCAGCGTCCGTCTGTCTACCAATGCGGTTCAGATAGAAAAAAGCGATCACTGCCAGAATCCCAACAATTAGGAGTCCTACCAGCCCCCCGATCAGGGTGAAAATTAGGGTGATCAGCGCCAGGATAATGAACCTAAGCCATGATGGAATACGGCGCACTAAGTCGAGGATCACCTCTGGCACATTGGGCAGCATTTCTTCCGCCAGTTGGTCTAGGGTCGGCAGGCTAGGAGGGGTGATTTTCGGCGGTGCGGGGAGAATTTCCCGATTGTTAATCCGCGTCACTAGGGTTTCAGGGGGACGGTTAGCAGGAAAGTTGAGTTTTTGGATCAGGCGCGATCGCGATCGCATCATCCGCCGCATCGGGGCCACCGTCGCCGCACGAGGCACAATACTGGTTCTGATCGCATGGAAGCGGGTCGTACCGTCTACCAGCACCCGTCGATCTAGCGGAGCCGTCAAGGTGAAAAAGCGATCGGGATTCCGATCCTTGAGAGGACGCAGGTGATTGTCGTACCAAATCCAGGACACTTCTTTAGCAACCTGCGCCCATTTGATCTGCTGATTCGCTTTAAGAATATCGCCAATCTGCCCCCACGCCGCATCCATATAGGCTTCCTGGTTTTTCTGAATTACCTCTGTACCAAAGCCAGCCGCGACGCGAAATCGGGGGTCTAAATTCAGGTCATGGACCCAGTTGTCATTCTGCGGCAGGTCATTGCCCGCCTCGTCCGCCAAGAGCCGCTGCATTTTGGCGTGCCAGCGACCATACAGGGGTGGAGTGATCAGCGGATCAGGGTCAGGGTCTGTGCTAATCGGAACGGGCAAATTTGGGTCGCTGTTAGCGGTTTCTGCATCCAGGCGACTATACCCTTCTGCCAGATTGATAAATGCCGCCAACTCCGTTTGAAATGGATGGGGATAGGGCTGTGCCCAGTTCTCATACTTCTGTACTTCTTGCTGATCGTCTTCGTTGAGGGTGCCAAAGGGAATTTGTAAGGCTCCGCCAAGTTTGAGTACACCTCCTAGCCCAGGCACCGTTAAAGTATGACCTAAACTTGCAGTAATATCCTCTATCAACGACTGTTTGGTTTGTCTATCCAGTGATGGATTACTAAGCGCCTCCTCCAATCGCTGAACCAGTGCATCATCGGGAGTAAATTCTCCTTCTCCCCTGTCAACGACCTGATTTCCAATCTCATCAAAAATCCGAGCATGATAGAAGTCATCAATTTTCGCTACAATCACTACGCTTCTACCTTTTGAAGGCAAATCATCCGCACTGTCTGCGGATATCAAATTCAGGCTGTATTCATCCGATATGCCGGGCAAGTTGGCATCGGGATACTGTACATCCATGTCTCGCCGCCCTACCCGACTATCCATAAGCCTCGGTTTCAGCAGCCGCACTAGATACTCAAAGTCGCCTACTGTACTGGTGCGAAAATACCAGCGATAGTAGACGGGGTAATAGGTCGGCTCCTGCCGAGGGTCTGTGGCTCCTTCAGGATAGACATCCCAGGCGCAGTGAGTGGCATAGGGAGCCTTCGTTGGGTCAAGCCCTAATCCAGCCAACCGTCCAGTTTCAAACACAGGCATCAGAAAAGCATGATAGGCCGTATTTTCTGTTAGCCTGCGGGGAGAAAGAATGCGGGAATAGGCGAGGTCTGGATTTTGCTTCAGGGTTTGCGTCAACTGGGCCAGTACCGAGCCATTTTCATCGGCCTCTACGACCATATCCGTGCTTCCGGCAATTAAGTTCCTGTTCGAGTGAACGTGCGCCCAGGTCCAGAGATCTGCCGAGGGAGGAAAGACAGACGACTCCTCAACAACAACATAGGGCAAGGGGCGATCGCCTCCACCTGCTCCTCCTTCCTTGAATTCGTCTTCTCTCAACACCACCAGCATCAGCCAAGGCCGCAGACGGTTGATATTTGAAGCATTCGGTTTGGCTGGGGTATAGCACCAGGGAAAATCCTCATCGTAGAACTCGATATAAGGAAGGAAATTGGTCTCAAAGTTGGTGATCCAGTTGCGGGGTTCGACTTTGAGGATGGCGTTTGAGTCAATGCCAATAATATCTCCGGGGCCATATAGCTCAATATCTTGAGAAATCTCCCGCTCTAGTGAATTCGAGCCTTCTACCGGATCACCTCTGAGCTTGAGGGCGATCGCCACCGAAGCCCGATTCTTGACTGTGACATCCTGATCGGCAGCGTTAATGCTGTTAGCAATGCCCTGGCGCAGCCACGGCAGAAATGTATAGGTTCCCAGTTCACTCATAACTCTGCCTCACCCCTCAACATTGACTTCATCTGATGGAATCACGTGAAGTAGCTCCCGTCGGGATGCATCCCTAGCTACCTCAGCGTCCATAAAATCACGGGCTTTTGCCTCGCTCGTGAACACTGCCTGTTGGCTGATTGCTCGGTTATCCACAGTGGATGCCACCACAAACTGTTCGGACTTGAGCACAATCGTGTCGTCGAACGGCTGGAACTGCCGTTTATAGTGCTGAGACACCACTGATTTCGTCACCACGCTACCGTTGAGGAAGTGGTTGAACAGACGATTTACAAAGCCAAACAGGGCAATGAAGGCAAATTGGAAATTCGTATCGATGATGTGCGTCTCATAGCGGATGTTGCGCTTCACCGCTTTGCCCGCAGCGAAGGATTGATCAGATACTGCTACTTCTATCCCCGCCTCTTCGGGCTGAAACGGAGCTTGAGATAGCTTTTCGGCATCTTTGAAGTCTTGGAATTGGGCGATCGCAAACTGCTCATCCAGATCCGCCACCTTCTTCAACCCACTGGCGACGTCTAAATAGAACCGCTTGCCATCGCTGGGCTTTTGATTGCCCACCTTATCGAGCCGCAAATCCAATGGTACCGCCCGCTGCGTTACGGTCAGAGTGCCCACTGGATGCATCACTAGGCGATCGCTACTATCACTCAGCATCCGCAATGACACCAGCAAATTGCTCGATGCCGGAAGCTGTGCCTTCCAATTGGAAAGCTTCTCAAATTCTGCTTGCAGTAACGGCAGAACTTCAATGGGTGGCAGGGAGGTATCTTTCTCCTCACCCCAGGTATAGTCAAAGTTGGCTTTGATGGTGAAGAAAAGCAGCTTGAGCTTGCCGTAGCCCTTAGCCCGCCAGGGAGTTGGCCCCTCAAGCGAGAACTTCAGCGAAATGCTGAACAGCCCGATTCCAAAGACTTTGAGAGAGACTTCGCAAGAAATCTCAATGATGAAGAAAAATGGACTGAACTGGAACAGGGCGTCAAAAGCAAGATGGCCTTCAAGCTTGAATTTGCTAAAGCCAAAAAAGATCTCGGCGCGCGCTCCAAACTGTACTGTGTTAGAGGTGACGGCAAAGTAGGCCATCACGCGGATGCGGCTTAGGGGCTGATTGACAACAGTAAACGCAATGCGCTGAGGAGTCGGAAACGGCAGGGGGGGAGGCGTAAACTGCGGATGAAAGCCCCCCACACTTACCACAAAGTTGCTGTCGTCACCCCACGCCATCAATACACCCATGCCCCCCTCAATCGTGTTGAAGAGGATTCTTGATTCAAACAGGGTGGCGAAAAAGTAAACCCGCTGCTTGTCAAACTCGATAGCGCCGATGAAATTCACCTGCAATACGAGCAGGGCAGCCCTTTCGTCGGGTAGCACGACCTTGAGAACGCCCAGAATGGCAATATTTCCTGGGATTTCGAAGATGATGCCTAAAGATAGGGTAATTAGAGCGGGCGTGCCCCACCCCAGCTTTGCCATCGGACCAACGAGAAAAATGCCGTCTTCAGGCGGGAAAAAGCGGCGTAAATCACTAATGATCCGGGGTGCATTGGCAATGATGTTCTGCGGGAACAGTATGCTTTCCGTCGCTCCCGTCCGGACTCCTTCAGTCAAGGGCTGCAATTTCATCGTGCGATTCAGCCCCAGCAGTCCTCCAACTCCCAGCAGCACGAAGCCAAAGCCCAGTTGCAGCCCAGTGCCAAATTCGGCGGTGATGATGATCAGTAAGGAAAAGCCCTTGGAACCATCAGGCAAGCGTGTGGTGATGAGCCCGATTGCTTTGACGCTGACGATTCCCTTGAGATTAAGCTCCAGAATTCCGTCATATTGTTCCTTATCTGGATCAAACCGAAGGAAGCCACCGCCCTCTACGATGCCAGCATCTAATGCCAGACCCACTCCGTTTGGCGGTTTAAAAATCCAGTCAACATCTAAGTTGCCTAACAGACCAGAATCGGTATTATTCAATGGTGTTAAAACCATTGCAGCACCGATATCTTCAACTACAGCAGTTAGCGGCCCCAATGCTGCCTTAACATTGATACCAATAGGAATATCCGCTCCGCCTGAATCGTTAGCGCGAGTGCCTAGTTGAAGAGATTGAATATCAATAGGTCCCAATGCTAAATGCAAGGGAAACTGCAACTGAAAACCGATACTCCCGTTAATTCCTATTCCATGCTGACTTGAAAATGAAAGATACCCTGCCAAGTCAACAGACTGGGGTTCACTCCCAAGCAGGTCTTGCAAAAAGCTATCTCCTTCGCTCGCTTGGAGAATGAAACGAATTCTAGGTGAATTGGCCCCCTCACCCGTGCCTGTTTTGAGAATTACTTCAGGACTATTTTGAGTTCCCTTGATCTCAACTGCAAAAAATAGACCTTCTATTTCAATTCGATGCGATCGCGCTGTACCAATCAGAATGAAGGGATTCTTAAAACGCCCCTGCAAATTCAGACCAACGTTCAAGGAAGTCTCTCCAGGGGCTAGAACGAGGACAGCATCATTAGGTCTAATCTCTAAGCGAAAGGCACCATCTAACAAAGCATCGCCTACTAGAGAGAGTGCCCATTCAGAATTATTATCTGAACTTCCTTGCAAGCTCCCTCGGGCAAGTGGTGCAATCATAATGCCATTCGGGGCTGCATCGTTATTAGCTACTGGTGAGATAGGCAGGACTCTAACCCCAATTTCGGCAAACGATTGAAACCCTGGATCTACCTCTAGCAAAAAGGGAACATCGAGTTCTTGAATTCTTGACCGTATTGGATTAGTAGAAGAGTAATAGATATCGAGAAGTGACGCCGCAGGAGAACTGAGCCGTCCAGGAAAACCTGCTGATTCAATTAAGAACCCCAGACTATAAATTAGTTTTGTATAGTTTAAATCTTCCCCTGATTGTCCCCACTTGAAGGATTGTTTTAGTAAGCTAAGCGGATCGGTTACCAAGTCATCAAGCCGATTCCAATAAACCTTTTGTCGAATAAAAGGGATACGCTGCGCCCCTCTAGGGTTGACCATCTCCTGCTCAAACACACCAAATATCACCAAAACATGGTGTAATGCAGGTGCTTCTTGACGCAAAGCCATCACCACCATTTGATTGAGCATATCGTCCGAAAAATCATCCCAGAAGGTTGTTGACCCATCGAACGGAGAAGGAAGCGAAGCAATATTGCCACTTCTCCACTGTTTAATGCTAGTAATCAGATTGATGATTCCAGAGAGAAGCTCACCTGAGATTTGCAACTCATTTTCGCTCCCACTCTCCAAGGCTACACTCAGTTCACCAAAAGCACTCAGCGTCCCTTCTACATTTATGAAATTGCGAATAGCTTCCAGTTGTGTCTCCGTGATTGACACATCCCAGCCGAAGCAGGTTAAAAAGTCCTGAAAGACCTCTTTCTGGGATGTAACGACGCTGATTTGCTCTAGCGCTCTACGTAGCGCATTGAGTACAGGTAAAGAAATAGCTCTAGCGTCTAATGCCATACTTCAAACCTCAGAATGTGATGGCGCGGGCGTTAACTCCTGCAATCTCATAACTACCTAAACCCGCGCCCATTTGGGTCCAGTTGAGAACATCGCCTATTGTGTATACATTGGTTGTCATGAGTAGCGTGCCATCACGTTTGGTCCACGGCTTATTAGGTGTGTCCCACGGTAGTTGTGGTTCATCTAACCTCCTAGCACGAGTGTTCCTCTGTCCAGAAGGTCCCGGATTGGTTCTCACGTTGTCAATCTGAGAATCTGTTGGATACTGGTCAGCCAGAGCAGGGTGTCGAATTTGCCAAAGTGCCCAAATTCTATCTATGTTGCAATGATGCAGCCAGAAGACAGGATCACCCGGTGAAAACTGAACATCAACCATAGTTCCACTCACCCATCCGTGGGTACCATTGTGCATCGCACTTTCACGCTTTCTCTTCACAGCATTTGTTTCTGCAAATCCTTCAAGAACCGCACGAAAGGAGTTTGAAGTAGACGTCTCTGGAACGCCATCTCCAAAATCTCTGAAATATCCATCATCAAACTGGTTAAGTCGATTGATGACATGGTTAATTTCATCTGAAGAGGGTAATCGAGTTCCTGACCGAGCGAGTACTCGCACAAGCCAACCATGTCCTTCCCAAGGATCATACCTGAATGGTGTAACTGAAAGGTCAACAGGATTGCGAACTTCTACTGACCATTCGCCTGTTCTGAAAGGGCCATCCTGGACAGGATTACCGCTTCCTCCCATAAAGTTGCTCTGCCACATTCTGCCCGTTGCGTGATTGGGGTTATCCGAATTCATGGCTGGATAATCCCACCAAGGAAGAGAAATAACATCATTGGAGTCAAAATCCGGATTCACAGCAGTTTGCAGTGCTAAATCAGCTTTTTGCAACTCGATTTCAAAAAGCCGGATAAAAATTCGATGCCAGCCCAAAAACGTAACATTATTATGAGCATTAAGGCCAATAGCTGCGTGCCAATCTACAAAAATTTGGTAAAGACCATCTGCCTTAAGTTTTTTTGCTGCCGCTACATATCGGTTTCGATAACTAGAATTCTGAATAAAATCAGTCAGGCTTATACGACGAATCGCCATTATTTACCCTCCAGAGCCTTGCATATTGTGATGATGATCATCGTCTGGATCGTTGCTTGGATCTCCGTGACCAAGCCTTAAAGAGGGACGTGTTTGAATTAAATGATATGCAAGAGTTTCTAAGTCTGGATAAACTCCGAACAGTGTATGAGGTAACTTCCACCCTCTGAAACCTGCGTAATATCTGACTGGAATATCTTTTCCATTAATGGCAAGCTTGGCATCATTAGGCCCTTCGCCTGTTGTAATTTCGATACTGTAGCCTTCGATCGAGAGTTTCTTGTTCATCTGAGTGTCCCTATTCAACCGCCAATTGAAAGAAAGAACAAATCTGTTAGTCTTGTACAAAATATTCAGTAGCCCCAGAGAAACAGAAAAGCCCCAGAGAAACAGAAAATTTCTCACCTCAAACCAATGGAAAATAGTAAGCTTACAAAGCTTGCCTTGAATGGATTGACAGAATCCTTAAACCGCCCCACTACAGTGGCAGAGATAATTAGAGTTCATCGCCAAAATACCGTATGAGACATCTCTAGAGAACTAGTTTTTCAAACGTGCTGCGATAGATTACTCTGATTGTGAAAAGGAGTTCCTACAAAGGAATAAATAGAATTTGGTTAAACTACATAACTAACAATTAGCAAAATTTGCTTCATTCAAGATCATTTAAGATCATTAATGAAACATAGATTCGCATATTTTTTTATTTGTTTAGAAATTCAATTCACCCTGCCATTTTTGAAACTCAGCCCATGACGGTGCGCGATCGCCCCCTTACCAATCCCACTATCTTCTCCTGAAAAATCTGCCAACATCGACATTTGACGAGAATTGACTTGTAAAACGCCAGGGTTAACCTGTGCCCATGCCACCGCTTCTGCAATCAGAATGGGGTCATCCGAGTCTAGATACTGCTGCATCCGAGCAATCTGACGTCGCTCCGCTGCTTCTAATTTAATGCGTTGATGGTGCTGCCAGGCGAGTCGAGACGCTTCCTGACGGGCATCCCGTTCCGCTTGGGCATCAACCAATGCATGTTTGACATATTGCAATCCTTGCACGTTTTCCGAAACACGCCCATCAGACTGAACGGTAGGAAATATATTACTACCATTCAGAGAAGCATTCATTAAAGGGCGATCGCCAAAAGCATTGTCAGATATGCTATTACTGCCAGGCGAAGGGAATAAGCTTGTAGGACTGAGCCGGTTAGATGCGCTCTGAACGCAATCTAACCGGCTGTCCGTTTTTGTAGTTGGGGGGTTGGGGGGGGGATCCACAGGAGACTTATTATTTGTAGGTACTTTAACTCTATCGGCTTCATCTTGGGTGGAACTAGAATCACGGTAATTATCACAGTGATCATCAAGGTGGTTGGGATGCCAGAGATCTCGATGGCGATAGAGAGATGCACCTCCAACACCGTACTTTAACAAGGCGTGAAACCGAGCAGTAGGTCGAGCAGGGAGACAATCTTTCTCAAGCAAATCAGCGATCGCCCCTCTGATCCGATCTCGTGTGACTGCTAATTGGCGTTGATTCCAAGATGGAGACTGATCCACTGCAACATTTAGCTCTGGGCTATGGGACTCTAGCTGCAATTTTTGCCTTTGATCACCAAAGTGGAAATAGTGACTATTCTCGATACAGCGCGCCCATTCCACTGCCCGATCTTCAATTTCATGTTGATGGCGACACCAATCTCTATACCCTGGTAGTGCCTTCGCTGTTTCAACAATTTCATGGACGAGTGCCTCCCCTTCCAAGGGATCTCCGCCAGAGAGAACGTGGTGAAAGATATAGGCTCGCATCGTAATCCGACCCAAGAGGCGATTCGTTTGTCCATGACTAGTCCACCCCAACTCAATCTCAGCATTTAAGTCATTGATGAATTTTTCTGCTTTGCCTGAAACTCCAAAATGCTTACGCTTAGCGCACTTAAGAATGTGCTTAAGTACTTTTCTATCAACGTCGTTGTGCTGCTGAGTCAATTGCCATTGGCGAATGAATGTTTGAGAACTGCTCCAAATGGGTCGCCATGTTTCGTTAAGCAGATACGAGCCAGCTTGTAAGGGAAGTCGATGGGCATTGAACAAACTAGGATTTTCGTCTGCTGAATACGGTTTTGGGTTGGGAAATACTTCTAGATGCCCTGGCTGTGCTTTGAAGCCTGCATTTTCGAGTAAACACGTGACAGCGATCGCCAACTGCCATGAACTTTGTGCTTGTTGAAAGGGAAAATAGAGATGTAATCCACCGCTATAGCTAGATGTACAGGCCACATACCCGACAAGCCCAAGCGGCTCTAGCGCAGCTAAGATTCGAGAGATGGCAAATGAGTCGTGTTTAGGGTGATAGATACTTCCAGCGTCAATATCAAGGAGGCAGTAGTGGGTTTCAGCACCAAAGCGAACCCCGTAGAGATAGGCTCCCTGCTGAATTAGGCGATCGCTTAGAGGATGACGAGTTTCGGTTCTCCACTTGACCGCGTCACCAAACTGAGGATGCTCTGCCCAGATGTAATCAAAACGATGAGGAAAGAATGCCAGAAATGCGTCATTCCACTCCCGCACTCCCTCAAATAACAAACTATTTTGCATATACCCACTACAGCTCGTTCCAGAGAAAAACTGGAATAGAGCAGGTATAGCATGCACGTACAAATGAACTTAGTAGGTCAACACACTTGATCTTCTTAAAGTACTTAGAGAGTCAACAATCTTTAAGAATGATGCAGCAACTGGGTTAGAAAAAAGTTAAGTCATTAGATTCTAGACGATCCGTCCTAAGATACTAGAGCGTCTATCATGGCATTCTAGAGGAGTTGGCAACACAGATCTGCGAATGGTCACTTCACTCTAGACACGTTGGCAACAGAGTCAACACGGAATAAGCAAAATCTACTCACGTTTGATTGAGCAAATTCGATATTGGTCATCTAAATCTAGATATCTAGTCAACGCTGGCAACATTCAACGAAGATTCTTGCTGAGTACTATAGGCAGTTGCCCGCAAAGTCCGCTGAATCTAGGCGAGATGTCAACATTGTCAACATCCAAAGCAAAGATTGAGAAGTCACTCGATTCTAGAAGATCTGGCAACACACATCTGACCCGTCAACACCCACATCGACGTGATATCAATGAGCAAATCTGTATTGGTAGCGTAAACAAAACTTGCTTTATACTAGATGTAGCGTAATTTAGGATTGTGATTCTGGTCAGTAGATTCTAGATGCAATGTCAACATTGTCAACACTTCTAGAGGCTTGAAAATTTTGTGGACAAATCACTGCCAAGCCTAGTCCGCTGAATCTAGATGTTTTGTCAACATTGTCAACATCGATGGGAATGTAAAATTTTGTAAACAAATCGCTTAGGAGCAGTCAGCTAAAGCCCTTTTTATGGTGTAAGCAAATCCCAAGCATTGCGGTAATTTTGACGATCGGTATTTCTCACTCAAACACAGTTCGGTTCTATTGTGTTTTCTTTGGTCACAGGATTCTAGATTTTAGGTCATGGGATTCCAGAGAGTTTGTCAACATTGTCCTATTTTATGTATGAGTTAAGCACTTGCTACGCGTGCATTTCATCCATTACTAAGCAAATTCCTCTGTTGACGAATTTCAATTCTGTTGACACAGGTCGAAATCGGTGACGGCTTCACGGTTAGCCAGTTGAACTGCAAGTATACTGATTGAGTTTCTACATGGTTGAGTCATGCCCCCTAAGGTAGCAAAGCACAAGAGAAGCCCCCAGTCTTGTTCCGCCGTCGTGGTGTCTGAGAAGACCGGATTCTCTATCGAGAAGGAGAGGGTCGATACCGTGCAGGTGAGCGAGTATGCAGAAAAGCTACGCCACGGCAAGGCATTTCTCAATCTAGTGTTGGTGAATGTAGCCACAGGAATCAATCAACACCGATTGCGCCAGCTAAGGTTGCAGGTTCAAGGGACAGTAGATGTCATCAACCTCTACAGTGAAACCGAGAAGATTGGAGCATTACAAAAACAGGCGATCGCGCGGTTGGAGAAGTTATTCAAAGCCGTGCTTAAAAAAGACGTCTTTTGGGAGCAAACCGCAAACTGGATTCTAACCCGTTTAGATCAGTGGAAATCTACCCGGCGAATGCCGTCGGATTGCTCAATTCCTGGAGTGCTATCCGTTGAAACTGATCCGACCTTGCCAGAGGAAGACGCTTGGCAAGAATCAATTGTGATTAGCGCCTGTGCGTTTTATACCGCAAGTGAGTGGTTGCGGGGTCTTGATCTGTCGGCCTTTTCAGTGGAGGACGTTGAAAAACTTCTGGGAATTCGCCCCCATGAGGCTTTTACGACCGATCCCACCTTGTTCCAGGGACGAGAAATCGAGCGGGTAGCAACGGGCTATCCGATATTAACTGGGGCACAGGCGCTCATTAATAGTCAGTGGGAAGATGGCGAGTATCCCTACTGGAAAAAACTAGTCGGGGATGGTTTCATTCAGCACAACATCGTCCGACAGAGTGCGTCAAATCAACAGATTGAACTCGTGCCGGGCAAAGCAGCGTGGGAAATTATTCAGCAGTTTGGCCCCGAAGCAGCCTATGTTCTGCTGATTTTTTCATCGTACGCCACCGATTCTGACGAGCCCTGGGAACAACAGATTCGGTTAAGAGGAACAGATTTAATCAAGCTCTTTGGCTGGGATAAACGGACGGATATTACGTTGGGACAAAAGCTAAAGAAGATTGGTCATTTAGTTGAGCTTGTATGTAGCCTATCCGTTTTTATCAGCAACATTAACGTTGGCTCCAACCGCTATAACGTTGCAAGAGGCGCAATGTGGCTTCTCGAAGAACTGGAATATGCGGGGCAACTTGCGCTAACGATTGATGCAGAGCAACCCGGTTCGTTGCGATATGAAGCAGGCGACCCAGACGAGCTGTATATTAAAGTACGCCCTGGTAGCTGGACAGAAAAATTTCTCAACGCCAAAGACCTAAACGGTGGTAGGGAAGCCCTCTGCCAGTATGGATATCTGGCAAAGAGCACGCTACAGATTAATCCGTATCGCCAGCGTTTAGCGTCTAAACTGGCAATTTTTCTGACCATTATGAGCCGTATTCGACGAGACGGGCGTTATGAAGTTGGAACGCTGCTGGAGAGGTTAGAACCGAAAGAATTGCACGAAAGAATCCGAAGCAGCAAGCAGCGGCGGAATGCGCTAATTACGCAGTGGGATAATGCACTGCTGACACTCCATGAGTTGGGGTGGCAAATCGAGTTTGATGCAGAAACCTATCCAGATGGGATTAGACCAGACTGGAGTGTGGTGGATGACCCCAGTCAGTCGAGAACTCGTCCCCGTAACTGGTTGCCCTTGTGGTTGAAGGCGATTGTTGTCATCAGACCAACTGTGATGATTCAGGAAAAGCTAGGGGCTGTGCGATCCTCTGGCTCTAAACAAAAGTCTGCTTCACTCGCCGCTTTAGTCGATGATGAGTCATTGGAGCGAACGAGAGTCATCACGGGGCCGGAATTGCTAGCTGCGTTGGATGCCAAAGGGTGGTCAAGAGCCAAATTAGCTAAGAGTTTAGGCGTAGATCGATCGCTAATCACACGCTGGGTTAAAGGTGAACGAACGATTCAACCCAAACATCAGAATCAGATTCAATCGCTTTTAGAAATCTAGCTGATCCTGTCCTACTAAAAAGTAATGATGCATCATTATTGAATACTCCCGTGGGTTGAAGCGTTGGGTAAAGGTAACCCCAATTGTGATGCAATGCTCTCTCCCCGCTCAATCTGGGCTCGTACGCGGCTGATTTTTTGGCGTAGTTGCTTGAGGCGCTTTCCTCGTGCGATCGCCCCTTGATAATGGCTAATTTCACTGAGCTTCACATACTGACTTTTCTGCCCATTGCTCAAAAGCTTGCCCTTACCAGCGCGTAAGCGGGCATACTTGCAGCACTGTTTTGATTCTTCTGAGGCAGTTCCGCCCGCTGGGGTAAATTCTAATCGTACTCCTTCTAAACTATCGCCTGTCTGCTGAAGTTGAATCACCTCGGCTTGAAGTTGGTTCAGTTCTTCGTATAGTTGAGGCAAACTGTTCATTCGTGTTACTTTTATGAATTTATATATAAAGTAACACGAATGAACATATTTGCAGTCCTTTTTGCAGTCCTTTAAATCGATGAAGCTGATGCCGCTGCATCCCCAAAACACTGGAGATCCCCACATAACAGGGTAAGCGCTGATGGCATCCATTCTATGGAGCAGTTGTAGCTCATCAAGCCGAAGAATGCTGCTCGTCAGTGCCCAACCACCTGCTTGAGGTAGAAATGTTTGAAGTTGCGATCGCCGACTTGATGGAACAGCACTAGAATCGCCATGATTTCGCTAATGCACGACCCGTCATTGCCAACCCCGTCACCTTAGGGGTGTAACTCTGCAGGTTGCGACTCGGCAACATACCCTGCCACTGACTTTAATAGGTCTTGCTCCAGGTATGGCTTTGTAAAGTATTCGACTGCACCGAGCTTCATCGCCAACCATCGATGTTTTTCACTTCCCCTAGAGGTCAGCATGAGAGTGGGAATCTTAGCAAATTTTGGATTTTCGCGACGCTGAGTTAAAAATTCGAATCCGTTCATGTTGGGCATTTCCACATCGCAAATAATCAATTGAGTCGATTGAGCTTGCTCTAACTGTTCGATCGCTTCTTGACCATCACGAGCCTGCAGCACCCGATATCCGGCTCGTTCTAGAGATAGCGCCAGAGTGCGTCGTAAGGTAACTGAATCATCCACGACTAGGATGGTAGTCGTTTTGAGTCTATGGACATTCGACTGGTCGCGATCGCCTGACGCATTCTGCTCTGCGAGAGTTGCCAAAGCATCTATCTCAGTTGCTTCAGGCATGGTAGCCAAGCCGCGGCTCACCATATCTTCTAAGAAAACAGGTCCATCAATGACCGGGATGAGGCTACCATCCCCCAGTACGGTACAACCATACGCAAAGATGGGGGGAGTGATTGCAGAGCCGAACGGCTTCACAACCGATTCTTGTTCAGTCACCAGGCGATCAATTTGGAGTGCGAAGGCTTGTCTTCCCCTCATTAGCACTAGCATAGGAGCTTCCCAGTTTGTTGGGGTCGGTACTGTCGCTAACACTCGACTGGGCGGAATTTCAGGGATTAGGCAATTGTAATGTAATAGATCTGATAAGTTATAAGCCGGAATCTCTTGCTCTTGCCACCTTAAGAATTTTTGAGAACTTGTTTGTCGAACTTGAGCCGGTTTTGGAATTAAAACTTCTTGAATACTATCGCTGCGAATTGCTAGTGGAGTAGAACCCACAAAGCAAATCAACAAGTTAATAATGGTTAACGTTAACGGGAGTGTCAGGGTGAATGTGGTGCCCTGACCCGGTGAAGAAGCAACTGAAATCTTACCGTTTAGCAACTGTATCTGAGCTTGTACGATATCTAGCCCTACTCCTCGCCCAGACAGTTCACTAACGCGTTTGGCTGTTGAGAAACTAGGTTCGAATATGAAGGTGCTAAGGCGCGCCTCACTGGCGTTTTTAGCCTCTGCCTCAGTCAGCCAACCCAACTCAACGACGCGATCGCGAATTTGTTCAAAATTTAATCCTTGCCCATCGTCATACACCTCAATGACGACTTGACGCCCTTCATATCGGGCTCTGATCTCAACGTTTCCTTCCTCTGGCTTGTCCTGTTGCTGTCTGATATGAGCTGGCTCAATGCCATGATCGAAGCTATTTCGAAGTAGCTGAACAAGAGGATCATAGAGCTTGGTTAAAACCGCCTTATCAACTAAGATGTCTGTGCCCGTCAGCTTAAGATTGACCGGCTTTTGATACCGATTGGATAGATCTCGTAACACCCGAGGAAATCGATTTAGAATTTCCCCTAGCGGAATCATCCGTGCCCACATTAGCTCATCTTGCATCTGGGAGAGCATCTTACGATGTCGTCCCAGGAGCTGATCAGACTGATAGCTATAGAGAGAAATATCTTCAAGCGCTTCCTCAAGCTGCACCATATCTTCAAGCAACGTTTGCGTCTGTGAATAAAGCTGAGTGTAGCTATCCATTTCCAGGGAATCAAACGAAGTCTGGGGATTGGTCGATTTAGTAGTTGACGAGCCATTACCGCCGAGTACAGAGTGGGCACCCCGGCGATCTGGTGCGATCAGCATTTGATCCGACAGGGTGCGCAGTTTTTCAATCGCACTTTGAAATCGTCCAAACCGATTAAATAGCTCTTTGACCGAACCGCGTAATTGGTTGTTCTGTAAATCGATTCCATTTCGGTTAATGGTCAGCTCACCTAGCACGTTATTCATACGATTGAGCCGGTCGGCCTCAACGCGAACCGTCAACCCGGTTACCACGGGCTCCGTTGATAGGGTGGATTGGGGCGATCGGGGTTTAGGAGCCGGTATTTCTGACGTAGTCCCTTCCGGAGACGCAACAGGGTCAGATTTGGGTATTTCAATCTCTGCATCTGAAGGATCTCGATCAGCAGATAGAGGATCTGTATTTGCTGGTATCGAGAGTTCATCGGGTGAATGTGATGAGTCCGCAGGAGATGGATTTGCAACAATACCAAAACTGCCCAAAACTTGATCTAGCTGAGCTGATACTGTTTCGGCTGAGAATGGTTTTGCGTTTCCTACTTCAGTTTGATCATCAAGTAACCCCAAATCAGATAACACTTGGACCCGATCAACATCATCACCCAGCTGATCCAAAATGTCGCCGATCTCGTCAGATGTCCATTCTTCCTCTGTGCCTTCTGACTCTAGATTAGACGGAATCTCATCTGCGTCTGGCTCCCAGTCTACTTCTTCTACGTCCAGATTAGAGGTGATGTCGTCTGCGTCTAATACCCAGTCTAACTCTAGATTAGGTGTAACATCACTGGCGTGAGCCCTGTCAAGGCCCGTGTCGCTCGTGCCTAAAAACGCCAATAGCCGATCGGATGGAGAACCTCCTTTAGATGTGTTGTTGGTTAGAACATCTTCACGCCCTGCACGAAAATCATCAAGAGCTAGCCGAGCAATATCGATCGCTTGATCGGGATGCTGATCGAGTGCTTGCAGTGCCGTTTCAGCAATGGCAGCGAAGCCTGACAGATTTAGCAGTTCGGCAAAGCCAATAAAGACTTCGGCTTGTGCTCTCAATTCACCTGTTACTTCATGTATCTGAGGGTTTTCAATGACAGTTGCAAGCCGATCTAATCCCTCTGCTACATCGATCTCAAAAATAGACTGAGCCATACTGACTCCCAGATCTTCTGAACTGGGAATGAAGTCAGTTGTCTCTGTGATTGCATCGCCTAGCTGCGCTTCTAGTTGGGCAAAGATAGGCTCTGCAATAGCTAGCGTTTGCTCAGTATCAAACCCACCTGTGCTGAGTTGCTCCATGAGCGGCAATCGTAAGCAATCATAGGCTAGCAAGAGTTGGTTTTCGAGCTCACTATCGATCTCGATGCTGTCGCTATAAAGTGCTTTAAAGATTGTTTCTAAGCGATGCGCGATCGTTTTAATGGCATCGAGTCCGACACTCGCTGACCCACCCTTGATAGAATGAGCCGCTCTCATAATACTGTGAACTTTGGATGTATCACGCTCCTGCCTGAGCGTTAGAATGCCAGATTCAATACTTTGCAGTAGCTCAGGGGCTTCTTCAATGAAGAATTTGTAGGCATGGTCACGGATATCAGAGTTGATTGACATGGCTATTCAGGATATTGGGATGAGAGGAATTAGGACATAGGGGAAGGGTTGGGAATTCAGTGTGTTCAAGCACGGATTGCCTGCGATCGCTCTCTTCCAAAAGCCTCTCCTCAATCAGGACTGAGTGCTCTGAACCCACGTAAAACAGTAAAGATTGAGAGATTCTGCAACTATCATGTGCAGATCTAAATTCCCAACTCAATAGACGATCAATTAACTTTGAATCGACCCACCTCTTCCTGCAAGGCTTGAGCAACCGCGTTTAATTCTTCAAACGAACTGGATACTTGGTTGGCTTCTTGAGAATTTCGGTTGGCGATCGCCGCTACGTTTGTCATACTGGCTGTCACCGCTTCAGACGCCTTAGACTGCACCGTTGTCACCTGGGTAATAGCCTCAACAAGGATATTAATTTGCTGACTGGCTGCCGTAATTCGGTTAAGGCTTTGACGGGTTTCGTCCACGAGTTCTGTACCGTTGACCACCTGTTCTGTCCCGGTTTCCATCGCTAAGACCACCTCATTGGTTTCTGCTTGAATTCCGGCGACCAGTTTTTCAATCTCGGTGGTCGCATCCGCAGACTGGCGAGCCAATTCTCGGACTTCTTCAGCAACCACTGCAAATCCTTTACCGCCTTCACCTGCACGAGATGCCTCGATTGACGCGTTCAATGCCAGCATGTTGGTTTGAGCCGCAAATCCGCTAATCAGGTTCACAACGTTCGAGATTTTCTGCGACGATTCACCCAAGCGCTTCACTTTTTTAGCCGTCTCAGCAACTGTCTCTCGAATCGCCATAATTCCGTCTACAGTACGGTTCATTGCTTGGTCTCCCTCTTGCACCGTCTGAGACGCCTGCTGTACCGCTAATTCAGCTTTCTTCGCATTTTCGGCGACCTGGCGTACTGAGTTTGCCATTTCTTGAGCCTGATCAAGGGCCGCAGCAATCTCATCCGCCTGCTGCATCGCAGAGGTAGACATTGCACGAACCGACTGGTCGTTTGTATCCGTTGTCGTTACCACTTGTTCAGCGGCTGTCTTCACCTGAGATACAATCTTCCGCAAACTTGTAATCATCGCGTTGTACGAGTCAGCAATCGTGCCAATCTCATCCTCCGTCACCTTTGCACGAACTGTCAGGTCCCCTTGGCTCACCGGATCAACATCCATTAGAAGCTGCAACGCATTACGCTGAAGCCCTTCCTTAATCTGGCGCTGTTCTTCAGCGAGTGCTTCTGTTTGCTCAAGTAGCTGAACTCGGTCGATTACGAGCCCGACCTGTAGACCCAACTGAATGAGAAAATCAACTTCCGAGGGTTGCCAGCTATGACGCGACCGACAGTGGTGAGCAATCACCAAACCATAGAGCCGTCCTTGGGCTTTAATCGGAACTGCGACCAGAGATTGGACATCCAGATTTCTAAGCAACTGCAAATGCTCAGGATGAAACTCAGCCGCATTAACATCATTGACCATGAGGAGGCCATCTGCGAGATATTTTTCACGTGTTTCTTCAGGAATGCACGAATCTGATAGACCTTGATCATAAGCACTGACCAGATTTGCTTCTACCGATTCGGCAGCAATCCATCCGTTCCAATTTGGATCAAACTGGTAGACAACAACGCGATCCGAATTTAGGATGGTGCGGGCTTCCGCAACCACTTGATTAAATACGCTGCCTAATTCGGCTGAGCTGACAATGTTGGCACCTGTAATTTCAGCCAGCAAGTTTGCCTTTTGAGCATTGAGGGTTTGTTCTCCTAAGAATCCTTTTACTCGCAGTACGAGGTCGTTAAATGTTTGAGCAAGAGTTTGAGCTTCAGCCGTTCCTTTCGGTTCCGCAGTCACGTTCAGATTACCGGCAGATACTTGTCGAGCCTTGGCTGACAAATCAATGAGCGGCGATGATAGTCGGTTTGATAGCCCTACGGTTACCAATGCTCCCAAACCACCCAGGACAGCCGCAATCAAACCAAATATGCCGATGAGTCCACGACCTTCTGCCCGGACTTCTGAAATATCAATCGAGGCGATCGCCACCCAGTCAACCTGAGGCATGGTAGATACAGCATACTGCTTCCCTTCAAAGTCAAACGAGATAATAAATCCTTGTTCTTCACCAAATGTCAGTTCTCTAACTTGAATATCTTGAATTGGATAGGCAGTCTGTAACTCTGTGACAAGGTCTTCTTCGCTCGTCACCTGGACACCCCGAACCGACTCAACTGCTCGGGCTGCAACTTCTGCAATGGTTCTACCCCCGACAATCTGGAGTGCGGAGTCCAAGCTTTCAGGAATTGTTTGCCCCTCTGCGGTAAATGTCGCCAGAGCAGATCCGGCACTAATGTCGATAAGCTGCACCTGTTGCGAACCGCTGATACCTGCGTTATCTAGGTATCCCATCAAGAAGCCAAACGACTGAGACGGAACAAATGTTTTGAGAATGCCGAGAAATTCCCCGCTGCTAGGGTCCTCGACCCGCTGGCTAAGAGAAATACCGAGACTTTCAACTGCTTCGTTATATTCTGGGTCACTAATCCACTGACCTTGAGCCTTGCCTTGCTGCCACCAGGTATTCCGATACTGTACAAACGTAGACGGCGTTCTACTGTAGCCGACATTTAAACCGTTGCTCTCTGTCAAAATTACTTCGCTAAGACCCTCGGTTTCTGCGAGTCGGGCTAAGTAATCATTGAGTGCCTGATTTCGTTCAATTTGTTTGGTGCTTGAAAACTGATTTTCTAATGATGCAATTGGTCGTTGAGGAAGTCCATCTGCTTCGACGATCTCATTTGTCGCTTGGGTGAGGTTAGACACCAGCGGATTGGTCGCTAACCCTGCCGTCAACTCCAGGTTTTCTTCGAGCGCTTGGCTAATTCCTCCACTTGCAAGGAGTGCCTGTCCTTCTAGTTGATCATTTACCTGAGTTTGAACACGGTTTTGCGTAATCGTATAACCGGCAAAACTCGCAACCGCCAAAGGCGCTAGAGTAAGGGGTAAGACAGTGGCAAGCAACTGCCGACCCAACGTCGCAGAACGAGTCGAGTTAATCCCGGCCCACGGATTCTGCTGAGCATCGATGCTCGTGCCCAAGCTCGTGTCTTGCACCTGTGACGAATCAGCCCAATCGGGCAAAGCAGACGTATTAACGGCATCTTTAGTTGTGGAATTGTAGGGAACCTGTGTCATGGTTTAGACCTTTGAGTTTGCAATGATGAACATGATTCATTTGCCCACGTTCTTGGGTATGAGCAGGTAAATGCCCCATTCGGTGCTCAACTCTAGCCAGCTAGAGCGTATGAAGGTTGGTAGTGGGGCGATCGCCCGTGCTAAAGTTCTGTGTTTCCGGAGCGCTTCATCGCTCGCCATTGCGGCTGAAGACAAACCAAACGCTACCTAGCATCCCAACTCCTTAGCTGTAGCTCCTCGATTAGTTGGTCAACGGCTGCATAATCGGCAGCCGGGACAAATTTTTCAACACCTGCCGCTTCTAACGCAGGAGTGTCAGGGGGCATCTCCAATAGAGCCTGCTTCACAGCTTCTACAAGCTGCGGTTGCGCACTGGCTGTCGCTGCAATTGGCCAAGTGGGATAAAGCCGAGTGGTGTGTTCGTACTGAAAGTTGTCTTGCTGGGCCTCCAAGACCCGAAGCTCATCGACATTAGAAATTAAGCCACTATTCACCATTGATTCGATCTGCCCTGTTCGAATAAAGCCAAAATCGATTGTGCCATTCAAGACAGACTGCACGATATCATTTTGCGACGGGATTTCTCTTAAGCTATCAAAGCTCAGAAAAGGATTAATTCCCTTTTGCTGCAAATGCAAGATTTGAAAAAGACAGCCCGCCGCTGCTGTTTCCAATGAAACACAAGCACCCTTTCTTCCTCTCAGATCATTGAGGCTCGTTATGTTACTATCGCTTCTAACGACAATTTGCCCGCCAAATTCAGCCCCGCTTTCTGGCAAAGATTGTGTTGCAACAAACTCAGTATCGTAAAGTCGTTGAATCTGAACAGCAGCCAAGGGGTTACTAATGACGAAATCAATCCTTCCCTGCTCAACTTCAAGAAACTGGCTTTCTTGAGTTAAAGGAACAAGTATAAATGAACGTCCTGTTTTCTCAGACAAGAATTTAACTAACGGTTCATATTGTTGCCGAGATGTTTCAATATCACGAATAACTAATACTCCAACTTGGACAGTATTGTCAGAATTTTGATCGGTAGGAGCATCAGCAGACGCATTTGCCGATCCAGTTGAACTACTGTTTGAGCTACATGCTGCTGGAATCACTAGCAAAATGCAAAGCCCGATCAGCACAGAAATGCGATTGAAAAGATAATGAGAGACACGCTTCATGGGTTTAATCCAAAACTTCTGATTTAAGAAATGGTGAGCAGTGGTAGCACCCTGAAGCAGATTGACGGAAATGCAAACAGACCTAGGATGCGTTCAAGGCTTGATCCGTTGGATGAATGGCATCTAGAATTACGTCTGCATTTAGGATTCGGTATAGTTGATTATTAGACTTAGTCCAGTATCCGCTTACGAACGGCTTCAGACTATGGACATTTTCAAACTGTGAGGAGGGCTCAATATAGTCTGGATCACAGAGCAAAATCCCTTCGACACGATTGACAACTAAACCAAGTACCAGATTCGCATCTGATGAGGTATTCCTCGACCGACTTCGGACAATCACGGTTGTGTGCTTCGATATATAGCCCTTCTGCTGATACCAGGGAGAAAATCCTAGTAATTGGTTGAGATCAACCATCCACAGCACGTCCCCTCGACAGTTATAAACACCCATCACCCATGGAGGCATCTGAAAGATAGGAACAACTTGCCCCATAGGGATAGAGATAATTTCTACCAAATGCAGAATTGAAAGTAGTGCAGGTGTTTCAGCTTCTAAGTAGAGCTGTAAAAACTGTCGATCAGGAGATACGAGCGCTAAATCATTGGCGACAGATTCATCAGTAGTGCTGGTGCTTGACGGCGCATTAGCATCAGAAAGCATGGCAAAGAATATTTAACGTGTGTGAGGGACGACTAATTGCTTAATGGTTTTGGTAAACTCTTCCTGGTCAAGAGGTTTTGGAAGATACGCATCAGCTCCTTGCTTCATCCCCCAGAACTTGTCCATCTCGGTTCCTTTCGTGGAGCAAATAACGATTGGAATTTTCTGAGTCCCCATTTCAGCTTTCAAATCGCGACAGATTTCAAAGCCGCTGCGGTCTGGCAAAACAACATCTAGGATAATAAGGTCAAATTGATTATTTTTGACCTTATCAAATGCTTCTTCAGCACTTTGAGCCGTGAGAAAATTGATGCCATTTAGCTGTAAAAATCTAGTGATGATTTCTTTATCCGTTAGGCTATCTTCAACAACGAGAGCTGTCACCATGTGAGTTCTCCTTTTCAATGGAATGTTTAACGACACAACTGAAATATTTGAGAGCGTGATATCTCTATCGAGAGCAGGCAGTATCCTACAAACAAACGTAGTTTCGTCGTTATGTCGGAACTGTATGCTTCAGATATTTACGAATAACGCTCAAGATTACGTCAGCACCCACAGGTTTACTCACAAAGTCAGTGGCACCTGCTAGCCGAGCCCGAATTTGATCGACAACGCCATCGTTTCCACTCAGGATAATAATAGGAACCTCCTTGAACTTTGAAACTTTACGCAATTGACTGCAAATTTCATATCCATTTGTAGACGGCATCACCAAATCTAAAAAAATCAAATCCGGCTTTTGTGACAGAAATTTGGCGATCGCCCTATGAGCTTCTACTACACCAATAAACTCATATCCACCAGATTTCACAATTTTTTCCATTGATTGGCAGACCAACACACTATCATCAACACAGGCAATTAATGGGAACTTTGTTCCTGGCTTTGGAGGCGCTACTGGTTTAGATTCAACCGGTGCAACGGCGAATGAATAATCTAGAATATCAATGAGGTCAATCCATCCAAACTGAATGTAGGAATGCAAAGCCTGAGTAATTTGGAAGATATCTCGATTCACCTTTATTGCTATGTCACGTAGAGTATGTCGACCATCTAATAACGTGACGAGCACTTGATAGAGCTGTTTATTAGTGGATGCCTTGATTTCATTAGGCATCTTAATCACCGGAGCCTGATCGGGTGAATAATTAGTCAAACCTGCCTCTTGCCAATTTTTCCAGAGTGTTTGAACCCTCTCAAGGATCTCTTTCTCATCAATATATACAGGAATAAATCTGGTAGGCAGGGTAGATTTTCTCTGAAGTTTGTAAGTTGTTTTATTTACTCTAGAAATGTCAAATAAAATTTCTTCAACGCTATTTTGAATAATTTGGGCAGCATTCTGTGTCGTAATTTTATGATGACGCAACCATGAGCAGAGTAGTACGTAGCTCTGACAGTTTAATAAATCTGAATCGGTCGTATCTGCTAGCTTAGGGGCTAATGTTTCAAAATCTGCTTGCAGGTGTGGACAATATAGTTGTATGTTTCTTCGCCAACGCCGAATGGAGTGATTTCCCCCGATTGCATATATAATACGTCCTGAGTTCAAAAATAGAACCCAACGAGTTCCGGATTCATCCGCCCACTTCAATTTTCCACTGAATTCAAGTCTGATTAACGTATTAATCAACTTAATATTCTTTGTAATCGAAGTTCTTTGTAAGTGGCTAGAGAAGGCGGCATGATCTGATTGCATCTCAGCTATCCTCAGCAAAATTTAAGATTCTCTATCTTCTGTGGAATTTAATACTAGTAGTTAGACTATCGATTCTCTTAGAGGGTGTTTGAAAGTCCTGTTCTTTGTAGCCTTGACGACCAACGTTCTCTTGATAGAGGCGCGTTCCTTCGGAACGTTATACGAATACGTTGCTTGTCCTAACCGAAACGTAGGCTCCATATCCTTCGGTTTTGCTGGAGTTGTATAGTCGCGGATGCGATCGCGCACGTTGGTTATGTAGTTGCGGTTTACTCGACGAAACGTTGCAAGGCGTCTAATGCTCGCTAGACCCTTCAGTTGAACCCTGTGGCTAAGCAAACCAAATTCATAGCACAGACTATAAACCTGTCAGACCAGAATAACTAAGTAGTTGAGCTATATTGCACTATGCACCACTGCAATATGATTTAATACACTCAGCGTCGCAACAGATAGATTCGGCTGACAAGACGTATTCGATGAATTCTTGCAAGCTTTAAATCAGAATGCGGAAGTTTAAAGAATAAATTCGCAGGCTTGCATTGAATGGCAGATGACTTGATATAGAAACGTAATACAAAAATGCAATACAGCGCAATTATTACAGGGATCAAGTTAAACCTGCAAGGTCTGCAGCTAATTTCTTACAGGCTTTAAATTTCTAAGATAGATGAAATATTCGTTTGAAATAAATTCTCTAAATTCGAACAGAGAATTTTAAGTGAGCATACAGTTTTGACACAGCTAAAATAGCAGGTTGGGTATAGCCCTTCGGGCATGGCTTCGCTAAAGCGATAGCGTAACCCAACTAAAGGGTTTCTGCTGTTGGGTTTTCTCCTTTGGAGACGCTACGCTAACGGCACCCTACCAATACACCATTTTAGCTGTGCCACTCCACGAGTATACGTATCAAGCACATCAGTGATACGTATGCAAACCCTCTAATTGTGTCATGCAAATAGTATTGCTTTGTATAAACTTTATACTTTTTTATCTGGATCAGATTTAACCAGACTGAATAGGTAAGCAACGTGATTCAGAGTTTTCGTTGGCTTTCTACTATTTTCTACGAAATTTGGTCGGTTTGCACTACCTATCTATCAGCGGAATGTTTAAGTAGGTTCCTACCAATGAGCGATACTACAAATTTCCGGAGGATGTGTTCAATTAATCTCCTGAGAATGGCTTGGTTTAGCTCTCTACTTAACTCAGCAATCTAAGAGGATGTTTGAAAAGGGTCTGCGGTTGTAGACGCTTGCGGCTTCTCGCCAAATAAACCGCAACTACGCAACCAACGGATGCGATCGCAGACTCCAGCAAAACCACGGGGTTAGAACCTACTTTTCGCAAGCGACATGTAACGCGCAGCGTCTCTGTCTTGTAATTGTGTGAGGATTTATATGAAATCAACTCAAAATCGTGACTTAACGAAAGCGAGTGCTAGTTTATTGGTCTTATTGACCGGATTCTGGTCTGCGGAATCAGTTGCAGCCAATGAAATTAATACTATTTCGGGATTAGTTGTTGCCGATCAACAGGAAACCGATGTAATACTGCCTCAGATCGAGCCTCACTTGATCACGTCGAGTGAAACGCTAACGGCATCGAATTTCTTAGATCTAGATTCATCTGCGGAGACAGATTCGTCACGACCTCGGCTATCCGACGGGACGGAGAGCGATTTAAATACGTCAGAGTTTGATTTAGTTGATCAATCAGTACCGACTGAACTCGATTTCTCATCGATTGAATGGATTACCTCATCTGCTTCAGATCGAGAAATGGCGATCGCCCCCCAGTCCTCACCTAATTCTCGACGCTCATCTAATTTTTCTACTGCCTCTTCTAATAATCTTTCTACTGATTCTTCTATTCTTAATGCGTCTTCAGGTGTGTTAACCGCTCAAACAGTCGATGAACTACCCAATCAAGTCACTGCTGTATCAGATCTTGCAATCCGTGAGCCCATAGGACAGGTCACATCTGTTTCGCAACTATCTGATGTGCAACCGACTGACTGGGCATTTCAAGCGTTGCGATCATTGGTTGAACGCTATGGCTGCGTCGCAGGCTATCCTGATGGCACCTATCGGGGCAACCGATCCTTGAGTCGCTATGAGTTTGCAGCCGGACTGAATGCCTGCCTAGACCGGGTTAGCGAACTCATTGCTGCGGGGCTATCAGATACGGTTACTCGAGACGATTTGGTCGTTTTACAGCGGCTTCAAGAAGAATTTTCAGCCGAGCTAGCCACGTTACGCGGACGAGTCGACAGTCTGGAAGCTCAGGTTGCAGAAGTAGAAGCCAATCAGTTTTCTACGACGACTAAATTAGCTGGAGAAGTATCCTTCTCGGTCAACGGCATATTTGGGGAAGAACGAGCAGACGGTAGCGGTGATGGCATTGATGAAAACCTCACTTTCAATCATCGTGTTCGCCTAAATTTGAATACTAGCTTCACGGGTAGAGATTTGCTAAGAGTTCGTCTAGATGCTCTCGATCCAGCTCGATTTGATATCGGCACAACTGGGACGAATATGACTCGTCTTGCGTTCGACCGAGATACCGATAGCGAGTTTGTCATTGGCAAGCTATTTTATCGATTTCCAGTCACAGACAATCTTAGATTGACCGTCGATGCGACTCGGGGAGCGTTTCAAACCAATGTGCCAACGTTTAACTCGGTGTTCCCTAATCCAGTTTCGGGTGCTGTATCTAGATTTGGGCGATTTAATCCTATTTACTATCAGGGTTCAGCCGGAGCTGGAATAACTGCCAACTATGATTTTAATGATCTAATCGGAATTTCAGTCGGATATCTAGCCCGAAATCCAGATGATCCAAATCCAGGAAATGGGCTGTTTAACGGCTCTTACGCTGCACTTGCCCAGATTGACATCCATCCCACCGATAATCTCGATTTTGGTTTGACCTATGTTCGGGCTTATTATCCCGGTGGTCAGGCGTTTGTGTCTGGCGCAACGGGCAGTCGGCTTGCAAATGCTCCATTTGGCCAAATTGCAACCTCAGCAAACCACTTCAGTGCTCAGTCTAGTTGGCGGATCACTCCCCAATTTATTCTGTCTGGATGGGCAGGGTTGTCTCTTGCGAATGCAGAGGTTGGCAGCGTGACCGTGGATGAAGGGGACGATGCCACCATTTTTAACTGGGCAGTAACATTTACTGCTCTTGATGTCGGGAAAGAAGGTAATGTGGCTGGGTTGTTGGTCGGTCAGCCTCCCAGAGTACTGGAAAATGATGGTGGCCCTGAAGATGGCAGCGCGGCTTGGCATCTCGAAGGGTTCTATCAATATCGTCTGAATGACAATATTTCTCTTATCCCCGGACTACTCGTGATTATTAACCCCGAACACAGCAGTGGCAATGCTCCAATTTTTGGTGCCAATTTAAGAACTGTCTTCAGATTCTAAACTGTACGGTCAATTTCGCTAGGATGAATTTAAGAGGATGTTTTAAAAGTCCTATTTTTTGTTGCCTTAGCGACTAAAGTTCTCTTGACAGAGACGCTGCGCGTTACATGTCGCTTGCGAAACGCAGGTTACACGGACAAAAAAACCGTTGGTTTTGCTGGAGTCCGCCGCGGTGGACTTTGTTTGTATAGGCGCGGTTTACTCTTCGAGAAGCCGCAAGCGTCTATAACCGCCGGCCCCTTTTAAAACATCCTCTAAAGGGTGTTGTTAAATATCTGCATAAGTTTTGGCAGATCCCTGGCTTCTGTGGTTAGCCCTTGATTGGTATAGCCGGATGCTCTCGCGTTAGGACGTTGAACGTGTGTGAGCCCTCGCGCCGCGGGGGCTCACCCCACAAACTGAGCCCGTAGGGCTGTAACGAAGAGAAACGATTAGAAGCCGGGGATCTCAATCGTCATTCCGTATTTTGAATCGGCCATGTCACAAAGAGGATATCCATACTAGCCAGTTTGTTTTATGCATTCAACGACGTATCAATCCAATAGACCCGTTTTGCGGTTCGGCTCGCGTCATCCCATTGTTGTAGAGCTCCAACAGCGTTTGAGCCAGCAAGGTCGCCCGATCGCCCTAACCGGCGTTTTTGATCAGGAAACTGAAATTGCCGTCAAATATTTTCAGTCTCGGTTTTTTCTGCGTCCAGATGGCGTCGTGGGCCCCCTAACATGGAAAGCCTTATGTAAAGAGGCTCCTCCCTCTATATCTACCTTGTCACACGGAAGTTCTGGAAGTGCAGTCATTGCGGTGCAAGAGTTGCTTTCTATCGATTTATACTACCGTGGAGCGATCGATGGGGTCTTCGGTCGCATGACGATGTTGGCGGTTCAGCGATTTCAGAATGACTATGGTCTATTGGCTGATGGCGTTGTTGATCCCAAAACATGGCAAGCCCTTAGTGAGTTATAAAGCAGAGCTGCTACACAAGGCAGCTCTGCGAGGGTTAGCTTGGAAACGCCGTGTTTGTGTCCCTAGGGATAGAGAAATATCCCTAAAACCCCGGCAATAGGAATGATCAAAATAACGTCAGCGCGAAAACGTAGCAGGGCGATCATTGCTCCTGCAAAAATAAGTAGCGTTACCCAATGCATTTGCGCTGTTTGAGCAAATACGATCGCAGCCGTAAAGATGAGCCCAATGACAGCAGGACGGATTCCCCTTAACGCCGCCTGAATAATGGAAGATTGCTTGATTTGCTGAAGCAAATGCGAACAGGTCAGCATCAGCATAGCAGGCGGGAAAAAGATGGCAACTGTGGCTACGATTGACCCTAAGAGTCCTTTTACAGCGTACCCAATAAACGCAGCACTAATCAGAATGGGACCAGGTGTGACTTGCCCTAGGGCGATCGCATTTGTAAATTCAGATTGAGTTACCCAATCATAATTATTGACCACCAATTCTTGGATCATGGGGATAAACACATACCCACTTCCAAATAACAGCAGACTCATCCCTGAAAAGGTAATGAACAGTCTGGCAAGACTGTCATCACTGATAAAGGGGAGTGGAATCAGGTATAGCGCCAAGAAACCGGAAAGAGCTAGAAACGAAAGAATGATATCTAACTTTGAAAAGTCTTTATCGGATGAGGAGGCTGCCGTCGGGGAAGGAGATGCAGCCTGCTGCCTGAGCACATCATTGTGGTACCAGATATATCCTAAGATTCCAGCAGCTAAGACAATGGCTAATGTGATGTAGAATCCGCCCACAAATTTAAGAAGCAACCCGGAGGCAAGGGCAATGGCGATCGCCCGCCAGTTCTTGAACGACTTAATGGTCTTCTTACTCATGCGCCAAGCCGCCGTTAAGATAATAGCGACCATTGCGGGAATGAATGCGGCAAATGCTCTATTGACAACAGGAATTTCGCCCGCTCGAAGATAGAAGATAGTAAACCCTACAATCATCAAATAGGACGGAAGCAACACACTAACGCTGCTGACTACGGCACCCCAAATTCCTCGAATACGGTAGCCAACATACGCAACTACATTAGCGGCCATTGGCCCCGGCAATATAGCGGCTAGCGAGATTCCGTCTAGCATGTCTTCATGGCTGATTAGCTTGCGCTTCTGGACAACCGCATTTTCAACAACTGATACTAGCGCCATGAACCCACCAAAGGCGGTACTCCCAATCTTCAAAAATGTCCAAAACAAATACTTAAATGATGCGAGTTCTTTGTCAGTCTTAGATACAGAAGAGTTTTGGCTCTGGATGGTAACAGGATCTTGATTCATAGAGCAGGTAAAAATTATGGACTAGACATGAAACTCAAGTGGAAAAATGCGATCGCATCCAACTAAGTCAATACAACGAGAACACAAATCACTTTTACAAACGCAACGCTTTACTATCCACAGATTCTTGCCTATTTGCTTTGTCAAGATGGACGTGAGCTGAGGTAACGAATACCTCAACTCAGTTTACTTATATTAAAGACTCAGCCAACAGCAACTGCAGGGCTGCGTTCTTTAATTGACTTAAGCAGCGCAGCCTGACGTTCGCGCCGTTCTCGATCACCCGCATCCATTACTTCTTGCATCTGAGACTTTAAGCGCTGGTTTTCAATATTAAATTGAGCAACCTCTTCATCACTAAAGCTGGGCAGATCCTGCGGCGTAGTCTGAACTCGTTCATACCCTAATGCATCCAGTACATCACCCGCTACCAATTCAAAGATTTTGACCTCTTCTTCGGTCGCCTGTGTGAGAAACTTCTTAGTGTTCTGAGCCATGACTGGCTTAGTCACATTAGACCAAAGAGAGCTAGATGTTGCTGTGCTTGAAGCCTCATTAGATTGATGGAAATCTAGCATCGAAGCAGTGTATTCAACGCCTAGAAAATTGCACAACCCTTGCAGAGACTGTTCTGGTTCGCTAATGAGTGTTTCATAGCTGAGACTAAACAACTGATCGGCACCAAATTGACTACGCATTTGCAATGCGACTCGTTGCGCTTTACTCCATTCTTGGGCAATGTGATAAAAGTGCTTTTGCCCAACTACTGCTTTCTTGAACGAAACAGCAACATCTCTCCCGTCTCGATAAATATAAAGATATTTGGCGCTAGGGAGATACGCGCTAATTTCAGGGACGTAGTGGACATTCGCCAAACTCTTGCAGCACCATGTCTCAGCGGATCGAGCTTCCGCTAAGATATCGTAAATAGCAGAAAAAACCGCCACCAAGGAGTGATCGCGGCAGCGAGATGCCACGTTTTCATGATCAAAATTCACGCCTTCCCAGGTAACTGGATTAAGCTCGACAAGACTACACACATCTTCGACTAGCAAATTAAACGCAGACGGATTGGACAAGTCTCCATAGGTGGGCAGGAGCGGCATCAACCTTTGCAAAATATGCGGGGGATGAGGAGCTGCAATGGTGGGGATTTGATCTAGCATCAATCGCAGCAAGTTTGAGCCCGAACGTTGAGTCCCAATCATTAAGATAGACATAAACCCTGAACTTTCCCCTTTAAATGAAAACTATTCGGCTAAATGAAAACTATTCGGCGTTTATAGGAAAATTTCCAGCTTTTTCCAACTTTTTGAGCAATAGCTGTGAAAAATCCTTTGAATATAGATACCAGTTAACTAGAGGAAAAGCCAGTAGTGGAACTTACAAAACTTACCGAACCTTGGGTCAAGCTCCTTGAATGTCAGTCATTATATTTTTATGAAGATTCTATGAAGTGGCGGTTTTCCGAGATGATTTCAATCTGAGTGCGATCTATTGTTAGGAAGATTTAGCTAAGGGCTGGGATAGCGACCTGGCGATCGCGGGTGTGCGGTTCGGCATAGTCAATGTCGGGACCAATGGGGACAATACCGCTGGGGTTGAGTTCGGGCAGGCCGGCGTAGTAGAGCTGTTTGACATGCTCGATGCTGCACCATTCGCGAATGCCAGGATGCTGGTATAGCTCGCGGCAATAGTTCCAGAGATTGGGGTAATCAACCAAGTGCTTCAGATTCGTCTTGAACAGTCCGTGGTAAGCCAAATCAAAGCGGAATAGCGTGGTGAACATACACCAGTCCGCGAGGGTGATTGGGTCGCCCACCAGATAACGCTGTTGACTGAGCACGTTTTCCCAATGGTCGAGCGCAGCAAAGAGTTCCGTTACCGCTGCGACGTAAGCCTCCTGAGACGAGGCAAAACCGCTGCGATAAACACCATTGTTGACAGGCTGATAAATGGCGTCCATCGCCGCGTCAATGTGCGATCGCAGTGCTTCGGGATAAAAGTCTCGCTCCGGATAATCGGCAAATTTGTCGAAGGCCGAGTTGAACATCTGGATGATTTGCCGTGACTCGTTGTTGACAATGGTCTCGGTTTGCTTGTCCCACAGTACCGGCACCGTGACCCGTCCGGTGTAGTCAGACTTGGCGCGGGTATAGATTTGCCAGAGGTGGCTAGAGCCATACAAACTGTCGGGAATGCTGCCGAACCGTTCCGAAAACTGCCAGCCCTGATCGCTGATCACCGGGTCAAAAATCGATAGGCTGACACCGTCTTGCAGACCTTTGAGCGATCGCAGCAACACTGTCCGATGCGCCCAGGGGCAGCCCAGGGAGACATAGAGGTGGTAGCGATCGGGTTCTGCCCTGAATCCGCTAGAACCATCGGTGGTTATCCAATTGTGGAACAGCGTCGGCATCCGCTTGAATTGCCCCGAGTCGTCGCGTTCGGTCCATTCGGTGGTCCAGGTGCCGTCAATGAGTCGTCCGAGAGCCATGGTATGTCTCCTTTTTGGGTAGGTGGGTAGGTGGGTAGATGGGTAGATGGGGGGCAGGTCCAAAATCCAAAATCCAAAATGGTTGTCACTCAAACGCGTACGCCGCCATGCTGAACGCGCCATAAGTGAAGTGATGGTGGATTTGCCGTCCTCGTCCGCCTGCGCCTAGTGCGACGAAGAGGGGGAAGAGGTGTTCTTCGGTGGGATGGTTTTTGCTGGCGAAGGGTGCAATGTTGCGGTAGTTCAGCAGGCTCGAAATGTCGTTGGCGGCGATGGTCTGCGCCAGCCAGTCATCAAACTCGACGACCCATTCGGGTGGAGGAGCGTCATAGCGATCGCCAAACGACCAGAGGTTATGGGTGGCGGCACCGCTACCAAGAATCAGCACGCCTTCTTCCCGTAGCGGTGACAGGGCTTTGCCGAGGTAGAGGTGGTGTTGCAAGTGCGATCGCTTTGGGCTTAGGAATGACTTGAAATAGCTGTCTCAGGAAGTCTTGCGTGGGACCCGTTTGGATGGGTAAATCGGGTGCTCCGTGGGAGATGAAGAGGGATGGGGTGGGTGGCATGATGGATGGGTGGATGGGGAGATGGGTGGATGGGTGGATGGGTGGATGGGGAGATGGGTGGATGGGTGGGCTTGCCCTGAGTTTTTCGAAGGATGATTGACTGACAAAACTTTAATTGGCGGCAGTTAAAACTGCGAAACCCTAAACGCTCTCCTATAAATCCACATTGGCTCGGTTTTTCCGGCGCGAGTAAATCCACACTTTTCATAGAATGCGATCGCTCTTTCATTGAGATCGGCATTGAGATCGGCATTGAGATCGGCATTGAATTTCATGGTATTTACCTCCTAAAGCGTGAGTTGTAGAAATAGGCATTGCTGCTTACCAGGGACCTGTCTGTTCTAGAAAGCGGGAGTATTCCGGCGTAGACCAAGCTAAAGGCAGGCTACCTTCCACCCGGATGCCCTTCTCGACGTGGAACTTGAACAATCTTTCAGCCCCCGCATAGGCCGCCACGTCCGGGTCGTTATCCCAAATGACCTCAGCGCGTCCGGTGAGATAGAGCAGGGTGCCTTTCTCAAAGTCGATGAAAAGTAAACCCGCTCGAGGATTGACTTCAATATTGCCAAAGGTGTTGAAGTGGCAATTGCCGGTGAAATCGGGCACCGTCAGGGTATCGCCATCCACTCGCACGAAACCGGGTTTGCCCCCTCGGTGAGAAACATCGACGCCTTTGGCCGCCCCGGCAGAGTCCTCCAGATAAGCGGTGGCGATGAAGAAGGTGTCGGCAGCAGCGATCATGGCGCGATCGCCCTCTCCCAAGGTTGTCATAGTTTGTAGCGGCTTGGCTGTAGCCGGATCAAATGCTTCGAGATCAAATTGGCGCGCCTGAATGTATTTGGGACAGTTGCCAAACGTTTGCCCAACCTGGACCTCAAAGCCATCGGCAGCGATCGCACTCACGACCCCATTCACCCGGTTGCGGCGGCGCGTGTGCAGTTCGATGCCGAGAAAACCAATCTCACTGCCGACTTTCAGCGTGTCTGCAAGGGGATCGCCATACAGGGGTTGGGCAGCGATGTGGAGGGTGCGGTCAGTTGGTGTAGAAATAAATCCCGGTGCACCTACGAGGATTGACGCCCAAAGATTTCCTTCACTATCCACAGTGCCCACCAGAAAATAAGACAACTGAGCATAAAACTGTTGATGCTGCTCTGGCAAAAACTCGCGAATCACTCGTCGGCCAAAGTCTTCCATCTTTTCGCGGCCTCCCAAGCGCTCCTGAATAGCTTGTTCGCCTGGGTGGAAGGGGGATTCTGCTTTTTGCCAGCCGGGAATGGCCATGATGTTCTCCTTAAATTAATAGCGATTTAGGATTGTCGAGCCGTGATATAAATCCCGGTGCCAATCATCAGCGTTCCGGCACCCTGGTTACACCGTTTCTGTAGATTCAACTGTCATACTTTTGCTGCTCCAATTGGGCTTCAAGTTCGACGATGCGGGCGCGCAGGGGCTCAACTACGCTCAGCACTTCCTGCTCGGAATATTTGTGGGGAATGTGCTGGGGGCAGTTCCAGTCCCAGGCTTCGATAGTAATCAGAATGGCACGCTGGGGGTCGGCGGGATAGCCGGGGATGTGGAACTGTTCGATTTCGGTAAATTTAGGCGGCATAGCATTCAATTCTCTTGTTGATACCACTGCGGTGCATTGCGGCAGGATCGGCAACCTCTGAGCACTGATCTCAAAGCTACCAGCCGCAAATGCAACCCAAGCATGGACTTAACCACCGGGAGCGATCAGCTCCATGCGGATGCCGCCAGGAATGTAGAACATCATGTGCTGGGTCGGTCCCCCGCCAATGGGTTCGGGGGCAAATTCAATCGTGACGCCCTCGGTTTTGGTCAAGGTTTCGTGTAAGGTTTTGAGGGTGTCGAGCCCATCGACTTTAAGGGCAAAGTGATGGAGGCCGATGTTTGTTTTGCGGTCGAAAGGAGTTGCGGTTGCTGGGTCGCTGGCTTGCCAGAGGGTGAGCAACAACGTCCCATCCGACAAAAAATAAGCTGGATAATCGGGCACTTCACCCACGTGTTTGAACTCTAATGTATTGACAAAGAAATCCCGAGTTTCATCGATACTGGGAACGGTTAAACCAACGTGATGGGCGCCTTGGGTAATAGCCATAGTAATAATTTCCTGAATTGAATAATTGGGAGGGTCGTAGCGAGATTAGTTGAGATTGCTAATTTTTTCCTTAACCAGAGTCAAGATTTCAATAGTCAGCAAACTCTTCTAACCATTCTTGAGAAAGGGTAATGCTTCGCCGTTTACGGCTAATGAGGCCTTCTGCTTCTAGGCGGGAAAGCAGTCTAGACAAGGCTTCGGGCGTGAGAGCGAGTTCGCTGGCGATCGCCCGAAGCGGCTTATCTAATGTCACGGTGTTTTGACCGGCAGCTAGTCGAGGCATGAGGTATCGCAGTAGGCGATCGCGAGAAGAATGAAGACTCCGCAACTCCAGCAATGATTTCACGGTGTAAAACCGCTGCGTCAGATGAGCCAAATAGCGCTCCGAAAGATCTGGGCTTGTTTTGAGTGCTGCTGCAAATTCATTCACCGGAATGGCGCGCACTTCACTGGGTGTTTCTGCGATCGCCGTACATGCATAATTAGGGATATACAATGCGCTTTCGCCTAGCAGTTCGCCTGCATCCACAAAGTAGTGGGTCACCATTTGCTGATTGACAAAGCTCACTAGGCGCATTTGCCCGCTTGTGACTAAATAAATAAACCGGGCTGAATCCCCCTGTTGCAGCAGGATTTCTCCTTTCCCTAGAAACTTAGGAGACGAGTTGTGCCGAATCTCAGCGGGTAAATCGGTGAACATAAGCGGCAACATAGGTCAACTCTCCTTATGCAACCCGTAGCTGCCGCGTCCCTTCGGCGCGGCGGATGTCGCGCCAGATTTGGGTGGCGGCATTGGCTCCATCGGCGGCGGCAATGACGACTTGGTTCATGCCGACTTTCAAATCGCCTACCGCGAAGATGCGCGGATGGGAGGTGCGGTTCATCGAGTCTGTGACCAGGTTGCCACCTTGGTATTCCAGGTCGATGCCTGTTAGGTAATCGGCGTGGTACTTGGAACCCATGGAAACGAGTCCAGCGTCGAGTTCCACTACGGAACCATCTTCCAGTTCAACCCCAGACATCTGATGGTTTTCGCCCAGGAACTGACGGATGGGCTGTTCGTTTAGGGTGTAGCCTGCTTCAGTGAAGCGATCGCGCAATTCCTGATCTACTTCAAATGCCCCGTTGGTGAACAGAGTGATATGCGGCGTGAACCAGCCGAGCGGAAACGCTACTTGCAACCTGCCAGCGCTACTGCCGAAGACGCCGACCCGCTGGCCGCGCATTTCGTACCCGTCACAGATTAAACACACGTGCAGGTTGTGTCCGGCGTAGTCGAACACGTTTTTCATGTCTGCAAGCTGGGGTAGATGATCGATGATGCCACTGGCGGCAATCAGATAGCGAGTGCGGAATGTTTTGTAAGTGGGATTTTTGCGACCAATGCGCACTTTCACTGCAAAGGTTTCGCCTTCGTCAATAACCTCTTCCACATAAGCGTTCAGGTAATCGCCTTCTAGAGAAAGGTAGTGGTCTTTGCCCTGCTTGAGCACGTCCCGACCAGGTGTTTCGGGGGGCAGTCCCAGGTAATTGTACAATTCCTGCATCCAGAGGGAGCGGGCTTTGCCCTTATCGATGATGAGCGTCGAGAGCAGGTAGCGCTGGAGATAGATGCCTGCTGAGAGTCCGGCAGCGCCACCGCCAGCCACCAGTACATCGTAAACGCGATCAGTGCTTTGGTTGAGAGTTGATTTAGTCAGTTGCATAGTAACCTCCGGTTGAAGGGTGAGGCTTGAATAATTGTGTAGACCGTTCTGTCTATTCTGACTTTACTGGTTATTCCCTGCGGTGTCAACAAATCAATTCAAAATTGGCTGAAATGTCTGAGGAGTCGAGTCTGGGCTTGGTGACCCGATGGCGTAGCCCGCTCTGATAGCGATTCAAAAAGCGCTAATGGTATTCCAGAGTTCAGCTAATCAAGGTCGAAAGGGAAGACTGACGATTTTTAAGAAACTGGGTCAGTTGTTCAGGATAGTCGTGGGTAACGGCATTCAGATGTAGGCAGTTTACTCCGCTGCCATTGCTGAACATTTCGCCGAGCATCTGACAGACGAAGAGATTGCAGCGCTTTACCAGGCTCTTAAAAAGCTAAAAAGCGCCAATGGCATTTGAAGCGAGTTCTCTCCTTCTACAGAAATCACCTACTTTCGACTGAAGATTCCACAGTGGCAGTTCCTTTCGATAAAGCTAGCAACGGCACAGCGAGCATCACTAAAAAAATCAGATTTAGCAGAATGTTCCCAGGCAGTTGAGACAGGTAAGAACCCGTCGAATCGATGCAGAACCAGACAAAAACCGATATGAGCATCTGACGAGCCAGCTTTACATCGCCCTCTGCAACAGGTCCAGCGGCGACAAAATACATCAGCATTTCCCATCCAACCATTACGCCGCCGAGGATTGCGTTCAGCGACCTCGTGTCACTGCTAAAGCTGGCAGGGTCTCCATCCAACGGCCACTTTACAAGGTCAAACAGCCATAACCATAGTTCGCCGAATGTCTCACTACTGGCCGCAAACGAAACCAGTCCAGTGATGCTAACGACGATACAGCCTAGCTTTAGCCACGTTAGGAAGAATTCTCTGTTCATTTAGCTCTATTGCTGGGCTTTGTGAATCAAAGTGGTAGCGGCGGCTTTTGCATGGGCTGCCGCTGCCGGACTGCGGCGCATCATCGCCACCACGATCGCCCCTTCCACCAACAGCAACAATCGCTCAGCCACTACTTCAGGATTGGCAATTTCAGCTTCATTCACCAGTTGCAGAATGTAGTCATAGATCGCCTGCTGATGCTCGATCGCAACCTGGTAACCGGGATGCTCTGGATCAACTAGCTCAACGGAAGAGTTGATGAAGGCACAGCCTCGAAAATCCGGTTGAGAAAACCACTCTCCAAGTGCGTCAAACATAGCGAGGAGTCGTTCAGCGGGCTCTGTCGCCTTGTTTTCCACCGTGTTCTGAAACCAGTTGCGCCAGTTGATATCGCGCTGTTGCAGCCAAGCGGCAATCAAGGCATCTTTGGACTTGAAATGATTATACAAAGACATCTTGGCCACACCTGACTCGGCGATGATGCGATCGATGCCGACGTTTTGCACCCCTTCTTGATAGAACAGGTCCGACGCCGCTTTCAAGATGCGATCGCGGGCAGGCAGTTTTGAAGACGATTTTGTACCAGCCATATCAAAGATGAATTTATACAGACTTGTCTACATCTTATCGCTTTTTAGCAAAACGTGTATAGCCATAGTGGCGTGGCACAGCTAAAATAGTGTATCAGGTAGGGTGTCGTTAGCGCAGCGTAACGCACCGGATTCAAGAGATTCAGCCCTTTAAGAATTTGCACTATTTCAGGTATGTCACACTGATAGAATGGGTTAGCGTTAGCGTAACCCATTGAAAGTATTGCTAGTGTTGGGTTAACTCCTGTGGAGACGCTTCGCGTTTCTTTTATGCCCCTTGGGCTATACGCTCCGCTCAACGCCAACCTACATTAGAACTTTTGTCAGTCAACGAGGATTCGCTTCTAATACCAATTCTTCGAAGTAAGGCTATCAATGAACAGGCTAGAACCCTTGCAGGGCTGGTGGCCGTCAATCCAAAATCGCAAATCCAAAATCGAGAATTGGTATAGTCCCTGATGAGCCAGTAAACAAAAGCCGCAAGATGAAAAAGGTCAGAAAGAGGGTTGACAGGCTAGCTACCTATAGATAGGATGTCATTATGAAGCAAACCGATACCAAGACTCAAATCCTCGATGTCGCTCAAGACCTGATTCAGCGCCTTGGCGTCAACGGCATGAGCTACAAAGACATCAGCGAAGCGGTTGGCATTCGTAAGGCTAGCGTCCACACGCACTTTCCTAAAAAGGATGACCTGCTGGTGGCGCTGTTAGACCGATACAACGATCGCTTTCTGCGGATTGTGGACGGTATTCTCGCTTCCGATGACTCGCTAGAAATCAAGCTGCGTCGCTACTGCGGGCTTTACGAAGCCACTCTGAGCAGCGGTGACCAGGACAAGGCTTGTCTGTGTGGCATGGTTGGGGCTGAACTGGCCAGTATCAACCATCCTTCCTTAGAGCAAGTCTGCCGCTTTTACCGAGAAAATGAAGCGCGGTTAACGACCATTCTCAAGGATGGACTGGCAACCGGAGACTTTCATTTTTCTGGTGATGTAGCAGTTCTGGCTGGTTTGATGTTTTCCTCGCTGGAAGGCGGCATGTTGGTTGCCCGTGCCGAAGGGGGAGCCCAAAAGTTTCACCACATGGTCGAGCAACTGATCGCCCTCGTGAAAAATTGAATATCCTTAACTGAATATTTTTTTGATCATTTAACTACCTTCTGATAGGAAGCCTGGTCTTTCTGTCATTGCTCTCTCAAGCCAACTTCGTTCATTTACTGGAGAAATCCCATGAAAGCATCTGTTCTCACTCAGTTCGGTGCCCCTGACGTTTTGTACTACACCGACATTGAAACCCCCGACCCTAAAGCAGGCGAGGTGCGGATCAAAATTTTGGCAACAGGGCTGAACCGCCTGGATCACTACTTGCGATCAGGTAGCGTTACTGATTTGCCGTTTCCCCACATTCTTGGCTCCGATGCGGTTGGCCTAGTCGATGCCAACGGGCCAGGGGCGACGAAGTTTCAGATTGGCGATCGCGTTATGCCCATGCCGGGATATCCCGTAGATGCCAGCGAAGCCGACTTTCATCCTCTGAGTGCAGCACCCAGCTACCTAATTCGCGGTGTGGCAGAGCGCGGCACCTATGCTGAGTACATGGTGGTGCCAGAACGCTGGCTGGTCAAAGACGAGACGGGACTATCCCCCGAACTGGCGGCGACGCTGCCCATGCCGCTCGTTACCTGCGTCCGGGCGGTGAAAGTCGTGGGTGAGGTGAAAGCGGGAGATACCGTAGTTATTCACGGAGCGGCTTCAGGCACGGGTTCTATCAGCGTGCAGGTCGCCAAAGCCCTCGGCGCTAACGTCATCGCCACCATTCGCACCCCAGAGAAAGAAAACTTCGTCTACAGCTTGGGCGCTGATCGGGTGATCAAAACGGAATCGGAAGAGTTTGTCGAGCGGGTGAAAGACTGGACAGATGGCCGAGGCGCGGACGTGATTGTAGACAGTCTGGGCGGACGTTTCTTCTCCGACTCTCTGAAAGCGCTGAAGCCCCTTGGCATTCTGGTTTCCATGGGCATGGTCACGGGGATGGAATCGACGGTGGAGGTCTTTCCGTTCTTCTTTGCCCAGCAGCAAATTCGTGGCACCCTGATGGGCGACCTGGATGACTTGCGCTGGGGGTTGGAGCAGGTCAAAGCTGGAAACATTAAACCTACATTGGATAAAGTTTATCCCCTGCATGAAGCCAGCGACGCCCATGCTCGTTTGGCGGCAGGGAATGCCCTTGGCACTATCGTGCTGAAACCCTAAGTTCTGGCGATCGCCCTCCTTTTCTCCAAAACTTTTTTCTGAGCAACTTCGGTAAATTCTGAGCAGCGCTGGTCAAATTTGCGGATGCGTAGGACCCGCCTCTATCCCATGCATCAATGTTTCTTTGATGTGCTTCAGATTAAACGTCTGGATACAATAGGGAGCCTGTAGGGAGCAGCCGTCTGACTATTAGTGTAGGGGGAACAACGCCAATCCCTCTACCCAAAAGAGATTCGCCAAATCTATGGCCAACGCCTCAACCGTGAGCACTTTAGCAACTTGGTCGAATTGATAGTCTAATCTCCGCCCGCGTTAACCGAACTCTTGGCATTCGGCAAGGCGATGGCATGCTGGGGGCGATTCATCCCTAAACCTCTATTCGTGTTACTTTTTGGGAGAATTCTGAAGGTAACACGAATAATTCTTGAATAGATGTACCTCCAGTCGTCACGTCAGTGGACAGGAGTAGGGAGTTGGATGAAGTGAGAGATCGACTCATGTTGATGCTTCCGATTATGGCGTTTCCCCAAACCATGCTGTTGATGGTGTTGGTCAATTTCAACCCGTCGAGCAT
>JBNPEG010000109.1:4466-6190 GCA_051117555.1 Elainellaceae cyanobacterium | reverse complement strand
GCCGTCGATTTCCCTGAACCAGGACGCCCCACCAATAAGACATGCTCTTGGGCATATTTGCGCAATCCATCCAAGACAGGCAGCGTTTCTCGCTTCTTAGGCTGCGCTTCTGTTTTCCCCAGTGATTCTGGATCTTCCCGCTTTATCTCTTGCACCAGCATCCCAAAATCAAACGGAGACGCTAAGGCTGAATTCTTCGTCTCTAGCTTTTTCTGCGATTCTGCATCCGTCAGCGTGTAGAGCGTCCACCATTTTTCGTAATGGCAGGTGACGGATGCTAAATAACTGGAAAAATCTAAGGCTTCAGCCATGCGAGAGCAATTAGCAAGAATTTATTCGATTTTACGCCATCTTTTCTGGTTGGTCAGGATATGTGGAGGTTGAGATTTGGCACAAACAGGTTTTGCGGAAGCAAATGCTGCTTCAGACATTGCAAAAATACATTTTGCAAATTAGAAATGTTGCTTCAGCCGTTATAAAAGTAGACCTTAAAAGTGCGAAAGCAGAATTTAAAGTTGCAAAAGCAGCGCAACGATCGCCCCGGTGATGCTGCGGTTGATATAGAGGTTGCCGACTTCAAATTCCTCCTGTGCCTGATCAATGTGGGAGGGCGTCCGGAGTATATACGCCGCCGGTGAGAGCGTAGTTGGTGCCGTTGGCGATCGCCACTACCTTGAAAGAAAATTGTACGTGTAATCACTCAACTGCTGATGCGCATTGATGAATGATAGTTTGAATATCAACATTCCCGCCGCTGATGACGACTCCGACACGCTGCCCCGGAGCCTTCACAACGCCTTCCAATAAAGCAGCCGCAGCGAGCGCACCCGTGGGTTCGACGACCAGCTTCAGTCGCTCCCATATAAAAAACATGGTTTGCAGAATGGCAGCGTCAGATACGCGCACCATGTCGTGAACATAGTGAAGGATTAGCGGAAACGTAATAGTTCCCAATGGGGTTCGCACTCCATCAGCAACGGTTTGAGGAGCATCAATGCGGTGCAATGTTCGACTATAAAACGATTTCATCGCATCATCCGCACCTTCAGGTTCGACTCCGATGATTGTGCAACCGGGCGAAAGGGCATGGGCTGCGATCGCACTTCCTGACAGCAACCCACCTCCACCGCAGCAGACCAGCAGTAGATCCAGAGCGCCCACCTCTTCAAGCAATTCTTTTGCGGCAGTACCTTGTCCGGCAATGATATGGGGATGATCAAAGGGTGGAACTAGCGTCACGTCACGTTCACGCAGTAGTTGTTGTGCGAGGTCTTCTCGCGTTGATTTGGTTCGATCATAGAGAATCACGTTTGCTCCATACCCCTGAGTTGCAGCGCGTTTTACGGTAGGTGCATCATCCGGCATAATGACCGTTGTTGAAATACCCAAAATTTGTCCAGCACGGGCGATCGCCTGGGCGTGATTGCCGGATGAAAACGTTAGGACTCCCTGTTGACGCTGTTCAAACGATAGTTGAGACAGTGCATTGAATGCGCCTCGAAATTTGAATGATCCGGTGCGTTGAAGATTCTCACACTTAAAAAACACCTCACATCCTGTGCGTTCATTGAACGTTCGCGACGTCATGACAGGAGTACGGTGAGCATATCCATGAATGTGTGAGGATGCGGCTTCGATGTCGGTATAGTGGACGGGGTGTTCATCCAGGGGGCGATCGCCCGCAGTGCCTTTCAACTGTGTCATGCAAACCTCAAATCAAAGAT
>JBNPEG010000109.1:0-4366 GCA_051117555.1 Elainellaceae cyanobacterium | reverse complement strand
CAGACTGATGGATTGACAATTTTCCAGTAGCGACCTGACATGGGATTGATGATTCGCTGGGCGTCATGCTCGGTTGCCAGCAGGGTAGATTTGGCATAAAAGGCGTTGCCGTAGGGATTGTCAGCCCCCATTGGTTCCGCTTCGGTGTTGACTTCGTAAACAGAATTCTGCAAACCATCCAGATCGAAGTCGAGCCGCATATTGAAGAAATGCTGATGATTTAAGGCGTTGACATCGGGAGCAACCAGTGTTCCATACGTGGGCATATCTGCCAATGCTCCGACAAGCAAAATCCCCGTCAGTTTGACCTCATATTGAATCGTGCCGTCTTGATAGAAATACCAGTAAAATCCGTATTCATAGTTGTCGATGGTGGCGATAAAGGAAATGACCAGTCGGCGCGATCGCCTCACCTCAGTCGTGTCTAGCCGCCAGTCGTGGTGTTTCCAGAGAATACTGAAATCTTCTTCATGCAAACAAATTGCATTCTCAATTTCAACTACCTCGCCTCGACTGTCGGTAATGAATTCGTCAAAGTAGTAGATCTCCCCCAGGCAATCACACCCCCGCTTTAAGGAGTTGGTGAGCATACCAATGCCGTGTTCTCCGATGTCAAACGCATTTTTACGAAAATGCTGAGGGCGTGGATCGCCATAGGGAACGACCATTTCAGACAACGAGGCTCGGTATAGAATCGGGCGATCGCGCCCATCGTCGGTATAGCTTACGGTGTACAGCACCAAACCCTCACGGGGGTTAAAGCCAATCCGCATCCGCCACTTCTGCCATCGAATTTCATGCCCGTTGACTTCGAAACTCACGCCATCGGGTTGAACAATATCCAAGGGCTTTAGATCGTGGCGAAGATTGGGAATAAATTCTGGTGCATAATCTCCCGACTGGGGAGGCACTGGAACGACTCCCATATCTTCAATGCGGATGACCTCCATTGTGTTCAGGTCAACAACTGGCACCAACCCATCAATAGGACGCGCATAATGATTGCTATGGGGCGTCGTACGCAGCCAGCATAGCGCACGCGACAGGCGTATTCCGTCTTCCTCGGGAATACCAAAATTGCCTGCAGCCCACGGATCGACGACCACTAACTCTAGATTTGTAATCCCTCGCTTTTCAAGGGCAGTCCGAAAGTCTGGATGCGCTTTGACGGCTGCCTCACATTCAACCAACTCATCCGACATGATGTTGGGCTGTACCCTCGGAATGTGAACCCATGAGGTCACTTTCTGATGAGTCAAAGAGGCGATCGCCTCGTAGGTATAGCCTGTGGCATTGTCGAGCACGATTAGAAACGCACTTCGCTCAAACGAATCTCCTGCCTTGAAGTTTAGGACAACGTCCTTTGAAGGTTCGTGCAGCATGACGCGGGCAAATCGAATCTGATCGCCAAGGTCTTGCTGCGATCGCACTAATGCTACGGCTGCATCAATTTCTTCAGCCGTCAGGGGATCGAGTGGATGAAGAGCCGGACTGGCGTACGTTGTTGAATCGTTGAATGGAGTAGTGGTAGTCATATCAACCTAGATTTGCGGCCCTCTGAATTGCGCGCGCAACACATAATGACGCGATCGCACGACGAATCTAATCTAGGAGTGTAGCAGGACTCTCAAGGTCTGGCGAATGACTCGAAACCCTGATTGAAACCATAGGCTATCATTCATGGGGTTGATCCTCGGTTGAGATGTGCGGAGACGATGGAATTAGCGATCGCCCCGCAGACGTATCGGCAGAGAATTTTGATGGCTGACTTGGTTTTAGAGACTGCACAGTTTGAGAAAATTGGGCAGTTGTCGAGAGCAGCGACGATGCCTGTTTTGAAGTCGGGTATCGTCGAGCCCAGCTACAGAGTTGACACATGATGAATCTCCCAAGACTTATGAAAGATAAGGGCGATCGCCCTACTTCCGGATAATGTAATAGTTGTTTTGAAAGTCGTGGTCGAGTTGTTTAATTTCGACCTGTCTAAATCCTGCATCTGCCAGCATTTCTAGTGCTTTCTCTTCACCCCACATGGCGCCTAACCCCATTCCGCCTGCTGCGAGTGATACAGTCATGCAGTGAAGACACGATATGGTGTAGAGCAGAGGCGCAGCTGGGTGATCTAGATTTTGCTCAACATGACTGGATGCGCGGATATCCTGCATCAGATAAACCCCATCAGGTCGCAGTGCCCGATAAATGCCGTGCAAAACGACATCGGGTTTTGCCTGATCATGAATAGCATCAAAGGTCGTAATCAGATCGTATTGCTGGATTTCGCGCAGTCTTGACGCGTCTTTGACATAAAATTGGACGTTGGATAATCCCCGATAGGTTGCTTCCGCTCGTGCCGTGGCGATCGCTTCCTCTGAAAAGTCATATCCGGTCAACCGACTATTTGGAAATTCACTGGCTAGCAGGTTAAGCGCCCGACCGCTACCACAGCCAACATCTAGGACATCAATGCCTCGCTCAAGGGCGTCCCGCACATCAGGAATGAGAGGCAAGATATGGTCGGTTAGGGCAGCGACGACAGTTTGCCCGCTATCTTCTGCCATGATTTGGTGAAAGCGTTTGAATTCTGAATAGGGAACGCCGCCTCCGTTGTAAAAACACTCGATGATTGGGTCTTCAACAGAGCCTAGTTGTGAAATATATTGGGCAAATGCGGCAATATTGTCAGGGCTTGCAGCTCGCGTTAAAAATACGGCGTGTTCGGGGGGCAAATGATAGGTGTCGTGATAGGAATCATAATCAATCAAGCGACCCGTCACCATTGCGCCGAGCCACTCTCGCACATATCGTTCGTTGAGCCCAGCGGCATCAGCAATTTCTTGACTTGTCGACGGTGGAAGCTGAGACAGCGTATCAAACAATGCCGTGCGATGCCCAATCGAGATCATCAGGGCAACTGCACCACTGTTGAGAATGGTCATCATCTGATCGGCAAATGCCTCAGCTTTAGCAGAATCAAAGGTCTTAACGTGCATTACGCTTCTCCTATTTATACAGTGCGCTAGAGAACCAAGTGCTTCGCAATATAGCCGTACGCTCTCGCGTTAGGACGTTGAACGTGGGGTGAGCCTGTAGGACTAATCTGGTTGCGAGGACTTTAAGATTTCTAGGTAATGTATTTAAGGTAGAAGCCAATCGAGAAGAAATAGAGAAGAGGGAAAGAGCCTATGAGAGCTGTATTCTATTTGGTGGATGACTTGAAGGGCGATCGCTTTTTCTTCTTTTTTTGTTTCTCGTAGTCGAGTTCCCTCAATTTTTTCGTAATGCGATCGAAATACTCTTGCATGTAAGATTCGACCGTCGTGATTTCATTGCGGTCAACCCCAAAGGTTTCGTAGGTTTCGCTCATATCTGCCGTGAGGGGTTTGCCTGACGCAATCACTTCTGTAAAGGCAAGCCGGTCAGACAAATTGACACCCCACTGAAAAAAGCGGGCAAATTTTCGGATGGCACGAAGCAACCCAATTGGCATCCGCGTTACTTTTGCGTCTTGTTTTGAGAGGCGTTCACACAGGCGAATGATTTCATACGCTCCCCATGCTCTCGTTCCAACAACTGGAAAGGTCTTTTTCTCAGTTTCGGGAACGTTGAGCGATCGAATAGCAAATCGAGCAATGTCTTGAGTGTCCATATAGGCGATCGGCGACGTGTTGCCCATCACCCACACGGCTTGCTTTTCCAAGATTGGAATAGCATATTGACCAATCAGACCTTGCATAAATCCGCAAGGTCTGAGAATCGTGTAATTTAATCCTGATTCTGCTAAAAATAGCTCGGTGCAATGCTTGATATCCATCAAGGGAACGTCAGGATACTTTTCAGAATCAAGAATCGAAAAGAAGACAAATCGCTCAACACCTGCCTCAGTCGCCGCTTGAATGAGCGAAACTTTGCCATCCCAGTCAACTCGACGAATGCTGTGAGTATCAGTGGGGCGCGTGGTAGCAGCATCGATTACGGCTGATACCCCGTCTAGCGCAGGCGGCAGAGTGTCAGGCTCACACAAGTCACCCGCGACCAATTCGCATCCCCACTCTTTCAAAAATGATGCCTTGCGAGGACTGCGCACCAAACAACGAACCTTATATCCCTCATCTAAAGCGCGCCGGGCAATTTGCCGTCCTAGAGTGCCAGTTGCTCCAACAATTAATAAAGTCATGAGGGATTCGGTGAGAAGAACTTTAATATGCCCTACGAACAGATATATCAAGCGTTTGATATATCCGTGCGCATGAGCTTTTTTTAATACGGGTTTGAGTGTGCTCTCAGAGCCTGTATAAAAAACTGTACCAAAGAATTGTAAAAATTTGTATCTCAAATGAGAATGGGATACCGAGACGACATAAGGAAG
>JBNPEG010000062.1:0-56164 GCA_051117555.1 Elainellaceae cyanobacterium | reverse complement strand
AATTCCGCGATGCGTTGGCGGCATTGCAGCAGTTCTTGCCGTTCCTCTGGCGTCATGGTTGCCCCCTCAAAATATCGCTACAGCCTTACTCTAATTTTTCTCTCAAGAATGTGACGTGCTCCCTAATCGTTAGTCATCGTCATTCGAGTTACTAGAACCATCGCCATCACCAAACGGGCTGACATCCATCTCAAAGTCATCATTCTCATTCAAGATAGAAGAGTATGGATCAGCGGCTCTACCCGACGCAAAGTTGGAGTAATTTGAGCGGGGAGATGAGGAATCTAAATTGCCCTCTTGCCCGCGAGGGAAGACATCTAAGCCTCCCTCCAATTCATAAGTTCGAGCAGTCCGATCATCTAGCACGACATCTTTGAGGTCAACATCTGTATCAAAGACGTTGCCATCAAAACTCAAGTCAACATCAACATTGTTGGGCTCTTCATATGCGTTGAAGCCAGTACCCGCAGGGATGAGACGCCCGATGATAACGTTTTCCTTCAGACCGCGCAGCCAATCAGACTTGCCTTCAATGGCAGCTTCTGTTAAAACCCGAGTTGTTTCTTGGAAACTAGCCGCTGAAATAAAACTATCCGTATTGAGCGATGCTTTTGTGATTCCAAGTAAGACCGGCGTATACTCAGCAGGTGCGCCTCCTGTGATTGACATAGCTCCATTGACCTGTTCGATCTGATATAGATCGACCAATTCACCTGGAAGCATCGTCGTATCGCCTCCATCGTCAATGCGAGCCTTTGAAGTCATCTGACGTACGATAACCTCAATATGCTTGTCTGAGATATCAATCCCCTGAGACTGATAAACAGATTGAACTTCATTGACCAAAAAAGTCTGAACTTTTTCAAGACTAATCAATGCAGCCTCATGAAATCCCTTATCCGCATGATGGAACTTGAAGAAAATTTCCAAGATTTCGTGAGGATTGGCAGGACCATCCGTGAGAGGTTCTGCGGGGCCCACTTCCTGTTCATCGGCCATAATCACGTTCTGACCCGGTCCAAGGGGATAATCGGTAATAACCCCATCAGGCTCAATCAACTTGATTTCTACGCTTTCATCATCTCCATACACAACTTGAGCAGTTCCTGCACGCTCCGCTAAGATGCAGGCTTCCTTAGGTTTACGAGCTTCTAACAGTTCCTCGATACGCGGCAAACCCTGAATGATATCGCCCGTTTTGGCTCGCTCGAACACCAACAACACGAGGTTGTCGCCCCGTTGGACTAAGTCTCCATCATCGATATGAAGAACAGCGCCTGCTGACACTCGATAAGGACGTGCAATTCGGGTGATCACGTGTGAATCAGTAATCTGAACAACTTGACCAGATTCTTCGGCAAAAATTCCGGGAGCTATTTCTGCTCCAGACACGAACAAGTCTCCCTCGCTGACGGTTGGCGTTTGCCCTTGCAAATCAATGTTCACTACATCTGCCGAACGCACTACCAGAATCCGTCGAATCGCTTCTGCGCCCTCCAAAATACCCCGAACCTCACCAGCTTCCTTACACTGGATTTCAGTTCGAGCAACGACGGCGCCCGGAGCGATTTGGTCACCATCTTGCACTAGTAAGCGGGTTTGAGTACTCCCCTGAGTCTGATCGGCAGCAACATCTCGTCGAATAACGAGAGATTCTAGGATAACCAACTGCAATCTCAGGGATTCTGGATCGGATTCATCGGGAACTAGCTCAATATCGGCTGCTAACTGAGGATTATCTTCATCGATTTCCAAAATTAGCTGGGTTCGAAGCAATTCTAAGCCGCTCACAGACTTGACTCGCTCTCCATCCTTATAAGAAATACGCTGAATGGCGCGTAGTCGAATCGCACGACCTGACTCTTCACTGATCGATTCTTGACTTGGAACAGACGGTACATCGGGAACTGTAAACTCTGTCACTGGACGCAAAAGAATCGCAGGACCTTCCGGAGTTTCGACATATTCGATATAACGCAGGTCAGCGGATGTTAAACCAGGCATCACGTCCTGTCCGGGATTTGCGATGGTGCCATCCTTAGACATAACGGCCTCAGGATTATCAACCATGTGAATTTCCCCAGGTTTGATGACGACCTCTCGCAGAATATCATTTTTCTGGGTGACTTCTACGACTCCGTTGCTTTGGCAGAAAATGTCTTTAACAACTTCGGTTCCTGCCTCGACATATTGACCATCTTCAACCAGCAGCAAGGACAAATCTTTGTTGACTTCGTGGGCTTCTTCCGGAATCCAAAGCAGCGTTCCGCCCTGAACGACTTCGTACCCCTGTTTTGCTTTTCCTCTCTTTGCAACCTCAACGCCCGAGTACTTAATGATACCGCCTGTTTGGGTGCGATATTGGTCGTCGATTAATTCTGCAACGACTTGGTTGTTCGTTACTTTAGTGCCTGGGGTGGCAATCAGCGAGAACCGCTGCTTGTTTTGAGTCTCAATAAGATATTGCTCTTTCCCCTGTTGACTTTCAACGATAATCTGCGCTTGGTCTAAGAGAACGGAGGCTGTGATAATTTCAACTTCCCGCCCTCCTTTTCCTTCGGTTTCTTGAGGGATGCGAACGATGCCGCCATGCTCGGTGATGAGCTTGGTTTCAGCAAGAATACTATCAGACTCGACGCGATCGCCATTTTTAACGATGGGTTCTGCGCCAGGGAGCAAGTTATATACTTCACCAGATAACACCCAAATTAGACCACCCCGTTGAGCAATTCGCGTAGTATTACCTTGACGATCTTTCTTCTCTTCGGGAACAAGGTCTGCAAACTTGACCTCACCTGCCAAATCAGACGCCACGTCTTTGGTAGCTCTCTCGGTGATCTTGCGAGCACGACCGGTGGCCTGCATTTCAGAAAGAATTTGTCCAGATTTGACAGACGCTCCATCCCGAACAAATAGAATTGAACCCTGCCCAACGGGAAACGATTTTTTGCGATCGCCCGATTCAACGCTGATCTCAACATTCGCTTCTACGATCAACGCATCTTCGCCGTGGCGAGTCCGAAACGGACGAGTCCGAACGCGTTCAGACTTCGGCAATCGAACAACCCCATCAAAGGGGGCACGATTTTGCTGAGCAATTTCTCCAGTGAAGACCCCGCCCGTATGGAACGTCCGCATCGTCAGTTGTGTACCCGGCTCACCAATAGACTGAGCAGCAATAATACCAACCGCTTCGCCCAAATCCACCATTTTGGCGTGAGCCAAACTCCAGCCGTAGCAGTGCTGACAAACCGAACGACTTGCTTCGCAGGTTAGGGGCGATCGCAGGACTACCTGCTCAATGCCCGCATCACAAATCGTTTCAGCCAACTCTTCAGAAATATCTTGATTTCGAGCCGCAACTACTTCCCCAGTCTTCGGATTAATCGCGTCACAGGCAAGCACCCGACCTAGCAATCGATCCTGCAAAGGAATCAAAACCCGTTCACCGTCTGTCATGCTCCGCAGCTTAATTCCCCGCTGGGTACCACAGTCGATTTCTCGAATGATGACATCTTGCGACACGTCCACCAGTCGTCGGGTTAAATATCCTGAATCCGCTGTCCGCAACGCCGTATCCACCAGCCCTTTCCGAGCACCATACGACGAGATAATATACTCAGTAACGGTCAGTCCTTCACGAAAATTAGTCTTGATAGGAAGGTCGATAATCTGACCCTGCGGATCTGCCATTAGTCCGCGCATTCCAACAAGTTGCCGCACCTGAGAAATATTTCCCCGAGCTCCAGAGAAAGCCATCATATAGACCGAGTTCAGAGGATTCTTCGCCTTAAAATTACGAACAACCTCGTCCTTGAGCTCTTCACTTGTTCCATTCCAGGTATCAATAACCTTTTGGAAGCGTTCAACCTCTGTAATTTCACCCCGCGTGTAGCGGCTTTCAGTCTCCCGAATTTCTTCTTCCGCTGCTTCTAATAGCTGCTTTTTGCTAGGGGGTACTTGAAGATCATCGACGCTGATCGAAACGCCTGCCTTAGTTGCATACCGAAAGCCCATGTCTTTCAGCAGGTCAGCCATCTGAGCAGTGCGAGCTGTCCCATAGTTTGTAAATGCCCATGCAACAAGCTTGCGGAGTTGCTTCTTATCTGTGACTCGATTTCGAAAAATAATCGGCTTTTCAACTTTCTGAATCGAATTTTGCTCTGGCATCATAGTGTCTCAGCCCCTCAATTTATCAGCATTCAGCTATCAACCAACGTCCCCTTATCAATCGTGTCTCGCTTAGTCGAGCTCCAAGCAGAAAGGGTCTGCTAACCACGCCCCCGAAGCTCGTCAAAAGCTCAGATCAATTCAATCCAGCGTTCTCCAAACCCATGAGCACGCAATGAGTATCAACTGACCAGCGCATCCCGGATAGTTTTGTTGTAAATGACACGTCCAGGTGTCGTGCGGATGTATTGAGAAATTAAATTACCGTCTTGGTCTTCACGCACCCGACGATACTTATAGATTTTTGTGACCGCGCCATCATCAGCCCTGTGCTCTTCCACGGGTTTATCGTCAGGGCCCTCTGTTTCCATGTCGCCGTCAAATTTCACCCAAATATATGAATGAAGGTCAACGTGACCATGTTCATATGCCATGATGGCGTCATCAAGACCGGAAAAATATCTTCCCTCTCCCAGTTTTGCATCTGGATTATCAACGGTTAGGTAGTAGCATCCCAAGACCATATCTTGACTAGGCGTAATAATCGGCCGTCCTGTTGCCGGTGACAAAATATTATTTGATGCCAGCATCAACAACCGAGCTTCAGCTTGCGATTCGAGAGAGAGAGGAACGTGAACCGCCATTTGGTCACCATCGAAGTCAGCGTTAAATGCTGGACAAACCAAGGGATGAATCTGAATGGCACGGCCCTCAACCAAAATTGGCTCAAAAGCCTGAATGCCGAGACGGTGCAGGGTCGGCGCTCGGTTCAGAAGCACCGGATGTCCATCAATAACCTCTTCGAGCACATCCCAAACGCTGGGATCATTACGCTGAATTAGCTTCTTCGCAGCCTTAATATTATTCACCAAGCCTTGTCGAATTAATCGATGAATAACAAATGGCTGGAATAATTCAATTGCCATCTCGCGAGGAAGCCCACACTGATGAATCTTAAGCTTAGGGCCCACCACGATGACAGAACGGCCAGAGTAGTCAACCCGCTTACCTAGCAGATTTTGCCGAAACCGCCCTTGTTTACCTTCAATGATGTCAGACAACGACTTAAGAGGCCGATTATTCGCGCCTACAACGGTGCGTCCCCGCCGACCGTTATCAATTAGCGCGTCGACTGCTTCCTGAAGCATCCGCTTTTCATTTCGAACAATGATTTCAGGAGCCAAAATTTCTTGAAGTCTAGCCAATCGGTTATTTCGGTTAATGACTCGACGATATAAATCATTCAAGTCAGAGGTTGCAAATCGTCCTCCGTCGAGTTGAACCATAGGACGCAGATCCGGCGGAATCACCGGAATCACCGACAAAACCATCCATTCTGGCTTAGATTGCGTTGCGATGAAGTTATCGATTACGCGCAAACGCTTGATCAACTTAGCTCGCTTTTGCCCTTTAGCAGTCGCAATTTCTTCCCGGAGCCGTTCGGCTTCAGCCTCTAAGTTTAAATCTTGAAGGAGTCGCTGCAGCGCCTCAGCACCAATTCCAACTTCGATTCCTGTCAATTGCGAATCTTCGCTATATAGCTGATCTTCAATTTCAATCCACTGATCTTCGGTCAGCAACTGCTTATACGAAAGATTCTCAGCATTCCCAGGATTCAGCACCACGTAGGCGTTGAAATAAACGATCTGTTCAACATCTCGAAGAGGCATGTCTAGCAGAATCGCCATGTAGCTCGGAATGCCCTTCAAGTACCAGACATGGGCAACCGGAGCTGCAAGCTTGATGTATCCCATGCGGTGGCGACGAACGCGGGACTCTGTTACTTCGACGCCACAACGCTCGCATACAATACCACGATGACGAACGCGCTTATACTTTCCGCAGTGACATTCCCAATCTTTTGCAGGTCCAAAAATTCGTTCACAAAAGAGCCCGTCCATCTCGGGCTTAAGGGTTCGATAATTAATAGTTTCTGGTTTGGTGACTTCCCCAACCACCATCCCATTCGGCAATGTGCGCTCTCCCCATTGACGGATTCTATCGGGAGATGCCAAACCTATCTTAACGTAATCAAACCGTTGCTCTATCTTCGGCATCGCTAATCTGTTCCTCTACGTGGGCAATTCAGATAGATATGGTGCAACCATCGCTTGGCGATTCGTCGAATCTAGTTTCTGAGGATGACTCACTAACCGCCAAGCGTTTATGGTTTATTCTTCAGCTTCTTCCATAACTTCTTCTCGAGTGATGGATTCGTATGTCGGACGTGAGGGCGTACGCCGCGAACTTGTATCAGCCATTAAGTCGACCTCAACATCGCGACTCGTTCCGTCTTCTTTGGTTTCTAGCTTATGAGCCACAATATCCAAGCATAGAGATTGCAGCTCTCGCATCAAGACCTTGAACGACTCAGGTGTTCCGGGTCGAGGAATTGCCTTACCCTTTACAATCGCATTAAGAGCTTCATTCCGCCCTTGCATATCGTCTGACTTGACTGTCAGCAATTCTTGGAGAGTATAGGCAGCACCAAACGCTTCGAGAGCCCAGACTTCCATTTCACCGAACCGCTGACCGCCTTGTTGAGCCTTACCACCTAAGGGCTGTTGAGTCACTAGGGAGTATGGCCCTGTTGAACGAGCGTGAATCTTATCATCGACTAGATGAACAAGCTTCAGCATATAGGCCTTACCTATTGTTACTGGGCGATCGAATGGCTCTCCTGTCCGACCGTCAAAGACCTGAATTTTGCCAGGATTGCCCGGATCAAAGACCCAATCCTGCCCAGATTTTTCTCTGGCTTCCTGAAGTTTGGAATGCGTAGTCAGTCGAGATGCTTCCTCACCGTACATTTCATCGAACGGGATCATTTTGAATCGAACATCCAAAACTTCACCAGCCCACCCCAGCAAGCATTCAAATACCTGCCCGACGTTCATACGAGACGGTACACCTAAAGGATTCAGGACAATGTCAACGGGGCGGCCATCTGGAAGATAGGGCATATCTTCAATCGGCAGAATGCGAGAAATGATGCCTTTGTTTCCATGTCGGCCTGCCATCTTGTCGCCGACCTGAATCTTACGCTTTTGTGCGACATAGACGCGAACAACCATATTAGCTCCGGGAGGCAGCTCATCTCCTTGTTCACGAGTAAAGACTCGTACGTCGACGACGCGACCCTTTTCACCATTAGGTACTCGCAGTGAATTGTCCCGAACATCTCTCGCTTTCTCGCCAAAAATAGCGCGGAGCAATTTCTCTTCAGGTGGCTGATCGGATTCACCTTTAGGAGTCACTTTCCCAACTAGAATATCCCCAGCTTCAACCCAAGCACCAATGCGGATAATTCCACCTTCATCGAGTTGACGAAGCGCATCTTCACCCACGTTCGGAATTTCGCGAGTAATTTCTTCTGGACCTAGCTTCGTTTGACGAGCCTCGATCTCATATTTTTCGACGTGAATAGACGTGTAGACATCGTCGTAGACTAAGCGCTCACTAATAAGAATGGCATCCTCGTAGTTATAGCCCTCCCACGGCATGTAGGTAACCAAAACGTTTTGCCCAAGAGCCAGCTCTCCGCCTTCTGTTGCGGAGCCATCCGCGAGAACTTGTCCTGTAACGACGCGATCGCCCGCAAAGACGAGCGGTCTTTGATTGAGACACGTGTCTTGGTTTGAGCGATTGTATTTCTGGAGGAAATATTCTGACTCCCGCCCTTCGGGCGATCGCACTCGAATTCGGTTCGCGTCGACGTACGAAACCTCACCATCAGTCTGACTCACGATGACCATTCCAGAGTCACGAGCCGCTTGCGCTTCTAGCCCGGTGCCAACTAAGGGGCGCTCTGGACGAAGCAGCGGAACCGCCTGACGTTGCATGTTAGATCCCATCAGGGCTCGGTTGGCATCATCATGCTCCAAGAAAGGAATCAGCGATGTTGCAACGGAAATAATTTGAACGGGTGAAATCGCCACGTAGTCGACCTGATCGGGCGACGTGGTCGTAAAATCTTGACGATATCGGACGGGGACTGTGCTTCCGAGAATGTATCCTTCTTCGTTAACAGGGATATCTCCCGGTGCAACTCTTAGATCGTCTTCCTCATCTGCCGTCATATATAGGGGGGGCCGATCTTTAAGGACTCGCCCCCCTTCAACAGGGTAGTAGGGAGTCTCTACAAATCCATATGCATTCACGCGGGCGTGAGTTGCGAGAGAACCAATTAAGCCGGCGTTTGGACCTTCTGGTGTCTCAATCGGACAGATTCGACCATAGTGCGATGGATGAATATCGCGAACCGCAAAACCAGCCCGTTCGCGGGTCAATCCTCCAGGCCCCAACGCACTCAAACGGCGCTTGTGGGTCAACTCTGCTAGAGGATTTGTCTGATCCATGAACTGAGAGAGCTGAGATGAGCCGAAGAACTCTTTAATTGCAGCAACCAACGGCTTGGGATTAACCAGAGACGCAGGCGTTAACGAGTCTGCGTCTGATACAGTCATCCGTTCCCGGATAATGCGCTCCAGTCGATTTAGGCCGACGCGAACCTGATTTTGCAATAATTCACCGACTGAACGAACTCGACGATTCCCCAAGTGGTCAATATCGTCGACGCTACCAATATCGAATTCAAGATTAATCAAATAATCCACAGCCGCCAAAATGCCTTGGGGGGTCAAGACGCGCACGGCTTCTGGAATATTTAACCGGAGTTTCCGATTGAGCTTGTATCGACCGACTTTGCCCAGATCATATCGCTTGGGATCAAAGAAGCGAGAATCGAGCAGTTGCTGCCCGCCTGAAACGGTTGGAGGTTCGCCTGGACGAAGCTTTCGATAAAGCTCCATCAATGCTTCTTCCTCGCTAAACTGTCCCTCTTTGTCGATTGTCTTCTGATAGTATTCAGGGTGTCGTAATGCGTCGAAAATTTCGCTATCGCTAAGACCCAGCGCTTTCAGGAGAACCTGAACCGATAGCTTGCGAGTCTTATCAATCCGAACCCAAACCAAGTCATTTTTATCGGTTTCAAATTTTAACCAAGCCCCTCGGTTCGGGATCAGGCTGGCATTATAAGTTCGACGCCCATTCTTGTCAGTTTCAGCCTTGTAGTAAACTCCAGGGCTGCGGACAATTTGGTTGACGATGACACGCTCCGCGCCGTTGATGATAAACGTACCCCGGTCTGTCATCAACGGAAGATCGCCAATGAAAACCTCTTGCTCCTTAATTTCGCCGGTCTCTTTATTGATCAGACGAGTCGGAACATACATTTGGACAGCGTAGGTGCTGTCTCGACGTTTCGCTTCGTCTACGGCGTACTTCGGACGCTTAAGTTTGTAATTCTTGCCTAAGAAATGGAGTTCAAGCTTCCCGGTATAGTCAGTGATAGGGGAAAAACTATTTAATTCTTCAATCAGTCCTTCTTCGAGAAACCAACGGAAACTTGCCCGCTGAATTTCAACTAGATCTGGAAGAGTAAAGGCGGGTGCACTTTGGGCTAAGTTAGTCATGCGTCTCCTCAAACGGGTCACGCTCCAGGCGAGCCCCCAATACTACAGTAGAAGTTGTCGGTTGTCAACAAAAGCTTCAGACCCCAATACAATAACGAGGACTGAAGCAACATCGGAAATCTTTAGAAATATTTACAGGTCGGCAATTGCGAGTAAGTTCCAATCGAGATTTATTAACTCATCAATTTGATAGAAAAACGAGTAGTCTCCAGTATAGGATTAACTGAACGGGGTTATCACCTATCCGAAAAGAGCAATATGAGCGTATAGTCACTCAATGAGGTTAAGGAATACGAACTCAAGCAATGGAAACAGAACCCAACGCCACGACAGAGATACTAAGCATCTCAAGATGCTTAATGGCGATGCAACTTGGACTCAGTTGATTCTGAAGCTAATTTTACTGTTCTGGACATCCAAATTTGACACGCGTCTTACCAGTTTAACGATTTTTTTAAAATGGTGGAACATTGTCTCAGTAAATTCGCTGATTCGTAGAAACATCATTGCTTATTCATCCTAATTAGCAATGTGCTAATCAAGATATCGAAGAGGCTAAGGCGTCACTAGCGCTCCCTGTCAGCGGCGGCAAATTGAATAACTCGCACGCATTGACCCTGGTTTGATGCGCAATGGTGTCTAACGAAACATGTCGAAGTTCGGCTAGCCTCTCTGCGACAAATTGAACATAGGCAGGCTGATTCCGTCCTTTTCCTCGCATCGGCACAGGAGCCAGAAATGGGCAGTCTGTCTCGATTAACAGGCGATCGCTCGGAACGATTTGGGCAGATGCGTGAACCTGAGTTGCATTCTTGAATGTCACAATTCCGCTAAAGCTAATGTAAAACCCTAACTCCAGAAACCGCTGAGTCTCTTCGGGAGTGCCACTCCAGCAATGCATGACCCCACGAACCGCCCCATCCTTGCTCCAAATTTCTTCTAAGCGATTTGCCATTGGCGTAGCCGCATCACGGCAGTGAATAATCACAGGACGATTTAGATCGCGTGCGATCGCCAATTGATCTTCAAATGCCAAGTACTGCTGCTCATGGTTATCAGATTTAAAGAAATCTAAACCGGTTTCACCAATCGCAACAACTCGCTCATCAGACTGAGCAAGGGTTCGGATTTCGGTCGCCAAATCAGCCGTCCAACGGTCAACGTCTAACGGATGCAGCCCAACGGCAAATGATAACTCTGAGAATCGATCGGCTAGAGCCTGAATATCGGAGAATTCAGCGGGTTCGACACAGGAGTGAACCATATGAACCACTCCAACATCTCGCCAATGCTGAGCCACCTCATCCAAATCGGATTGAAAGGTCTCAAAATTAAGGTGAACGTGGGTGTCTATGAGTTGCATATAACCGCTGGTATTGCGTCAATACCTTCAATCGTTGTAGCAGACAGTGTGCTCCAAATCAGGCGTGAGTCAACCCTATTCTGCTGTTGCCTCTGCCGGAGTCGAGGTTTCGGTCGGTGCAGTTTGAGCGGCAGGCGCATCATGCATCTTCAGAACTTTTGCTAGACGCGCTTTTTTACGGTTCCCTGTATTGGGATGCAGCACACCCCGCTTTATAGCTTTGTCAATCTTGCTGTAAGCAGCAGCCATCCGCTGCTGCACGTCTTGCATAGATTCTGAACTTGGGCTAGCTGCATAAGACTCAACCGCTGCTAGATAACGCTTCGTCAGCGTTTTGACGGCAGTCTTGTAGGACTTATTGCGTAAGCGGTTTCGCTCTGTAGTTTGAACACGCTTGATTGCAGACTTAATGTTTGGCACAGTGAATCCCCGATAAATCCCTTGGATGAATTTAATGAAAAATGCTTCTAGGATTAATTATTGTAGCGAATTATCCTGCTAAATTACCAACAGTCTCTTCCAATATCTCTGAGCAAGATACGGAATCCACCAAAAATCCAGGTTAACCTAGAGAAGAGGACCGGAGGAAATTTGAGTTTTATACTTGGTAGCACTGGGTAGAGATCCTGCTCGACGTGCTCCAATCAAGTTTATCCAGTTCGACTGTAACGTAATCCTGTGGCTTAGCATTCCGAGATTTCATGTGGCAATGCTGCGAATTATCACTCAGCTAGCTGAGGCACGAACTGAACTGCGGCGAATTTGCGATCGCACGCATGACGATCAGGTCGTTCACAAAGAGGCAACGGTTCGAGAAGTCATCCAGACCGTAAAGCGTAAGGGGGATCAAGCTCTCCTGCACTTTACCGAAGAGTTTGACCATCAAACCTTAACCCCTGACGAACTGAGGGTCAGCGGTCCAGAATTGGACGCAGCGTATCAGCAGGTTTCCAAAGAGCTATTAGATTCTATTCGGCTCGCATCCCGTAACATTGAAGCGTTTCATCGTCAGCGCATTCCTAAGAGTTGGGTGCATTTTGGTGATGATGAAATTGTTTTAGGCAAGCGATATACGCCCGTTGACCGAGCGGGAATTTATGTCCCTGGGGGTCGAGCTTCATATCCAAGTACGGTATTGATGAATGCAATTCCGGCTAAGGTAGCGCAGGTTCCTCACATTGTGATGGTGACCCCGCCCGGCTCCGGAAAATCAGTCAATCCAGCGGTATTGGTGGCAGCTCAAGAGGCTGGAATTCAGGAGATCTATCGAGTCGGTGGCTCGCAGGCGATCGCCGCGTTAGCCTACGGCACTGAAAGTATCCCTAAAGTAGACGTCATTACAGGCCCCGGCAACATCTATGTCACCCTTGCCAAAAAGCTCGTTTATGGCACCGTTGGCATCGATTCTCTAGCAGGGCCGTCTGAAGTCTTAATTATTGCTGATTCTGATGCCAATCCGGTTCACGTTGCTGCCGATTTGCTGGCACAGGCAGAGCATGATCCGATGGCCGCCGCCATCTTACTAACGCCCGATTCTGCACTAGCCCGCCAAGTTGTGGCCGAAGTTCAAAATCAGCTTGTCAATCATCCACGCCGGATTGAAACCGAAAAGGCGATCGCCCATCACGGTCTTGTCGTCATCGTAGATTCATTGAAGACGGCGGCTGAGTTATCCAACGAATTTGCCCCGGAGCATCTTGAGCTTGAGATATCCGATCCATGGGGGTTGATAGATCATATCCGCCATGCCGGAGCAATTTTCCTAGGATATTCCACTCCCGAAGCGGTTGGTGACTATTTGGCAGGCCCCAACCATACGCTGCCTACATCTGGTTCGGCTCGATATGCGTCGGCACTGGGTGTTGAGACGTTTATGAAACACTCTAGCTTAATCGAGTACTCCCACACGGCACTGTATCAGGTTGCTAACGAAATTGATTTGCTGGCAATGTCTGAAGGGTTGTCATCTCATGCGGAGTCGGTGAGGTTGAGAATCGAAAAGCCAACGGACCAGCAGTCCGATGATTCACTGCACTCAGATTAGGATCGAGACTTGGCTATTATTTTGACATTACAGCGGTATGCGCTTGAGTTAAGCATGGCAGAGTAGGGCGCGCCCACTCTGCCATCTCTGTCCTTGACGCAATCGCAAATTGCTATAGGGACTCGCGTGTCTGTAATCTACTGCTGGAAATGACCCAACTATAAATATTGATGAATTTGCGGATAAATTTGCGTGGGACATTCCCATTAGATGCCTGAAGATTCGTCCAATTTATCCCGCTACTCATCCCTTTACTGAGCAGACGGCTGCTCTAAAAATTGCCTTAACCGCATTAAGCTCACGGTTTGTCCTAGGTTCAACGGCAACACTGAGACTCCTTCCAGGCACGACTGAATCCAGCCGTCGCCCCAGTGCCATTCATGAAATCCGTCGATGCCTTCGCTCATCAAGAGTCGTAGGCAGATGGTTTCTGCGATGTCGACCTGATGCTGAATTGTTATTGGACCTAGCCAACTTTTGAATATTAGCCCTGCACTCAATTCGTCTGGAAGATCGGTTGAGAACTGTTGCGGCCATAGCCACTGTCGAAACTGCTCCGGACGCAGCAAGCTTTTTCGAATCATATCGTCTGACGCGTCGACTTCAATACGGAGTCGACTTTGCTGAAAGTTGCCTAGCATAGCAGCAGAAATAGATAATGGCGTTTGACTTTCAGTATGCCAGAGGGAATCTGCATTGGGGTAATGTGGCGATCGCCCACTATAGATTTTGACTCAGGCTATGAATTAAGAATTGTGGGAATCTCATGATGGAGGAGCCGAGATTCGGTATGACAAATAATGCGGGCGAACGTGTTAAATAGATAACATTATGCAGATTTCTCGACTCATCGCTAAAACCTGGACGTATTTTCTACTAGGCTTCAGCATGACGCTGCTCATCGCAGGATGCAACATTGTGCAGTTGCGAGAATCTGCCCCTCCTCCAAGTGTCGAGCCGATTCCAACCCCTACCTTGCCAGACTGGATTGAGAACATCAGCCCAACTGAGCAAGCCGAATCACTTGCACAAATTCGAATTCGCTTCACCGATCCGCTGATCCCCGTTGAGGATTTAGCCAATCCCGAGTCGCGAGAGGTTCTGCAAAACTTTGAAGTGGTACCTCCCTTACCCGGACAGTTTCGGTTTTTAACTCCGCGCATGGTAGGTTTTCAAGCCGATCAGGCGCTTCCTAACGCCACCCGATTTCGCGTCACCCTTAAGGCGGGCTTAGCAGATTTAAACGAGCACCAGCTCGATCAAGATTTCGTCTGGACGTTCAACACAGAACCCATTCAGCTCACCAACTTGCCAGGAACGTCCGAATTCCCAGAATCGGAATTGCCCCCGATTGAGTTGCAGCCAACCCTGAGGGTGACTTCTAATGTCGAACTCAATCTGAGATCACTGCGAGACCACGTTCGCCTTATTCCTGCCAACAGCGAAGAGTCGGTCAGGCTCGCTGTTGAATCCGCGGATGATTCTGACCCAAATTCTCAAGAGGTTAGAGATACGCCTCAAGAAGAGTTTGACCCGTCGGCGCGGCAGTGGGTTTATCAGATTACACCTCAGCGACAGCTTGCCAAGGCAACCCGCTACACCTTGGAATTTGCACCTGGGATTCTGCCGGCGGGGGGTAATTTAGCCAGTGAGATGGCATTTACCAGTCAAGTGGAAACCTATGGGCCGCTCAGCTTTGAAGAGTTAGAACTCGTCGATTCAGCAAGCGCGGGCGGAGCCCATGGCCGCTTTGTTAAAGGACGACCGCAGCTCGCATTCAACAATGGGCTGGTGGCAGAGTCTGCCGCAGAGAATATTTCGATCGATCCGCCACCAAAAGACACGCCGCCGCTGATAAGAGCCTATGAGGGCGATCGCCTCGTTAGCCTAAACCCATGGGCATTAGAGCCAGCCACTGCCTACACCATCACCTTAGGGTCTGAGCTCGAAGACCAATACGGGCAAACATTGGGCGAATCTGTGACGGTTCGCTACGAAACGGGCGATTTGGCAGGCGACTTCTGGGCACCCAACGGACTCAACATTTTCCCGGCGGGGCAAAATCTACAGCTCAATTTCTCAGCCGTGAATTTGCCCGAAAACCAATACAAAGCTGCTTATCGCATCGTGCAGCCCGGCGACTTGGTTTACACGGATTCGGCCTATCCTCGAAATCAAACAACGGATTTGTTGCCCGGCCCGGCGAACTGGCAGACGGCTCCAGTACAGCTACCAGCCAATGAAACGACCGAAATTGCCGTACCGCTGCGAGAAAGGCTGAATAGTAACACGGGCATGCTAGCGTACGGAGTCCAAGCACGTGCTGGACAGTATTCCGTAGATGGTCGACAGGAATGGCGCGAACCGACTTTCTATGGGTTAGTGCAATTGACGAATCTAGGCGTGTTTGCCCAGTGGTTTCCCGAGTCGGGCATCGTGCGCGTGCAGCATTTGTCTGACGGCTCCAGCGTTGGGAATGCGCGAATCGAGATTTATGAATCGAGACTGGATGCCGAAACGCGCACCGCGACCTCACCCTGCTTTTCCGGACAAGCCGATCAATCCGGCCAGTTAGCGTTGGGAGCATCCGATTTGCGTCAGTGTATGAACGGCAACGCCCAGTTTATCGATGCCCCCGATCTGCTCGTGATCGCGCGGGAAGGACAGGATTGGGCATTTGCTCGCACCTTTCAGTACAGTGGCGCGTGGGGCTACGGCATTACGGGGGGCTGGAACAACAACCAACCCGAATCGCGGGGCACGATTTTCTCCGATCGCAATCTGTACCAGCCGGGCGAGACGGCTTATTTCACCGGAGCCGCCTATTTCCTACAAAACGGAACGCTCCAGCAAGACCCAAATGTTTCCTATACGGTGACGCTGGATGATCCCAACGGCAACACCCTCGAGCTAGGGACTCAAACAACTAACTCATTTGGCACCTTCTCGCTGGAATGGGCGATCGCCCCTGATCAACCGCTGGGCTTCTACACCATTCGCGCTAAGGCGGACAATGGCAAAGAAATCACGGGCGAGTTTCGCATCGCCGAGTTCAAGCCGCCCAACTTCAAAGTCGACCTGACGCTCGATCAGCAATTTGCCATGTCGGGAGACGAGATCACCGCATCGGCACAGAGCAACTATTTATTTGAACCCCCCGTGGAGGAAGGCGACGTCAGCTACTATGTCACGCGCCAGCAAACCCAGTTCACCCCAGAGGCTTGGAATCAATTCTCCTTTGGGCGGCAGTGGTTTTGGCCGGACGAGGCTCCCTCTGTATCCAGCGATGTATTGCAGCGGAGCGAATCTCTCAGTGACGACGGCAGCGGTGAGGTGACGGTTGAAGTCGCCGATGATTTGCCCTATCCGATGACCTATCGCGTGGATGCTGAGGTGTCGGACGTGTCAAATCTATCGGTGACGGCGTCGCAGACCTTTACGGCATTGCCGAGCGATCGCCTGATTGGTCTCCAAAGTGATTTTGTCGCGGAGGTCGATGAAGATTTTCCCATCCAGATTATTGTCAGTGACCCCGACGGTAATGCGGTGTCGGGGCAGCAGGTGCGGATCGAACTCCAGAAAATGAACTACAGCGGCATCACTCAGGTGATTGCTGGTAGCTCCACCGCCCGCAATCAGGTGGAGTATGAAACCGTCGCTGAGGCCACCGTGCGATCGGGGGATGACCCCCAGTCGGTGACGCTGACGCCCAGCGAATCGGGGTCGTATCGTATTCGCGCCAACTTCGCTAACGCTGATGATGAGGTGACTGCCACCGATACACAGATTTGGGTGACAGGGAATACGCCTGTTTACTGGGGAGGACGCTACACCAACGACCGCCTTGAGCTTCAGCTCAACAAAGACACCTATAAGCTGGGTGAAACAGCGACGGTGTTAATCCAGTCGCCCTACGAGGAGGCCGAGCTTTACTTTGCCATCGTGCGGCACGACACCATTTACCAGACTGTAACGACCGTACAGGGGGGCGCGCCTCAGATTCAGTTTGAAGTCACGTCTGACATGCTGCCGAATGCCGCCGTAGAAGCAGTGCTGGTACGCAAGGGCGAACCCCTATCTCAGGTTGAAGTAGGAACTGTGGAAGACCTGGCTCGCATCGGCTTTGCGCCCTTTGGCACGAGCCTGGACAGCACGTATTTAGATCTTCAGGTCGATTTGGCAGAGGAATCGTTAGAACCCGCAGGCGAGCAGACCGTGACTTTCAGCTTGACGAATGGGGGGGAACAGCCTGTTCAGGGACAAATCACTGTCATGGCAGTGAATGAAGCCGTGTTGCAACTGAGCGGCTATCGCATCCCCAATTTGGTCGAGACGGTCTATGCGGAACAGCCGATTTCGGTGCGCTTTGCCGATAATCGCCCCGAAGTCGTCTTGACTCCCCTCTCATCTCCGTTGGAAAAAGGCTGGGGATATGGCGGCGGACTTTCTAGCGGCGCAGGCGACACCCGCATTCGCACCGAGTTTAAGGCGATCGCCTACTATAACGGCTCGGTGCTCACCGACGCTAATGGTCGCGCGTCGGTAAACTTCACCCTGCCAGATGACCTCACTACCTGGCGAGTCATGGCGATCGCCACCGATGGCAATTTGCGCTTTGCCAACAGCACCGATACGACATTCATTTCCACCAAGCCACTAGTGACGAATCCGATTCTGCCGCAGTTTGCCCGTCCAGGCGATCGCATCGAGGCGGGGCTTTCTGTCACAAACAACACGGGTGAATCGGGCACCCTCGACATCACCGGCACGGTCGGCGGTGCGCTGCAACTGGCAGATGATGCCTCCGCCAGTCTGGAAACTCGAGTCGAATCGGGCACCCAAGCCTACCGCTTTCCGATGGTGGTAACAGGGTCGGATGAAGGCACGATCCAGTTCACCAGCCAGCTCGACGGATTCTCGGATGCGTTTGAGTTTCCTCTCGAAATTCGCACCAACCAGATTACCGAACAGGTGGTAGAAACGGGCGTCACCGCCAGCCAAGCCCAAATTCTCTTCAACGTCACCGAGAACGTGCCGCAAGACACGGGCGGCATCGACCTGACACTTGCCAGCACCCTGATTCCTGAAATCAACGCCCCGGCTCAGCAAGTCCTCAACCAGGAACAGCTTCCCTTTTTAGAACCTGCCGCCAGTCAGTTGGCGATCGCCACTAGCCTGCACTCTCTATTGCAAACCCTAGGTCAGAGCTTTGCCGAGTTTGAGCCGACCCGGCAAGCCACTCAAGCCCTCAGCCGACTGAGTGAGCTACAGCGTCCCGATGGTGGATTTGCCTCCTACCCTGGGCAGGAGCGCTCTGACCCTTACGTCACGCCCTATGCGGCTGAGGCGATCGCCCGCGCTGTTGATGCCTTCTCTGGCACGGCTGCTGCTCCGGATGCAGAGAGGGTGAGCCAATTGCGGAGCTATTTGCAAGACATTCTGGCAAACCCCAGCCAATATGACTACTGCACCCAACAGCTTTGCCAAAATCAGGTGCGCCTCCGGGCTTTGACTGCCCTGGCTGCCTTTGGCGATGTGCGCAATTCTTTTGTTGCCGATATCTATGCGCAGCGATCGCAGTTTGACCCGGTGACGCAAATCAAGCTGGCGCGACATCTAGCTCAGCTCCCCGATTGGCAATCTCAAGCCAACGAACTGGCAAACGACCTGCAAGAAATTGTCTATCAAACCAGCCGCAGCGCGACAGTCAACTTGCCCCGCACCTGGCAGTGGCTCAGCTCTCCGACAGCAGTGCAGGCACAGGCGCTGCGCCTCTTCATTGCCCGCGACAGCAATCCCGAACTGATCGATCGCCTGGTGCGTGGCTTGCTCGATCAGCGGCGAGATGGCGTTTGGGACAGCACCTACGACAATGCTGAAGCACTGCTGGCACTGGTCAACTACAGCCAGTTGCAGCCCACCCCACCTGACTTTTCTGCTACCGCTCAACTGAATGGCCAAACCCTTCTCTCGACTGAGTTTGAGGGCTACAGCAACCCCAGCGCTGCCGAGAGCATCCCCATGGCAGACCTCCAGCGCGGGCGTAATCTGCTCTCCCTGCAAAAAACAGGTGATGGCTTGCTGCACTATCTAGCAGCCTATCGCTATCGGCTCGAAGGCGACCAGCCCGGACGGCTGAGCGGCTTGCGGGTGACGCGCACCATTCGCCCCGCGAATCAGGATGATGTCCTTCAAGAGTATGACCTCTATGTGGTAGACGACCCGCTGTCGGTGCCGCCGGGTCAGGTTTATGACGTTGGGCTAGAAATCATCACCGATCATTCTGTCGATCATGTCGTCATCACCGACCCCCTCCCCGCCGGATTTGAAGCCGTGGATGAAAGCTTTCAAACTGCTAATCCCTACTTCCAAGCCCGCAGTGATAGTTGGCAAGTCGGCTATCAAACGATTTATAAGGATCGCATCGTGGCCTATGGCGATCGCCTCGATCCGGGTGTGTATAGTCTCCATTACCTCGTGCGATCGGTGACGCCCGGCACCTACCACTATCCCGGAGCCGAAGCGCACCTAGAATATGCTCCTGAAGAGTTTGGGCGATCGGCGTCTTCTACCTTACGCGTGGTGGAATAGCATATGTTGTAGAAAGACTACACTCTGATTCTTGAGATTAGCGATGTTTGAAACAGTTGCAAAATGGGGCACAAAAGGGGGAAATAGTCTCGCGATTTGAAAGTCAGCGGGTAGTAGTCAGTAATCAGCGCTCAGCAGAAGCAGGCACCCCCCTTTTACGAATCATTCATAGCAACCGCCACTGTTCTTTGTACTGTTCTTTGTACTGTTTTTTGTGCGATTGCACGCCAGATAGCTTCTCCAGCCTTGGATCTCATCAGGAGTCATATTCTAAGCTACCTGGCTAACGCTGTAGGACTGCTACATCACTAAAATCTGATAGCTGATCGCCAAAAGCTAAAAGCTAAGAACTTAACCCCAATCGCGTCTAGTTTGATCCACACGATGCATTTTGTTCAAGCCAGTACTCTCGGCGATATAAGAAAAAGGGTAGAGAACACGAAAGCCCAACGCCAAGCGTCAACCCCACACAAACCAAAATCCATAACCGGGAAACACGTAGCCGCTTTAATTCAATCCATGCAAAGCAAAAGAAAACGGTCGATGAGATGAGTAGGTCAGTCGTCAGCGCGATCGCAATCGGGTTAGCAAACGCTCGTTGAAAAAATACAGTGGGTGTCAGCAACGCGGTTGGATCTTGAAGTAGCCAAAACCAAGGAGCAACGGAACCGGCGATCGCCAGCAGTAAATACAGCGGTTTCATAACCTTAGATGAGGATAGTGTCGAAGCATTAACAGATTTCAGCATGGTTCTTTCCTAATCAATGAGTATGAACTGATCGTGACAAAGCAGGATAATAAAAACAATTACCTACGAGGTAATCACCACTGTCCCGTTTTGCACACCTGCCATGCAGCATCGTTCCAATCCAATCCAACCGGATTCCGCTCATTCCTTTAGCATGCTCCTCAAGCAATGGCGGACTCAACGAGGCTTCAGCCAGCTCGAGTTATCCCTTGCCAGTCGGGTGTCGCAACGGCATATCAGTTTTTTAGAATCAGGACGAGCGAACCCTAGCCGAGCGATGGTTTTAGAATTAGCCGCTGTTCTGGATGTCCCGTTGAGACACCAAAATCTAATGCTAACCGCTGCTGGATTCGCGCCCATTCACACCGAGACAGACCTTTCAGCGCTTGAAATGACTTCGATTCGCAAAGCGCTCGATTTCATGCTGCGACAGCAAGAACCCTATCCAGCAGTCATTATTGATCGCTACTGGAATTTACTGCTGACCAACGATGCTGCGACTCGTCTCTTGACGGCATTCCTTGATATGGAAACACTACACACCCATGCCAGCATGGATGGCAAACTCAATCTCATGCAGGCCATGTTTCATCCCCAAGGACTACGCCCCTTTATTGTCAACTGGCGGGAGTGCGCCGAGCATTTGCTGCATCGAGTGCGTCGAGAAGTAACCTCAGAAGGAAACAGTGACCAATCTACCCAATTGCTGAACACTCTCATGAGCTATCCAGGGGTGACTGAACTTTGGCATATTCCCAAACGAGTCGAACAAAATACCCTGTTGCTTACAGTTCACTTCAAGCGAGATTCTCTAGACTGGCAATTTTTTTCAACGATCGCCACGCTCGGGACTGCTTATGACATTACCCTGCAAGAACTGCGAATCGAATGTTTATTTCCCGCCGATGAGGACACTGAACGATATTGGAAACACCGATAGCAATCCCGCATGACGGGTGAGCAGGCAAGGAGGTTAATACCCACCGCCACGGCACTCCCACAATCACTCCCGTTATGCCAATTCACGATTTTGGATTTATAGCCCCGAGGGTATGGCTCCGCTCTGCTCCGCTAGTGATTTTGGATTGACGGCTTACCAGCCTTGCAGTGCTAGCCTGTTCATTTATAGCCTTACCTTGAAGAATTGGAATCAATCATTCTCAGGGCGCTTCGTCGCTAGATAGCGGGTCGTCATCTCACGTGCTAACCGTTTGATGTGACGCTTAGCTGATAACCGAGCAATTCGTTTGATGAGGTGGTATTTCAGTTTATTCATGACAGCGTTCTCCTTGTCGAAGCCCAAATGGGATGATGTAGCATGTCATTATCGTTCCCAGCGAAAAGCCAAAAAACCAACGCTCAAAAAACCTGCTCTCATCGGAGAACAGGTCATCGTTTAATTGAGCAGAACTGGCGAGCCCACACGGTTGAGTGTTACCGGGGGCTTATGTAGACGATGCCGCGATATTGGAGCGGTAGTGCTGAATCGAAAGCAGTGGAAGCAGCCGAGGAAAATTTGAAATCAGTTCCTCGATATTTGCCAGCTATGTTCATGGATGAAGCTGAAGCTGGAGCTGAAGGAGCAGGTGATTGAAATTGAATACCGCGATAGGAAAGTTTCATAGTTATAAAATCCTCGTGAGTGGTTTGGAGGGGTTGAACTGTCTTAGTTATACGAGGATGCAAGCATCCGGTCGATACAGAAAAGTTAAGGACTTATATGCCTTAACTTTTGCCCAACTCGGTGATTAGCATTAATCGACTATCCGGTAGACTATTCCTTCGCAGGATAGTCGGTGTGATAGAGAACGGTACTGCGTTTATCCAAGAAGTCAAACTCAATCACGGCGGATTGGTCATCTGTTTTGGGATGAACAGCCACCTTCAAAAAGCCGCCCGATTGTTCGGGTTGAAGATACGGCTGACCAGTTAGCCCACCTGGAGCGAACGATCTATCTCCGCAATCTACTCCCGATCTATTATTCGACAGTGCGATCGCTCAAGTTCTTTAGCAGTAGCGTTTGCCTAAAGGCAGTTGTCGTCGGAGTCGATGAGACATGAGGTAAAAAGGCTGCCGCTATTTCCTGCAAACCTACCTTAGATTCTTTGCAAAGATCCCCTGACATCTATAGCAATCCCAGATGGGTCGTGAGTGGTGGGGCGGGCGCCGCCCCACCAACTCACACACAATTCACAAGCGATTTAGGATAGCTCTATTGAATTAAGAATACGCCTTTTGACGGATAAAATTATAAGAAATATTAAATAGATTAAACGTGTCAAATAATTCACTAATCCATTCTATGGAGTTGGGAAAATTTGAGATTTGTGATGAATTTAACGTTTGTATGATTGAATGCGAAAACTGAATTCTGGCTTAGCCGTTTTTGCTTTCAAATGTTAATTTAGCGAATTTCATTAGCTAGCTTTTTTGTGGACGAAATTCAATGCAATTCTCTTATTGGATTTATCACCAAATTCGTTGGACTCGTCTTAGTTTTGACTCATCGTACTCCATTTTGCTTGAGCCCTGGATGGTCTTAGAGAGCCTCTAACGCTTTGTATAGCAACGATTAGAAGTAGCTCCAGTTCGTGAGATGGCTTACCATATTATCTAATTTTTGCTCGATTGAACTATGCCGCCTCGTTGGAGATTTATCTTCAAGGGCCTGATTGAAACCTAAAGAATTTTGTAGCTTACAAGGATGAAACTATGATGTTATCGACATTGGCATCGCTGCCACCAGAGCTGTCGTATAACCAATTTAGTTTGGTTTACAATGGCTTTTCGCTCTGTATTGCTGCCATGCTCGCAGCAGCTCTCTTCTTTTTCAATGCAAAGTCGCTAGTGAGCGAAAAGTATCGCCCTGCTCTACTCATTTCGGGTGTGATTGTTAGTATTGCCGCATACCACTATTTCCGCATTTTTGGTAGCTGGGATGCATCCTACACCCTCCAGGAGGGTGTGTATCTGGCGACAGGTGAGCCTTTCAATGATGCTTATCGGTATGCAGATTGGTTGCTGACGGTGCCTCTGCTACTTGTGGAAGCTGTAGCGGTTCTTGCACTTTCAAAGAAGGTTGCTCGCCCGTTAATCGTTAAGCTGGCAGTCGCAGCCGTTTTGATGCTGGTGACTGGATATCCTGGCGAAATTGCTGACGACATCATGACACGTGCGATTTGGGGAGCCGTTAGCACGATCCCGTTTGCTTACATTTTGTATGTGTTGTGGATCGAACTCGGCAAATCTCTCGATCGCCAGCCTGAAGGCGTCAAATCTGTGGTCGGCAGTATGCGTCTACTTCTGCTCCTATCATGGGGTGTATACCCGATCGCATATGTGTTACCCGAACTGGGCATTGCTGGAGCTAATGCATTAGTTGGCGTGCAAATTGGCTACACTGTTGCTGATTTGTTGGCAAAGCCACTTTTCGGACTGCTAGTCTACAACATTGCCCGTATCAAAACTCAAGCAGATTTGGGCGAATCTGGCGATCGCACACCAGATACCTCTGCGGATGATTCGCGAGAGTTGGCAGGCGTCAGCTAAGAGATTCTATTACGCCATGCGTAAGGCCCGTAGGCTATGCCTGCGGGCAATTTATGTGGAAATCAAATACCTCTTCTCAACGTCTTTCCCTCAATACGTGACTCAACGAAATTGCTAAAATCCCAATGACATTCCAACAGCATTCTCGCCAGACTTCAACATCAATTTCTCAAACGATCTATCAGCTTTTTCTCAATGGGTTGGTCTACTCCAACATTTGGGTGGCGGCTGGCATTGCATCCTTGGTATTCTTCGTGCAAGATACCTTAGGCATTGCCATTGACTGGCATCCAGCATTACTTATCTTTACAGCAGCACTGATTCCCTACAATCTCGATCGTATTGCAGATGCGTATGTTCAAAAAATTCCTGACCCCGATGCCCAGGCATACTTCCGGAATGGTTGGGGATGGGGCATGACGGCGATCGCCGTGTTAGGTACTGCAATTCTGCTCTATCAGGCTCCTAGCCCTGTGCCGCTGGTTAGCTGCGGGGGGTTAGTTCCTCTGATCTACGGCATTCCCCTGTTCCCAATGCGCCGCGAACAAGGATTACGGTGGTATCGCCTCAAAGATATCCCAGGGTCCAAAGCCTGGATTGTGTGTGGAACGATTACCTACGCGCTGATCGCGGTTCCACTGGCGTACGCACAAATGTCGTTGACTCTATCTGCTGGGCTCACCGCTTTATTCTTGCTGATTTTTGTAGGCACCAATTCTCATCTATTCGATGTTCGAGATTTAGAATCTGACCGCAAGAAAGGCGTCCTTACCCTTCCACTGATGGTTGGAGTGACCGGAAATCGGATAATCTGGTCTGTCTTAAATCTGCTGCTGTTGCCCATTTTGGCATGGGGGTGGTTACACAGCTTGGCGATTCCGATGCCTCTAGTGGCGATCGCCATGAGTGTAATGAACATCATCTTCGTCTGGACGATTACTCCCAAAACACCCCGAGATGTTTATAGCATTGGGATTGATGGTGCATTATTCGCACCCAGCTTACTCGTCTGGATTTCTAGAACCATCTCGTAACGAGGCGCTGCGGATTGGATATACGAATTACGGAAGGGCACCTCAACGCGCGGTAAAAATTTGGAGACAATCATTTACAGCGTTACCTGAGTGTCGTGGGGAAGATTTTTCCACGTTTGGGTGACAAGTTCGCTCAACCAGCAGCGGACTTCCCAATTTAAGATGCGATCGTCCGCTAAAACCTCAGCCGTCAAATCTTCTAACGATTGACCGTTAGAACGGGCAACTCGAATCACACCGGCGATCGCAGCTGCAACAATCTCTTCATCGATGGGTTTTTGACGCAGAGCAGCTATTTGTTGGGGGTTCTCTGGAATGGGATAATTCATAGTTGTCACAAATGTATGCACTCCCTGAAGAAATATGAGAATCCTGTAAAGTTTTTTAAGAGCTTACCGCATTGAAGGGAAGTGTAGCGCAAATTTTGAATCAGTTGCACCTACCCGGTCAGATGATTGTCGTCAAAGTTTAAAAATCGTCAAAAACATCATCAAAAATGAGAGAAATTCTCTATATAGAAATTCCTACACCCGAGATTGATGCAGTCCGAGAATGGCTTCAACACACGTTTGAACCCTATACCGGGCAAAAAACACTGACTCCTGACGGAATTCGTCTGAGTGTTGCGACCTCCAAGATGCCAACAGGCGCCATTCGTGATTCAGATTCTCAACGCCCCCCCTCTGCGGCAGAGCTATCTATATTTACGTGGTCTGTTCAGCGAACGACCTATCTCAAGGTATTCCGGTGGACTGCTTCCCCTCTCCCATACGAGAAGCAAACCATTCAAAATCTTTTAGCAGACATCCGTCGACAGTTTCCTCATCACTACCCAATTCCGCCTGCGATTGACCCCAAAGAATCCATCTTTGATGCGCTGGGGGCCCACTATCCCAAAACGATTCGCTATTTTCGCAAAATGCCCAGCGGGGAATATGATCTCAAACGGGTCTATTGGTGGGAGCAGCGCTGGCGCGACGGAGTTCGCAACCCGAAGCAACCCAAGCAGGTTATTTTTTCAGTCCCTGAACAGGGTGAGAGGCATCCGCTCCAGTCTCCTGAATTTTCTAATCTGGGGTCGGCAGATTCGCCCACTTACGATTTGATCTATGTGGGCGGTGCGCTCGGCGTCATTCATGCTGCCGTGATGGCGCGTCTAGGCTATCGAGTGTTGTTGCTTGAGCGGCTCCCCTTTGGCCGCATGAACCGTGAGTGGAATATTTCAAGGGACGAATTTCAAAGCTTGATCGATTTAGGACTATTTACCGCAGATGAGTTTGAGCACATCATTGCCCGTGAATATCGAGATGGCTTTCATAAGTTTTTTGATGCCAATAATCCGCCCCAGGCAAAAGCGCCAATTTTGCATACGCCGACGGTTTTGAATGTGGCATTAGATGCGGAACAGTTGCTTCGCACGTGTGGCGAAAAGTTTAAGGCGGCAGGCGGCGAAATCTGGGATCAGACTGAATTTATTAAGGCAGACATTAGCCCAACTCAGGTCACGGTGTATGCAAGCCATCTGCCAACCCAAACCGCCAAGTTAGCAAAGGGACAGTTGCTGGTCGATGCGATGGGAACGGCGTCGCCCATTGCATGGCAAATCAACGGAGGACGGGCATTCGATAGCGTGTGTCCAACGGTTGGAGCTGTGATTAATGGTGGATTTAAATCGGGTGTCTGGGATTCCCGCTATGGAGATGTGCTCAATAGCCACGGGGATATTTCACGAGGACGGCAGCTAATCTGGGAGTTATTTCCTGGTAAGGGCGATGAACTGACGTTTTACCTGTTTCATTACCATCAGGTGAATCCTGAGAATCCGGGTTCCCTACTGGAGATGTACGAAGACTTTTTCACGATTCTGCCGGAGTATCGTCGATGTGATATCGATCAGCTGAGCTGGAAAAAACCGACATTTGGCTATATTCCAGGCCATTTCAGTATCAAGGGGAGCGATCGCCATGTAGCCTTTGATCGTCTGATCACCATTGGAGACGCGGCATCGCTTCAGTCTCCGCTCGTATTCACGGGGTTTGGTTCCCTTGTGCGGAATCTCCCTCGCCTCACCGATTTGCTGGATACCGCCCTCCGTCACAATTTGCTGGATGCCAAACACCTTAGTCAGATTCGGGCATTCCAAAGCAACATCGCGGTGACATGGCTGTTTTCTAAAGGAATGATGGTACCCACAGGCAAATTTTTGCCTCCTGAGCGGATTAACTCAATGTTGAATACCTTTTTTGGGATTTTGGCGAGTGAGTCTCCAGAGGTGGGCGATCGCTTTATTAAAGATCGAGCTGGCTGGCTATCGTTTAATCGCATGGCGCTAAAAGCCGCCTGGAAGAATCCTGCCCTTCTCACCTGGATTTGGGAATTAGCCGGATCAAAAGACCTGTTTCGCTGGGTGGGTAGCTATCTCAATTTCACGCTGTCTGCATTGATAAGCTGGCTATTTGGCTGGGTTCCTGGTTTTACGCGCGCCATTCAACCCTGGCTAGAACCTCGCAATCCGCCATTATGGTTTTGGCTACTCGCTCGCAGCTATGCCCTCACCTACGGAATGGGGCAACCTGACGCCCTGCCACAGCCCGCCAGGAAGCAATCGCCTCCTACAGCGACCTCTAAGCCTCGATCCTCACCCGTTGCTGAAGGGCGATCGGACGTTGAATCCGATGCTTAGAGAATGTCCCGAGTTTATCTGTGATGCGCGACACATCAATTCTTATCCCAACTGCCTACCCTATCTGGTTGAGTGATGTCGTTAGGTTTGATCTATTAAGACAGGAGAATGAATTCATGTGGCATCGTGTGTTGATTGTACTTGTGGTTAGCCTCTTAGGGCTGACATCTGCGCTCATTCCTGCATCTCCAGCCCAGGCAGCCGGCTGTACGCTAACCGCCATCGTATGGGAAGGCTACACCGATTCATCGTTCACCGAACAATTCGAACAGGAAACTGGCTGTGTCGTGAAGGCAACCTACGCAGGGTCTAGTGACGAAATGTTTGCCAAATTTCGGGCTGGACGTGGACGCACGTATGACTTGATTTCTGCGTCGGGAGATATCACCGAAAGGCTCTACCAGGCAGGCTTAGTTCGACCTATTGATACCCGCAAATTAGAAAATTTTGATTCGATCTTTCCATCCTTTCAACACGGTGACTGGAATACATTTGATGGGCAACTGTATGGAGTGACATTTGCTTGGGGCCCCAATGTACTGCTCTACAACACGGACGAAGTAGCCACGACACCCAAATCATGGAATATCTTGTTTGACCCGGACTATGAAGGAAAAGTCACAATCCCTGACAACCCGATCACCATTGCTGACGTAGCGCTCTGGTTAGGTAAAGATGATCCGTACAGCCTAACCGACGATGATTTAGCAGACGTCAAAGACAAACTGCTTGAGCTCCGCCCGAGTATTCGCAAATTTTGGACGACCGCGGGAGAACTAGCAAACCTCTTTCAGTCAGGTGAAGTTGTTTTGGCTCATGCATGGCCTCTCACCTACACTCAATTAGATGAGGCTGGTTTTCCAATTGGTTCGGTGAGTCCAGAAGGGAAGCTCACAGGTTGGACAGATTCATGGATGATTTCCAAAAATTCTCGGAATGTCGATGCCGCTTATCAGTGGATCGATTACATCCTCAGTGGCGATGGGCAAAAAGGGGTCATGGATGTAACTGGATATTCAGGGGCGACTGAGGCGGGGGCTGAGGCGATAGGCCCAGAGAGAGCGAAAGAACTCTACATGGATGATTTGTCGCTCCATGCAGAAATCAATATGTGGCAGAGCGTCAAAGACTACGATAAGTGGGTGCAGGTTTGGAACGAGATTCGTAGCTAACAAACCGTATCTGGCTTACCGCTGATAGCCTTACGCGCTCACCTGGGAGAGCGGATTGAGGGTTCCTTGCTCCGCGAGAGGCCTATACATCCATCCAATCCTGAAGGGCTAGTAGGACTGTCTTCGAGGGAATGGCAATCAAGAAATGGCAATAAATTAGGGCGCATAGGTATGCGCCCTAGTGGGAGACTGAACTGAAGTTAGACTTAAATCGCACGAAAAATCTCCTTACTTCAGTCCATGAAAACCCTGATTTGAAAGTTGCAGTTCAGCACTGATCGCTAATGCTCGTGCTTCTGCTGCTTCTAGAGGTGAAATGCCGCGAAGTTGATGAAAACGATGCCATTGCTCACGGCGACGACTCAGAAGTAATTGCACATTGTCAGTAGACATATTGACTTGCCTCCCATAGGTTTGAACCTATCCGAAAACCCCGTCAAGGGTTTTAGATTCCAAGAACTCTAGCGAGTTTTCAGATAGGCACTTTATCGAAACTTTATATAAGTAGCATAGTTCGCGGGGAAGTAGTTGCGCGTCATACTAATGGATCATCTCGGTGAGTGATATGTCAGTCAGTAAGTCGATGGACATAAATAAACGGTGCTGTGGGGTGCTGTTAAGCGTAACGCACCGGGTTCAAGTCACTGCTGGCGTGGCACAGCTAATTTGGTGGATTGAAGTAGTGTCATGACACTACCATCAGCGCCTGAGGCATCAGAAAATCCGCACGATGAGTGGATAGTGGACGGGTTCATCAGATTTACTGAGCGATCGCACGATTGCCCAAATCGTTAGTCCCCAATGCCAGATGAAGCCAAGCGGAACTAGAAAGAATCCGAGCAAGCCTAGCGTGATGAACGACAACACACCGATAATGACACTCCAGAACCAAACGTTGAAATGAAAGTTAATAGCTTCTTTCGCGTTGGCTTTAACCACTGGATCATCAGACACCATCAGAATAGCGATTGGTGCACCAATTGCGAGTAAGGTTGTACTCAAGAAGATTGAGCCATGACAGATGGCTGACAATAGCTTTCGTTTGTCTGTGTCATACATTCCGCTTTGAACCAAGGCTCTATCCTCCTTTCGCACTAAAACCTGCATGTAACATAGACATCATATCGAATGCAGCAAAGTCTAGGCAGGTGAGGAAACCGAATCAGATATAGGGTACGAAATCACCTAAGCAGAATCAAGCACCGCCATGTGGAAGATGCCATCCCCTTGGTTAACCAAAGGGTTTCGGGTATGCCCAATAATGATTCCATTGGAAGGTGCATGGACGGTCGTGCTGCGTTCACCAAACGCGTCTGAAATAAACCCCAAGCGTTGCCGATGACTGACGCGATCGCCCAATTCAATCTCGATATGCAGCATCCCGCTCCGGGATGCCCGAATCCATCGAGTTTTATCCACTTTCACCACAGCGTTAGACTGCTCCAAAGGGTTGGATGGATACATCCCCAACACGGACATGACGCGCAAAACACCCTGCACGCCGGTTTGAATCGCATCGGCATCAAAGCGCAATGCTTCTCCAGCTTCATAGAGCAAAATTGGAATTCCTCGTTTAGCGGCGGCTTCTCTAAGCGATCCGTCACGGGTTTCAGCGTGAATCATCAGCGGAGCCCCGAATGCTTTAGCGACGTGGTAGGTTTCAGGGTCATTAAGATTCGCGCGAATTTGGGGGAGATTGATGCGGTGATGGGATGCGGTATGGAGGTCGATACCGTGGGTGCAGTGTGCGACAATTTCGCGCATGAATAGATTAGCAAGCCGTGCGGCGAGTGACCCCCTGGGTGATCCGGGAAACGAGCGGTTCAAATCGCGGCGATCCGGCAAATATCGAGACTGCTCGATAAACCCGAAGACATTCACAATCGGAACGGCAATCAGTGTCCCCTGAAGGCGGCGAGGCTTGACATGAGAGAGCACCTGGCGAATGATTTCGACGCCATTGATTTCGTCGCCGTGAATAGCAGCGCTTAGCCACAGGCAAGGTCCTGACCGGGTGCCGTTGATGACAGTAACGGGCAACGAGATGGGAGTTTGGGTCGGTAGATGAGCCACGGGGACATCAATTCGCTGCTTTTTGCCCGACATCACAGTAACGCCGCCAATGGCGATCGCATCGGCACGTGGAGACTGTATCGCCCCAAAAACATCTGGCCTATCAGACTGGTTGTTTGATTCCTCACCCATTAGGAACTGGAGATGGTGATAACCCGTTAGTTAGTTTGTTGTATCACCTTTCCAGTGATTTGTCCGATTTTTCTTATTCTTCACGGGGACTCCCCGCTGAGGGTGTCTTAGAATCATTGATGCGACAATTCCAGTCCGTCATTTTGTGAATGACTGCCGACGGAGGACGGTTGAGTTGCTCGGTTGGACGATGCTGAAAGCGCCCCGAAATCCAATATCCAAGCAGTCCTGCATATTCTCTCAAGGCTCTACGCATGTGAGGATTAAAGGTTAAATCACCTTGAGGGATTGCATGGGGAATGACCTCAAACCCAAAGCTGCGAAGAACCAGGAGCGATCGCAGCATATGCGGCGGATCGGTGACCAGAAGGACACGGCGAACTCTCTGGGGATAGAGTATGGCAGCCGTAAATAGTCCATTTTCTGCTGTACTTTGAGAACACCTCTCACCACTCAACGCCGATCTGGGGATGCCTGATTCGTGTAGCAAGTCAACGATTTCTTGTGCATCACTCATGCCGCTGACAAAAATGTGAGGCGCTCGGTCGGCCTTCCAAAGCTGAATGGCTTCTGCAATCCTTTCGTTTCGGCGCAGCTCACCCCGCCCCAACACAATAATCGAATCGACCGTTTCACCCGAATCAGGCGGCAAAAACGCCGTTAATCCATAATTTGCCAGCATGACGGCAGGCGGAGATGTGACCGCCAAATATGCCAGCAGCAAACCGGTTACGCCTTTTAGGACATACCGCTGCCACGATCGCACCGTTTTAATGAATGGCAGAAGGGTTAAAACCAGCAAAAAGAGGGCAATCAGTGTGGTTGGCTGAGTCAACCAATCAAACAGTTGCCAAATCACCAGAACACAGGCTAACGAGATCGCCGCCCACATGAATCGTTGCCGCCAACGCCGCGAGTGCAGCAGACCAGCAATTCCGAGCAGATTATCTAACAGCATCACACCACGTGTAGGAGCAAAATCTTGAAGAGCTACATCAGATTTTCTGAATCAAACGTCTTACACGGTTGCAATCAGCACCGGGCAAATTTCTGGTCTTAGGCTAGCTCCAGTGAGGCTGACTTACTGGGACGGATAGGTGATCTTCATTAAAACTTAGTGATTTTGTGGTTCAACAAAAAATTGAGACGATTAATATTGAATGCGATCGCGATTTTTGCCCGGTGCAGCATTCTTTTCGATAAACTCAATAATTCTGCCTGCAACATCAATTCCTGTGGCTGTTTCAATACCTTCTAATCCTGGAGATGAGTTGACCTCCATCACCACAGGCCCGTGATTTGAGCGAAGAATATCAACGCCTGCAACCCTCAGACCCATCGCCTTAGCAGCTCGAATCGCAGTGCTACGCTCTTCGGGCGTCAGCTTGATTTTTTCGGCACTGCCACCGCGGTGAATATTGGATCGAAATTCTCCGGGCGCACCTTGCCGTTTCATCGACGCGATCACCTTCTCGCCCACGATAAAGCAGCGGATATCCATTCCCTTGGCTTCTTTGATAAATTCTTGAACGAGAATATTAGCTTCCAACCCCCGAAAGGCTTCAATCACAGACTGAGCTGCCTGACGGGTTTCTGCTAAGACGACTCCGATGCCTTGAGTACCTTCCAGCAGCTTAATCACCAGAGGTGCCCCACCCACAATCTCAATCAGACCTTCAATGTCTTTGGTGGAATGGGCAAACCCAGTCACAGGAAGCCCAATGCCTTGTCGAGCAAGAATCTGAAGGCAGCGCAGTTTGTCGCGCGATCGCGAAATTGCTTGAGATTCATTGGCGCTAAAGACACCCATCATCTCAAACTGACGCACAACCGCCGTCCCATAGAACGTTTTCGATGCTCCGATTCTAGGAATCACCGCCTCAAACTCGACGAGAGGTTTGCCCTGATAAATCACTTGGGGCTTGTGAGCAGTGATGTCCATGTAGCAGCGCAAATAGTCAATCACATGCATCTCATGACCGAGTTGATCCCCAGCTTCTTTGAGCCGTCGAGTTGAGTAGAGCGATGCTTTGCGAGAGAGAATTGCGATTTTCATGACCCTTTCTTCCGACGTTTCAATCGATGACTCTGACTTGGACTTTGAATATATGAGCGACTGGCATCAATGAGGAAGCGTTCTCGCACGGCTTGCCGACCCAACAACATCCGAAACCCCATTACATCCCGATTTGTCAAGGTCAGCTCGATTGACCATTCTATGCCGTTGAGTCTAACGGGTGTGAGAATAACGAGTCGCAATTCTGCATGCCCACCCGAATTCCGAACGTGCCGCTTATCAAAAATTTCAGCTTCTGCCGCGACAACGTGATGGATATCTCGCTGATAGGGATGCACCTTAAATCGCACCATCGACTTGCCTTCACGTTCGAAGGGTTCAATGTCGTAGGCATGGAGTGCAGAGGAGCGAGCTCCTGTATCAATCTTGGCTTTGATTGTCGAGATATCTAGCTCGGGTAGGGCAATCCATTCTCGCCAGCCAATAATGGGGCGTGATTGATCGTCTAAACAATCGTCTTGGGGAAGATGCGTCTGACTCATTCAACCGTCAATGCTTTAACAGAGATACCGTATCACAGGCGTTTTACCTTTATGTTGATGCGTTGATGCTAACGAAGATTCTGTCTTACCATAGCTGGATTTTGGTAACAGCGATCTTGCCAGAAAAGCACACGTCCACGTCGCCACCTGGGTCGCGATCGCGATCGCCATAGCTGCCAGCATATTGAATCGTGTCACCGTCTAAATCATAGTCAGTCGGCAGCGGTTGCGTGCAGGCGGAACACATCACAAGCTCCGGATCGGGATCATCGGGGGTCAAATGGGGTAAATTCACATTCCAGAAAGTTCCGACCTCATGGGGCTGAGCCATTAATGTATCAATGACCTTTGCCGTCAAACGGCTTGCGATGTCCCAATCAATAGTTCGTCCTCGATGAATATAGTGAGAAATCGCAATTCCCGGAATGCGGAGATAGGCAGCTTCTCGCACCGCAGCGACCGTGCCTGACACGGGCACATCAGCCCCCAAGTTGCCGCCTGCATTAATCCCAGACAACACCCAGGTGGCATCTGGGTAAAAACATTTCACCGCAATCCGAGCACAGTCAGCGGGCATAGCGGCGATCGCCACCTCCCCTGTTGACCGTCGTTCGATTTTGATGGGCCGCCCCGTGGTTAGCTGATGGCTGCATCCTGACTGATGGGTACTAGGTGCAACAATTTTTCCTGCTCCGTTTAACGCATTTTGGAGGGCACGAATGCCAGGGGCATCGATGCCGTCATCATTGGTGAGAATAATTGTCATACAGACTTAAAAGGCTGACACTCCCATAGCGTAGCGTGCGATTGACCAACTCCTCACGCTCCGACTATGCTCCTTAAGATCTGCTAACTATCGTGTCGCCGTTTCTCACTATCCAATCTCATATAGCAATCCCAAATGGGTTGTGAGTGGTGGGGTAGGCGCAGCCCACCCCACCCTCATACACAATTTACAAGCGATTTAGGATCGCCATATTGTCTATGTCTTTCAGAAAAGAACGTCCCCAACTGCTCAAACACAGGCTGTTTTATCAAGGTCGCAAATTTAGCTTTGAAGTCAATCGACTTCGACTCCCCAATGGCGCAGAAGGAGATTGGGAATGTGTTCGGCATCCCGGCGGGGCACTGGCCGTTCCTGTCACGCCAGACGGTCAGGTCGTGTTGGTGCGTCAATATCGCTTTGCGGCTCAAGGACGACTGCTCGAATTTCCAGCCGGAACCGTGGAGCAGCATGAAGAGCCCGCAGCCACGATCCGACGAGAAATTGAAGAGGAAACTGGATACCGCGCCCATCAGTGGCGATCGCTCGGACAGTTCTTTCTCGCGCCTGGCTATTCGGATGAAATTATTTACGCATTCCTAGCAACCGATCTCGAAAAACTCGAAATTCCTCCCAATCAAGATGACGACGAAGATATCGAGGTGGTGTTGATGACTCCCCAGCAGCTAGAAGAGGCTATTTTAGACGGCGAAGCGGTTGATTCTAAATCAATCTCTGCCCTAGTCCTAGCCCGGTCCTACTTGGCTTTCTGATAAATTGCCAAATCGCGATCGCAGAAACTCTGTAAATAGCTGAACCTTTGCCGACAGGTGGCGATTCACCGGATAAATCATGCTGATTACAATCTCAGGAGGATGGTAGTCCGGCAGTACAGATTGCAATCTCCCATCCTCTAGGTCATTACTAACAATGAATGCGGGCAGAAGGGCAATTCCCAACCCGCATAGTGCCGCATCTCTCAGCACTTCTCCATTGTTTGAGCACAGCGTGCTGCGAATCGGCACCCGATATTCACCATCAAGACCGTGTAATATCCACTGATTTCGCGTGGTGAGATAGCCATAGTGCAAACAGGCGTGATTGCGAAGCTCATCTGGATGATGGGGAGTCCCATATTTTTGCAGATAGGTAGACGATGCGCAAAGAATTCGAGGCGCTGGGGCAATCGGGCAGACGATTAAACCGGCCCACTCGGCAGGGTGAGCAATTCGAACCACTACGTCATAGCCTTCTTCAATGGGGTCAACAAATCGATCGTCTAAGGTCAACTGCACCTGCAAATCAGGATAGCGGGTCATGAAATCTGCCACTGCCGAGCCCAAATATAGGGTGCCGAATGACATGGGGGCATTAATCTTTAAAGTGCCTCTGGGTTCTCCGTGAAGATTGGAAATCGCTAGTTCCGCTTCTTCCAAATCGGCCAAGATTCTGACGCACCGCTCATAAAAGGCGAGTCCTGTTTCGGTAGGGCTGACGTGGCGAGTCGTGCGATGGAGCAGTTGAGTGCCGAGATTATTTTCGAGCTGAATCACCAATTTACTGACTGCCGACCGCGACAGTTCAAGCTCACGGGCAGCGGCAGCAAATCCGCCCGTCTCAACAACGCGCGTAAATGCTCGTATGCATTCAAATTTATCCATAATGGCGATCGCATTGTAGCTAAATAAGAAACAATGTGTTTCCAATAAACTATATTGTATTTTATTTAGACTCAGTCCATACTAAAAATATAGCCGTACGCGATCGCATTGGGACATTGAACGTGGGGTGAGCCCCAGCGCCGCGGGGGGCACCACACAAACCTAAGCCCGTAGGGCTATACGTCAAGCGGCTGCTACACCAGCACGCATTTTGATAAGGAGGTCTATCTCAATGATTACGATTCGTTCCTCCGGGACGCGTGGAGTCGCCAACTTTGGTTGGCTCGATAGCCGACACACGTTCTCATTTGGTCATTATTTCGACCCAGAGCATATGGGCTTTTCAAGCTTGCGGGTCATCAACGAAGACAAAGTTCAGCCCGGTCGGGGCTTCGGCACCCACGGACACCGCGATATGGAAATTATTTCCTATGTGCTTGATGGTGCGTTAGAACATCAAGACAACATCGGAAATGGTTCGGTCATTCGCCCTGGGGATGTGCAGCGCATGTCTGCGGGCACCGGCATCCAGCACAGCGAATTTAATGCATCGCAAACCGACCCAGTTCACTTTCTGCAAATTTGGGTTCTGCCCAATCAAAAAGCGCTAAATCCGGAGTACGAGCAAATTCATATTTCAAAGGAGGAAAAGCACGGAACGCTACGCTTGATTGGCTCACAAGAGGGTCGAAATGGCTCGGTCACTATTCATCAAGACGTGAATCTCTACGCGACCCTCCTGAATGATGGCGAAACGCTTAGCTACTCGCTTGCTAATGGACGAGTCGCGTGGGTGCAGGTCGCGCGAGGCGCTATTCAACTCAACGGTCAGCTTGTCTCGGCAGGAGATGGGGTGGCGATCGCCCATGAAGACACGCTCATTCTTCAAGGTGCATCTGCTGAGGCTGAAGTGCTGCTATTTGATCTAGCTGCCTAATCTCAAGTTGCCCGGCTACAAGTTGTTAGGGCGATCGCGCTATCACAGTGACTGCCTGAATTGAGGTCAGAACTGTAACGTGCGATCGCCTTACGTTCGTTCTATAGCAACCGCCCAGTTCCTTGCAGATGCTACCATTCTTGGCTGCCCACCCTATAGCGGTATGCGCCTGGGTTAAGTACAGTGGTGCGGGACGCGACGCGCCCTACACCACCGTTTCTGTCCTTGACGCAATTACACATTGATATATTTAACTGTGCAGAAAAAGCCGCCCTGCAACGCGGTTTGCAGAGCGGCATCAAGATTGAACTAGCCAACTATGTATTCCTATTAGCGGAATATTGCCGTTTCAACACTGCACCCTTCAACATGACGCAAGGTAGATCGGCTCAGCACCGTAAGCGGCAACAATCCTGTTAATCCATCACATGTGCTAGATCGTGCCAGATCGACATAGTCGAAGAAACGACTGGGTTTAGGGTTCAGTACGCAGCGTTTGAGGTTGAAGGTATGTGATCATCTGCTCAAGCCCACGCTGAATACGCCGCGTTACCGTCATCGGGCTGACACCAATTCGCTCGGCGACTTCCTTACGAGACATATCACTAAAAAATACAAATTCGATGGCGGCTCTGGTTTTGTCTTCAAGCTGGTTTAGAGCCCGTTGGAGAAGCTGTCGATCTTCTTCTAGCCATTGCAGAGTTTGATAATTAGCATCAGTCAACGTATCTCCCAACGTAATAGGAGAGTCGATTTGATGACATACGGTTGCATCGAGGCTTAGGGGCAACCGGTTGCGAACAGCCAGTTTGATTTCTCGCCATTCATCTTGAGAGATTCCTATTTTGTCGGCGACTTCTTGATCGGTGGGCTGACGCTCCAGATCCTTTGAAAGCTGCACTCGAACCTTTTGTCCCTCTTTTTGGAGGTCTTGCCAACGACGAGGCACCTTTACAGCACTGCCGCGATCGCGCAAGAAGTGAAGCATTTCGCCACGAATATAAGGGACTGCAAATGAGCTAAAGGCACACCCTTGGCCGGGGTTAAACCGCTCGATTGCTCGAATTAAGCCAATATACCCAATTTGCTCTAGATCTTCGTAGGGCTCAACACACTGATGGCTCACTCGGTGAGCGATTTTGCGAACTAAGCCTGCATTCATTCGAACTAACTGGTTACGAACTTTGAGAGAGGGATTTTGATGGTAGGCCATCAATAATTCCATGCTGTGCGAACGGAGAGAAGATTTAGTTGCCGTCATCTGAAAAACACCTTGCGTCAGAGTTAGGCTTATTCTCCTTAGAATGACCTAGTGCATACCATCGTTATTTCACGGGAATAGATAAAGGGGTTTGTGTAAGTATCAGCATAAATACCGAACTCTTCTTCTCATTACTCGCAACTTAAGCCGCAGATTAAGGAACGTAAAAGCGATTTGGCAAGGCTAGACACCTGTCTGACATCGGCTTATCGGAAAAAAAGTAAAACGTAACGTAACGGATACAAATGGTGAAAGTTGGGGTTTGAACCACCAGACTCTTTTTCTTCACTACCCGGGCGACTAAAGTCGAGGGCTATACGAACAAACCTGCTTCCGCAGGTTCCCAATTCTCCAATTTTGCAGGCGTCTGCGGGAGTCCGCGAATGCGCACGATGTTTGCGGGCAATTTGAACCACCAGATCCTTTCCTGAGGGTACCTGCTACCATACCTGGAGACTCAGAATTAGTAATTCCGTTATCGATAGGTCTGTAGTTCTGTTGAGTAGAATAAAATGAGTGAAGAGTCGATTGATTAAATTGCTATGCCTACTATGGAAACGACAGACCTCAAGCGCGAGGTAGATTTGTTGGCGGAGCGCCTGGGTAAAACCCAGGACTATCTTTGACGTTCCGGCATTGACTGCAAAAATTCGCGATTTAGAACAAGTGGCTGCTCAGCCTGAGCTTTGGGATGACCAGGTCAGAGCGCAGCGCACGCTTCAAAACCTCAATGACTTGAAAACGAGTTTGCAGCAATTTGAGCAGTGGAATGCTCGGCTAGACGATATGAAAGCCATTTTAGAATTGCTAGAACTCGACGAGGATGAGGCTCTGATTCAAGAAGCAGAAGTTAATCTAGCTCATCTAAATCGAGCACTTGACCAGTGGGAAACTCAGCAACTGTTGTCAGGTCCGTACGATCAAGGAGGAGCGGTTTTAGCCATTAACGCTGGAGCGGGCGGCACGGATGCTCAAGACTGGGCGGAGATGTTGCTCCGTATGTATACTCGCTGGGCAGAACGAGACGGTTATACCGTTCATTTGGCTGAACTCTCTGAGGGAGATGAAGCTGGCATTAAGTCGGCCACGCTTGAGATCGAGGGAAAGTATGCGTATGGATACCTCAAGGCTGAAAAGGGAACGCATCGTCTCGTGAGGATTTCGCCCTTTAATGCCAACGGTAAGCGGCAAACTAGTTTTGCTGGCGTTGAGGTGATGCCTATTTTAGATAGCTCTGTTGAGCTTGATATTCCAGAAAAAGACCTGGAAGTTACGACCTCTCGCTCTGGCGGAAAAGGCGGACAAAACGTCAACAAAGTTGAAACGGCTGTGCGCGTGGTTCATATCCCGACCGGCATCGCAGTTCGGTGTACTCAGGAGCGATCGCAATTGCAAAACAAGGAAAAGGCGCTAGCGCTTCTCAAGGCAAAGCTACTCGTGATTGCTCAAGAACAGCGCGCCCAAGAAATTGCTGACATCCGGGGTGACATGGTTGAAGCGGCTTGGGGAAACCAAATTCGCAACTACGTATTCCATCCGTATCAGATGGTGAAGGATTTGCGAACCGGTATGGAAACGACTGCCGTCGATGATGTCATGGATGGTGAGTTGGACGCTTTTATCCAGAGCTCCCTGCGCCAGGACAACCAGCTAGTGGAGGCGGGCGATCGCATTTAACGAGTTGCGGCAATTAGCTTCACCAGATCAACCGTCGGACGGACATCATGAGTCCGGATGAGGGTTGCCCCGCGAAGCACCGCAACTGCGGTAGCCCCTAAGGTGCCATACAGTCTTTCTGTCAGAGGCAGGGGGGATTGAGTCGACCCTAATACTGCCCCGATGGTGCTTTTTCGAGAAATCCCGACCAGGACCGGATACCCTAGATCGACAAAGGTTTGGGTTTCGCGAATCAGTTGAAGATTTTCAGACACAGATTTGCCAAATCCAAATCCCGGGTCGGTAATGACGTGCCGAACTCCAGCCTGCTCAGCAAGCTGAATCGATTCTTGGAGAGACGATTTAACGGTGTCTACAACATTCTCATAGTGATGTTCATGAGGCATGGCCCCCGGACGACCCAGCGAATGCATCACGATTAACGGGGCTCCGTGTCGAGCGGCAACGTGAGCTGTTTCTGGGAAAATCCGCAATCCAGTGATGTCATTAATTAGATGGGCTCCTGCTTCAAGCGCCGCTTGAGCCACTTGGGGCTTATAGGTATCCACAGAAATAAGTAGGTCTGGAAAGCGAGGGGCGATCGCCTCGATGATTGGGATCACCCGCTTTAACTCGTCGTCTACTGAGACGGGCTCAGCACCTGATCCATACGTCGCTCCCTTTGGACGAGACGACTCTCCTCCGATGTCGAGAATGGCGGCTCCTTCTGCCTCCATAGCATCTGCTCGACGGAGAGCGGCATCTGTTTGCAGATATCGTCCACCGTCTGAAAATGAGTCCGGGGTGACATTCAAAATCCCCATGATGTGGGCACCCTCATTGATGCCAGGGCGGCAGTCAAGAGTGCGGCCTCGACAATCTAGAATAAAGCGATCGCCCGGAATCAGTTGAGTAGACACTCGCATTCACCCACCAAATTTCTCTCAGTACTGAAGAAATTAAAGTCGAAAATGGGAGCCTTGAGAAGTCTCAGAATTTCTGAATGAGCGCTATTATCGGGCTCCGATATTAATCACCGGCGAAATTGCCATCGGATCGACCGCAACCCACCCCTCCGTACCCAGTTGATGCACCTCAAAATGAAGATGAGGCCCGGTTGAGTTGCCTGTGCTGCCAACCCAACCAATCACAGCGCCTTGTTCAACCCAAGCGCCCGGCTGCACCGCAATTTCTGACAAATGAGCATACAGATTTCGCTGCCCGACATCCCCATTTTCGATGACCACCGTCAACCCATAGCCATCTTGATAACCGCTTGTTTCCACCTGACCCGGCAGCGCTGCGACTACGGGGGTTCCTGTCGGAGCACCAAAGTCAATTCCAAAATGGAAGCGACGGGTTCCTGAAATCGGATGAATCCGCCAGCCAAATAAAGAGGTGATGCGAGCAGGAATTGAAAGCGGAAAAATCATCTCTAATGCTCCAGATTGACCTTGCCCGATGCGAGGCATCCACTGGTAGCTGAAGAAATTATTAGGAATCTCTGAAATTGAGAGAGGACCTTCATCACAGTCGGAATGAGTATTCAGTTCTGCTAAATCTGATGCGGGAATATGATTATGGGTCGATGTAGATGAAACCAAAATTGAGGGAGCTTGTTGCCCGATTCCCTCAAGAAACGTGCTGCCAACGGAAAACTGATTAGACTGTGCCAGAGTAGTGGGAGGCTGTTGCCCAATTCCAGGATTCGAGAAGAGGCGATCGCGCGGGTTAGAGCTTTCTCGGCACATGTGGGGAGAAAGCTGGCGTTGAGAAAAAGCCCCTGCCCCATTTCGTCGAGACGCCGTCTCCCATCCTGATTCAGATGGGCTAGCACGAATCGCACTAGGAGCGGGTTGCGAAACTCTGGATGGAACAGGTTCTTGCCCATTCAGCATGGCTAATAAGTCTTCACGATTCTCAGGCGAGAGCGCTGGATTTTGAGCAATGGTGTGCGCCGCTTGCCGTTGACCGCTCCGAATATATCGGGTCGCCGTCTCCATGAGTGTTTGCCGAAGCCGCTCTTCTCGTTCGTTACGATCTTGCTCAACAATCTGCGCCAGTTTATCTTCAAGCCGCTGCCTCGATAATTCGAGTGCAGTATCTCGTGTTTGATCGGTTGGCGTGTTGACTGGAATATCAATCGATTGGGGATTAGTTTGTGAGTTGGGTGAGTCAGAGGGCAAGGGGTCGGAGGGCTGAGACTGTTGAGTCGGGCTAGAGTCAGGATTAGAAGGCAGATTGAGGGGGAGCGAGTTGCTGGTTGGAATGTTGATATCAGAAGAGAGCGGGTTATCGCTCAACTCAACAGCCTGATGCTGAGATATCTGAAAATCGGAGCCGACAAACTGTTGATTTGAAACCGCCTCTGGAGGCGTGACGGTGCGAACCGGGGTTACGCTTAATTTTGATGCGTTGGTGGGTGCCGTCAGTGGCGGTTCAGGACTTGGCTCTGCCTGGCTTGGGCGGATGAGTAGCCCATTAATAGCAGCCGAGGTGAATGCGGCGGTGGTTAAGACATGACCGGTTGGTTTGAGGAAGCACTTGAATGTGTTCATGAACTGGAATCCGTATCGGGTAATGGGGGACAAAGCCTCTCGAGACTCCCCACACGATTACGGATTTCTGATCTATTCATCAGGACGAAACACGGAATCCTTATGTTGTTCAGCCTTACGGTGTCATTGCAATGACAGTAAATATTTTTGTCCCCCGACTTATAGCGGTATGCACTTGGGTAACGCGTGACTCTTCGACGAACCCTTCATGCTCCTCTAAGCATGTCTCCCTAAGCATGCCTCTCTAAGTCAGCGATATCTTTGGGAACGCCAGCGGTCAAAATGTCGTGACCATCCGCTGTGATCACGACATCATCTTCGATGCGGATGCCGATTCCACGCCAGCGCGCATCGACCTCGGGCTGCCCCTCAGCAGGTTGAATGGTGGGGCTGATATAGATGCCCGGTTCAACGGTAAACACTTGATTTTGCTCTAGTAAGTGAGCCGTTTCGCCGTGCTGGTAAACGCCGACATCATGGACATCAAGACCCAGCCAGTGGCCAGTGCGATGCATATAAAACGGCTTATATTTCTCCTCTTTGATAATTTCGTCGGCGTCTCCCTGTAATAATCCCAAGTCTAATAAGCCGTCAACGATAACCTTCACTGCGGTTTCGTGGATCTGGCTATAGGGGGTGCTGGGTTGTGCCTGGGCGATCGCCTGTCGCTGAGCCTCTAAAACAATTTCATAGATTGCCTGTTGCTCAGCCGTAAATTTGCCATTCACCGGAAACGTACGGGTAATGTCTGCGTTGTAGTAGTCGCATGCGCAGCCTGCATCAATCAGCAGCAAGTCACCATCGTGCAATTGGTGGTGATTTTCGGTGTAGTGCAGAATGCACGCATTATCCCCTGAGGCGACAATCGTGGGGTAGGCAAAGCCCATACCGCCTCGCAGTCGAAAGATATGTTCAATTTCTGCCTGCACTTCATACTCATAGCGCCCCGGTCGAGCAAATTCCATCGCTCGCAGATGGGCTTCGACTGAAATTGCTGCCGCTTTTCGCATCATCTCTAGCTCGGTCGGACTCTTAATCTGACGCATTGCATGCAGGATTGGGCCCGGATCTTCAACGGCAATCGGCCCCATCCCTCGTTTGGGATACGTGGCCATGAGCCGCTGCCAGTGCTTTAGTAGCGTGTCGTTAAAGGTGCGATCGCGCCCAAAGTGGTAGTAGATTCGATCGGCCTTTTCGAGATACTGAGGCAGTTTTTCATCGAGTTCATGAATGGGATACACCTCATCTGCCTCAAAAAATTCTTTCGCCTTTTCCACCCCAATCCGGCGACCACTCCACGTTTCTCTTTCTGGATCGTTGGGGCGTACGAACAGCACAAACCGATGCTCATCATGATGCGGTGCCAAAACCGCCACTGCTTCCGGCTCATTTAATCCAGTGAGGTAATATAAGTCACTTTCCTGGCGAAAGTTGTAGTCAACATCTCGATGCATCACAGACACCACAGCGCTGGGAAACACCGCCGTGCCGTGCCCAATCTTCGCCATGAATTGCTCGCGCCGCTGCCGATATTCGTCTCGCATCATTTCTTCAGGTCTTTTGGGAATGTTTCAACACTACTGATCTAGCATGACAGACAGTATTGATGCCGTTCGCTAAAACCCGTAACTTAGCACTTCAATTTTGGAACCGCTTTCGGGTAAATCGTTAGGACTGAGCGTGACGGTGTCGCCATTGCGCCGCTGGATTGGCGTTCCATCCATGAGGGTCAAAAATTGGTCGAGCGGAACGATATCACAGGCATCGGCATCTGCTGCTTGGGTGCGATAGTGGGTTGGGATAATCAGTCGAGGGTTTAGAGTCTGAATAGCAGATTTGGCTTCGTCAGGACCGTATGCCTTGGGGCCATTTCCAACGGGAATGAGCGCAACATCAGGCCGCCCGATAAGAATTTGCTGTTCTACCGTGATGGGGGCTGCCGCGCCTCCCATGTGGAGAATATTGAGCCCACCCTGATTCCATTGCCACATCACGTTGGTGCCAAATCGGCGCCCTTGATTGCGATCGTGATCCGTTGCGATCCCCTGAACTTGCATCCCGTTGAACTGATAGACGCCTGCATCAGCCAACAACCTGGGATTGCCGGGAAGCCCTTCAACTACGCCTTCATCGAGCAGCCGACTGCTAATCATCACTAGGTCAGCAGACACTCGCGGAGGGCGATATCCTTCGGTGCAGCCAATCGCGCGAAACGGGTTTACCAGAATGCGACGCCCGTTTCCTGAGAAGAGAAAACAAGTGTGCCCTAGCCACTGAATGGAAACGGATTGCCCCGTTTGGGCTTGGGAACCTTGAAAACTTGAGCTAATGCCCAGTCCTAATGCTGCGAGAAAGCCCGTTCCGGCATATCGAATTAAGTGTCGCCGCTTCATCTTCGTCCTCTCAACTCACGTCTTTGCGATGGGTGCTTGTATCTAGATGCTTAAAGCGTCGGGATTTTCCAAATTAGCACTTTTAAGCTTACAGTGATTTGTGATATCAATTCACGGGTTCGCAGGGTTCGTCCGCATTTGAGAACTCTGAAGCCAACGGGCAGATTCGCAGATCACTGCCAAATCTGTGGTGCACTTGAGGATTCTATACCGTGCTGCTTATTTTTACCGATCTAGATGGCACTCTTCTTAATCCCGATGATTACCAATACGAGCCTGTCCTTCCTGTTTTGGGTCGACTTAAAGACCACCAGGTTCCGGTGATTCCGGTCACAAGTAAGACCCGAAGGGAAGTGGAAGCCTTATGTCAGGTGCTTGAGCTACACGACCCGTTTATTACTGAAAACGGCAGCGGAGTGTTTATCCCGATGGGCGATCGCCGCTTTGTGCTACCCGAGGCAGAGGTCTGGAACGATTATCATCTGCTGCGATTGGGCTGCACCTATGACGATGCACGCAACGGACTGCAAACAATTGCTGCCAAACTGGGAGCATCGCTGAGCGGGTTTGGCGATCTGAGCGTGGATGAGATTATTCAACGAACGGGGCTTGCAGCAGACGACGCTAAACTGGCAAAAGCCAGAGACTTTACTGAGCCCTTTGTCACACCTCAAACTATTCCATCTGACCCGCTTGCAGATGCGATTCAAGCAGCCGGGTTTCAAGTGGTAAGGGGCGATCGCTTCTCTCATTTAATTGGAAAACAGGCGGGTAAGGGCACCGCATCGCGGCTGCTCATCCAAGCTTATCAAACTGCGAATCCGGGCCAATCATTGACCACGATTGGCCTAGGAAATAGCCCCAATGATCGCGACATGCTAGAGGTTGTCGATATTCCTATTGTGGTGCCGGGGCAGAGTGGGCCTCATCCGGGGTTAGTGGGATCTGGGTGGCAGGTTGCCCCTGCTGTCGGATCTCAGGGGTGGGCGATCGCCGTGAATGACTGGTGCGATCGCCTCTTGAATGAACCGAGTGAATGAACCGAGTGAATGAATCAATTTAACGGCCACTTCTGTCTAACCCCCTCAATCCGCCTCACCCTCTATAGCCCCGGCTTAGGTTTGTGTGGTGGGCCCCGCGGCGCGCGGGTCACCACACGTTCAACGTCCTGACGCGAGAGCGTAGGCTATAGTACCCTATTTAAATGCAGACCTCGAACTAGAACGACAAACAAACTATGGCGGAGCGTCCAATCAAAAAATCTGAGCGTGAGGCAATGGCGAAATCTGGCGATGCGGCCAGCCCTTCGCAGTCTTCAGAATCACGTCCCAAACCTCAGATTCGCCGCGAGAAAGATCGCGACGGAGAACCCAAAGATAGAGACAGAGACAGAGACAAGAATCGAAAAAAAGGCAAGAAAAAGGGAGGTCGCCGTGGTGAGGAAGACTCCAAACCTCCCGTTTCTCCGGCATTGATGCGGGGGCCTAAGCCAACCCAACCCAAACCCCCTGCCGCAGAAGCGCCAGTAGAGGAGGCCGCAGAATCATCCGATGCTGAGTCAGCCCCAGAGGCATCCGAGTCAGATACGAGCACAGAGTCAAGCGCAGAGTCAAGCGCAGAGCAGCTTGAGACGTAATCGTAATGTATTGGGTCTAATTTTGCGAGGATCATCGAGTCGAGATGATCGCCGGATCACTATCGGATGAGGGAGGATGGGCACATCAGAATTATTAGCAGAACACACCCGAATCATTGATTATCTGCGATCGCCCGATGCAGTTCGAGAGCGCTGTGGTGTGCTCTTTGAGAGGGCGCGTAATCATCAGCTTCAACACTTTGACTACGATGTGAGTCAGCTTAATCGGGTTGCAGACTATGTGATTGAGGTCATCCAGGAGAATTATCCTGACCTAGACATTCCGTTTCACAGCCGCTGGCGGCACTTTGAATCGGGTGGCATTCCTCGTGTTGCTCATCTGGAACACCATTTAACAGAGTTGAGTGCGCTCGAAATCGCTCGCATCAAGTTTGACCTAGCGATTGTCAGCGTCTTGCTAGATGCGGGGGCAGGTGCTGAATGGCGATACATCGAGCCAGAAACACAGCGGGTCATTCAACGCTCTGAGGGACTTGCCATCGCAAGCTTTCATATGTTTTGCCAGGGTCTGTTTTCTAGCAATCCGGATTACCCGTTTCAGGTCGATGGGCTGGGGCTCCAGCAGTTGACTCAATCACGTCTGGCAGATGGGTTTCAAGCGACTGACCAAAATCCACTCGTGGGCATCGCCGGGCGGCTGAATCTTTTGCATCAACTCGGGCATGCTCTGCATCAACATCCTGATTTATTTGGGCAACCAACCCCGCGTCTAGGCAACTTGGTAGACTATTTGCGATCGCACGCCGTCGATCACCGTCTTCCCGCCCGCGATGTTCTCCGCGCCGTTTTGGATGGCTTCAGCGATATCTGGTCAGGCAGACTGCAACTATTTGGCGTCAATTTAGGAGATGTGTGGGTTCATTCGGCTCTGTCCGATGCAGAACCAGGCGGTAATCTGGTGCCGTTTCATAAACTCTCGCAGTGGTTGACCTATTCGCTGCTTGAGCCACTCCAAGACAGTGGACTTCAGATTACCCACTTAGACGATTTGACCGGCTTGCCTGAATATCGCAACGGCGGGCTATGCATTGATTTAGGGCTCATTCAGCCCAAGCACGAGGGAATCATTGGCAATCTATATCGCCCTGAGTCGGAGGTGATTGTCGAGTGGCGATCGCTCACGGTGATTGCTTTAGATGCGATCGCGGATGTAATCCGTCAAAAGCTCAATCTCAGTGCAAACGAGCTGCCCTTAGCAAAAGTTTTACAAGGTGGCACCTGGAGTGCGGGGCGAAAAATTGCGGCACATCGTCGCCCTGGCGGTATTCCACCCATTCAACTCGACAGTGATGGCACCGTATTCTAAATAATCATATAGCCTTATGTCTCGCGTTAGGATGCCGAACGTGTGGTGAACCCGCGCGCCACACGGGTTCACCACACAAGCCTAAGCCCGTAGGGCTATAGATTAATTTTTTGTTAGGGATTTCATTAACCATGCGGGTTTGACCCGATAGCCCTGTAAAAGATAACAGAATTAACGCCGAATATTCTCTTGGCGAAATCTTTTGGGGGCACCCATGCCAGTTCAGTCCGACCATTCTCCAATTCATCACAATGGCCACATACCGCCTTATCCGATTCCTATCGACTCTAGAGCACTCAGTCCAGAGCCGGACGATTTAAATCTCGTTCATCTGCTACACATTGCTCGTCGCCGGGGATGGATTATTGCTAGCGTCGCAGCAGTTGTCAGCGCTGGCATCTGGGGATGGACACTCACTCGAACTCCTATTTACCGGGGTGAGTTTCGGGTGTTGATTGAGTCGGCTAACGATGCAGACCGTTCTCAGCAACTGTTAGTGGATGAACAAATTGGGCTCCAGTCGACGGTTGATTATGATACTCAAATCGAGGTGTTACTGAGCCCAGTTTTACTGAAGCCCATTGCTGAAAGCCTTCAGGCAACATATCCCGATCTGGATGCGGCGTCTCTTGCAGACAACTTGTTTATTACTCGCCTGCGAGAAACCAAGGTCTTGGCAGTCAGCTATCGAGATCATGACCCAGAGAAAATTCGCGCGGTTTTAAGCGAAGTCGCTGAGCAGTATTTGAATTACAGCTTTGACCAGCAGCGAACCAGCCTTCAAAACGGCATTCAGTTTGTCAATGATCAGCTACCTGACCTGCAAGACCGGGTCACCAATTTGCAAATTCGGTTAGAACGGTTTCGGCAGGAATATAGCATCTTAGATCCTGAGTTGCGGGGAGATGAGCTTTCTACCCTCCTCAGTTCTGTAGAGGGGCAGCAGCAAGATCTCCAAGCCGAATTGACCGAGGCGCGATCGCTCTATGCCAATCTACAACGTCAGCTTGGCTATTCACCCGATGAGGCACTCGCAGCCTCGTCATTAAGCGAGTCATCCCGATATCAAGCACTGCTCAACCAGATTCAAGACATTGAGGCTCAAATTGCGAGCGAATCGACTCGATTTCAGCCTGATAGTCCCCAAATTCAGGCATTGGAAGAGCAGCGCGATAATCTGCTGCCCCTGTTAACTCAAGAGGCAAACCGCATTTTGGGCGATCGCCTCACAGCGCCCGTCGATGCCCAATTGACTGCAACCTCAATTGATTTAAGCCGCCAACTGATCAATGCGGCCAATCAGGTTCAAATGCTAGAAGCCCGTAACCGAGCTTTGTCACGAGTTGAGCAAGACCTGAAGCAAGAATTTGATTTGGTTCCAGAGTTGGCTCGCCAATACACCGATTTGCAACGCGAACTTGAAATTGCGACGGAAAGTCTAAATCGATTTTTGGCAACCCGTGAGACTCTGCAAATTGATGCCGCACAAAAGTCGATGCCGTGGGAACTGATTGCAGATCCCTCCGTCGCCCAAGCCCCGATTTCTCCGAATGTGCCTAGAAATTTGATGCTAGGGGCGATCGCTGGACTACTGGCAGGCACCGCAGCAGCGCTGCTCATCGAAAAATTGGACGATGTGTTTCATTCCCCCGAAGACCTAAAAACGTTTACAAAATTGCCGATTCTGGGAGTTATCCCATTTTTGCCAAACCTTCAAAACGGGCAGTCAACTCAGGCGCTTGCAAAGCTCCTGCATGCGGCGGGTTCTAGATCGGCGGCTCCTCAACCATCAAGCGTCTCGCCGAACCACGCCGGAGATTTTCGAACCGCTCTATTTTCCGAGTCGTTTCGCTCGCTTCATACCAATATCCGGTTTCTCGGTGCCGATCGCCCGATTCAATCGCTGGTGATTAGCTCAGCCATTCCGTCTGAAGGAAAATCAACAGTTGCCTTTAATTTGGCCAAGGCCGCTGCCACGCTTGGGCATCGGGTGTTGCTAGTGGATGCCGATTTGCGATCGCCCAAACATCATGACCGATTAAATTTGCCCAATGCTAGAGGATTGAGCAATGCGATTACCGATCAGTTGGCTCTCAATCAAGCCATTCAGCGATCGCAGGTGGATGACAACCTGTTTGTGATGACAGCCGGGCCGTTGCCCCCCGATCCGGTGAAATTGCTGTCATCTCAGCGGATGAAACACCTCAGCGACCAGGTGACCCACCATTTTGATCTCGTTATTTATGATACGCCTCCTCTGCTGGGATTTGCCGATGGCAGCATATTAGCGGCCAATACAGACGGCATGGCTGTAGTAGTTGGCCTGGGGCAAACTGATCGCACAGCCGTGTTACGAGCACTGGACGAACTCAAGTTAACTCCAGCAGCAGTGCTGGGCATCATTGCCAATGGTATAAAATCTCATACGACTCGCAGTTATGGATATTATCGGTACTATCAACACTACTATTCTCGTACCCCATCATCCTATTCCAAGGGTCAGGTGACTGAGACGCTATCGACTCAAAATGGGAGTTCTCAAAACGGGAGTTCTCAAAACGGGAATTCTCACGGGCGATCGCCCCATCCGCTGAATCCGGTTACTACGCTGGCGAGACCAACCTCTTCCATGGCTTCGCCTCTAGGTGGCAACAGTACGTCTGATAATTTTGTAGCGACCTTGAATACCTCTCCGCTTTCATGGGCGTCTTCCCACTGGCTATGGTGGATTGCAGGGCTTGGAGTAGCCGCCGTATTTGGCATTGCTGGATGGATGGCATACACCCGCTGGATTGGGACCGCATCCACGCCAACGAGTGGAGACTCATTAGAGGCGATCGCTCCCGATATATCTACCCGTCCCAATGATGGCAATGATTCACAAATCAGCTCTGCAACAGTAGACGATCCGTTTACGGAGGCGGTTCAAATTGACCAGGAAGCCGTTTCAGAAGGAGAAATCGCTCAAAGTTCAGAAGATTGGTATGTTTTGGCGGTGCAGTGGAAACAAGCCTCTGAACTCATGGCGTCTGTCTCGAACGATGATCCGCGATATGACGTGGCTCAAGATCGAATGAAGCAGTATCGCCAAAATAGTGAATTTGCCTATCAACAAGCGGAAGCGGCTACCAATAGAGAAGGACCATAGTGGGTACAAGGCAATTGATGCATTGCACATTGTTTGCGGAAGTAGTCAATAGCGACTATTTCATTACCCGTGTCAAATGATCAATCAGTGTTTGGGGTTGATAATTCATCAAGTGAATAGTCTGGCAGCGATCGCACGAAACTAAGGGGATAGGCATCATTTGCGAACTCTTGAATATAGGAGGCTTGCAAGTACGGGCGATAGCGATCCTCTTGAGCGATATAGGCCTTAAAAAATATCAAACTCAGTACATTATGGTAGGTCTGAGTGATGGGTTTGATATCCTCCCAGACGAGATTTTGGTTAGAGAGCCGATTGATGACATCGAGGGTTAACCGGGCGTGGGGTAAGCCATTGGCAACTGCCAGATACTTATCTGATCCAGTCAGCCAACGAAATGCGGGGAGTTGCTCGATAACTAGGGGAGTGAGAATGTCTTGATTAGTGGCTTCCCACATAATCGGCGTTTCGACCTGCGCCATCCCATCCGGACCAAACAGACTTTTGCCAAACGGCACAAAGACGTAAATGGCTTGAATGCGCTCGTCGCGTAGCTGAGTAGATGTGCGCGATGCGGATAAGGCTCGACATTGATAGAGCAAAGAAATATTGATAGTAGCAGGCTGAGTTTCGCAGTCGCGTTCTAAATGATTCAAATCGATCTCTGCCCCCGCTAAGGATAGGGCTGTCGTTCCACCAAAGGAATAACCAAATAGCCCAACCCGCTGTAGGTCAAGCGATGCATCAAACTCATTCGCGTTTCGTTTTTCTAGTTCATCGAGTAGAAATGAAATATCGAGTGGCCGATCAATGAACTCGTTGGCTTCAAAATTTTCGCGCTGAAGCCCGTTGTAGAAGTCTAGAAGTCGTTGGCGATCGCTGCCGGGATGATCAGGAATTGCCACCGCAAAGCCATACGACGCTAAATAGTTGGCGAGATCATCGAAGCGATCGCGCCGGGCACCCAGCCCGTTTGAAACCACGATGAGGGGAATTTTTTCTGATTCTAAACGAGAACTACTGGGACGATACAGATCAGTTACGAGGGTGCGATCGCGCGTGGCATCGTAGAGGGTGAGCGTTTGCACGGATGCATCAACGCGTCCTAGTTGGCGCAAGTCAGCCAGTGGGTCGGGGTCGGTTACGACGTCACGAGAGGCGATCGCCTCAGTTTGCTTCTCTAGTTCAGCGATCCACGCTTCGGTTTCATCAACGAGCGTTGAAAATAGCTCAACCTGACGCAGCGCCTGACGACTATCAATCTGAATGTCGGTCGGATACTGGCGGAGAAAATTGAGGATGCTCAGCCCGTCTGGATCGGATGCGGCTAAGATTAGCGCGGCTCGCAGTCCATACCATCCGTTTTGCCCAGATGGTGGGGTGACGAGTTCGCCGATTTCCCGTAAAAGCTGCTCACCAGATGCCGTATACGAAAAGCGGCTCACCATCACCGGATCAACGTCGTAGCGAGCTTGCAGCACCTCTCGAATTTGAGCCTGCTGCTCAGGACTTAGGCGAGACAGAAATTGCCCCACACTGCCCTCTAGCGCGCCGTCTTGAGCGAATGCGTCTAGGTCGGATATTGCCAGCGATCGCCCCCAAATGCCATAGGTGAGGGTGATGCGTTCTGCTGCATGGGTCGGCAGGAGGATGAACGCGAATGACATAATGCCAAGTGCTAGTGAATAAAGCGAACGATTGCCCATTCAGGTCTCCGGTGGGGGTCAACCGATACTTTAGCAAATTGGGCTAGGTGATCTTGAGTTTGGGAGAATCAGCTTTCTTCTTGTACACATATCCTTGACGCGACAAAAAATTGGGTCGTGTCAAAACCATGCGACTTGGGGGCGCTTGCCCCCAAACCCCCGCTGGGGGACGGGCACGTCCCCCAGACCCCCTCCACAAGGCGTTATTGGCTGATCGTATAACGTCGCTTCGCATTGCTCTCAAGTTCAAAGTTCCGAATCATCTGTGAAATAACTTCCCAATGCTTCAAGAGTGCGCCTCTTGCTTGCTCATATTTCATACAGGCTCGCTATATTCCAAGTTCGCAATGGCACCGCGACTGTGGATATAGCCTATATAATCGCAGATTTTAAGCGATTGGCACAGATCTAAATAATAGAATCCAAATGATCAATAAGCCGATCGACTTCTTCAAGCGTGTTGTAGTGCACCATGCTCACCCGAACGACGCCATTCTGACTTGCTAGCCCCAAATCTTCAATGAGACGCTTGGCATAGAAGTCGCCATAGCGAATGCCGATGTGGTACGGGTCAATTTGGGGTGGAATGGTAGCGCTGTCTACCCCGTCAATAATGAAGGAAATTGTGGGCACTCGCTGAGCTTGATCGGGGTTAGGATTGCCGATAATCCGCACATTGGGCTTTTGGTTGAGGTAGCTGAGCAGGCGATCGCTCAGCCTTTCTTCATGGGCACTGATCAGTTCAAAGGTTTGCACCATCTGCCCACGTAGGGTTGAAGCCGTGCGATCGCCATAGTGAATCTGCGCCACCTCGCTCAAATAGTCACACAATCCCAACATGCCATAGCTCAGCTCATAGTTGACGTTACCGGGTTGAAACTTATACGGCGTATTAGTGTCGTCGATGAAGTAATGATTGATGCCCGGCATGGCGAGTAGATGCTCCCGCTTGCCATACATCACGGCATGATGGGGGCCATACACCTTATAGAAACTAAAGACATAGAAATCAACATCCAACTCTTGCACGTCAACGAGTCGATGGGGTGCATAGGCGACTGCATCCACGCAAATCATGGCACCGTGGTCATGTACAATGCGAGCAATCTCTTGGATGGGGTTGATGGTGCCCAAAATATTAGAGGCGTGGGTCAGCGCGACTAAACGAGTGCGGGGCGTAAGCAGGTCTACTAAATCATGGATATCTAAGGTCAACGTGGTCGGATGGGTTTGCCATGTTTTGACGATGATGCCGTGCTTCTGTAAGTCAACCCACGCGCCAATATTAGCTTCATGGTCGCAGTTCGTCACAATGACTTCATCACCGGGGCTAAACGTTTGCGACAGACACAATGAAAGAATTCGCAGCAGTAGCGTCGTTGAGGAACCCATGATTATCTCACTCACATCCGCCGCATTGATCAGCGTGGCAACGCCCTGAGTCGCCTTGGCAAGCCGTTCTCCTGCCAGTTGTGAAACACCGTAGGATGCCCCAAGCTGCACGTCAGAGGTGAGCAAAAATTCACTAATGCGATCGACTACGCTTCGTAACGTTTGTGACCCTCCGGCGTTGTCAAAAAAGACCCAATCTCCTGATAAGGCAGGAAACTGCTGGCGAACTGCGTCAAGCTGAAGGGGTGTGAGGGGAGTCGTCGTCATCGCAAATATCCTTAGTTGATAGTGCTGAGAGCGCAGAATTGCTCAAGTACTTGTAAACCCCAACTTGTAAACCCCGGTTAGTTGATAAAGGCATTCGCCATTAACGCGCCCCTGCTTGAAATCGATGCTCAAAAAAGACCGCTCTCCTAGATGGGGCAATGAAATAATCGCAGCCAGTCTGATTACTATAGCGGAGTTGGCATACTGGGTGAAATGCTCATGTAGATTATCAAGCGTGTCGGGTAAAAAAAGTGACAGGTTTGACAAATAGTTTGTTTGACAGATCCCCGGCTTCTAATGTGAGTCTCTAGCCTGGTGAGTTTCGATCAAGGAGCCGGGGATCTAATCTGCCGGTTTAGTTACCAATCCCCATGACGCGTTTGGTAAGAATCCGCATCACTTCATTCGGATTCACGGTAGGCAATGGTTTTGACCATTCGCCCGGTTCGGCATAGCCCAGTTGAAACATCTGCATGATGTGATGGTTGACAACAGTAAGCGACCCGACGGCAATAATCCGCAAGGTATGACGCTCATCATCGGGACGTGACGAACTGTCCGCCCCACCGGGCGGATTTGGAGGATAAATCATGAATGTGCTCCTTGTTATGTAAACGATATAGCAAGGGATAGATGCATTAGGACAACCTAATTGGCCGAAACAACCCATTAGCAGCTTTTTCTGCCTTTTGCCTTTTGCCTTCTGCCTTTAGCTATGGGAGCGCTCAAACAAAAAGCCACCCCGACTTTTTGTCATGACAAAGCAGGATGGCTACAGGAGCATTAACATGGTCTGTAGTCTCCGACTGTGTGCTAACAGTGGGGGATTAGCTTCCTAGTCGTGCGTCACCACTTCTAGGGAGCGCCGCTCGTTTGAGCGCTTAAGCACAGAGGATAACCCAAGGTGTAAAAGAAAACAACCGTAGTGATGATTTTTGAAAAATGTAGCGGATGGGGGTGGGCGATCGCACATATCAAAGGTGCGTCGTGATGTATCCTACGCGCTACTAGTCTTAAGAGCGTGCTGACCCGTTGGGCGAACGGTTTAAGTCGATTAGCAATCGTCGCCCTAAAGCAGACCCAGCACCTGTTTAATCCGTTTTGATATGGAGTGCGATCGAGCCAGCCTCCGCTCGATCACGTCTAGAGGCTCTTTAAAGAGATACAGACACTCTCTAGACACTCTCAGAGACTCTTTAAAGAAGTTCCAAGACTCTCTAGACAATCCTAGAGACTCTTTAAAGAGGTTCCAAGACTCTTTAAACAATCTCAGAGACTCTTTAAAGAGGTTCAGAGACTCTTTAAAGAGATTCAGAGGCTCTTTAAAGAGGTTCAGAGACTCTCTGGACAATCTCAAACACTCTCTAGAGAAGTTCGGAGAGTCTTTAAGCAGGTTCAGAGCCTCTCCAGAGAGATGCGGAGACTCTTTACAGCAGGGAAGGGTGCTTTGCTGTTAAGCAAACGCACTATTTTATGACGCTTGTATGTTCAGCAAACGTTTTGATTATAGTGATACATGTTTGCAGGTGCGTCATGATGCGCCCTACAAGATGGCGATCGCATTGTAAGATTCTCTCTAGAGCACTTAAGGACGGAGGATAACCGAAGGTGTAAAAGAAAACAACCGTAGGAATAGCTTTTAAGAAAATTAATGGATTTTTTTGTGAGTGTTAGCCATACTGTAGTGAACTTAGGGGAAATAACAGTTAAGAATCATTGCTTGCATTATTCTGAAACATTGTAACTACTTAGGTTGAAGCATAGTCGGCATCGTTGGATTGCCCAAAAAGACTTGCTTGAGGGCATCTAAAACATTGAGTCCTTGCTTCTTGAGGGTTGCAATATAGCCGCGAATCCGAGCAAACA
>JBNPEG010000194.1:0-6415 GCA_051117555.1 Elainellaceae cyanobacterium | reverse complement strand
GAGGCAAGGGTGCTCTGATATGGATGAAGGCAGAACTGTTGGTGTTCTTCAATCGCCTTCCATAGAATTGAATCTATCTCGATCCAGTTGTCTATGCATTAAAGTCTATACTGAAATCCACTCAAAATTGCACACCAATGGCTCAGATTTAGAACATAATGTCAAATCTGAGTCATAAGCTCTGCTTTTGTTTAAAGGCACTTAAGTATAGCGATCCTAAATCGCTTGTGAATTGCGTGTGAGCGGTGGGGCGATCGCCGACCGCCCCACCGCCCACAACCCATCTGGGATTGCTGTATAGTCTCAACTGATATAGCCCTACGGGCTCAAATTTGCGTATAGAACCCGCACGCCGCGCGGGTTCTATGCACATTCGGCGTCCTAATGCGAGAATGTAAGGCTATACAAATTGTGACCATAGGGTCTCCCGAAAGATCCAACGCTGGACGTAAAACAGGGTTGAAGGATTTACTACTGGCCTCTTTTCCTCACTTCACCTGGCCCTCCCTCCATTAACCAAATCGAGGATCCGACGCGGCTGTAGTCCCTGGGTGACCTGGAGTATATGAAGGATGCCGCTTTGAGCACGTTTAGCGTGTTCTTTACCCGAACCCCGTCTTTTCTGGCCTATCAACGCATGATGGTGGGCAGTTAACCCAAAATCCACTGTCCCCAGTGCTTGACGCGCACCTTGAGGTCAAGGGACACCCAGTACTTCTATCGCGTGGTCACGCCCGTCATTGCCTGTCTGGGACGGACTCAGGTGATTCCGTATCAGGTCGAGGATCAAGCTGGTTGAGATGTGCGATCGCCTGTCGGACGAGTGGAATTATGTTGACAACTTCATAGACATAGTGGCCTTCAGCATGAACATGAAGGTCAGAGATTTGAGCAATGAACATGACCCTCGATTAGAAGTCGGTTTGCTAACTAGGATTTTTTAATATCTTCTTGGTGTGGTCTTAACAATCCTTCCATACCCTATTAATGTATCCACTTATTCTCAGTCCGCTACACACTAACACACTGCGGGGCAAGAATCATGAACACACGTTGGTTATGGATTTCATTGATTGCAGCGGCTGTCACGACTAGTTGTGCTAATCCAGAGGGTTCAGTGTCAGACGATAGCGCGCCAGAGACCGGGACAGGCGCATCAAGCGAACAAGCGGCATCGCCCGATGTGGTTGTTTCCTATAACTCGCCTGAGGAGTGGGCAAATTGGGGCGCTGTTCTCAAAGAATTTACTGACAAAACTGGAGTAGAGGCTCCGTCTGATCCCAAAAATTCAGGACAGACATTGGCAGCGCTGGAAGCAGAAGCTGCTGCTCCACAAGCGGATACTGCCTATTACGGTATTGTGTTTGGCATCGAAGCCGCAGACAAAGATCTGGTTGAACCGTATCAGCCACCTGGGTTTGAGGAAATTCCGGAGGTGTTGAAAGCTCCTGATGGTGAATGGATGGCAGTTCATCAAGGGGCGATCGCCTTTTTGGTCAATACCGACGAGCTAGGTGATGCTCCGGTTCCTCAGTGCTGGAGTGACTTAACCTCAGAGGAATATGCTGGAAAGGTTGGTTTCCTTGACCCCACCCAAGCTGCTGTCGGATATTCGGTTTCAACTGCTGCTAACTTAGCGCTGGGCGGATCACTCGACAATTGGGATCCCGGTATTGATTATCTATCAACGTTGTATGATAACGGGTTGATTTTGCCCGCTCAAACCGCGACTGCGATGGTACAGCAGGGCGAAATTCCGATCCTCATCGATGCAGATTTCAATGGGTACAAACTACAGAATATTGATCAAGCTCCGATTGAAGTCGTGATTCCTTGCGAGGGCACGATTTCGATTCCTTATGTCATGTCGTTGGTGCAAGATTCACCTCGTCCAGAGGCCGGGAAAGCGCTGATTGATTTCGTGCTGTCGGATGAAGGGCAACGCCTCTTTGCAGAAAGCTTTCTGCGTCCGATTCGCAGCGTAGACATTGATCCCGAAATCGCTGAGCAAATGCTGCCCAATAGCGAATATGAGCGGGTTGAAGTACCTGATTTTGAGAAAATGCGTGAGGTGCAGGACGAGTTTATCGATCGCTGGCAGTCCGAAGTCGTTCAATAAGAGGGACAAGAATTCATTCACGTGTCAGGACATAAGAAGTACTCTGTCCTGACACGTTGGATGGTGGTGCTAACTATAGCAAGTGACATGGATGTGAGAACAACCTGAATGGCTGAATTAGCGCAATAGCGGTATTGATTCTGTATTCTTCATCCTTCTGCTGATCTAAACCAACCTACCAAGCATGATGCAAGAGGCCGTTTATTCAACCCCTAAGACTCGTCCTCCGCGATCGCTGGATGTTCCTGCCATCCTGATGATCTTGCCCCAGGTGATGGTGCTAGCGATTTTGCTGGGATATCCGCTGGGTATTCTGGCATGGCAAAGCTTTGTAACTGATGATGGATTATCGATCGCCAACTATCTTGCAATTCTGCAATCAGGGCGATATCTCGAAGCTTTTTTTAATACTGCCCTGCTGGCGATCGCCTCAACAGCATTAGCGCTGGTAATTTGCACGCCTGCTGCTATCTACATTGAACGAGGGATAGGCGGAGGACGAAAGCTCATTGCCGTGCTGCTGACCATTCCGCTTAGCTTGCCAGGGATTGTCATTGGGTTTTTCATCATTCTCAACGTGGGTTTGACGGGGGTCATTCCTCAAATGCTAGAAACAATCACGGGCGATCGCCATTTCACGATTGCCTATACGTTTTGGGGACTATTACTGGGCTATCTCTATTTCCAGATCCCGCGAGTAGTTTTGGTGATCCGGGGCGCAGTGGCGAGTCTTTCAGAGGATGTCATCGAAGCCGCACAAACGTTAGGAGCACCGACCTGGCGGCTCTATACCGATATCATCTTACCGACCCTCCGACCTGCCCTCATTAATGCTGCAAGTCTAAGTTTGGCAACCGCCTTGGGCGCATTCGGTACAGCTGCTACGTTAAGCCGAGGCTATCGCGTCGTGCCGCTGGAAATTGCGTCTGCCTTTACGGAAAGCTTTCAACCCCAACTGGCTGCTAGCATGAGCTTAGTGCTGGCAGTGGTAACGACCATTTTGCTCGTCGGAATTGGACAACTCGATCGTGATAACAAATAAAGTATGTGTTAGAGCAACCTGAATGGCTGAAGCAACGCAATAGCAGGAATTTAGCCACAATGGTGCGTTACGCTGGCGCTAATAGCACCCTACTTCTGTCTTCTGCCTTTCGCCTGCCGTCATCGGCCTTCCACCATAATGGTGCGTTACGCTGGCGCTTTAGCGTAGCCATGCCTGAAAGGCTATACAGCACCCTACTTCTGCCTTCTGCCTTTCGCTCCCTGCCTTCATTCTTTTGGGATAACCCTAGCAGAAAAGATTAACAATGTCCCAGCTTTCCCTCATCCGCAACCCCATCGAACAGGTTGGTAAAGCATTTGCCTGGGTGAGTGCCTTGATTTGTCTTATCCCGATTCCGCTGCTGTTTGCTGTGGCAACGACCCGCGTTTGGCAGCAAGGTGCTTGGAGTGGTGGGTTTACATGGCAGTGGTTGCAAGAGGGCTGGGAAGCCGTAAGCCCGCAGGTAGCGTTTAGTGTAAAGTTGGCATTACTAGTCCTTCTGCTTAATAGTGCGATTGGCTTGCCGGCGGCGTGGGTGTTGGGGCGATGTCAGTTTCCGGGGAGACAAATCCTGCTCTCGCTGACGATGATTCCGATCGCAATTCCAGGAATTGCGATCGCCCTGGGACTAATTCTTGCCTATCCTACCTGGCGTGCTGGCGGGTGGCTTCTCATCGGCGGACATGTTTTATATACACTACCCTTTTGGATTGGCACGCTGACTCCTGCGCTCAGTCAGCCTCGGCTACGCGAACTTGAATCAGTAGCGGCAACTCTGGGCTCAAACCGTCTTCAGCGTCTCGTCTTTATCACACTGCCGCAGATTCGAGGAGCTCTATTGGCAGCCGCCATTATTGTGATTACGTTATCAATGGGAGAATTTAATGTATCTTTCTTTCTATTTACGCCGCTCGAAAAGACGCTACCCGTTGAACTCTATGCGTCTTATATTACCGGACGGCTCGAAGTTGCGGCGGCCAACACGGTTTGGTTTTTACTCTTCGTCATTCCAGCTTCTGTGGCGATCGAACGGTTAGGCGGAGCAAAAGTAGGGCAAGCATGATTTCCTCAACCCATCCAGCAGCGCTCAAGTTTGACGAGATTACGTATCACTATGCTGGAACAGACCGTCCTGCTGTTGATGCCATGAATTTAGCCGTTAACCCTGGCGAGCTAGTCGTCTTAGTCGGTCCTTCAGGCTGTGGCAAATCCACCGTATTGAAGATCGTCGCAGGGCTGATCGAGCCTAATTGTGGACGGTTGTGTATCGACGGGATGGATATGATTGGGCTGCCACCCCAACAGCGAAAAATTGGCTGGGTGCCCCAGAGCTATGCGCTGTTTGATCATCTCACCGTGGCAGAGAATATTGCCTTTGGGCTGCGAATGCACAGAATTTCGTCTATGAAACGCAAAGCCCGCACCCAGATCATGATGGAACTTTGCCAGATTTCGGACTTGGCACGTCGGGCTGTCAATGATTTGTCGGGTGGCCAACGTCAGCGAGTGGCGATCGCCCGTGCCCTAGCCGTACAGCCGCGCGTGCTGCTGCTCGATGAACCCCTCGCTGCGCTAGATCCTCAACTGCGCTTATCGCTGCGATCTAGTTTGGTGAATCTGCTGCGAGAAAGCGGGGTGACGACCCTATTTGTGACGCACGATCAGTCTGAGGCATTGGCGATCGCCGATCGCATTGCCGTGATGCGGGCAGGAAAACTAGAGCAATACGGCACGCCTGAAACCCTTTGGCATCACCCTACTAATCAATTTGTGGCTCAGTTTTTAAGTAATGCTGATGTGGTAGCGGGGCGTCGGATTGGGATTCGTCAGGTCGAAATCGCGCCGGGGCTAGTAGCAACAATCAATCCGGATCAGCTAGCGGCACATCGTTTTGAGAGTAATGGACACGAGATAACCCTGGCACTGCGCCCTACGGATATCCAACTAGATCCGTCTGGGCAGCGTGTCGTTATCACCGCTACCGAATATAGTGGAGGCCACTACCTCGCCCGTGGACAAGTGCCTGATGGCCCCCAACTGTCTTTCTTTTTGTCCCAGCCCCTCCGTCTAGGTGCAACCGTTTCGATTCGACTCCGCTCTGATGTATGTCAGACTGTAATAGAGTCTTGAAATAAGACGCGACTCAGCCAGAAAGCACGCAAATTGATATGTCTCAAGCCAGCGATAATTATGGTCCCGGACGGCGATGGGAGAAAGGGGCAAATATTGCCACGATGAGCGTGTCAACTACACCTATCAATTTAGCAGATCAGCCGGTGCATGACTGGGTCTATCATTCGCTCCGACGCATGATCTTGTATAACGAAATCGAACCGGGTGCATGGCTCCGTCAAAAGGATATCTCGGGGCAGTTTCAGGTCAGCCGCACGCCAGTCCGTGAAGCATTTCGCACGCTGAGTCAAGAAGGATTAGTTGAACTTGTGCCAAACTATGGGGCGCGTGTCACCCAGCTCTCGATGGAGGAGTTTGAAGAAATTTATGCTCTGCGGCTTGGCATCGAAGGGTTGGCTGCTCGACTAACAGCCGAAAAAATGACGCCTGAGCAACTCCCCTCCTTGCGTCAGGCCTTGGACGACCTCTCATCTCTGACAAAAGCGGTTGATCTATTGGTGTATTTGCAGCAAGAATGGCAGTTTCGTGTCCTGTGTTATCAACTTACTGAGCGGCAGCGGTTGCTAAAGCAAGTACTGTTCTTGCGAGAGCATTCAGAACGATATATCTATTTAGCCTATGGCGTTGAAACTCGCATCGCAGAATCGTTTGATTTTCATTGCAGGCTGTTGGATGCGATCGCCGCTCAGGATGGGGTAAGGGCTGAGATGATTCTTCAAGATGCACTGCGCTGGACGCTGAGAAATGCTGGCCCTATTGTTGCATCATTCTTGAAACCATAAAATGGTTACTTAACCCGCCGTTTTAGCAATCCCAAATCAATTGCGAGAAAGCCCAAAGCGGTTTGGGGACGCCGTTACCCAAAAGGGGGCTTGCCCCCTTCACCCCCTCTTACGAATCATTTAACGAATCATTTAGGACCGCTATAGCAATCCCAGATGGGGTGTGGGCGGCAGCGATCGCCCACACCCCACCGCTCACACACAATTTATACGCGATTTAGGATTGCTATATAACCTAATTAAGGATCTGAATAGTTATGAGCACAACGCTGAAAGAATTTTTAGAAGACTGCCAATCGCTGGGCACTGTTCGTTTAATTGTGACTAGCAGTGCAGCCG
>JBNPEG010000066.1:0-58371 GCA_051117555.1 Elainellaceae cyanobacterium | reverse complement strand
CGATGGGAAGATGCCTGGGTAGAAACCAAATGCACAGGCGACGCGCTTGCATCTGCCGGGATCAGACCTGGAACGCGAGTCGTCGTGGGTCAACATCGCAAACGTCCCTTCCGTCTCAATGACTATATTGCAAGCTACACCCTAGACAATAAAGCGTCCGTTGCTATTCTCTTAAATCTGGCTGAAACATTGACCAATCCGGCTGTTGACACCTATCTCGTTGCCTCCTCTAAAGAAGAAGTGGGCGCAGTGGGTGCGCTTTATTTTACTCAGCGTCAGCAGCTCAATGCATTGATTGCCCTTGAAATTTGTCCGGTGTCGACAGAGTATCCCATTGAAGAGGGTGCTGTCCCTGTTTTACTTTCTCAAGATGGCTATGGTTTGTACGACGAGGGATTAAATCAAGAGTTGCGCCACGTCTCCGCTCAACACGAGATTCCGCTGCAACTCGCTGCAATCAGCGGCTTTGGCAGCGATGGTTCAATCGCGATGAAAAATGGTCACGTTGGGCGAGCTGCCTGTTTAGGATTCCCAACCCAAAATACTCATGGCTATGAAATCGCTCATCTAGGGGCGATCGCCAACTGTATCACCTTACTCGACGCGTACTGTAAGGACATGTAACAAGCTGTGAAACCAGAGCGGTTGATCCCCGCAATTCCCTACAATAGCTGAAGGACTCTAAAACTTTGTCGATAACCCATGACCCCAACTATTGCTGATGTCATGACGCCTGACCCCGTCGTGGTCAACCCCGAAACCCCTCTCAGAGAAGCCATTCAGCTCATTGCCGAAAAACGTGTCAGCGGCTTACCCGTCGTCAACTCAGACGGCAAACTGGTCGGGGTGATTTCCGAAACTGACCTGATGTGGCAAGAAACGGGCGTTAGACCGCCTGCTTACATCATGTTGCTCGACAGCGTCATTTATCTCGAAAACCCAAATACCTACGATCGAGAATTGCACAAAGCGCTGGGGCAAACGGTCGGAGAAGTCATGACCAAAGAATTTATCACCGTGAAACCCGACAAGCCGCTCAGAGAGGCTGCTCAGATGATGCATGAGCGCAAAATTCAACGGCTCTTGGTGGTCAATGCCGAAACCAAACTCGTCGGTATTCTAACCCGTGGCGACATTGTGAGATTTATGGCATCTAGGCAATGACGCGTCTCTGAATCCAGCGAATTGGACCTGGATAAATGATAAATTTTTGAGCAAATTCAATACTACGTCCCGTCTAAAGCGCTCGTGCGTATCTTATTCTGCACTCTCTAAACCATGTCAAATCAGCGCACCAAGGGTAATGAATCAGGCAGATGCGCAACGCCTGCGGGCGATTAAACCAGTGAGATAAGAATCATGAATGTCACACCAGAATCGGTTAAAGAGCTTTTAGATTCAGACGATTTTGGACAGCGGCTGAGTGCCGTTAACCAGATGCGCTATCTTGCCCCAGCGATCGCCTACGACCTGGTAAAAAAAGCAGTCGCCGATCCCAATCCTCGCGTTCGATATTCAGCCGTCAGTCATCTCGCCAACGTGGGGCATCAAGATAGGGAGACGTCGCTTAAAATCCTGCGCGATCGCCTGCGAACTGACTCAGAAGCAGACGTTCGAGCTGCGGCTGCAGATTCCATCGGTGCTCTCCATCTTACGGAAGCCTACGACGATCTACAGCATCTTTATCACAATACAAACGAATGGCTAGTTCAATTCAGCATCATCGCGGCTCTTGGAGAACTCGGCGATGTAAGAGGATTTGATTTACTGCAAGAAGCGCTCCACTCCGACATCGAGTTGGTCAAAACCGCAGCCATCGGTTCGCTCGGTGAATTAGGCGATCAGCGAGCAGTTTCAGTGCTTCTTGACTATGTGGATGATGACGATTGGCAGGTGCGCTACAGATTGGTGCAGGCCCTCGGAAAATTTGAAAGTGACGCGGTGCAATCAGCCCTAACCAAACTGGCGAATGACCCCCTTCCTCAAGTTGCCCAAGAAGCAAAAGCGCATCTTAAACCCGCGTAGTCAAAGGCTAGAATGATGAGTTGTGTGTCATCTATCCGAAGGTATAGCAGATACCTGCGTGGACTTAGGTCTAAAGTAGAGTTGTGATAGCATGAAGATGAGCGATATTGCTGCCCTCATTCAATTATCTCTGTATAGTTAAGGATTCTTTAGCATGAACCTAGTCCCCGAGTGGTTATGAACCTGCTTATACAGGATTGACCATACGCGGGGATTAGCTGTTTATAGGAGTTCTTTGAGGTAAATCAGCGATTCGCCATTATCCAATCAATTGAGAACTGAGAGGGTCTTTGCGTGATTGCCATTGCAACGCGTCCGCTATCGGGTCGCAAATGGGGCACAATTAGCTTTGCCTCCACGCTTCATCTCTGTCCGATTTTAGACCTGCTTCTGACGGAGATTCCGAGTCAATGCAGAGGAGAGATCCGTCTCGGACTCCAAGAAGCTCTGGTCAATGCTGCAAAACACGGCAACAAACTCGACCCCAATAAAAAGGTACTTGTCCAGTTTTTCATTGTTGAAGGCCACTATTGGTGGATTATTTCTGATCAAGGCTCGGGGTTTGCGCCTTCCTATTCGTATGAGGCTAATTGCCATACCAAGGATATTCAGGATGTAGAGGAATGTGGCCGAGGACTGTACATTCTTCACCAAGTCTTTGACGAAGTTCAATGGAATGAAAAAGGAACTGAACTGAGACTGTCCAAACAGGTTAGGCAGCCTTCTCGCTTACCTCTTTTTCGCTAATTTTGACTATTTTAATTTTGACTATTTTTTAGTTAACCGTCGGCTTGTTCTGGGCATGCCAGCAGTCAATTGCCATTTGATGAACCTCACGCCACGGCAGTTGAAGGTGTCGAGCTAAATGGGCGCAATCCTCATATTCTGGCTGGACATTGACAGGATTCCCCTCGTTGGTAAAACGGGCGACCTTGATGCGGATTGATCCGTGGGGAGTATTCACCGTTTCAATGTCTCGATATAAAGCAGTCCTCTCTTGCTGACAATGGCGGATGCCTAGAGTAGTGGTTTCACGGAACAGAATGTCCTCGCACCGGGCGATCGCCTCAGGTTTGCAAATTACCGTTAGCAAGACGCCGGGTCGCGATTTTTTCATCCCAATGGCCTGTGTAAAGACATCCAGTGCGCCTGCCTCAAACAAGCGATCAAATGTATATCCAATCGCTTGCGGATTGAGATCGTCGATTTGGGTCTGAAGAACAGACACCGTTTCCAGCAGGCTACGATGTGATATGTCTGTCGGTGAATTGAAATCGACCTCATTTGCGTCGGGCGATCGCTCGGGATGCGATGAACTCCACGGCTCCGAATGGTTGCCCTCAGCATCCTGTGCGCTCGATGCATGTGCCGATTGATCCCTAGGCAACTCTTCGTCTCCAATCCAGAGTCGAAGCAGATTAGGAATAGGTAGCTGTCGAGAGCCTGCACCCAAACCAACTCGATTCAGCCGCATCGCTGGCGGACTGCCAAAGGCTATGGCTAAGGTTGTGGCGATCGCGGCCCCCGTGGGAGTGACCAATTCTCGCTCAATACCATTACTATAAATTGGCACCTGTCGCAGCTCCCAAAGCTTGAGAACGGCAGGAACAGGAACGGGCAATCGACCATGAGCAGCCCTGACAGTCCCTCCGCCCGTCGGAAACGCAGAACAATATAGATGATCAATATCTAACCAATCAAACCCCAAACATGTTCCTACGATGTCAACAATGGCATCTGTTGCCCCGACCTCATGAAAATGAACGTCACTGGGAGACAGTCCATGCACAGATCCCTCCGCTTCAGCAAGCCGACGAAATACGGCTAGGCTCCACGCCTCAGCTCTAGGAGGAAGATGAGCCGATTGAATGAGATGTTCGATTTCAGGCAAATGACGAGTTGTTGAATCATGAGTTGTTGAATCATGAGTTGTTGAATCATGAGTTTCGGAATGATGCCTGTTTAGATGATCAGCATGACTATGCACATCATTCTGGTCTTTCGACGCCGAGTGCGTGGAAGAGTTGCGCGTAGGTTGAGAATGGGTAGGATGACTCTGACGAATCTCCGAACGAGCCCCCGTCTGGTCAGCTAGCTCAACATGAACCTGGGTCGCAATTTGCCCGTTGCGATGAACTCGTTCAACCTTCAGACTATATTCATTTGAAATTCCTAACTGCTCAAGGTGTTCAGATAAATAATCAATCGGAACGCCTGCATCAACTAGCGCCCCCAGGCACATATCGCCTGCAATTCCTGCCTGGCAGTCTAAATACGCTAACGTTTTCATAATTCTTTGTCGCTAAATTCCAACCACAGCGCAGACTGGAGATATAGCCCTATGGGCTCAGGTTTGTGTGGTGAAGCCGCGCGGCGCGAGAGTTCACCACACGTTCAGCGTCCTAACGCGAGAGCGTACGGCTATACGAGTTAAATTTTCATTCTTATCGCTAAATTGCTTTGGTTTTAGATTGCCTTAGTTTTAAATCGTTACCTTGGATCTAGCGGATATTGTCCATCCTCGTACCGTATTTATTATCAATCACGATTGGCCAGTCCATTCGATCTAAAGGAGGTTCCGTATGGCTACCCGGTATAAAATCCATCCGGATACACCCCAAACTCATCGAATAGAGAAAATTAGGGATGCACTGCGAAATGGGGCAGTGATGTTATATCCCACAGACACGGTCTATGCGATTGGATGCGACCTTCATGTGAAATCGGCAGTAGAACGAGTGCGGCACATCAAACAACTTTCAAGCGACAAACCTCTGACATTTTTATGTTCTTCGCTATCCAATATTTCGGAATATGCACGAGTCAGCGATCCGGCATATCGGATCATTCGGCGTTTGATTCCAGGCCCCTACACCTTTTTGCTGCCCGCGACAAAGCTGGTGCCACGTCTTGTTATGAACCCTAAGCGCAAAACGACGGGTATTCGAGTTCCAGATACCCCCTTGTGTAAGGCCCTACTGACGGCCTTAGGAAATCCTGTCATTTCAACATCAGCCACGACTCCATTTACACCCGCTGATACTCGCGTTTCCCAGGCAGAATTGTTCGACCAATTCGACCAGTTAGTCGATATTGTGCTGGATGACGATCAGCCTATGGGGCAGGAAGTCTCGACGATTATTGATTTAACGAATGAACAGCCTCAGATTGTCCGTAAAGGTTTAGGATGGGAAAGTGCCTCTGCACTAGGCGCTGAAGCTGTGTATTAGGAGGCACCCCCGCAGCAATCCAGTTAAGTGATTGTCCTAATCTATGCTCAGAGACATCGCTATTGACGTGTCTGGTTGCTTGCACGGGGAAAATCCGTTGAGCACTGATGTTACAAGGAATCGGCGTCTCTCATGAGAGCGATCGCCCCAACGCCAAACCAGCCTTCTGAGGATGCTCAGGAAGTTGCTTGCAAGAGTGACACATTCTTTTCCCCTAAGGGTCCGTCTGCCGCATACATTCGAAATGTAATCAGTCAAAACGGCGTGGTTGAAGAATCGGGAATCTTTAGGTTCTCTGTATCGCTGTGTCGTGCATCACCCAGGGAAATATTATGAGCGCAGAATATTTTAACTCTGCCTGCTCTTGCAGCCAGAATGGAAACGGTTTTTCAGCATCGTCTAATCAAAATTCATCGAACACCCATTCATCCTCTAATTCGTCTACACCCTCTGATCAATCGGATAACACCCAAATCAGCGACAATCCACCGAATGCAACTGACCCAACTGATCAGAACTTCGATGACGCGTCTATCCCTAATCAAGACGGCTTAGTTGAATTCATTCGGGGTGAATTTAGACAGGCAATATCTCATCCATCTAGGAGCGTCGATACGGTATCTCAGCGCATTGCGACTGAGGTTGAACGAATCTGCCGAAAGAGCGATCGCATCCAGAATTCTGGAGAGATTCGATCCTGGCAAATTACACTCGCTCAGCATCGGCTACAAAAGTGTCTGTCTTACCACACTCTCGGTTCACGACGAGGGCGAGTCGAGCTGCACAGTACCTTAAGTGCAATGGTGTATCGTCACATTGCAGCAAGACAGGCTCATCTCGGATTCCAGGGACGATACAGTCTAATTGAAGATTTTCTGCAAGGATTTTATATCGAAGTTCTCAATGCGTTCCGACGAGAAAATAAGTTAGTCCCTGACTATAGCCCCCGGACACGCCTCGAACTTGCTGAATACATGGCGTTTGCCGAGCATTATGCCAAGCGTCGGATTTCTCTACCCGGGCGACGCAACCAACAGTTAATCGTACTGCGAGCCCAGGGGTTTGCTCAGCGCCAACCCATCGAGACATCCTTAGATATCGAAACCGCAATCGAGTCAGCGAAAAGTGAAGATGCCGAGATCCAGCATCGTTCGCCGCTTGCCCAACAGGTCAGAGAGCAGATGGTTGCCGATGTGATTGACCCCTCGGATTCAGTATTGCGCGATCGCGTCGTGGCAGAACTAATCGCCTATCTCGAATCTCAAAGTCAGTCAGATTGTATCGATTATTTAACCCTTAAACTGCAAGACTTATCTGCCCCCGAAATCGATGAAATTCTAGGCTTAACCCCTCGCCAACGCGATTATTTACAACAGCGGTTTAAGTATCACGTCGAAAAATTTGCTCGGCAGCACAATTGGCAGCTTGTGCATCAATGGCTTGGCGCTGACTTAGACCAGAATTTGGGTATGCCTCAGCAGCAGTGGGAAGAGTTTTTGGACCAACTCAGCCCTCAGCAACGGCATCTGCTTGAACTGAAGCAAGCTCAAGCACGCAATAAACATGCAGCACATTTGAGCGATCGCGAGATTAGTAAAACTCTCAAGTGGACACAGAAACAAATGCAAAAAAATTGGGTTCGGATTCTAGATTTGGCTTGGCAAATGCGAAATTCTAGCAATCGCTAGAGCAATGTAGGGTTCCATCACGCCGACAGAACCGGCGAAGATTGAAAACCATCATCATCAAGACTGAGATCTTACGTAAATATGCAGGCTCTTTGCATTGCTCTCACGATCAGTCTTGGCAGTTTTCCCGATTAAACGAAACCGATCTCTAGGCCATGATAGGAAAATCGTTACTCCTATAATTTTGAGCCATGAGGGTGTCTATTCTGTCTGTCGCATTCCTGTCTAGCGTCTTTGCCGGTTGCACGGTATTGCATGCGTCATCCGCCCGCAATCAGATACCTCAAGACACCCTAGAAATCTTACCTATTGTCCATCAATCTCCAGACGCGCGTCTGATTTCAGTCAATCGCTCATTCGAACAAAGCGGGCTTAGATTGACGATCGATGAAATCTCTCTTAAGGAAACCGATGTGTCGGTCAAGCTAACGATTCACAATCGAACTGCTCGCTCAATTCGTTTCTATCCCAATCAGGGTGTTGCTCTACTTGGGACACAGACGTTGCCAGCCAACATTTTCTTGAGCGACAGCACGTTATCTGGTGCATTCGATCCAGGAGAACAGCAATCTGGCGCAATCGTATTCTCAGTTCCGTATGACGAAAAGATTGTTCCGTCTCAATTAAATGCCCTACAGTTTTCGTTGGGAAAAGTCTTCGACATGAAAACAGTTGATCCTCAAGTTTTCCAAGTTGCCATCCCGCTAAGTTAAAACGCGAAATGCGCCCAACTTGACGTCTAAGCCTTTCCCAAGCAAGCCAATGGGGCTGAACTTAATGAATAGGGTTAGAGAGGATTGACAGAAGGATCAGCTTCATCCATCGGAAACTGGCATTACTCATCTAAATTTTTAATCGTGAGAACCTGGGGAGGGGTTGAGTCAGGCGGATACAGAAATTGCACTCGAACCTCTCGTTGCTCACCAGGGCGCATCCTCAGTCGAATCAGAGGCTGTCCTTGCTGTCCTCGCCGTTGGACTAGATGGAAATAGCGAATTTGAGGAGTTCGCCAGTCGTCGATATAGCGAATCCTAACGGTGCCCCGAAAAAAGACTTGCTCATCGGGAGGGCGGATAAATTTGAGAGCATCATCTAACTCTTCATTTTGAAGCGGCGTTTGAATCAGAAGCGCAACCGTTTGAGTCGTATCGGTTGAATTATAGAGAGGCAACGTTAAATCATATTCGATGCCGTAATTCCCGTGGGCTCGGTGAGCGGTATCAGGATAGCGCACTAGCATCGGAGCGCTCTGAATTTGATCGGTGCCGAAGGTATTGCGATCAACGGTGCTTAAAACATATGAAATGCCTTCTCCAGACGGCGGAATGGTCAGGCGATCGCCACCAGATGGATCGGTCAGGTCAGCTTCCCATCGAGATCCTTGTGCGACTCCTGCCACTCGACCATAGAAAAACCGAAGAAAATATCGGGTATCGGGGGAGGTGGGAGGGCGATCGCGCGGTCCTGCTAAACCTCTCTGTGTAAGCAATTGGAGCCATTCATATAATGTTGGCACGCGCTCATTGCCATCTAGCGTAGAAGGAGCATACATGGCTAAGCTAGCCAAATATACTGGACCGCTACTCCACAACCGCATCAGAGCCGTTCGGCCATTGATTGGAATGGGGCGATTATCCGGCAGCGATCTGGTTTCTACGGTAGATTGTTGCGAACTCGACTGACCATTTCCGTTGCCATTCCCATTGGTTGCGGCACTAGAGGGCCTCAGCGGGGGCAGAATGACTCTGCCGGGTGGAAGGCTGCCATCCGTTGGCACGCTCAATCGCCGGAGTGGAATCGGTACATTCATCAAAAGTTGAGCGTGTTTAGGCGGAATTTCTAACAGTGTGGGCCAGTGAGATTGGCGATCGCCTCGTAGAATATCAGCCATAGTACGACTGCCCGGTCCTGAGAAGACAGTGCCTAAGGGATTGGCGACATAGGCAGGCAAATTTCTGAATGGTGCTTCCTGACTGAGATAGCTGACTCCTTGAAGAACATCAACCGTTACGGGGCGATCGTTAGGATTGTATACAACGATACCTACATAGAGCGTCCTGACATCATCTGGATTTAAGCCCTTAGCGATGTGATGAGCAAAGACATCAAACCGTCCGTCAAATGCATAGTTTAGGTGAGCCGACGAAACAGCCATGCCCTCAGGAGGAAATGTAGACAGCAAAATTCCCTCACGCTGAATGAGTTCAGGGCTATTGCTATTGAAAACAGGCGTTGTATCAAGCTCTCCAGGCAGCGCCCTCACATCTTGAGGTTCGACGATTTCTCTACGGATTGTTGAAGCAGGGGGTGGAGTGAGAGGAGGGTTAGCTGGAAGCGCAACTTGAGCAAACGAAAGAATTGACAAAAATGTCAGCATGAGGAAACTTCAAATCACACGAACAGAGGATAAGTCTTGGTTAGACGCACGATTCACACAGACTACCGGCCAATAGGGACAAAAATCATCTGGGATGCTGCTCATCATTAACCGTCTGCAGGAGCTGACCGTCATTCACAATACCATTGAATGTCAAGCTCACTACATTGTCATACAGGTAATTTATTTCGTTACCCCATAAATGATGCAACACCATCTCTACGGGCAGGTATACACTAATCCAATCGACTACGTTTTCCAGCCTTAATGCACTGATATCAGGATAATTTCCATCACGTCATTCTCGCGTGCAGAAAAACTAGCAGCGATCGCCCTGGATACTATCCAAAATATTTACCAATACAGACAAACATGTCGAAGATCTGATGTTCGATTCGGGTCAATGGTGTCAATCGCAGTCGGGGTCAAATCTAGAATATGGCGGTCAACCCAAGGCCCCCGATCGTTGATTCGGACATCTACGGCAAGCCCCGTCTCCTGATCTACTACAGTCACCCAAGTATCGAAGGGAATCCAACGATGGGCGGCTGTGTATGCCCCTGGATTAAACGCTTCTCCGTTAGCGGTGATGTCTCCGCGTGTATAGTATGAGGCAACGCCACATTGCTCCCCTTTTCGGGTGGATTGTTTTAAGCCGAGGGAAGCCATCGCCAGAAAAACGATTGTGCTCGTTAATAAGATCTGTCGCATAGTAAGTCGGTAATTTCGGCTAGCATTACGCTATCGGACAAGGCAGCCCCCTGCAAACTGATATGCCCTGTCTAAAGATCGGCTAAAAAGAGCGATCGCCCTCCTAAAAAGAGCGATCGCCATACAGAGAACCCGAACGATGCTAACGAAACAGCGACCAGACCCAGTTATATCTAAGGCGCAAGAGCATTCCCCCGCAGTAGACTGCCAAGGGTCTTTGCCGTGATCTTGAGCTGCGTGAACGGATTAGCAGGAACAACCGTCTTATATAGATAGCTGTCAAACGTAAGCTTTTGCACATCCATATCAGAACACATCTCGACGAATGCCTCACGAGTCGCATCTGACCGATAGAAGACTCTCTGAAGCCAATCCAGCACGAGATAGGTCATGCCGTACTGTTTATCCCATCGCTGTAGATAAATCTTGAGGTCGTCTTCGGTTGGGATGCGCTGACCACTTTGAGAAAATTCAACGATGGCTTCAGCACACATTCGCCCTGATTTTGCTGCGAAATAGATTCCTTCGCCCGACGACTTCGTTACGGTTCCTGCAGCATCTCCCACGAGTGCAACCCGTCCTCTCACCCGACGTGGGCGCGGATGCTCAGGAATGGGGTGAGCCTCAACTTTAATAATTTCGCCACCAACCAGGCGATGAGCAGCACGAGCACGAATACCCGCCTGGAGCTTCTTAATTTTGGCCTGGTTTACTTTCATCGTTCCGGTGCCGACCGCAACGTGATCGTATTTGGGGAATACCCACGCATAAAAGTCAGGAGACACGTCGTCACCGACATACATCTCTGCCAACTCTTCGTAATATTCCATCAGGTGATCGGGTAGGCGAATGCGCTCTTGGAAGGCGATCGCATAGTTATAGTCTCCAGCATCAATGGCGCGCGCCACCCGAGAATTTGCCCCATCTGCGCCAATTACCAAATCGACGCTCAGGGTTTTATTAATCCCGGTGAGACTTCCATTAGAGTGATCCGCATAATGAATCACATAAGGAGCCTTCTCATTGCTTGGCAGCTCTAGTTTATGAACCGTGCCGTTAATGAGTGTTGCTCCCAATCGAGCCGCTCGATCTCGCAGAAATCCATCCAAGATTTCGCGACGACACATTCCAATATATTCATCATCTTTGAGCGTGCTGCCAATGTTGACCTCAACATTAGAGGGCGAGATCATCTTCATCTTCCGAACACGACGGTCGATAATCTCAGGTGGCAGGTCAAATTCGCTAACCATACAAAGTGGAATCGCACCACCGCACGGCTTAGCATTGTCTAGCTTACGTTCAATTAAAAATGTTTCGATACCAGCTTTTGCTAGTGTCTCAGCAGCGGAAGAACCTGCTGGACCGGATCCAACAACAGCAACCCGTAGTGCCAAAGGTGTCTCTCCCCAATCTCCAAGGTTACGGGATGAATCGTATCACGGACGTTTGACCTGTTTTTACTTACGCCGCCAGATGTGACTAGAATGCAATAGAGCTTAACATAGCGATACGTTCTTCATAGACAATGGGCGAAAAGAGATACTAGATCCTGATATATGTCAAGATTAAATGGTGATGAGAGGATGAGCGTCAGGAGCTGAAATTCCTCCAAAAATCTTGACCCGTGAGCCGGTATGACCGGAGTCTCAACCGCTTAAGATTATCGATGCTGATCTAAATTTTCTGCCGGGATTATGCCACTCAAGCCTTCCCAAATTCATGACATTCTCAATGCTAAGCGCGACGATTTTCAAGCCTTTAATCGTGAAACCTGGACTATTTTGCAGAAATATCGAGCGTCACTCGCAACGCTTGCGCAGTGGTCTAGCGAGAAAATAGAGACAGAATTATCTCGCCAAGCAGGCGACATTGGTGCCAAGCCCCTCGAATCTCTGAACAACACAGAGCGGTGCATAATCCCATTTAAGTTTGTTTGGCAAAACCGCGAACAAAGTTTGGCATGGGTGCGCGATCGCCTAACCGGAATCACCACATTTGCAGTAGACGGCTCTCAAATCTTTCCTGGGAAGGACGTATCGATTCCAGTTGCATTAGTTCAAGTGGGCTGGTTTGAAAATCTTCATCTGCCCAGCGGGGGTTACGAAAAAGACATCGAGTTAGATGTCATGACTCCAACTGATTTGCAAGCAGGCAATACAGGTAGCCCCGTCGATCGCACGGTCAATTTTCGGCGTTTTGAAATGGAAGTTCAGCGCCTCATCCAATACATGCGAGAGCATCCCAATCGAACGGATTGTCTTGTCTTCTTCGACGGGTCACTGGTTGGCACGTTTGCTGATGCGTTTGATTATGACCTCAAACAAAAATATGTGCGCTGTTTTTTGGAGCTATTACGAGCCAGCAGCACCTATCGAGTGCCGTTAGTAGGATATGTGGATACATCACAAGCCAATGATTTAACAGGAATGCTCCAGCATCTCTTTAAGCTGCCAGACTGCCCGTCGATTACAGACCCGCTCTTAATTAATGAACACATGAACTGGGGCGATCGCACCTCTCTGTTCCTCTGCCAGCGTGCTGGAATTCTATCGGACTATGAAGAACAACAAAATCAGATTGCGTTCACCTACCTCAAAACAACCCGTGAGGGATATCCAGCTCGGATCGAAGTCCCTCTCTGGATGTACGAGGCTGGGCTACTTCATCGAGTAATAGATTGGGTGCGAGGTGAGGTGATTATTGGCAGTGGGTATCCCTATGTCATTGAAACAGCGGATCAGACCGCTGTGTTGCAGGCTGAAGATCGCCAAGCATTTTTCAAAATTCTTCAAGATTGGGCAGAAACAGAAGACATTCAGCTCCGCTTCTCCCGAAAAATGATTAGCAAGGTTCGCCGCCGTTGATCCCTCAGTCACGACGACACGCGATCGCAACCAAGTATTATGATAGATTTCACATCGCCACCCTAAGCCGATGCATCAAAATTCCGTGTAAGCACGCAGTTAGGGCAGTTTTGTCTAGCGTGCTCAATACTAGCGTGCTTAATAACTTATTCGTCATAGTTTGACCTGCAAATGCCCAATATTCTTAGGAGCGGTACGCTGCCCATCAAATTGGCAGCATTCCCAGTGAACAGATTAGGGGATTCCTTGTGCATGAGAGGAATTCTATGAATGTAGAAGCACTCGGTTTAATAGGTGCGGGGCTTGTCCTGCTTGTGGCTGGTGCTGAGGCGTTAGTTCGAGGAGCGTCGTGGTTAGCCGCAGCGGCTGGAATTTCACCCTTGATCATTGGTTTGACCGTTGTGGCATACGGAACGAGTGCCCCCGAAATGGCCGTGAGTTTGCAGGCTAATCTGTCAGGGCAAGCGGGGATTTCCGTTGGCAATGTCGTCGGCAGCAATATTTTCAATGTCTTGTTCATCCTGGGATTTTCAGCCGCTTTTGCTCCGTTAGTGGTCGCTCAGCAGCTTGTGAAGCTGGATGTGCCGATTATGATTGGCGTATCGGTATTAACGCTGTTGTTAGGGTTAGACCAACACATCGGTCGACTAGATGGCACATTATTGGTGATCGGTGGGGTTGGGTATACTGCGTTCTTGATTATTCAGAGTCGCAGAGAGCACGATGCCAAAGTTCAAGATGAATATGCCGAGCAGTATGGTCAACGAAATGCGCCGTCAGCTCGACAATGGCTAACGAATGCGGGCTTTATCGCGGTAGGATTAGTGCTGCTGATTTGGGGTTCTCGTTGGCTGGTGGCGGGGGCGATCGCCATTGCCCAAGACCTAGGCGTTAGCGAACTGGTGATTGGATTAACCGTTATCGCGGCGGGCACTTCACTACCAGAAGCGGCTACATCGTTTATTGCCAGTATTCGGGGACAACGAGATATCGCCGTAGGAAATGTCGTCGGCAGCAATATCTTCAATATTCTGGCTGTGCTCGGCATGGCGGGGATTGTGTCACCTGATGGGGTCAATATCTATGCTCCCGCCTTGAGATTTGATATTCCAGTGATGATTGCGGTTGCTATAGCATGTTTGCCCATTTTCTTCAGCGGTAATGTGATTAGCCGATGGGAAGGGCTTTTGTTTCTGGGCTATTACAGTGCCTACACCACATATCTCATCTTGGACGCAAGCAATCACGAAAACTTGCCCGTATTCAGCGCGATTTTGTTATTCTTTGTCATTTCTATCACGTTAATCACCGTAATCACCGTGATAGTCCGTCAGGCAGGGCGATCGCGCCGTTAGTCTTGTCTATCAATACTAAATAGAAATGTCTTAATCCCTCGAATAGTGCTCTGTAAATGGCAGATTTTATGCGTTGGGAGAGAGGGCGCACATATCCAAGAATTTGTGTCAAATAATATAGCCGTACGCTCTCGCGTTAGGACGTTGAACGTGTGCGAGCCGCGCGCCGCGGGGGCTCACCACACAAACCTAAGCCCGTAGGGCTATAAACCCGGCTGAAATCCGTAGTAATTTGACTGATTTCCAGATTTTCTCAGTATCTCGCAGTAGTACACAAGAGAACGTCAGAGTACTCCCATGGATATAGATCAATCAGCCGATAGGCATAAATGCTTAATTTTACAGGTATTTGTTGCCTAGAATACAAAAAAGCGGCTTTTGCGCCAGCTATGTTACTTGTTAGCAAGCACAATATTAATTTTTGTATCAAGTTGATCTGAGTCGCACGGTTTATGCATCATCAATCATTCGAGATCTTTCAGTCACTAACCAAGGCAGGCGCAACGCCGGGTGAAGATTTTTCCTTTAGTCCGGATGACGGAGGTCTTCGTCTGACCGAGCATGGTTACCAGATTCTCAAGCAGCAGTACCCTCAAATTAATTGGGATAGCTTCACCGCCGTGGTTGAGCGAGATCCAGCTGAAGCGGTTGAGGCAATCCATGATCATCTCGGCACAAACTTTGTCGGCAACATTCTCGATTACATCACCCGCCGCATTCGCGAACTTCCTGAAGAACAAGCAGCATGGTATCTAAGCCAAGTCTTAGCTGGAGTTGAGGAGCGGACAGGGATCGCTCTGTATGAGTTGCTCAGTCGTCGATTGAGCCTTTCTAACCGAGCCTATATCGAGCATCTCCTCCGATGCGAAAATTCTGCTGAGCCTTGCAGCGAATGGATTAATGATCTGGTGCTTGCAGCTGGGGGAACCCCAGAGGATGTAGAGGTCACAGGTCATGAGGCTCTGCTGACCGAGCACGGCATGAGGCTGTTAGCAACCGTTTGGATCGGGGAGTATGATCTCTATGCCGAACTAGCGCGAGTGTCTGAAGAAAGAGAACAGGATTGATTTGGCTTAATCGTCAGCATGATTGTCTAGACAGTAGGCGCAAATCTCTGCAATAAAGCGATCGCCATAGCGTTCTAGTTTACGGCGACCGACACCTGAAATTTGGGCAAACTCTTCTAGAGTTTGGGGTTTGAGCTGAGTCATGAGGCGCAGGCTAGAATCTGCAAATACTACATAAGGTGGCACAGATTGTTCGTCAGCAATTGTCTTACGGAGCGATCGCAGGTGTTGAAATAGCATTTCAGCTTCCAATTTTTGCTGAGACTGAGATTCGCTGACAGGAATAGGCTGCTTTGGCACTGCGATGCTGACGTGGCGCTGCTTTCGCATCACTTCCCAGCTTAGAGGGTTAAGCTTCAGCACCGGATAGCCGTCCATCGTTTCGTCCATGAGCCCTTGATGAAGGAGCGATCGCCCTAGAGTTTTCCAGTCATCGACGCTGTGATCTTGACCAATCCCATAGGTCGAGAGGCGATCGTGCCCGTTTTGTAAGACCTTTTTATTCTTTGAGCCTCGCAGCACGTCGATGATGTGGTTAATCCCAAAGCGCTCTCGGCAGCGAGCCACGCACGACAGAAATTTTTGTGCCTCAATCGTCCAATCTTCTAGCGGCAGTGGGTGCAGACAGTTATCGCAATTTCCGCACCCTCCTAGAAAGGCTTCACCAAAATAGCGGAGTTGAATCGTGCGTCGGCAGTCAAAGCCCTCTGCATAATCAACCATCTGACGCACCTGTTGCCGAGCAATGCGCTGTTCGTTGGGATCTGGCTTTTGATCAATAAGATAGTTGAGCGTACCCAAATCACCGTAACTAAAAAACAAGACGCAGCGGGCAGGTTCGCCATCTCGGCCTGCTCGACCTGCTTCCTGATAATAGCTCTCTAGACTACGGGGCAGGTCATAGTGAACCACAAATCGGACATCCGGCTTATTGATTCCCATGCCAAACGCAATGGTCGCCACCATCACCTGCACATCATCTCGAATGAAGCGAGTTTGATGGGTCGATCGCTCCTGGTCGGACAGCCCTGCATGATAGGGCAACGCAGCAATTCCATCCTGCTGTAATCGATAGGCGAGTTCATCGACTTTGCGCCGGCTGAGGCAATAGATTATTCCTGAGCCGCCGTCTGCATTGCGAATCTGGTGCAACAATTCTGTATACGAATATCGCTGCTTGGGCAGCACTTCGTAGTAAAGGTTTTGACGATTAAAACTGGCAACGTGAATAAACGGATCTCGCAATTCCAGTTGATGGATAATATCTTGACGCACTCGCTCGGTTGCGGTTGCTGTCAATGCCATGACTGGAACCGTTGGATATCGTTGGCGGAGCGATCGCAACCGTCGATATTCTGGGCGGAAATCATGCCCCCATTCAGAGACGCAGTGGGCTTCATCAATGGCAAAGGTTGAAATTCCAAGTTGAGATTGGAGGGTATCGAGAAACGGCAAAAACCGCTCCTGTAACAGCCGCTCTGGAGCAAGGTATAAGAGCTTAATCGCACCGCTGAGAATTTGTTGCTCTCGTTGACGAACGGTTGCGAGATTTAGGCTGCTATTTAAGAAGGTTGCACCAATGCCGTTATCTTGTAGAGCTTCAACCTGATCCTGCATCAGCGCAATCAGGGGCGATACCACAATCGAAACCCCCGATGCTAATAGCGCTGGAAGCTGAAAGCACAGAGACTTGCCTCCCCCAGTCGGCATGACAACCAGTTCGTCTTGCTTCCGAAGGGCTGCTTCAATAATCTGGCGTTGCCCCGGACGAAAGCTGTCATAGCCAAAATAGTGTTTTAGAGCATGTTCTAAAGAACTAGATTGGAAATCGATTGGCGATACATTAACGGTCATAACCTTGATGCAGCATTACCCCTTATCTATAATGCCGAAGATTGTAGTGAATTGAGACAGAGATTATTGAGGCAGAGACTCACGATTCGCCGTTTCAGCCAAGTATTGAGCAACCAATCGAGGGTAAATCAGCAAAAAGAAGCTCATCCATGCCAAAATCGGCATCGCAATGATTGCAGTAATCCAAATCGTTCGAAACAAAATCCAACTGCCGATAATTAGCGTCACCCCCGTCAGCATAATTGACCACGGTTGACACCACCAGGGCTTATAATCCCAAACTCTTGTTGAGGGAGACTGAGGCTGATTCATCACGTTAAATGCTCAAAAAATGCTCAAACTGTAGATCACTCATTAATTAGATCAACTTAATTAGAGCAACCTTATTTCAAAATCTCACTTCGAAATCATTTCAAAAACGTCGCGTCTTGACCTTGCTCAACCCGAATCTTAGCTTCCTTTTCAAACCAGGCGATTACCTGATCGATCGTCAAATCTTCGAGGCTGATGCCCGTCTCCTGGGAAATTTGTTTGAGGGGCTTTAGCGAAGACAGCACGAGCTGAGTAAAAAATGATCTAAAGGAGTCGTCGGTTTTTAGTCCCTGAGCCATGTTGGTTGAGACGCTTTTATCGTGCTCCACCCAATCAATAATTTGCTCTCTAGAGATTTGGGCGATCGCCTTACGCTCTTGCTGAGCAATCTGCTTCAGGACGCGCAGCGAATAAATTGCAACTCTCGTCGAAAACTTTTCCCGCGACGACAGCAACGCTGTATCGACTTTAGCTGACTCTTCTACAGTTAAGAATCCATTGGCTTGGGGCTCTTGGGGTTGAGGGGGATGACTCACAATTCCAACCTTGCTATCTTGAATCTTGCTATACCGGTGCATTTATATCGGCGCATTTATATCGGCGCATCTCATATGCATCTTTATCTCGCATAGACATGCCACAGGCCGTTTGGGGCAATGCTCCTATCTGACTCTCATGCCTTTAATTTTAGTTTTAAACTAAATCTGAATCTCAAGAAATTACAAACGTCCCTACTTCCCCTGAATCATATAACCACACCGATGCTCGCCATTCGCAATCCAGTGAGTTCGTTCCACCCAACAATCTTGGAGAGCTTCCTCAAACATTTCCAACTCATGCCCACACACCGTTGGAAACGACTGAGCAATGTGGGAAATCGCACAATTATATTCAGTAATCACATACCGAGGGACACCTGCCACTCCATGACTGGGATGGACTTCATTCGGTTCGATCAAATCCCACTCTGCCATATAGCCTTCCGCTTTGCGAAGCTCCACTAGATTGGCAACTCGCTCTTGGATTGAGCCATTGCCAATCTGTTCACGATAATCAAGGGCTTTGCGCTCCCATTGTTTTCGCAAAATTGTTCCGACCTGATCGGGACCGACCGTTTCAGCCAATGTGTCAAGCAGGTCAATTGCAAAGTCATCAGATCGATTGGGAAGGCGATCGCGCCCTTCTTGGCTTAAGTGATAAACATGCTGTGGGCGTCCCATCGAACGGTGCGAGTCTTGATGCTCAATCAAACCATCAGACTCCAAATCTTTGAGATGACGACGAATCGCCTGCGGGCTGATGTCCAAATGGTCAGCTAAATCTTGGGCACTTGCGTGGCCCTGTTTAACCAAATGGTTCAAGATGTCTTGCTTGGTGGAGGATTGTTGCGTGGTTGTCATCGTCTGCTAACTATTTAGACCCAATAAGCTGTTAAACGTCTAAAATTGACTTTGACAACTTTAATGTTGCTAAAGTAGGCTACAAGTAGTTAAGCAACAAAAAAGTTGTTTTAATTATAGAAGTTATTTGCTGTTCTGTCGCCCCTTCTCATGGATATATCAGCTCAAGAAAAACCACAAAAAGCCACAGACAAGAGTCTCGAAGCGATGAGACATTTTTCAGAAGCCTATGCAAAGCGCACAGGGACATACTTTTGTGTTGACCCGGGTGTCACAGCCGTCGTGATTGAAGGATTAGCCAAACATAAAGACGATCTGGGTGCTCCCCTTTGCCCATGCCGTCATTATGAAGACAAAGAGGCCGAAGCGGCGGCAGCGTACTGGAACTGCCCATGTGTTCCGATGCGAGAGCGGAAAGAATGTCATTGCATGTTGTTCTTAACGCCCGACAATGACTTTGCCGGGGACAAGCAAGAAATTGCATTTGAAGAGATTCGCTCAACCACAAATCAATACTAAATTTCTCCGCACTATTACGCACTATTACGTGTGAATTCTGAGATGAGTTACGAAAATGATTTTGATCAATTTATTTAAGATCAATACAATTCTCAGATCTCAGAATTCACATTTAAGTACACCGAATCCGACGCTTGGAAGAGAGAGAGCCACCGATGACTGCAACGGTTAAATCTTTAGTCAATCAACCCTACAAATACGGCTTCGTGACTGACATCGAGTCAGATATGATTGACCGTGGACTCAGCGAAGATGTTGTTCGCTTGATTTCTGAGAAAAAGAACGAGCCAGAATTTATGCTTAACTTCCGTCTCAAAGCCTATCGGCAATGGCTCAAGATGGCGGAACCTAAATGGCCTCATGTTGTATATCCGCCCATTAATTATCAGGACATCATCTATTATTCTGCGCCTAAGAAAAAGGAGCAAGATAAGCTAGGTAGTCTGGATGAGGTCGACCCAACGCTGCTAGAGACATTTGAGAAACTAGGCATTCCATTGTCAGAGCAGAAGCGTTTGGCCAATGTAGCGGTCGATGCGGTGTTTGACAGTGTATCTGTCGCAACGACCTTTAAAGAAAAGTTGGCTGAAGAAGGCGTCATTTTCTGCTCAATTTCAGAAGCGGTTCATCATCACCCCGATTTAGTCGAGAAATATTTGGGCAGCGTTGTTCCAACAGGCGACAACTATTTTGCGGCTCTCAATTCAGCCGTATTCAGCGATGGCTCTTTTGTGTATGTGCCCAAAGGAGTCAAATGCCCGATGGATTTGTCAACTTACTTTCGCATTAATAACGGCGAGTCAGGGCAGTTTGAGCGGACTTTGATTGTCGCCGAAGAAGGTAGCTCTGTCACCTATTTAGAAGGGTGTACAGCACCGATGTTTGATACCAATCAGCTTCACGCGGCTGTTGTCGAGTTGGTTGCTCTTGATAACGCGGAAATTCGCTATTCAACCGTGCAAAATTGGTTTGCAGGTGACGAATCAGGCAAAGGTGGAATCTACAACTTTGTGACAAAGCGCGGTCTTTGCCAGGGCGTGAATTCTAAAATTTCCTGGACGCAGGTCGAAACCGGCTCTGCTATTACCTGGAAATATCCGAGCTGTGTATTAGTTGGCGATAATTCAGTGGGTGAGTTTTACTCTGTTGCGCTAACCAATAACTATCAGCAAGCGGATACCGGAACTAAGATGGTTCACATTGGCCGGAATACCCGGAGCACCATTGTTTCGAAGGGAATCTCAGCCGGAAAATCCAAAAACAGCTACAGAGGTCTTGTAAAAATGGGACCTAAAGCTGCAAGAGCCCGAAATTATTCCCAGTGTGACTCTATGCTAGTCGGGGATACGGCTGAAGCCAATACCTTCCCGTATATTCAGGTGCAAAACAACACCGCGAAAGTGGAACACGAAGCCTCTACGTCGAAGATTGGAGAAGATCAACTCTTTTACTTTATGCAGCGTGGCATCTCCTTGGAAGACGCAGTTTCCATGATCATTAGCGGTTTTTGTAAAGATGTCTTCAACAAGCTGCCCATGGAGTTTGCGGTTGAAGCCGATCGCCTCTTAGCGCTCAAACTTGAAGGAACCGTCGGCTAACTATAGTCGACCTGTATAAACGCCTTTTGTGGCAAATGCGAACTAATGTGACAATTAACCGGCTGTTGATGTTTGAGGTGGAGATTAAGGGGCGTACATGATTAACGAGGGCAGTAAGACCGTTCTATCAATTCAAGGATTGACTGCAAGCGTCGATGGAGCATCGATCTTAAAAGGTCTGAATTTAGAGGTCAAAGCAGGTGAAATCCATGCGATTATGGGCCCCAATGGCTCTGGCAAGAGTACCTTTTCAAAGGTCATCGCAGGCCACCCAGACTACAAAGTGACGGGTGGAGAGATTGTCTTTGAGGGGCAGAATCTGCTTGATCTCGAAGCTGAAGAGCGGGCGAGAGGCGGTATTTTCTTAGCCTTCCAGTATCCTTTGGAGATTCCTGGAGTCAGCAATTTAGATTTTTTGCGCGTCGCATACAACGCACGGCGCAAGCATCAAGGGCTAGAGGAACTTGACGCATTCGATTTTGATGAACTGGTTCAAGAAAAGCTGGATGTGGTCAAAATGAACGCTAGCTTCTTAAATCGAAGTGTCAATGAAGGGTTCTCTGGCGGTGAAAAAAAGCGCAACGAAATTTTACAAATGGCGCTTTTGGAACCCAAGCTAGCCATTTTAGACGAGACTGATTCTGGCTTAGACATTGATGCACTGAAAATTGTCGCAAATGGGGTCAATCAGCTCACAAATCCAGATAATTCCACTATTTTGATTACCCACTATCAACGTCTTCTCAACTATATTCAGCCTGACTTTGTGCACGTTATGGATCAAGGACGTATTGTGAAGACGGGCTCGAAGGAGCTGGCTCTCGAACTCGAAGAACGTGGATATGATTGGGTTCTGCAAGATGCTGCTGCGGGTGCGGAGGTGTGATGGGTACTCAAGCAACACCGAGTTTAAATAAGCCAATGTCGGCGAAGATTGATCGTCAGACATATTTGTCTGATTTATTAAATTTACGCCCGGACATTGATCAGATTGCATTGAGTGCAGATGCGATCGCCTGGCTTCAAGAAATTCGGAGTCAGTCTGCTGATCGCGTGCGATCGCTCTCGATTCCCACAGCGCGGGACGAAGAATGGCGATTCACCGATTTATCCAATCTTCTTAAGACTCGTTTTGTCTCTGCCCCAGACATATCGGATACGGATATTACTCCTAGCCATATTCGTCCATTCATCTTGCCAGAAGCGCAAGAGAGTCGGCTTGTATTCGTAAATGGAGTGTACGCGCCTCATTTGTCATCTCTCGCCAACTTGCCGAACGGAATGTTGGTTGGCAACCTGACAGATTCTCAGCTTGCTACATCGTTGCATCCTCGTATTAGCAGCTATCTAGGTACACAAAATGGTCTAGATGAGACGTTCACAGCCCTGAATACGGCAAGCTTTAGTGACTCAGCAATTATTTGGCTCGCTCAAAATCAGATTGCTGATGTTCCGATTCATGTTTTGTTTGTTTCCACATCCGATGAGTCTCCGGTTGCGTCATTTCCTCGGTGCGTCGTGATTGCCGAACCCAACAGTGCGGTCACATTTATCGAAGACTATGTCACGATCAAAGAAGGAATCTGTTTGACTGATGCGGTTACAGAGATCTGGGTTGAAGAAAATGCTCAAGTTAACCATTGCCGTATCCAGCGTGAGAATGAAGCTGCATTCCACATTGGCAAGACGGCGATCGCCCAATCCCGAAACGCTCGATACACAGCCCATGCAATCAACTTAGGCGCCCGTACGTCGCGACATAATTTAAACGTATTCCAGACGGGTGAGCAAACAGAAACGACGCTAAACGGGCTGACTTTAATCGCTGGAGAGCAGCTTGCCGATACCCACAGCTTGATTTCATATGCCGCACCGCATGGAACAAGCAATCAACTCCATAAGTGCATTGTCGATGACCGAGCCCATGCCGTCTTTAACGGAAAAGTGAATGTTCCTCAAGCTGCTCAATTAACTGACGCAGCCCAACTCAACCGGAATTTGCTGCTTTCGTCCAAGGGGCGCGTTGACACCAAGCCCCAACTCGAAATCGTCGCCGATAATGTCAAATGTACTCACGGGGCAACCGTTAGCCAGCTCGATGCAGACGAAGTTTTTTATCTCCAAAGCCGGGGAATTGACGCAGCGAGCGCTCAAAATCTTTTAATTTATGCGTTTGCAGCTGAAATTCTTGAGCAACTCCCAGTCAATTCGCTAAAGGAAACGCTGTTAAAACACGTTGCTCAGTATGGTCGCTCATCAAATTCGTAGACATCCCACTTTCTACCCTTACCTGCTTTACCTATGACTGTTGCTCAAGAAAGATCACTTGCTGCTAAAGTCCGTGCCGACTTTCCGATTCTCGCGCAAGACATTAATGGCAAGCCGTTAATTTATTTTGATAGTGCTGCAACATCCCAGAAGCCCCAGGCAGTCTTGGATACATTGCAGCACTACTACAATCACGACAATGCCAATGTGCATCGGGGTGTCCATACCCTAAGTTCGCGTGCAACTGATGGCTACGAGGGTGCACGCGACAAAATTGCGCAGTTTATCAATGCAGAATTTCGCGAAGAAATTGTCTACACTCGAAATGCGAGTGAAGCCATCAATCTAGTTGCGTATGCGTGGGGCTTGAATCATCTCAAACAGGGCGATGAAATCATTCTCTCGGTCATGGAGCATCACAGCAATTTGATTCCGTGGCAGATGATTTCCCAAAAAACGGGCGCGGCTCTGAAATTTGTTGAATTGACGGAGACAGAAGAGTTTGATTTAGATCAGTTCAAGAGCTTAGTCTCTGATCGAACTAAATTAGTCGCGGTGGCACATGTCTCTAATACTCTGGGCTGTGTGAATCCTGTGTCTGAGATTGCTGCGATCGCCCATGGCCATGGCGCAAAAGTTTTAGTTGACGCTTGTCAAAGCGTGCCTCATATGCCCATCGATGTGCAAGCACTCAACTGTGACTGGCTCGTTGCGTCAGGGCACAAGATGTGCGCCCCCACCGGCATTGGTTTTCTATATGGCAAGCGCGATTTATTGCGCGCCATGCCGCCGTTTCTAGGCGGGGGTGAAATGATCGCCGATGTCTTCTTAGATCACGCTACCTATGCAGATGTGCCTCACCGATTTGAAGCGGGTACTCCTGCCATTGCAGAAGCGATCGCTCTGGGAGCCGCTGTTGACTATCTTTCTGGCATCGGCATGGACACGATCTATGCCTATGAGAATGAGTTAACGGCTTACCTCTTCCAGCAGCTTGCAACGATCCCCGAAGTCCGCACGTATGGCCCGAAGCCAACTGCCACAGGAGGAGGTCGAGCATCGCTAGCATCATTTACCACAGGATCAGTTCATCCCCACGACCTCTCGACAATCTTAGATCAGGCAGGGATTGCAATTCGGGCAGGGCATCACTGTACTCAGCCTCTTCATCGCTATCTTGGAGCCCAATCTACAGCAAGAGCTAGCCTGTATTTCTACAACACCCGCGACGAAATTGATGAATTTATCAAATCCTTGAAAGAAGCGATCGATTTCTTTGGCAGTATCTTTGGCTAGTTGTCGGTTTGACCTCTATCAGTCAGACAGGTGTATCTGCCCCTGACGCAAAATCTGCCAGCGATCGCCCATCCATTTCGCGACTGTTGATGGAACCCCTGAATTAGGCTGCTGTAACGACTCGTCTCGACTCTCTTGCCCAAGTGATGCTGACAGTCTTGCAAGCTCATCATCGGTGAGCATCAGCACCTCTGGAAACTGTTCGTTAATTTTATCGAAGTCTATTAAAGGGGGTTGCCCCGATCGGTTTGCGCTTGTCGTTGCAAGTGGCCCTGTTTGTGCCAAAACGTGGCAGGCGATCGCGCAGTCGGGGACTCGCACTCCAATGGTTGTTGAATCAGTCGGATTAATTGCTTTAGGCAGGCGATCGCTCGCTGGAAGCACCAATGTTAGTGCACCGGGCCAATAGCGGTCTGCAACTTGATTCCAAATGTGCTGTTCTGCTGAGCTTCCCTGCACATATGCCCATAAATCAGCAGCACAGGCTCCCATCAGGATCAAAGGCTTGGTTAGGCTACGCTGCTTGGCTTCAAAAATCAGGTTTGAGCGATCGGGACGCACCGCCAGAGCAGGAACGGTATCCGTTGGGAAACTAATTACGTGTTCTCCGGAGGTGGCTCCGGTGACTAGATCAGATAACGAGACTCGCATCAGATTAGGGTGTATGATTCGACGACGTATCAAGTGTGCTATGTCAACAACGATAACCTTTCTGCTAAAAAGTCAGTTGCCGCCTCAATAGTCAACGGTTTGGAAAAGAGATATCCTTGACCACTCTCACATTGCAGTGCTTTGAGTTGAGCGAGTTGTTTAGCGGTTTCAACACCTTCTGCCACAACATCCATTCCCAAGTTCCAGGCAAGCGTAACTACCGTTTGAATAATTTCCATCTTCTCGGCGTCACTATCAACCCCGTCAACAAACGATCGATCGATTTTCAATGTATCAATCGGAAATCGATATAAATGCCCCAACGACGAATATCCCGTGCCAAAATCGTCAATCGACAGGCTAATTCCTAATGCTTGCAATTGGTGAAGCATACATTTGGCAGAATCCACATTTTCCATAATGGTACTTTCAGTGATTTCCAACTTGAGGCTAGTTGCACTGAGACCGGTTTCCTCTAGAATTTGGCGAATCTGATTGACTAAATTGGGCTGCGAGAATTGCTTCGCAGATAAATTTACGCTAATCGAAAGCAGCGGATGGGTTGGAAATTGGTTCTGCCAGATCCTCATTTGTTGGCACGATTCCCGCAGTACCCACCACCCCAACGGAATAATGAGTCCGGTTTCCTCCGCAACTGGAATAAAATCGGTTGGAGAGACAACTCCTCGTTCCGGGTGATACCACCTCAACAGCGCTTCGAAGCCAGTAATACAACTATTTCTAATGGAGACAATCGGCTGATAGTGCAGTCTGAATTCGCGCTGATCTAATGCACGACGCATGTCGTTCTCTAGCTTCAGCAATTCAACGGCTTGCGTATGCATAGTCGCATCAAATACTTCATATCGTCCGCGTCCGCCTGCTTTTGCTCGATACATTGCCGTATCGGCATCCCGCAACAGTTCGTCAGGATTGTTGTAGTCCGGCGTGCCAAGAATAATGCCGATGCTAGCAGTCGCAAAGATTTCATGCCCGCTTAGGTTATATGGCACTTTGAACTGCTGCTGAATTCGTTCGGCGATATCAATTGCACTGATGCCTGCTTGAATATCACTCAGAAGAATCACAAACTCATCACCACCCAAGCGAGCAATGGTGTCTCCTGATCGAACACAGGATTTGAGACGTGCTGATACTGCCATCAAAAGCTGGTCGCCAATGAAATGCCCCAGGCTGTCGTTGATCACCTTAAACCGGTCAAGGTCTAAAAACAATACTGCAAAAGAAGGGCTCTTAAATCGCTTTGAGAGCTGAATGGTGTGATCTAAGCGATCCATAAACAAGGCTCGATTTGCTAACCCTGTGAGAACATCATGAAATGCGTCGTGTAAAAGTCGTTCTTCAGCGTGCTTGCGAGCCGTGATATCCGTTAAAGAGCCTGCAATCCGGTAGGCTTGGCCGTCTGCATTTCTCAGCGCAACTCCACGAGTGAGAACCCAAAGATAGGTTCCATTGCGATGACAGATGCGGTGTTCGCTTTCGAAATGGGGAGTCGATCCGTTCAGATGACTATCAAGCTCTTGTTTGAAGGAAGTCAAGTCATCCGGATGAACACGGTTATACCACTCATCTAAAGTTGTGCCGATACTACCTTTCTCATATCCCAACATCGCTTTCCAACGATGGGAAAAATACACAACGTCTGTGCGCAGATTCCAATCCCACAAAGCGTCTTTAGCCCCTTGAATCGCCAATGCATAACGTTCTTCGCTCTCACGAAGGGCGGCTTCGGCTTCTTTTTTGTTAGTAATATCTTGAACAAAGCCCTCATAATGTGACGGATTTTGATCGATATCGTGTACGAGGCTCACACTTTCGGAAATCCAAATGATGGTGCCGTCTTTGCAATAAACCTGAGATTCAAACTGGGAAACATTGCCGCGCTGTTGGATCAGGTGTTCAAACTCTAAATGGCGATCGGGATTGACATAGTGACAACTAACATCAGCAACACACGATATAAGGTCTTCGCATGATTCATAGCCATATAGGCGAGCCAGCGCAGGGTTTACGTTCAGATAACGTCCTTCAAGATTCGTTTGAAAAATCCCGATAATGGCGCGCTCGAAGATATGACGGTATTCGTCATCAGTTGGCGAATTGGTTGTCATCACCCTAGTACTATCCGAAGTTGTAACATGAGCACTGCGTGAAAGCCGTAGAAAACCACTATATTTTGCAAGCCCCCTTTCCTTGGACTTTGAAATGCTCGTCAAGTCGGTAATGTTCTTTGAATCTATGGAGTTTTACGCATCGATTAAATTTGGTGCATGATGCGCAGGTGCACTAATTTACCGTTTTTATAATTAATGGAGTTGCACACTGATATATAAGGCCGCTAAGGTTCAGTATTCCCTCAACGAGTTTGCTACTCACGTTTAACGGACTACACGCGGCAAAATCATTGTTATCTTTTTCCCAAGGTGCTTTCACAACAACTTCATATTCTTCGGAACATGCAAAAGAGTGAGTAAAGATACAGTTTTGAAATGGGTGCTGTGAATTCATGGCATTTAATGTAGGACATGCACCGATGGGTATCGCTCTGCAAAAACGCAAATTTTCCCATTACTGCTAAGAAAAAACAGGGTTGCTATCTTGCCGAATACTGTGTTCTGCCATGAATAATGCCCCTGATATCACTACATATAGCAATTTGCAATTACATCACGCACATAAGTGATAATGCGGGACCGGCGCGTCCTATACCACCAGGCGTAACTCAAGCGCACGCCTCTACAGTGCGAGCGTCTCGCGTCTCCTGATGGAGAGGCGTTGCCAACGCGGGCAAGATGCCTGCACTCCCCTTTCATGAATGATTTAGGATTGCTATAGTCATACTTTTTCTCATATCTTCGCGAAGGGATTTTCTGCAATAAAAACATACGTAAAACCTAGTCATTGCATGAGCAGAAAACGTGATTTCGAGAAAATTTACGATCATTGACTATGACGAAATAGTTTGGGGTTAATACTAATTAATGACTAATTAATAATTTGCAAACCATTGCTATTTTGTTAGATGCGATCGCACGTAATCGTTTCATATAGACCATGCCTTAAGTGTTTGAAATTTAATAGGTTCCGGTCAAACCAGTGACAAAAAATTGAATCTAGTCTTTCGATTTATTTTATTCATCAAATCAATTCAGCAGCCTATATTTTATGGCGATCGCCCTTTTCTAGAGCGATTTTTTTAAGCTTATTATTTGTTTTAAGCAGAAAATTGCCTTAATTTAGTATTAAAATTTTTTGCGTTTTTGATGATTTTATAGATTCCTTATAAAGCAGCATATATATAAAAGAACAGATAAAGAATGTGCTGAAATCTCGTACTACTAATTAGATATTGATAGACTTTTGGAGTACAAATCTAGACCTCCTGAAATGGATAACAAAGCATAAGTTGCACATAGATAGATGCACCGTGCTTCTCTAGATTTACAGGCAAACATAATATCTAGTTTTGGGGTGCATTCACTACACAAATGCCATGCATTAAGCGACGAAGAACTCAGTCGCCAGCCTTAAAGGCTTACATTTTAATATCTTAGCTGCTGTCAAAATGTGGCTCAAATTAGCTAAATTTGAGGCTATTTTTGCCATCTATCCAAATAGTCGGAGAGTCCGAATTATGCCAAATATTGTAGTTCAAGCAGAAGACATCTCTACATTGGTGGGTTACGTAGTAGAGAATGATGCGGATGCGGATAATGGTGCGTTAATTTCCCTCTTTAATGGAGGTGCGGCATCAAGTCCATCCGAAGGAACTGCTTCATTTACGTTCAATAATTCGGCCGGTTTTTATGATATTCGTCTCGGTTATTTTGACGAGAGTGATGGTCAATCATCCGTTGAAATTTCCGTCGATGCAATACTGGCTGGAACCGTTAACTTCAATCGAAATCTCGGCAGCAGCGGCGTTGACCCTGCTAATAAAACTCGGACATTTGATCCGACTGAGGCGGGTGTTCCTGCAGATGCCCAACTCGATATTGAGAATGTCAGAATTGCCAGCGATTCCCTAATTTCTCTGAACGGATTCTTAAACGGTACCGAATTTGCGCGAGTTGATTTCGTTGAGTTCATCCCTGTTGCTACCGGCACTCTGGCTTTTAGTGCACCCAGCCTGACAGCAGCAGAAGATGCATCCACCGTTCAAGTAACAGTTACCCGTACAGGCAGTTCAGACGGCGTTGTCAGTGCAGGAGTCAGTGTTGTCGGTGGAACGGCCTCAGCGGCAGACTTTACTCTCGGCACTACAGTCGTGACGTTTGCAGCCGGGGAAACCGAGAAGCTGGTCACCGTTGATCTCATTGATGATGATCTCGTTGAAACTGCTGAAACTATCAGCTTGGGGTTGTCTCCTATTGATAACTCTTTCATCGGTGCACAAAGCACAACACTTCTGACAATTACCGATAACGATACGACTTCTTCTCCTACTCCAACTCCAACTCCCCCTCCAACACCTACTCCACCTGATGATGGTGGCAGTGGCAATGGCTCAGGGGGTGGAGGAGATGACGATAGCCCAATTATTATCATCGATGGCGATGTAATTCTCGGCACAAGCGATAACGATATATTCATCGGAACCGAGCGAAACGACCGAATTCGGGGTTTCAGCGGAAATGATATCCTCTTTGGAGGAGACGGTGACGATATTATCATCGGCAATGCGCTCAGCGATCGACTACGGGGTGGAAACGGCGACGACACCTGCCGGGGCGGAATGGGATCAGATCTCATCATCGGTTGGGACGGCGATGACATCCTCATCGGTAACGGTCTTAGCGATACGTTGAAAGGCGGATCGGGTAATGATACGCTCCGCGGCGGCTTAGGTGCCGACATTCTCCGAGGTGGTGCAGATGACGACAAACTCTATGGAGGAAACAGCAGCGACACGCTCCGCGGTGGTAGCGGCGATGACCTACATGTCTGTGGTGCTGGAAATGACACGGCTCGCGGTGGACGTGGTGATGACAAAGCACGCGGCGGCGGCGGCAGCGATACTCTCATCGGTGGCGACGGTAATGATATTCTGTTTGGCGGTGGGGGTGAAGATCTCCTGATTGGCGGTAGCGGCAATGACTTGCTGAATGGTCGACGAGGAGAAGACCTGCTGATTGGAGGCGGTGGCGAGGATACCTTTGTGCTTGCTGTTAATCAGGGGTTGGATACCATCCGAGACTTTGAAAGCGGAGACGATAAGCTGAAAATTCTTGGAAGTGTGGAATTCAGCAGCCTGACCATTACCCAAGCAGGAAATGGGGCTCTGGTTAGCTTCGAAAATAAGGACATTGCGTTACTTGTGGGTATGGAAGCCACCACGATTTCGGCATCTGATTTTGTATAAAGTCAAGCCATATTCGTCTTCGACTCTCTCTAGTTCGTCGTTTATAGCCGTACGCTCTCGCGTTAGGACATTGAACATGTGTGAGCCCCGCGGCGCGGGGGCTTACCACACAAACCTGAGCCCGTAGAGCTATACAACTTTGCCATTGATGACATAGCTGTTTACGCCATATAGCAATTTGCACGTGCGTCAAGTACAGAAACAGTGGCGTAGGGCGCGCCGCGCCCCACACCACCGTACTTAACCCACGTGCATACCGCTATAGAATCACTAGTTTCTTATGACAGTTCGGACAGGGTCTGACCTGTTTTTCTTATTGCTCAAGCGAGGAAAACCGTGTTTTCAATGGCGGTTCTAAAAACTCTTTTCTCGATAGAGTAAGAATAGTCGCTGGTTGACTGACAAAACTTTGGCGCTGGGTAGTTGTGCATAGCGACGTCGCGCTTCTGCTATACAACCCCAACCCTCCGGCAGGATATGGGACAGGATATGAGAATCGAAGGAGGCCGAATGCGGCTGTCTACGCGAAGTTTCAAACCACTTATGCTCGTTTATCAGTGACTTAGGGGAGTCATTAAAGCCCGTTGATTGAAATAAGAAAAAATGATTTATTTACCAGTTTCATTGGTCTTGTTTCTATTGCTTGTGCTGGTATTGCCGTTTTTGTGGATCTTTTTAACGGTCGATATCGTGCAGGATGCTGCTGCAAAGTTAGGATTTTCTCCCGAAGCGGCTCTCTTGCTCTTTGCAGCCATCATTTTGGGAGGCGCAATCAATATTCCGCTGTATCGCGTGGAATCTCGAGTTGAAGCCTTCGATGAACTGACGTCATTTTGGCTTAATCAGTTTTGGGGAATCCCAACCCAGTGTATCAAACAATCGACCGTAGTGGCGCTTAACGTCGGAGGCGGGCTGATTCCGTCGGTATTAGCTCTTTATCAATTTGGACGAGTATCTGTATTTGCTATTTTGATAGTGACTGCTATCGTCACCGTTATCAGCTATTGGGGAGCTAGCGTGGTTCCTGGTATTGGTATTCAGATGAATCCGTTACTGGCACCCATTACTGCGGCATTATCGGCATTAATTATCGCAAATGCAGCGCAGGCAGCGCCAGTTGCCTTTGCAGGGGGAGTCTTGGGAACGCTAATCGGGGCAGATATTCTGCATCTTAAAGAAATTCAGGAAATGACTCCGGGTGTTTTGAGTATTGGTGGGGCAGGTGTGTTTGATGGTGTGGCGCTATGCGGGCTTTTTGCCTTGCTTCTGACCTAGTCGCGTTAGTTACGGAAATATGGATTGAACGGCGATCGCCCCTACCGTTGAGGGATTCCAGATTTTAGTTTAAGACTTGAAAGCAAAATCTGTACTATGAAAAGCGATCTCTGACATCTTATAGTGGAGTTGCCGCCGATTCTAAACTGGGAAGGCGAAACTTGGTTAAAGCAATTACTATTCTTGGCTCTACAGGGTCTATCGGAACTCAAACCTTGGATATTGTGACGCAATATCCAGAGCAGTTTCGAATTGTAGGACTCGCAACCCGTCGCAATGCATCTTTACTTGCTCAACAGATTTGTCAGTTTAATCCTGAGATTGCAGCAATTTGTGATGAGACTCAACTTCCAACGTTAAAGGAGGCGATCGCCCACCTTGATCCTCAACCCATTTTGTTAGCAGGCGAGGCTGGCGTCACCGAGGTGGCTCGATATGGGAATGCGGAGGCAGTCGTTACAGGAATTGTGGGCTGTGCAGGATTGCTTCCTACAATCGCAGCCATCGAAGCCGGGAAGGATATTGCGCTTGCGAATAAAGAAACCCTGATCGCTGGAGCGCCTGTGGTTTTACCGTTGGTCGAGCAGCACAACGTCAAACTGCTTCCGGCTGATTCAGAACATTCTGCTATTTTTCAGTGCCTTCAGGGAGTGCCCGAGGGGGGGGTGCGCCGCATCATTTTGACCGCATCCGGCGGTGCGTTTCGCGATTGGCCGGTCGAAAAACTGGCTGAGGTTAGCGTTGCCGATGCCCTGAAACATCCAAACTGGTCGATGGGGCAAAAAATCACGATCGATTCTGCCACCTTGATGAATAAAGGATTAGAGGTCATTGAAGCCCATTTTCTATTTAGGACGGAGTATGACCAAATCGATATTGTGATTCATCCTCAGAGCATTATCCATTCGCTCATCGAGCTACAAGATACGTCTGTCCTTGCGCAGTTGGGTTGGCCTGACATGCGTCTACCGTTGTTATATGCGTTGTCGTATCCTGAGCGCGTTTCAACCGATTGGGAGCCTCTTAATTTGGTCAAAGCGGGTGATCTGACATTTCGAGAGCCCGATCACAAAAAATATCCGTGTATGCAGCTTGCCTATGCAGCAGGGCGAGCAGGCGGTTCGATGCCTGCCGTTTTAAATGCAGCCAATGAGCAAGCGGTTCAACTATTCTTAGACGAAAAAATTCAGTTTTTAGATATCCCCAAGATTATTGAAGCGGTGTGCGATCGCCACCGTGACAGCAATCAGGCTCAACCTACCTTAGATGAAATTTTGCAGGCTGATCGATGGGCACGCCAATACGTCCTACGATCAGCGCAAACGGTTAATGCAGGCGATCGCACCATCAGGGTTTAGGTGGTGCCTATATTTAGATTCTCGACTGCGTCAAACCGCCTAAGCTACAATATCTTCGACCTTACAACCCAATGAAGGTGATGAGCAGTCCTCTGCGGGGCCTTAAGTATTTGCCGTGGGCATCCCTTTTCCAAGCCTCTTTTTTGACGGTTTTGATCGTTACCGTTTTAGACTGGCTATTAATTCGGTTTGGAACTAATGTTGGTTTGATTCGAGAGGCGATCGCACTCCTCTATTCAGGGGTGTTGAGCATCGTTGTCGGCTTTGCAGTCGCATTTTGCCTCGGAGCATTAGCGGTCTGGCTGCTCGACCGGGTGTTTAAGCAATCCATCACTACCGACGCCAATCTCTGGGGTCTGCTGCTTTGCTTGATCCTGGTTTTGATTATTAAATCTTGGTTCATTCCAGGTTTTTTGTTGGATTCTCAGCAGGTTGCGATTATTGGAGCTGTCTTTGGTGTGTTTTTATCCAGGCAATCGTTTGCGCGATAAGCGCGTCGCCTACTCACCCATTACATAGGCAGGTTACATAATTAACCGCAGTGCGCTGAGCGCTTCTTCGGCAGTATCAAATCGTTGATGCAAATCGGGTTGAGTCATTTGAGATAGCCAATCTGCAAATGGTTCACTCAACTCATCAAGCGTCTCAAAATAAATCATGCCACGTCGCCGGGGCAAATCAGCAGACTCAATTCCAGTTACCAGGGTCACTAGGGTGGTGCCCAGGCTATATAAGTCAGAGCCTTTAACAGCCCGACCGCCCATCTGTTCGGGGGGCATGTATCCATCGGTGCCAACAATAGTATAAGACGCCGGATTGCTCATCTTGATTGATTTGACCGAGCCAAAGTCAACAAGACACACTTGAGTGCGCGGTTTTCCAGACTGATTGGAAAATAAAATGTTACTGGGCTTGATATCTCTATGGATAATCGGCGGTTCGTGATTATGCAAATACGTCAGAATTTTTAGGACAGACTTGGCTATTCGCTTCGCTTCTTTCTCTGTAAACGTGCGCCCTTTATTCAGATATTTGTCGATAGAGATTCCTTCGATATAGCTTTGAACAAGAGCGAGTGCTTTGCCATCTTTGGGTAAGTCAATTTCGAAATAGCCCAAATATCGAGGAGTTGCAGGATGATTGATCGACCGGAGCGTTTCGACTTCTCGGTTAAACAATTTAAGATCGTCAGAGCGCAGTTCATCGTCAATAAAAATGAGCTTCAGGATGACTGCATCACCATTTACTAAGTCATGGGCAAGTAATGTCCATCGACCGTATTGTCGTCCGAGTTGCTTTTCGACCTGGTAGCGATCGCCCAATATTTGACCTGACATAGGCTTCTTAAAGGCTGTTAATTGACATCAGAAAGTTTAGTGTCACAGGTACTTGTCAAAAATTTCTGTTGGACCCAACCTAAGGTATTCTTAACCTATTCAGCTCCAGTGAATCTATACAATTTATAACTTTAATTTCTCTCATTTGACGTACGATAATGCCAACTCACGTTTCAATTCGACATCAGCAACATCGATTAATCACAAATTTAGCAAACTGCATTGAAGCCGTCTGGCACACCTATTTAGACCTATCGCCATATGATCTACCCGCCGATCTGGGATATGTAGAGGGGCGGTTAGAAGGCGAGAGGCTCGTGATCGAAAATCGATGCTACCAAAGCCCTCAGTTCCGCAAGATGCATCTAGAACTCGCACGTGTCGGCAATGCGTTAGACATTCTGCATTGTGTGATGTTTCCACGCCCTGACTACGCCATTCCGATGTTTGGCACAGACTTGGTTGGAGGTCGAGGGCAGATCAGTGCGGCGATCGCCGACTTATCGCCCGTCAGCAGCACCAATCATCTGCCAGTGGCCTATCAATCAGCCCTTCAAGCGCTTCCAAAGGCCCAATTTTCCCAGCCTCGCGACTTGCCACCGTGGGGCACTATTTTTTCTGAATTTTGTCTGTTCATTCGCCCGACAGACGCCAATGAGGAAAACCAGTTTTTGTCGCGGGTTGAGCAGTTTTTGTCAATTCATTGCCAACAGGCGATCGCCACCCCGCCGACGTCGGAACGGCGCAACGAAATTTTGGCAGGTCAGCAGCGCTATTGCACTCAGCAACGACAAAACGACAAAACCCGTCGCGTGTTAGAGAAAGCATTTGGGCACGAATGGGCAGAACGATATATGACAACCGTACTTTTTGATGTGCCCGATTAGATTCTAAGATTTGTCGGAGAGGCGCTTGCGAAGAGATGCAGAGCGCTTCTTTGCAACAGAATCCTTCGGATCAAAGTCGAGCACTTTGTCATATACCTCGATTGCCTGTGCCGTTAACTGCTTTTTCTCATACGCAAATCCTAGATTTTTGAGAGCAGTCACATAGTCTGGTGTTTGATCCAGGGAATCTTTGTAATAGCGAATGGCAAGGTCGTATTGCTCTTGAGCCGCATACGCAAATCCTAACGCATTGCAAATAACTGCAATATTTTCGGCTCCTTGCAAATCTTTTGATTTCAGGGCTTTTTGAAATAAATTAATTGCTTGAGAATAAAGACGCTTTTCAAGATAGATGCCACCCAATTCATAATATTCTTGAGCGGTCCCTTTTTCTTTGCCGAGCTTATTTTGAAGTCGACTAAACGTGCGTTCAATGCGGCGGGTCTTTAAAACTTGACGAAATAAAAGCCAACCCGTGCCGGACAGCAACACAACTAAAACGCCAAGATAAATAACAGGAAGAGTGCTATCGTTCATGAACTTTGACTACGGGAATAGACTGCAGCGCTTATGGGTTTGTGGTATCGAGATCATTCTGGCAATCCCCAGTATTCGATGCGTTCTTGAAGCCATCCCTCATCACGCCATTGAGTAATTGCCTCATTGATTCGCTGTCGCAAATCGCCATATTGTAATCCTTTGGGCATTGCAACACTGAGCGGGTCAGCCGAGAGTAGTGTTGGCAATAGACGATATGCCGGATACTCGTGTACCCAACCCGTCAACACGCTGGCATCTGCAGCAAATGCAACTGCCTGATCCGACTCTAGCAGGTTTAGCGCTTCTTGATAGGAGTTAACCCCAATTAGATTGATGTGTGGGATGAGAAACCGCAGGTCGTTAATCGTAGTCGAGCCATTCAACACTGCGATCGCTCCATTGCTGAGGTCAGAAACGGTTTGCACACTAGCATGCTTCGTGACAACAGCAGTGCCATCCATATAATACGGAGGACTAAAGTCAACAAGGCGAGACCGGGAAGCAGTGGCAGTTATCCGAGCAATGACCAAATCGACATCGCCAGAGAGGAGAACAGATATCCGTTCCTCATTGTTGACGGGTTGAAATACGATCTGACCATTGGCGCCCAAAAGCTCTTCAGCAAGCTGTCGAGCGACATCAATTTCTAGCCCTTCCAGTTGCCCGACCTCGTTCTGATAACTCAGCGGTCTCACATCGTCTTGAACACCCACAATTAAGTATCCGCGCTCTCGAATATCCTCAAGCTCGGCTGCCAAAGACTGTAGGGGTGCCGCGGAGTGCACCCCTACTAAGACCATTCCAACAATCACGCTCAGCGCAACAGTTCGATAGTTCATCGATAGCTAGACCAATCTATGGGCTAGACATGGCGATGGCCGACGCTGAATCACGATTTCGCTTTATTTGCAGTTTCGACAACTTTGGCAAACCCATTTGGGTCAAGAACCGCCATCTGAGCCAGCATTTTCCGATTGAGCTGGATATCAGCCTTCTTCAAATTGCCAATAAGCTGGCTATAGCTCATGCCATTTTGGCGAGATGCTGCATTAATGCGAGCAATCCAGAGACGACGAAAATCGCGTTTGCGCTTGCGGCGATCGGCATAGGCGTAGCGCAGAGCCTTCATCACCTGCTGATTCGCAATCCGAAACAGCTTGGAATGAGAGCCACGAAACCCTTTAGCGAGTTTTAAGACTTTTTTCCGACGTTTGCGAGCAACATTCCCGCGCTTGACACGTGTCATGGGTTAATTCCTTCGATTTCCTACAAATAAGGAAGCATCAATTCTACATTTTCGGCGTCGCGATCGCTGACCGTCGTGACACTAGACAGACGACGCTTCCGAGTTGACGATTTGTGTTCAAGCAGGTGATTCTTGAACGCTTTGCGACGCATAATTTTTCCGCTACCGCTGCGTCGAAACCGCTTAGCAGCCGCTTTGCGAGATTTTAGCTTAGGCATAGATATACTCTTCTAGCACAGTCTACCATAATAGACTTAAACCATGACGAATTGCAAGCGTCCGCTGAATTGGATTGCACTCTGATCTAGAGATCGATTCAGCGGACAAACTTGCCATCCTTGATAACGCGTCTACAAGCGTTTTCTGACAACTTGAGAATCGGCTGAGGGCTAACCCGCGCCCGTTAGTGCTCCAATGATGGCGCTGACAATACTCAACACGATTGCCATAAAAATTGCCCCGAGGATTGCACTCCAAATTCCCCACTTTAACCGAAACCCGACGACAAGCTTTGCAGCCAAGCCGAAGATAATTACATTAATCACAAACCAGATTAGCCCCAAGGTAATAGGAATACCAGGAACGAGTTGCTGACCGATAACGTTGAGAACGCCAAACACAGCGCCAGAAATTGCCGCCTTACCTAAGCTGTCAATTTCAACCCCAAGGGGAAGCTTGGACACAATAATGAGGCTGATTGTTGCTGCAATCCAAGTCGCAATAATATCGATAATTGGCATAACAAATAAACTCCTCTTTACCCAAAATGGACAAACAACCACACTGGCATTAAGCCAGAGAACCAACAGCAGTATCGCCAGGCATATCTACGTCGATACGTGGCTCTCTTTTTGGGCCACGTAAAGAAAAAACCAACCCTTTCGTGGGGTAGACATTTTCTGGGGTAGCCCTTGATCTACCAAGCGATCTACGAAGCCCTGTCATGGCTAACGTCTAATTCACTGTAAAACTTTATGAAAAAACTATATAGCAGCAATGCCTACATTCAGAGACACTCGTGCAAGACAGCGGAAGTTTCATAACCATAGTGTGAGCGAAACGCCCACGTCGCGGGCATCTTGCCCGCACTCTCGAATGGTTCTTATTTCTGCCAAACGGTGCCAAACGATATTGAGAGTTTAAATGGACAAGGTTAAGTCTACAAATAGCTGGGTTTAAAATTTGACAGGAAATTTGACAGGAAATTTGACAGGAAACCCGATGTGAATAGCGTTATACGGCTGATTTCAGCAACCAAAATCCGCTATAGGTGATTCCGGACGCGTCGGGTTGAATAAGTAGGAAATGAAGCCCGTCCGTTTGCTGAAGGCGACTCTGGAATACTTGAGCGGCTTGTTGAACATCGGGATCATTGAATGTAACTAAAATCCAGCGTTCTACCAAGCCTGATTCGAGAATTAGGCCATTGGGATCACCCGGAATATAATTTAGAGCGACAGGACGAGTATCGTCTATCCAGCGGGCAAGCCGCATAGATTGTCGACCTGCCGTAATGACCACTCCAGGAACCGGAACGGTAGAAGGCAGCTTGAGATCGATCGGACGCAACCCGTCGGGAATATCACGAATAGGAATGGGGAGGTCGTGAAAAAACGGGTTGAGATCGGCAGCCGCGATCGCCGCAAATTGCCATGTCTCGCCCCACAAATTCTCAGGAATCGGGGTCGGAGGGAGCTGTTCTAGATGAACCGGATCATAAGGCTCGCGGGTGTAATAGTCGAGTTGCTGATACTGATTAGAACGCTCTTTGAGATAGTCTTTGAGCTCTGGGGTCTTGCGAGTCGGGACGAGGGTAATGCCTAAACGTTGACAGGCCGCTTCAACCAGTCCGACTGATTGCGGACGAAATACCTGTATTTGATCAGGGAGGTGATGCGTTGCCGTGGCGATCGCCTTAAACTGTTCGGCAAGCCAATCAGAGTTGGCATCTGATTGGGCACAAAAAGCATGAGTCTTAAAATTTTGGTCAAGGCTGCATACGACTAACTCCCAGACGGGTTTGCCCGAAGAATCTCGCAGCGGACGATGATAAAAATCAACTTGCCATATTGTCATTCTGACTCGTCTCCTCTCCTCTCAAGATCTAGGTTGAACTGAGACGATAGCTGCTGTTCTAAGTCTGCGAGGCGATCTTGTAGGGCAAATACGTCTTGTCGAGTTTCGATAACCAAGGTGGCAAGGCGATCGAACATAGGGGCAGAGGCGATCGCCGGATCATCAAGACCCGTTGCAGGCGGGGACACCGGATCCGGCACCGTCACCCCTGACGAACGGCTAATGCGGCTGACTTGCGTTTCAAGCTGATTAATTCTAGAGCGGAGGCGAGTATTCTCAGATTCTAGGCGAGAAATACGGAATGACAGTCCTGTGTCTTGAGCCCTAGCGGTATGCTGCCCATTGACTCTAAATCCGATCAGGAATACAGCCAAAATGGCAACCCAAACCAATGTTTTAGAAAGTCGTCGTAACATACCGGGAGGATGGGCTCGTCTTTCTCAGCTTATCTTAGAGTTGCTAGACGCTACTGAATGAGAGTTAGGGAAACGTGATTACAGCAATAATAAAAGCAGGCAATCCCAAGGGGGGAGCCTGCTTTCTTGAGAATTTACACTATATAAATGGACTAAGGGGCGGTGCTTGCTAGGATGGGTTCAAGATCCGCAGGTGTTCCGGGGGCGTACATCGTGGTCACATACTCTGCAATCATGCGATCAGTGTTGAAGAGCTGAGAATTGGTGCGGATTGAGGCTTTCATCATCTGAAGCCAACGCGGAGAAATGCCCTGCTCATTTTGGTCGTAGTAGAGGGGCACAATTTCTTCTTCGAGCAAGCGATACATGGATTCAGAATCAATCTGATCTTGGAGCGCTTGGTTACTTGTGTGAGCATCTTCGCCAATCGCCCAACCGTTAAGTCCCTTACCATTCGCATCAGTTTGGTAGCCTTCGCACCACCAGCCATCCAAGACGCTGAAATTGATCCCTCCGTTCAGGCAGACTTTTTGCCCGCTTGTGCCTGATGCCTCTAGGGGACGACGAGGATTATTGAGCCAAATATCAACACCCTGTACCAGCTTTTGTGCCGTATAAATGTCGTAATCTTCGACAAACGCGATGCGATCGCAAATTGCAGGATGTTGGCACCACTCCATCAATCGCTGAATGATGCGCTTGCCTTCCTCATCAGCCGGATGCGCTTTACCCGAAAAGATGATTTGAACCGGGCGATCGGGATTGCCAAAGATGCGAATGGCTCGCTCTGGATCTCTCATAATCAATGCGCCCCGCTTATAGGCACTAAATCGACGGGCAAAGCCCAGGGTGAGCACATTGGGATCAAGCAATCGATCGGCTGCTTCGATATTTTCCATCGATTCGCCTCGGACCTGGCGAGATCGACGAACGCGCAAACGCATATAAGACACTAGACGCTCTTTCAGGATTTGATGGCGACTCCAAAGCTCTTGGTCAGGAATCTCGTCAACCTTAGACCACATTTGGGCGTCAACCATATGGTTTGACCAGTCTTGTCCCAGATATTGGGTATAGAGATCGCTCATGAGAGGAGCCGTCCAGGTACGTGAATGCACTCCGTTAGTGATGTGCCCGACGGGTACGTCGTCTTCAGAACGCTCTGGATAAAGAATTTGCCACATCTTACGGGATACTTGCCCGTGCAGTTTGCTGACGCCATTGGCAGCTCGCGTGAGTCGGAGTGCTAGCACAGTCATTCCGAATGGCTCCCACGGATCGCCTAGCCGCCGGGCACCCAACGCCAGGAACTGCCCGCGAGAAAGCCCTAATTGCGGCCAATAATGGGCAAAGAAGGAGTCCATCATGTCAGGCGAAAACACGTCATGTCCGGCTGGTACGGGGGTATGCGTGGTAAAAATGGAGCGATCGCGCACCGATGACTCCACATCATAGAATGACTTGCCGGTGCGTTGAATTTCGAGGCGAGCCAACTCCAGCAGGCAAAACGCAGCGTGTCCTTCATTTAGGTGATAAACCGATGGCTCGATCCCCAATTTCTGCAACGCTTGCACGCCACCGATTCCTAGGAGAAATTCTTGAGCGATGCGGGTTTCTCGATTCCCTCCATAGAGATGACCGGTGAGCCATCGGTCGATGGGATCATTATCGTCGCGATCAGTATCGAGCAAAAACAAATTAACCCGACCCACTCGAGCCTTCCAGATCTGAGCCTTCACCAGTCGATTCCGAATTTCTAGCTCGACCGTAATGGGTTCACCCTGGTCAGACCGCATCAGTTCGAGGGGCATCTTCTCAAACGGATTATCGACATAATAGTCTTCTTGCCACCCATGGCGGCTCAGCCGCTGGCGGAAATAACCTTGACGGTACAACAGCCCAACACCCACCATTGGCACTCCCAAATCTGAGGCAGATTTGAGGTGATCTCCGGCTAAAATGCCGAGTCCACCCGAATAGATTGGCAAGGATTCATGGATACCGAATTCGGCGCAGAAATACGCAACTGGGTGCTCACGGGAGATTTGAGGAGACACCCGATTCGCCCAAGTATTGGTTTCTGACAGGTAAGCATCGAAACGGGAAACTAAATCATTGAGCCGACTCAGATAGGATGGGTCTTCTAACATCTGGGTGAGACGGCTGTCTGAAACTGTCTCTAAAAAGGCTACGGGGTTATGCCCGCATCGATCCCACATCTCGGGATCAATGTTGCGAAACAAGGAGACTTTTTCAGTGGTCCAACTCCACCAGTAGTTGTAGGCTAAGTCGGCTAAACGCTTTAGGGGAAGCGGTAACCGCTCACCTAAACTGACAGCAGGATTCATCCGTTGAGTGTGAATCATATGTGACTGATACTCTTAATTCTTCTAATTGCTTTTGTTCTGTTAAGATCTCGCCAGATTTTGGTATGCCCCCATTCAGTTCAAAATCTAGCAAATAAATTCCAATCACTACATTGACAGGAGTAATAGAGGATACGTCGTATTCTTTACACTCTTTACAGTTTTGCAATGTAAGTTTTTGTCAGAGATGCATACTGTTGCATCAGTAAAGGATTGTCGTAACTCCCATGACTATTGCCCTGACTCAGTTTGGCGATCGCACGTCTCATCTCAGCGGCGTGCGGGCAATCATGCGGCAATTAGCTACCGTTGTCGAAGGGGTCTATCAACCGTCAAACCTAACAACACAAGAAGGAAGAACTGCTTGAGACTTTTTACAATAGGCATTAGATATCAACCCGTACGCGACTTACGACCGTCATGAACCATCCCTCTCGTCAGAGAACTACTCCGCCCAACGCACCAACGCCTTCGCCGCCCGACTTGCAGGAATGGCTTGAAATTGGCAAAATCGTCGCACCGCAAGGATTAAAAGGGGAGCTTCGGGTTTATCCCAATTCCGACTTTCCAGAACGATTTCTTGAACCGGGGGATCGATGGATGCTGGTGCCGGGCACTCATGAGCTTCAAAAGGTTGAGCTGCAATCGGGGCGAGTTTTGGCCGGAAAAGGACTGTATGTGGTGACATTTGCGGAGATCGGCGATCGCGATCAAGCCGATTCAATACGCAATGCGCGATTGTTTGTGCCGGTGAGCGATCGCCCTGAACTGGAGGAGGATGAATTTCACGTTGCCGATTTGATTGGCTTATCAGTGTTTCATCAATCGACGCAAGCATTGATTGGCACCGTAGTCGATGTGATGCTTGCGGGCAATGATTTGCTCGAAGTCGAACTGATCTCAGACATCGCTGACTCTCAGCGACGCGTCTTGATTCCATTTGTTGTGGCAATCGTCCCGGTTGTCGATCTTCAACGACAGCGAATTGAAGTTCTTCCACCCGATGGACTGCTGGATTTATAGGAATAGGGGCTAATCCCAGTTCCTCAAATACAGGCTACAGATAAACAGGATGGAACCCATCAGGGCTTGTTCTCATCTATCCAAAATCAAAAATCCAAAATCCAAAATCGGTATGACGAAGATAGACATCGTTATGACTGAGATGGTCGGTTTTTGGTCAAGCGGTTGGCTTCATCTTCAAGCTCTTTGTTCAAAAAAAAGTTTAAAAAGGTACGAATAAGCGCGATCGCCCCTAGCTTTCCTAGCTCAGCAAATGATGGAGCAATCGTTGTTGAGAGAATGTCGGCTCCCAATTGGAACTCAAGGGCTAGAGCCCACCACGATCCCAGCCGCAGGCGTAAATTTAAGAACTGAAACGAGCGAAACTGATGGGGATGAGCAATTCCTAATCGAATCACAGCCACCAGCCCCAAAAATATGCAAATCGCAGAAATTGCTTCTAGCACAAATCTGAGCAATTCCACCATTGAGACTAGCGATGTTTTGAGTAGTTCAATCCATTCCATGTCCAGGGTTCACCGATTTGAATTGCGGCATGATTGTCGCACATCAGCTCAATCAGTTTTTGATGTGACCGTAAACCCCCACGATTCTCGCGATTGTATTGCCCTACGGGCTTAGGTTTGTGTGGTGAGCCCTCGGCGCGGCTCACCACACGTTCAACGTCCTAACGCGAGAGCGTACGGCTATATTAGTCAGATGCGAGATCCATTGTCTAAGCTAGTGTATTTGAACCTCATCTATGTCCAACACTGGAGTTCTCTCTGGGAAAAAGCTCCAGACTCCCGGATGGACTGGGTATAGGCTGACTACTGTCGTATCATCGAGCCTGATTGAATGAACTTTCGTTCCCAGATTGCCAAACACGCGATCGCCCTGACCTCTCATCCCCATTTCCAGCGCATTATTCAGCCTGATTATCCGCTCCGTCCATCGCAATTTTCGTTTTTTTATGGCTGGATCATCCTAATCGTATGCACCATCGGAATTATCATGAGCATTCCGGGTCAGACGGTGGGGGTCAGCGTATTTACCGATCCCCTGATTCAAGCCACCGGATTGTCTCGTCTTCAACTGAGTAACGCCTATCTGATCGGAACGTTGAGCAGTGGTTTACTGTTGCCGCTGGGCGGACGACTGCTCGATCGCTGGGGAGCACGAGCGATCGCCTTTATTTCGTCTCTGTGGTTAGCGGCGACGCTGTGCTATTTGAGTCTGGGCGATCGCCTAACGGTTGCTCTCACCCAGTTGCTTTCACTAGAGTCGGGCTCGGTAATTGCCCTAATTTTATTAATCACTGGCTTTACTAGCCTCCGCTTCAGCGGTCAAGGGATGCTCACCATGGTGAGTCGAACCACGCTAGGAAAATGGTTTGATCAACGCCGAGGATTTGTGTCAGGTGTATCGGGCATCTTTGTCTCGTTCGGATTTGCCTGTGCGCCACTCTTGCTTAGCATGTTGATTGACGGCTTTGGATGGCGAAATGCTTGGTTTTTCTTGGCTGCCTTGGTTGGAGTTGGGATGGGGGCGATCGCCTGGCTCTTTTACCGAGATAATCCTGAGGTGTGCGGTTTACAAATGGATGGACTCATACGCAACACCCAAAATCAGGAGAATGCAGAAGCCGTTCCGTCATCACGCCCGTCATCAAAATCAGAACATGACGATGCAAATCGTAGGAATTCACCACTCCGGCGATATTCAACCCCACGCGATTTTACCCGTAGTGAAGCGCTCCGCACACTAGCATTCTGGGCAGTCACACTCGCCTTATCGACACAAGCCCTTACAGTAACCGGCATCACCTTTCATATTGTAGATATTGGCACTGCGACAGGGTTATCCCGCACTCAGACCGTTGCCATTTTCTTGCCGATTGCAATCTTCTCAACATTGACGGGCTATCTCATCGGCATTGCGTCTGATCGAACCCACCTGAAAGTTTTATTTATCGGCATGATGCTATTTGAGGCAACTGGCATTGCCTGCGCTGTCAATCTTGGTGACATTTGGTTTCGAGGCTTAGCAGTAGTGGGGTTAGGGGTGAGTGGAGGATGCTTTGGGACATTGAGCGCAGTTGCCTTACCTCGATATTTCGGGCGATCGCACTTGGGAGCCATTTCAGGAATCCAAATGATGAGCATGGTCATTGCCAGCGCACTTGGGCCGTCTCTGCTTGCAATATTCAAAGACTATTTCGGAACCTATCGAATTGGGCTCTATGTTTGTGCAGCGATGCCCATTATGCTGATCATTCCGCTGTTGATGATGCAAAATCCACAAGAGGTATAAGGCACTACTGAAGTTAAGGATAATTTTGGATACGCACTAAAGCGCATAACAAAGGGAGCCGCTACCTCGCAAAACCACATCACCTAGAATCTAAGAATTTCGATTCCAAGTCGATGCAATCTTGCAAACCTGCGGCTCCCTGCTGTTAGCGGAGAAACTCAATCAGACAGAACCCGATTTATCAACCTTAGTTAGCAGATACCTTACGATAAGGCACTTTGACTTGATAGTTGATATTGGATGCCGAGACACGAGCAGCTTGGTTACCTTTATTGCCAATGCTGCGAGCCATATCCAAGAAATTGGATGGACTGCCCGCTTTGGGTTGCTTCTCTTGAGGAACAAAGCGGCGAATTTCGTTTTGCCAAACGACTTGTGGGAAGCCCAAAATGCCGCGATAGTATTCGTCGTAACGAGGCGACTTCAAATTGAAGGGCATTTCACCCTGGGGTCGACCTGGCAAGACGCGGCGACGCTGATACGGAACAGTGTCATAGCCAAAGGCGTTCAAATATTCTTCGCTGTTGAGAAGTTCATCAGCAAATCCTTGAATGCCTTTCGTTGCCACAACAATCGACCAGGCGATTTTTTCCCGCTCATTGTATACGTCACGTCCGAGCACACGCTGGATGCATTGCTCGACAAACCGATAATTACTATTTTTCTCGTAGAAGCTGTTCCTAAACGTTTTAGACAACATCAGTCCGCGAATAAAATCGCGCACTGTGATTTGACCATTACGCAACTGGGACTCTAGAAAGGGTTCACGGTCCCATTTGAAGGCATGAAAGAACATCTGGCGATAAGCCGCCTCAATGAGTTCATCCATGCCTGTTGATGAAATCAAGTCCTCAGTCCGGTACATCATGGGCTGCTCTTCGCCCGGTACCACGTATCCCTCAACCCTCTGATTTTGGCTTTTGGGAGAGTAATCTAGCAAAGGAAGGGTCACTTCAGAACCTCCGATAGTTTTACGAAATCTTACGAAGTTTAACCACAATAATAGGGGAGGTGGGGGGGGTAAGCTCTCTAAATCTTATAAATTCTTACAGAGCTTAACATTGCTTTTCATTTGTCTAAGTTCTTGATGGGAAACGAGATAGTCTGGAACGTATGAGAAACGTATGAGAGTTGTTCCAAACTCATCATGCAGCAACTCCATGGTGAATGGGGAAAGCGTGTTACAAACTGTTTGGAAATGGTTGAATCGAGTCTTGGGCCTTCATCGAGAGGGCGATCGCTCCATGCATTCGAATCGGCTCTTGCCAGACACAACCCAACAGAGGATATCAGAGCACGATAAACCAGAGCGCGGGGAATCTCTTCTCTCCGATGCACACTCCTCCGAACGCAGCCAAGGTGACGCCAATCGCAATAGTCAGGCTGATCACTCCACTGGAGAGGCTCAGATCTCAAGACCTCAAAAAGAATCCCTAGGTTTGCAAGCAGCAGAACCAACCCAATCGGCGCAGCCCCCTCAATCATCTGTTCAACAATCCGCGCATCTCGATGATGGGCAGAAACGCTCTGACCCCGATGCTGACGAGCCCGCTAATAAACTCTCTAACGGCGTCTTTGTAGGTGCTAGACTGGGCGCTGTTCAAGAAGACATTTCAGCAGGAGCACCCTCAGAATTACTGCGACGATGCAATGAGCAAGAAGCACGGATTAACTCTCTCAGGCAACAGCTCAAGGAACTACGACCAACCGCTACGATTGGTGAAGCTTGGCTGAAGCGGGGACAGGCATCCGCTGCCTCGTCGTTCACCCTCTCCAATCAGGCGAATCAATCTCATCACACTCGCCCTGATTTGGCATCTGATCGGGAGCAACCGCTGAATCTACAGGATCGCCTGATTTGGCAAAACGAAATAATCGCAGGTCTGGAGCACGATGTGAAAGAAACTCGACGGCTCTCGACGATTGGTGAAGCTCGTCTAAACCGATGGCGCAACCGCACGTTTTCATCCTGATTGAGCCATTCAATCGAGCCATTCAATCGAGCTATTCAATTGAGCCATTGAACAAGTCATTTGAACAGCCTATCCACCTCCCCTGACGGGATATTTGAATAGACTCTAAATGCGCGTTTCGAGATACTGACCAATCATTTGCTGTTCGCCTGCCCGCGAAATGATGGTTTGACGAGTTCGGTAGCGATCGCCAACCAGTTTCAGCTCTTCTTCAAAGACTGAGCCGTTATATTCGGTGCGTAAACAGAGCGTTTCTGGATTTGAAAAGTAATAGTTTGCAGTCACTGGCTTAGGAGTTGCAAAGCCGCGATCGCGGTAGAGAACATCCCCCCGCGCTCCAAACAGAGTCGAACCTTGAGACTTCTTTCTACCAGACACCGAATCTTGGCTTTTCCACGTCACTTCAGCTCCACAAATCAAAGCCGACGCATCTTTAAGCTTGTGCAAACCAGCCAACTCAATCAGCTCGGAACAGCCTTTCTCCAAAAATCGAACTGTAATGAAACTCACCATTTCTTTGGCGTCTCCATCAGGAAGCGTGTAATATCGCCGTTCCGAACGCCACTGCCCCGTCGACTGCCTAAAAAATTTGGCAATCAGGGATTCTTCTACAGTGAGAGTCGCATGGGAAAATGATGTCACTGATATGCCCTCAAGGGTAGACGACTGCTACGACCAATCTAAATCCGCGAACCACAAGAGTGGACTAAAGATACAGTCGTGTAATACTTCTTAATATTATGCCGACATTACTTAATTCGCAACACTCCTAGGGATTATTTATTTTGATGATGGGACCCCAAACACGTCCTATGCAGACACAGATGCAGATGCAGATGCAGATACAGCATCCTGTGCAGACACAACACACTAGCTGAATTTGTAAGTAGGTCGGCATCATTAACCGCACGATGTCGATTGTCAACAAGCAACAGTTCAGCAAGCAGCGGGGGATGCTGTAAGAGATCTGCCAAAAGAAGAGCTAAAGCTTTGTAACAATTTCCCGACTAATTAGCTGACGCAAAAATTGGGTTACTTTGAATCTTGTTTGTTAAGCAAGATGAACTCTCGACCAGAATGAGGTCAACTTAACTGCCTATCGCGATGGGTCACAGAGGTGAGGAATGAAAAAAAATCTATGTCACTCGATATATCAGAACGCTGAAATGCTTAATTCACCCAAGCCTTCATCGCCCAAGTATTCGGACACGTATTTGAATGAGTCCAAATTCAGATTGCTTAGCATACGTAAATGATATTCACGCTCCACGCAACATTTTTTAAGATTTGAGCGCTTCTTTTGTTGCATTTCCTCATATAGATAGCAACTCTTAACAACTTGTAAAGAACAAAGGCCCGACAGCATTGTATAAAGAAATCTGGAGGGCCTAGGCAACGGTTTGCAAGCTAATCAAAGCAACTGTTTATGAGATTATTTTGGCTTCTCATAATATGTCGTCACTCTTCTCAGATTTCTAACGCGATGGATTTACTACGCATTTAAAACTTTTGTAGCGTCATCGCTTAATAGTCTCGATGAGAGTGGTAGCGTTGTAACCGATGTTGAACTAGGTTCCTGGCTGCTTAAAGCAGATTAAAACGGCATATACATGCCAATTCCAATTTTGAATCGAAGCTAACATCACGCAATTTCGAATTAGGAGTACTGAGTCGATGTTTGACGCATTCACAAAGGTGGTTTCCCAGGCAGATGCTCGTGGTGAGTATCTCTCTGCTTCTCAGCTTGATGCTCTAAACCAAATGGTTTCTGAGAGCAACAAGCGCATGGATTCTGTAAACCGCATTACCAGCAATGCTTCCAAGATTGTTTCTGACGCTGCTCGTGCGCTGTTTGCTGAGCAACCCCAGCTCATCTCTCCTGGTGGTAATGCTTACACCAACCGCCGGATGGCTGCTTGTCTGCGCGACATGGAAATCATCTTGCGTTATGTAACGTATGCAATCTTTGCAGGCGACCCCAGCGTTCTCAACGATCGCTGCTTGAATGGCTTGCGGGAAACCTATGTTGCTCTAGGCACCCCGGGTGCTTCTGTTGCAGTCGGTGTTCAAAAAATGAAAGAAGCAGCGGTTGCAATGGCTAACGATCCCCAAGGCATCACCAAGGGTGACTGTAGCTCTTTGATGTCTGAAATCGGTAGCTACTTCGACATGGCTGCCTCTGCTGTTGCATAAGCTACAGCATCTCAACGTCCTTCTCAGGCGTGGGCTGATACGTCTGTGACATTCGATAACTTATCCACGAAAACTTTGCAAAAACGTAGGGAGATAATTTTATGAAGACCCCTCTGACTGAAGCAGTTGCTGCTGCAGATTCTCAAGGTCGTTTCCTAAGCAGCACCGAAATTCAAACCGCTTTCGGTCGTTTCCGCCAAGCAACGGCTAGCTTAGAAGCAGCTAAAGCTTTAACTCAGAAGGCTGACAGCCTCATCTCTGGTGCTGCAAACGCAGTGTATCAGAAGTTCCCCTACACCACTCAAATGCAGGGACCAAACTATGCTTCTACCGAAACAGGTAAAAGCAAGTGCTCTCGTGACATCGGTTACTACCTGCGCATGGTTACCTACTGCCTCGTCGCTGGTGGCACGGGGCCTATGGATGAGTACCTCGTTGCTGGTTTGGATGAAATCAACCGTACATTCGAGTTGTCTCCAAGCTGGTATGTTGAGGCTCTCAAGCACATCAAGGCAAATCATGGTCTGAGTGGCGATCCTGCTGTTGAAGCAAACTCTTACATCGACTACGCAATCAACGCTCTAAGCTAGTTTTGTAGGAATTTGCCCGGAAGAATTGGCGAATGTTGGCACTTTAGTGTGTTAGCAGTTGCAAGTTTTTCCGGGCATTGTTTTAAGACACTATCTCGAATTATGTCTCTAGACGCTCTGGGCGTTAGAGATGGTCAAATTCTTTCTAATGTGCTTTCGAAAACGCTGAAAATTGACGTGTTGTGTTGAGAGGGCTTTATGTCAAAAGCTTTAGTAGCTTCAAACTTGAATGCAGCGGGGCGGTTAGGTTTAGATGCATTTGACGGCAACAAGGTAGAGTTGCGCTCCGATTGGTCAGAAGACGATCTGAAAGCAGTTATTCGAGCCGCTTACCGCCAAGTGCTGGGCAACGATTATGTCATGAATTCGGAGCGACTCTCATCTGCGGAGTCTTTGCTCAAACAGGGTGTGATTACCACCCGTGACTTTGTGCGGGCGATCGCACTTTCAGATTTGTATAAAGCAAAATTCTTTTATCGCAATAACAATCAACGGTTTGTTGAGCTAAATTTCAAACATTTTCTCGGTCGTCCTCCCTATGACGAAGCGGAATTAGCGGCTCATACACGCCTGGTTGAAGAAGACGGATATGATGCCGAAATCAATTCCTACTTTGAGAGCGAAGAATACGCCAACAAATTTGGTGACAATATCGTGCCCTATTTTACGGGGTTCCAGGTGACAGCAGGCGTGAGGACCGTTGGCTTTAGCCGAATGTTCCAACTCTATCGGGGGTATGCGAACAGCGATCGCAGCCAAATTAGCACCAACAAGAATGGATTCTTGTTTAGCGATTTAGCTAAAAACCAGGCATCAACCATTGATGCACCGTCGGGTGTTAATAAGCCTGCTAAATTAGATACGCCCAAGACATCGTTTGGTGGCGTGGGCAATGAAGCGGCTCGTATGTATCGCGTTGAAGTCACTGGCCGCATTGGTTCGACACTCCGTGATTCTAAAGTTCGTCGTTCGAATCAAGCCTATCTAGTTCCTTACGAGCAACTGTCTTCCCGCATGCAGCAAATTCTGCGTAGCGGTGCGAAGATTGTTAGCATCCGTCCAGCATAGTCTGGTTGGACCATGATCCATTTGACATGATCCATTCAAAGTGATGGTAAGCATGATAAGGGGTTGATGCTTGCCGTCACTTTTGGAAGATAGATCCCCCTTTATTGATGTGTTCAGCCACTGGGAGAGTTTTGCATATGATGGGTTCAGCCTACACCAACGCTAATCTTAGCCCCTCTAGTTCGCGCGTGTTTGTGTACGAGGTGTCGGGTCTTCGTCAAAACGAGGAAACAGACAAAACCAATTACCCAATTCGCCGGAGTGGTAATGTCTACATCAAAGTGCCCTATAATCGCATGAACGAAGAGATGCGACGCATTACCCGCATGGGCGGGCAAATTGTCAATATTCACCCCGATGATGGCATGGCCAACGGCAGTCCATCGTCCAGCGAATCTGACGAATAGATCCGAGGTTGGATTTAATGTCTCAGGTGTAGGATGCAAGGGCTGGCGGGTTAAACAGACTCTCAGTTCTGGCATGCTGCACCTTTGTTGTGTCGATTTCCATTGCGCTGATTTCGCGTTCCTAGACTGATGAATCAATCTTCGATAAACGGTGAGTCGTTGACCGTTGAACAGGCGATCGCCCACCTCCAGCAGCGCGATGATTCGAGCCGTCGATATTATGCAGCATGGTGGCTGGGGCGATTTCGGGTCAATCAAGATGCCGCGGTTGATGCACTATTAGATGCCCTCAATGACGAGGCTGACCGCTCTCCTGATGGCGGATATCCGCTGCGACGAAATGCGGCACGAGCCTTAGGCAAATTAGGCGATCGCAGAGCAGTTAAGCCGCTGATTGAATGCCTAGACTGTTCTGATTATTATGTGCGAGAGGCAGCAGCTCAATCACTAGAAGAATTGGGAGATCAAAGCTGTGCTCCGGCGTTGCGAGCATTACTCGGCGGCGGCATCGATGACACCGAACTTGTGCCTGGCACCCCTCATCTGGCTCAGCCCTACGAAGCCATCATCGAGGCGCTCGGAACCTTGGGCATCGACGATGCGATCGCTCAGATTCAGCCATTTCTCGATCATGCTGTCCCTAAGATTCGATATGCGGCTGCCCGTGCCCTCTACCAAATTACTCAAGATCCGATCTACGGTGAGCAGCTTGTGCACGCTCTTCGGGGCGGTGATTTACAATTACGCCGGTCAGCCCTGATGGATCTGGGCGCAGTGGGCTACCTTCCAGCAGCGGAGGCGATCGCCCAAACCCATGCTGAGAACAGTCTTAAGTTAATTGCCCTAAAAGGACTGCTTGAAACACAGATACATCAGACCGACTCACCAGATCTTTCGGACGGTGCGATGCATGTTATGACGCTGATGGATACGTTGCTATAAGCCACCCCAAACGCCATCGGTCTAATTCAGCCCGAAATGCATTCGATGTTCGAAGCATCACGATGTCATGATAGAAACCATGTCAACTACTGCGCTCATTCAGGCTGTCGAAGACGCTGATTCTGCATCCCGACTTGTTGAGGCGGTCTATCAACTTGCCTCAGTTCGAGATGAAACGGCTATTCCAACACTGATTAAAGTGCTGGGCTTCAACAATCCGGGGGCAGCCGTAGCCGCCGTCAACGGGCTAATTCAGCTTGGCGAAGCGGCTGTTCCAACCTTGCTAGACCAGCTTGATGGGTATAACTATGGCGCACGGGCATGGGCCATTCGAGCCTTAGCAGGCATTGCCGACCCCCGTGCACTCGATGTATTACTGGATGCAGCCCAAGCAGATTTTGCGCTGAGCGTTCGGCGGGCGGCTGCCCGAGGGCTCGGAACAGTGCGCTGGCATCAGCTTCCATCCGGTGACATTCAACTCGCTCAAACTCGGACATTTGAGGCGCTCATTCAGGTGTCTCACGATCCAGAGTGGGTTGTTCGGTATGCGGCGGTTGTGGCACTCCAATCATTGGCGATCGCCACCCATTCCACCCAACCCGATTGGTACACACAAATTCTTGATCATTTTCAGCACCGACTTAGCCTCGATGAAGACACCGCAGTCAGCGCTCGAATCAAAATGGCTCACCATCAGCTTTCGCAGTTAGCCTGAGCCAGAATCCAGTCGTTCAGAATGGTGTTGACTGTTTCGGGCACTTCATCCTGGGGGCAATGCCCGGCGTGGTCTAGTCGAATAAAATTTTGAACGGCTGAAAACTTCGCAAACTCTTGCCCCTGTTCAATCGATTCCCACGGGTCAGCTTCTCCCCACAGAATCAACGCCGGACACGGAAGCGTCGCTAGCAAATCTTCTGGCAGGGGACCGCTCGAATAGCGCGTAAAGGCAACAAACACGTCTGCAGCACCCGGATCAGAGGCAGGAGCCACGAGCAAACTGACCAGTTCGTCAGTTACCGCTTCTGGCTGAGCATAGGCTTGCCGTAACACGTTTCGCACCGTATTGGGGCGAGCGAGTAGCTTAAAAAAACTGTGGCCGATCCACCGAACGCTCAGCAGGTTTTGCAAGAAAGGAGCACCTATTCTTCGATACCACGGAAGTTGCGATCGCCTGCGATCGTGTAATCCTCGAAGTGAACAGTTAATTAAGACAACGCCTCGAAACCAATCGGGGGAATCAACCGCAGCCTGCATGGCGGCAATACAGCCAATCGAATTACCCACCAAAAATGCAGGCTGCCCGACCACCTCTCGGCAAAAGTCAGAGATTTGGCGTGACCAGGTTGCAAACGTATAGTCGACTGGATAGCCTGGCTTGGGTTTGGCAGAGCCTCCAAAACCAAGCAAATCAATGGCATACACGCGAAACGAGTTTGCCAATGATGGAATGTTTTTCCGCCAGTGTCCCCAGGATGCTCCAAACCCGTGCACCAAAATTACAGCAGGCCCTTCCTGCCCCATATGCTGATAACAAATCGGCAACCCATTCCATTCCCAATACTTGGGTTTGGGAAGGGTATCAAGAAATGAGGGCTCTGAATAAGACACAGAATTCATAAAATTTGATTGCGTCGGACGTGAACACAATGAGTTACAAAACTTTACTTTAATTGTGGCACGCTTTCGCATAAAAAATCCCCCAGTGAGATAACACCAAGGGAAGTCAGTACGTCTAAAACAAAATGATTAGAAATGATTAGATGAGCCAGGCTTTAGCCAAAACGACCCGACACATATTGTTGGGTTGCTTCCTGCTTTGGACTTTGAAAAATCACTTCAGTGTTGTCGTATTCGACCAAATAACCAACCTTTCCACCGCCTTCGGTCGCTTCAGCATTGAAGAAGGCAGTCATATCCGACACACGAGATGCTTGCTGCATATTGTGGGTCACGATAATGATGGAAAATCTTTCTTTGAGCTCTTGCATCAGTTCTTCAATGCGGAGCGTTGAGATTGGGTCGAGGGCGGAGCAGGGTTCGTCCATGAGAATGACCTCAGGCTCGATGGCGATCGCCCGCGCAATACACAACCGCTGCTGCTGCCCACCTGACAATGAGAGCCCGCTCTCTTTCAACTTATCTTTGACCTCTTCCCATAGAGCAGCGCCTCGGAGCGATCGCTCGATTAGCTCATCCATGTCTCCCTGGTAGCCGTTGATTCGAGCACCAAACGCGATATTGTCATAAATTGACTTTGGAAACGGGTTGGGCTTTTGGAAGACCATGCCAATTTTGCGGCGAAGCTCAGTTGGATCGACCTTCTTGCCGTAGATATCTGTGCCGTGATAGGTGATCCGACCATCGATTCGGGCTCCAGGGATCAAGTCATTCAGGCGATTGAAGCAGCGAAGCACGGTACTTTTACCACACCCGGACGGGCCGATCAGTGCCGTGATTTTGCTAGCCGGAATGTCTAAATGGACGCCCTTTACAGCCAAGTTAGACCCGTAGTAGTAGCTCGTATTTTCGACCTGAAATACGTTAGCTGTTCCAATCGTTGCCGATGAAGATTGAGATTGCATGGGGAGAGCCTCTTGTCAAAAAACAGAATCCTGGCGATCGCTGACCAATATGTTCTAGCGAGTTCTCTGGAAATGGTTACGGATATAAATTGCTGTCGCGTTCATTGCTAGCAACATCACCATCAGCACGATGATGGCAGATGCAGCAATGGTATGGAACTCGTCTTGAGGACGAGAGATCCAGTTAAAAATTTGAATGGGCATCGCAGAAAACTTTGACTGTAGCCCTTCTATCGAAAGGGAAGGCGCAAACGGAATAAATGCAACCGCTCCAACCGCAACCAGAGGAGCTGTTTCACCAATGGCTCGAGAAAGAGCCAAAATCGTCCCAGTCATGATTCCTGGAATAGCTTGAGGCAGCACATGGACTCTCACCGTTTGCCATCGAGTTGAACCCAGCGCCATCCCTGCCATGCGAAGACTATTCGGAACGGCTCGCAATGCTTCACGGGTCGCCACAATGATAACCGGCAGAATTAGTAGCGCCAGCGTCAGCCCACCCGAAAGAATACTGCGACCTCCGGTGATCGGAACCATTATTCGCGCAAATACAAACAGCCCTAGCAATCCATAAATGATGGACGGAACGGCTGCCAAGTTACCCACGTTAATCTCGATCGCCTTCGCAAACCAATTGTCTTTTGAAAACTCTTCAAGGAAGATGCCTGTCCCTACTCCGACCGGGAAGGCAAATAAAGCCGTGATAACTAACAAATAAAGGGTGCCCATTAGAGAAGGCCAGATGCCAGCTTGTTCAGGCTTACGGGAAGGTGGACTAACAATGAAGTTCCAATTTAAACCTGCAAGACCATCAAACAGAATGTCAAAAATTAGCAACGCCAGAATAATCAGCCCAGAAATCGTACCGATCCAGGTAATGACCTTAAAAATTTGATCATACTTATAGCGCTGAGCCAGCTTGGGCTCAAACAGGGAGCTTTTCGTCTCTTGGGGGGTTGGGGTGTGATCAGTAGTTGTCATTCGTATTTCTCCTGGAACTTGCGGACAAACCAGAAGCTAAAAATATTGAGTGCCAGGGTAATAACGAAGAGAGTCATGCCAACAGCAAACAGGGTTATAAACTCAAGCGAACCATATGGCGCGTCTCCTTTTGCCACCTGGACAATAAATGAAGTCATGGTTTGTACTGCACTACGGGGATCGAGGGTTAAGGTTGGAGCCTGACCTGCGGCCAAGGTTACGATCATCGTTTCACCGACTGCACGCGCAACGCCCAGTACAATAGATGCCACAATCCCAGACAGGGCAGATGGAAGCACGACGCCTACAACTGTTTCTCGCTTAGTTGAACCGAGCGCATACGCCCCCTGACGCAGGCTTTGCGGAACCGCAAAGATAGCATCTTCACTCAGCGAGGCAATCGTCGGCAAGATCGCAAATCCCAATACGATTCCAGCACTCAGCGCATTAAAGGTGGATAGCCCCGGAATAAAAGTCTGCAGAATAGGAGTCAGGAACAGCAGCGCAAAATATCCGAAGACGACTGTTGGCACACCCGCCAAAATTTCTAATGCTGGCTTAAGCCAGGCTCTTAGGTTGCGCGGCGCATATTCACTTAGACAAATTGCTGCCAGCAGGCCCAACGGAATCGCTACTATCAACCCAATAAACGAGGTGAGAAAGGTTCCACACAGCAGCACAATGATGCCGAATTGAGGATTGACAAACAGCGGAGTCCACTGAGTATCTGTTAGGTATCGCCAGACGGAAACCTCAGAGAAAAATTCAAACGTCTCAAAAATTAGTGTAAAAACAATGCCAAACGTTGTAGCTACTGAGACTATAGCAAACACGCCAAAAATTACAATTACAATTTTTTCGGAGAGCTTACTGATTGCTCGATTAGGCTTCCACAGGGAATCACGAGAAGCTTCGCCTGCTGATGGACTAAGAGTACTATCTGCCATGTCAAATTTTCTCGAAAAAAGGAAAACTGTCCCTCGAAAACATAAGCAGGGCGAGAGGATGAGCATGCATACTCATTCTCTCTGCCCTTCGAGTTTAGCCGGATGGCTTACTCAGCCGTCTTAACTTCACCCTGAGCAATCTTCTCGTTGGAAGCAGTATACTTCTCCTCTGATAGAGGAACGTAACCGGTATCCGCAACAAACTGCTCGTTTGCAGGATCAAGGTAGAAATCGACAAATGCCTGAACCGCTGGATCAGACTCCAGTGCTTGCCTACTCACATAGATAAACAGAGGACGTGAAAACGGTTGATACTCACCTGCCAAAACCGTCTCTTGGTTAGGCTCAACACACCCTTCACCGCCATCAATGGCAACAGACTTCATTTCATCTTGGTTCTCGTAGTAATAGGCAAAGCCGAAATACCCAAGAGAATTTACGTCACCGGCAACCCCTTGAACAAGAACGTTGTCGTCTTCGCTTGCCGTATAGTCACCTCGGCTAGCGCCACCTTCGCCACCAACTACTTCGGTGAAATAGTCAAACGTACCCGAGTCTGTTCCAGGACCATAAAGCACGAGAGGAGCATCTGGAAATTCGGGACGAACCTGATTCCAGTTGGTTACTGTTCCTTGAGCTTCAGGGGCCCAGATGGTGTTGAGCTCATCAATGGTCATGCACTCAACCCAATCATTCTCATTATTGACCACAACGGTCAACGCATCGGTTGCAACAGGTACCTCAACCATCTCGATGCCGTTTTCTGCGCATGCCTCAATCTCTTCAGGCTTCACTTCGCGAGATGCATCCGAGATTTGGGTTTCACCGTTGCAAAACTTCTCAAATCCGCCACCTGTACCCGATGCTCCTACCGTGATTTGCACTCCGGGATTCACAGCCTGAAACTCTTCAGCCATTGCTTCAGAGATTGGAAAGACGGTGCTGGAACCGTCGATCGAAATACTGCCCGTTAATTCAGAACCTGTTTCCTCAGTCGCTTCGCCCTCTGTGGTGTCAGTGGTTGCGGTGTCTTGCCCACCCGCACATGCCGCCAAACCACCCACAAGAGCAGCTAAAGATACTGAGAAAGCCGTACGAATTGCGCGTTTTTGGAAAACCATAGTTGTCTATACTCTCTATTTTCTTTGACGTACTCTAGCAACCGTTCCTGCAAGAGGATACAACTTCAACGTAAAGTCGAGGTTAAGAACTCTAATATGGAACTTCGTATTGTTCAAACTAACCTTGACCAAATAAATGAATTTTGATAT
>JBNPEG010000057.1:0-6578 GCA_051117555.1 Elainellaceae cyanobacterium | reverse complement strand
TGGCCCGGAGTCGGATTATCATACCCAGCGTTTTTTTCCTATGCGTACCCAGAACCCGATGGGTTTAAGCAGGCTGAGGTTCGTCCCGATGCTGCATTTTACAATAAGGAACTGGGTGAATTTATTTTGCCCTATGACGCTGTCCATGAGGCAGAATCACCCGATCAGACGTTGTTAGAGTTCTTGCAAAGCACTTATGAAGCTGCCGCCAGGTTAGGCAACTGGAATCAAAGGGAACTTCAGCAGTTGACGTTTAAGTAGCAACTGCATTCCTAAATTGGCGTTTAACTGGCAGATCTTAAGTGGTGAAATGTAGGACAACTTCGCAGACTGGCTTTTGGATACTTAAACCTTGATCGTTGCGCCACTGTCAACCAGGCCGAGGGCTTCAACTATAAGCCCCTCACGACGAAGAATGATCGGCGCCCGTGCAAGACTATCAAACTCGTTCTAATATTTCATTTTCGAAATCTTATCGCGGTAGTTGTTTCCCGAAATAATCGGCGGATACCGAGCGGGATACTGTTCATCTGCACATCCTTCCAGACATTCGATCGAAATGTTGTAGTTGGGCTGGTGAAAGTACGCAAACGACTGCCGTCTGCTAGTGGCTGCAACCTCAGATGGGGGATTGACCACGCGATGTAATGTTGACGTCCAGCGATCGTTTGTCCACCGAGCCATCAAGTCGCCAATGTTGATCACAAATGCGCCGGGAACGTAGCCGACATCGATCCATTCATCCTCCCTGTCTAGAATCTGCAATCCTCCTTCAACACGATCTTGACAGACGATCGTAAGCGTGCCGAAATCCGTGTGTGGGCTGGCTCGCAGTTGCCCTGGCAGCGGAAGCTGAGGCTGTTCGGGGTAGTTAATCGAGATTAGGTGAGACCCGTGTTTATCGACTTTATCGTCGAAGAAGGATTCGGGAAGATTCAGGGCGATCGCAAACAGCCGCATCAAGTCAGTGGACAAAATCTCCATCTGCTTGAAGTATTGGTTGATGATGGATCTGAAATTGGGAGGAGACTCTGCCCACAGGTTGGGAGCAAAGAAGTAGCTCGCCAACTCGGTTTGATAGTACTCATCCCCATCTGGAATATCGTCTTTCCCCATATAAAAGTATTCGCGTAAATCGGGGGGAGATTCGCCGTTGAGCGTTTTGGCGAGACTTGCTGAGTTGGCGATCGCCGTATAGCCATGATAGGCGGCCCCCGGCGGCACGCTGAGCTTTTGCTTTTCATCCAGCGGCAGGTCAAAAAATTGCCGAGCGACATCAAAGGCTTCATCGACGAGAGCTTGTGGGACTGAATGCCCCGTGATGCAAAAGAAGCCAGTACTTTCACACGCCTGGTTGATTTGCTGGGCAATCCGTTCCTTATCGGTTTGATTGCCGGTGTAGTAGTGATGAATATCGATGACGGGAATGGTTGATTTCATTGCCAATCACGCTCCTATGGTGGCTACGGCGGCGTGTTGGCTCGCATAGTAGCGGGCAATTTCTCCGCAGGTAGTCAGCCAAACCCCGTCATGAGCGCGAATATGGTCGATCAACTGCTCTACCATCCGCACCCGTGCAGGGCGACCAATCAGCTCTGGATGCATGGTTAAGATAAATGCGCTGCCGTAGTGATACATGCCATCGAATTCTTCTGTCCAGAGTTGCAGCGCTTTTTGGCAGCTTTCAATCACGCCACTTCCCAGCGGAGGGTTATACAAAAATGCGAACTGCTGCCAATCGTCATTCGTCCAATGGACGGGGAGTTCCACCAAGTCTCCTGATGGCGTGGATAACGTGTAGGGTTTGTCATCATCCATCAATGACGAGTCATAGAGCAAGCCGTGACGCGCCAGAATATCGGCAGAACACGGATTCACCTCCCAGAGCGGAGCGCGATAGCCGATGGGTTTAACTCCTGTAATGTCTTCGAGAATGGTGCAGGTACGCACCAGGGCAGCTTCCTCCTCAACCGGGTCGAGGGTGGAAACAGGTTCGTGAAGATACCCGTGCGCGCCAATTTCATGCCCTTCATCATGAATGCGCTTGATTAGATCTGGGTACAGTTCAGCAGTATATCCTGGAATAAAGAATGACGCCTTCACCTGCTTTGCAGCAAGCATATCTAAGATGCGAGGCACGCCTGTCTTCGGCCCATATCGCGCCCACGACATGACAGACAAGCGATCCTTGTTTTTCGGATCGGCCTGTAGCATGCCTGCTTCTCCATCCACATCAAAGCTGAGCACAGCCGCGCACCGAGTCCCGTTAGCCCACGTAAATGACATGACAACCTCTCTGCTTCTAAAAAACGAATGATATTTTATATAGCAATCCCAGATAGGTTGAGAGCGGTGGGGCGGACGTCGCTCGCCCCACCGCTCTCACACAATTCAATCCTAAATGATTTGTAAAAATCTCCGGTGCGAGCGAGACGCTTCTCCTGATGGAGAGGCGTTGCCAACGCGGGCAAGATGCCCGCTCTCCCATTTCATGAATGATTTAGGATCGCTATAAGATAGCATGATTAATCTCAATGATTGACATGACATTATAGTAATAAATATCTAACAAATCGGGCGTTGCTAAAGTTACAAAATAATTGCAATATTGAGATTGCCTATTAAAGCGTAGGTTGGGCAGAGCGTTAGCGAAACCCAACCGATTCATGTTTGAAAATTTCACGATGCGATCGCCCTGATTTGACATAGAATTTGAACTGCCTTAGGCCATCTTCAAAGGGAACATATCACTTTTGCAAATGTTCTCTCATCCCCCAACCCCTTCTCTCAAGCAGGTCGAAGGGGAGCTGGATCAAAGTTATATAGGGGCAAACGCCGTTTGTCATTACATAGCTAATCCATCCTACGAAGGCATTAATTCTTGATGTCAATTCGGCATTTTCATGCAGGTATCAGTGACATGAATTCTGGCAATAATGAGGGCGGCAATTCATGGGATTGAGCCAATCTTGATAAAACTGTTTGACATAGGGGAAAAGCCGCTTTGATAACTGAGAATTGTATAGTTCATCAGGGGTTAATGGCACCTGAAGAGATGCCGCCAGCTCTTGTAATACCGCGTGCTTATCGATTTTGGTAAACGTGCCTGCATCCAATACGATTTCTCCACCAATCATCACCGTCTTGATGCTGGAGGTGCGCGCCCGATGCACGATTGCATCCATGATAGAAATATTCTCATCCAAATAAGGATGGGCGATCGCCTCCCAATCTAAGAGTACAAGGTCAGCGGCTTTGCCAGGTTCAAGGCTACCAATCTGGCCACCAAATCCAGTAGTTTGTGCTCCATGCTCGGTCGCCATTTGAAACACCTGAGCCGCTTGCGGCACGTGCTGATCGTGACCCGGCACACGATGCAGATTGAGCACCAGCCGCATTTCTTGGAGAATGTCCTGATCATCATTAATGCCCGACTCGTCCAAGCCAATGGCGACTTTCACCCCCGCATCTACAAATCGATTGAGTGGCGCAATCCCGCTCTGAAAGCGCAAATTGGAGCTGGCGTTGTGGCAAATCATCACCTGCGCATCCGCGATTAGCTGGATATCATCCTCGGTCATCCAGGTGCCATGTCCCAACGTCAGATCAGAATCCAGAAAGCCCATCTGATCCAAATGCTGAATTGCCGACGTGCCAAACCGACGCGCTGCATATTCCTTCTGATAGGGAGTTTCTAGCAGATGCATGTGGAGCTTGACGCCGTATTTGTCCGCGTAGTTTTTCTGTGCCAGCATCGCGGCGTCTGAGCACCAGAGCAAATTAGCCGGTGCTAGCTGAATCTGAACGCGATCGCCCGTGTTGCAGTCCCAAGTTGACCATAGGTGCACGAAAAAATCTAGATAGTCTTGCAGCGGCACGATTTGGGTATCAATGAGCTGCCTTGCTTCTGCTTGCAAGCTTGCAGGCAAGGATTCAATAAACGCTTGATCATCTCCATAGACCAGATGATTTTGATCGCGCACCATAAAACAGTAGGAGACGCGCATGCCCACATCTTGATAGGCTCGGATAATGTGATGGGCGATCGCCTCCCATTTCTCAGGCGCACATCCAGGCAATCGATGAATGTGTTGCACGGTGGTAATGCCCGATTCGATCATCTGCAACGCGGCGTAGAGAGTATCCAGATAGGGATCGACGTGGCGATGAGCGATGCGGTTTGCTAACCACAGCTCTAGCGGAGCATCGGGCGATCCTAACTGAAACGAACTCAAGCCAATGTGATGATGGCCGTTGACAAAGCCCGGTAAAACTACCTGGTCGGCAGACCCCAGTATTTGAGCAACCGGATACTTCTGAACCAGGTCTGCATACGTGCCAATTTCCAGAATCGTACCATCCTGCTGGGCGATCGCCCCGTCTTCAACTAGTTCAACATCCGTAAGGCTCGATGCCTTGCAAAGAATGTATTTCCCCCGAATCAGCGATACCACCATAGCGAATCCGTTGCACCCCTCTAATACGTCCCAAATTTGAGCCCCAACCGTTTTAACCACTTGCGATATGTCACCGATAATGTGTCAGCCGGAATGTGAAATTCTGCCTGTAAATCTAATGGCAATCCCTGAGGACGCTGCGATTCCAGCATTGGAATATCTTGAGACATCAAATGATTCTGAAATGCCTCCAGCTCATCATTGGGTGTGTCGAGGGCATAGTTTCTACAAATTCCTAGCCGAGCAATACTGCGACTTTCTTCTACGGGCGTAACCGCCAAGAACATCGAAAATTGACCCGTTCCATCTCCTTTAATGAAATAGGCTATCAGCGGGCGGCGAATCTGGCAGGTATATGACACATATTTGGCGGCTCCGGTGCCGTCAGGATTGGGCTGATAGACTCGAACATCATGCGCCGTCAGGCCGTCATCATCGACGGTCACCGCATAGTCAGAAATTTCAGCATACTCTGGAGTGCCTAGCAAGTCTTGATGGGTGAACGGTAGGTGGGCAAAGTCGGTGAAGTTTTCGACGATTCGCAGCGGACTGGCATTGATGAAATACGGGCCGCAGTTGAAGGAGATAAATCCGGGTTGCTCCCATTCTGAAAAGGTCGGGATAGTGTGATGCGGCTCTCCCAACGCCACCCAAATATAGCCGTATTTCTCTTGCACGGCATAGGTGCGAACGCTGGCGTGTTTGGGAAATGAGGTGAGATGAGGATTAGCAGGCGCGTGAACGCAGTCACCCTGCTGGTTGAACGCAAGACCATGATAGGGACACACGACGCAATTCCCTTGTTTTCTTTGCTCAACCCATCCATGAGACAGAGGCACGCCTCGATGTGGACAGCGATCGCGCCACGCTAGCACATCTTGATCGCATCGCCAGAGGAGAATCTGCTCTCCTAACAGATGCACCTGCAACAAAGCGGAATTGCTCAAATCGTCCGATCGAGCGACGACGTGCCAATCGTGATATAGAACGGGATCGTGGATTTTAGACGTATCCGTGAGCATAACAGGTGGAAATAATTTAAGGAGTTACAACCTTTGAATCTTCTGTGATACGGGCATGGCAATGCCATGCCCCTCCGACTACTATTCTTTGAATCAACAATGTATGAAATACTTGCTTGACTGCCATGTTTGTCCAAGTACAGATATGTCGGATAATTTCAATCCAAAATCTAAAATCTAAAATCTAAAATCACGATCACTTGCCCGGATCTTCTTTGACATAGGGCACTCCCAATGCGGCAGGAGGCATAGACTGTCCGGCTAATCCGACTAGTGCCATGAGGGCGATCGCATACGGAAGTAGGGTTAAAAGCTGGTAGGGAATATCGATATTGAGGGCTTGAATTCTCAACTGGAGAGCTTCGCTTGCCCCAAATAGTAGACACGCAAAGGCTGTTCCCACGGGATGCCAGCGTCCAAAGATGAGAGCAGCCAACGCAATAAAGCCCTTACCGGCGCTAATGTTTTCTGTGAAAAATTTCACATGCCCCAGTGTCAAATAGGCGCCTCCTAGCCCCGATAGGCAACCACTCATAATCACGCTGATATACCGCACCATCACGACATTGATGCCCGATGCGTCGGCGGCTTTGGGATAGTCGCCTACGGCACGGAGGGCTAAGCCATGCCCGGTGGAATACAAAATGTGGGTACTGAGAATCACCAGCACAATCAGCGCATACAGAATTACGTCTTGCTGAAATAAAATCACGCCGAGGATGGGAATATCTTCCAGGATTGGGATTTCTACGACTGGAAGATCTGGAAGCCTGGGCGTATTGCCTTCTCCAAACAAAACTCGCACGAGGAAAGACGTAAATCCGACTGCTAACAGATTGATGGCTAATCCGGATACGAGCTGATTCACCCGCAAGGTTACGCAAAGGTAGGCATGCAGTAAGCCAACCATCCCGCCTACTACAATGGCGCACACAATTCCGACCAGCGCATTTTCAGCCCAAAGTGCCCCGACCGCGCCCGCAAACGCCCCCGATAGCATCATCCCTTCCAAGCCAATATTAATCACCCCCGATCGCTCTGCCCATAACCCTCCCAGAGCGGCCAGTGCAAGGGGTATCGTTAAGCGAAAGCTGGCGAT
>JBNPEG010000077.1:0-6583 GCA_051117555.1 Elainellaceae cyanobacterium | reverse complement strand
CTTGAGCAAGTTTCTGTTCAAATTCTGGTACGTCCATCGTTTGCCCGATGGCGCTGTTATAAACATTCATTGAGCTAGCTTGGGCAGCGTTGTTGGCCTCTTCGATTTGCTCACACTGCGCTGTACGCCTTGAACCACTACAACTCGCAGTGGCGATCGCTAACAGTATCAACACACTGATCCCTGCTCTCTCGGCAACCCGATTCATTAACTGCGATCCTCCATTCGTCTACTTTTTATATCTACCACAATGGTTAAACCCAAATGTATGATTGGAAGGGCTTGTGTTAGCCATTTCTATGGGTTTCACTATTTATTTAGTATGAGGAATATATTTTACAGATACTAGAGGAACTGAATTCAATTTACAAAGAAAAAATGTTTTGATGCTTAAAATGAAGCAGGTTTGAAGTAAACGTTGATTGACTGACAACACTCTCAAAATGCCGCCTATGCTACCTCGACGCAACTCAAGCTGAGTGAAGCGGGTAAGGAAAACATCACGGCTAGCTATCAGCACTTCAAGCTGTTGCCGAACGTGACCGATGCGATCGCGAAAGACACTGATCCACACGGACATATCAATCAGCAACATTAGGCGTAAAAGAGTGCCACTAGCCAAATCACTACAAGATGGCGATCGCACTAGAGCAATTAGCCGTCCGAGCGATGTGGCGTGGGCGAGGCAATGAAGCAGATTGCGATTGACACGAGCCCACGATTGCTTGGGGCTGCGGATCTCAATGGTCAGTCGGGATGAGTATAGAAACTATTGGCGATCGCACATCGTTATTGCTAGGAATCCAATTCTAGGTGAAGACGGCAACATCAGGGACTGTAGGGTGTCTGCTTTAATAAAATCACAGGAAGCGTTTTTTCGTGAACTTAACTGGGCTCAGCTTAGTCATTAACGGTGTCTCACGTATCTTTTATGGTTAATCACTCACAGTTGAAAGGACTTAGGTATGAACAGCATTCAAACGATCGCCATACTGTCTCTTGGTTCACTAGCGGGCACATTGCTTATATCCGGCATTATTAATGAATCTGCGACAGCTCAAGAACCAACTATAATCAGTCAGGTCGATGATATCACCGCGCTTTGCGAGGCATCGCCGAATGTCAGTGCCCGATTTGAATGTTTGTTTGAGCAGTCAAACCGTTTGAATCAGGCCAAGAATTTTGCCCGCCAGCTTGCAGAGCGGGAGAATGGTGGCGTCAGTCTGATTGAAGCTGAGCCATCCATGCATGGTCCGTCTGCCGAATCGCCCCACGTCATTGATGATGATGGACAAGTGAGCCAGTATACGTTTACGTTCCGATTGCGTCCTCGCGCAACCGCCGCGTATACCCGTGAAACCCAAGTATTTGCAACATATAATCAGCAAACGGCTGATTGGGATGTCGAATTGGGCTATAACCGCGCGATCAACCCGACATCATGTTCGTACGCAGCAGAACTGCAAGGCGAATGCAGATAGTGATGGTCTATTGATGAGCGGTCGGGCTAGCAGTAGGTTGATAAGGGCGGAGTCTCTCGGTGGGCGATCGCCCTTTCTCACCTTCCTTAGCGTCTATGAAACAATCATGCGCATTTCTCATCAATTTCGACATCATCCCCTCCGATTCATGCTGTATATGGAGTGGGGGTTCCTGCTCATCATTTTTCTAACAGAATTGCTCAGATTGAGATTCATGGGGGGTGCTCAATTTTCACTTCTGAATCTCATAAGTCTCGTCATTTTCGGCGTCATGGGGCTTTACGTGCCGACTCAATGCCAATGGCATAAGGTTGCATATACCGGATTAGAATTTTTTCTGATTACAATCATGACCTTGATCGGCGGCGTCCGAATTTATCCGCTGCTCTATATCGTTTTAGTCTTACGAAACAGCTTTATTTTTAAGCGCACTGGCAGATTTATCATCACCGGACTAGCGCTTATTTTTTTCTTAATCAGCTTGGCATATCGATTGCGGGTAATGCGCATTCCGCGCATCTTTGTGCCATACGGAACGCCCTATATTTTTATCAGTTTAATCATCTTGGTTGGGGTGGTGATGCTATTTTTGCAGCTCCTGGTGGATACCGTTCTCGCTGAACACGAAAATCGAAAGAAACTAGCATTAGCCAATGATCAGCTTCGTCGCTATGCGTTGCGGGTTGAAGATATTGCAACCTTGCAAGAGCGAAACCGTATCGCCCGAGAAATTCACGATTCGCTGGGGCACTCTCTCACTATCTTTAACCTTCATTTAGAAGCAGCAATTCGTCTGTTGCCTACTGACCCAGACGAGGCGATGAGCTTATTAATCGAAGCGAAAGACGTAAGTGCCAAAACGATGACCAATGTACGTCAATCAGTTGCGGCATTGCGGTCTGATCCGTTGCAAGGGAAACCTTTGTCAGAGGCGATCGCCTCCTTGATTGAAGAGTTTCGACGTTCAAGCAATATCAATCCTGATACTACTATCCATCTTTCTAGCCCCATCCCTGACGATGTCAAAACTGCGGCCTACCGCATTCTCCAAGAAGCGCTTACAAATATTTGCAAATACTCAGAAGCAACCGCAGTCACCATCCACATAACCACCCAAGATGACTTACATATCGAGATTTGGGATAATGGAAAAGGATTTAACTTAGAGCAAAACCTCGCGGGATTTGGTATTCAAGGAATGCGAGAACGAGCGCTGATGCTTGGGGGAGAGCTTACAATCATCACGGCTCCAAATCAGGGATGCACCGTCACGGCAATATTGCCGCTGCCACTCCACTAAGTCATGTTGAATCTGTGTTTTCAGTCTAATTACGTCAGGTTAACTTGCAATCATTTAATCTGAACTCCTATGATTCGCCTTTTACTAGTAGATGACCAAGACTTGATTCGGAGAGGGTTGAAGGCGCTACTCAAGCCTGAAACCTCGCTGCAAGTTGTCGGAGAAGCTGAAAATGGACATCAGGCTATTCAACAAACAGAGTCTCTCATGCCCGATGTCGTATTGATGGATGTTCGCATGCCTAGCATGGACGGAGTTGCGGCAACGCGCGAAATTTGCCAGCGCTTTCCTGAAACCAAGGTTCTCGTGTTAACAACGTTTGATGATGACGAATACGTCGCTCAGGCGGTGCGCTATGGAGCCTCTGGGTATTTATTGAAAGACACGCCTTCTGAGGAGCTAGTTCAGGCGATTCACTCGGTTCACAAGGGATATACGCATTTAGGTCCTGGCTTAGCCAACAAATTGCTTCATTATGCTCCGCCTACTCACCATGTAGCAGTACCTCCCGGGTGGACAGAACTAACTCCACGAGAGCATGAAATTCTTCGATTAATTGCTCAAGGAGCTAGCAATCAAGAAATTGCTGAGACGCTCTACATTTCAGAAAAAACCGTCAAGAATCACGTCACCAGCATTCTAAGTCGACTAAACGTGCGCGATCGCACTCAAGCTGCAATTTTAGCCAACACCATTTTGAATGCAGGGGGCACTTAATTCTGATTGGGTATCAGCTTCTGACAACTGCTGGAATTCTGGGCTAGATCTACTATTCTTTCCCTGCATTTGTTACGTGCTGACTGCCGCTTATCAAATACCCGGAACTGAGTCAGCACGGCTTACAAAACGAGACTTTAGTCCTACAGGGATTGGGACATGTGCCTCAAGTCAAGGAGGGGAGCAATTCCGATACTAGAGATGTCGGCGGAAGAATGTCACTCACGCTTATACCGACTTCCAGATCAATCCTTTTGAGAAACACTATGAAACACCAACTCATTGCAACCCTAGCTGGGCTCACAGTTGCTACATTCGTTAGCATGCCCATGGAAGCTCAGGCACAACAACATCACTCAGATCTATTTGAACGGCGTCAGGAGGTTGTTGAAACTCTAAACTTGACTGAACAGCAACAGCAGTTGATTGCGGCAATTCGTTCAGATACGCGCTCACAACTGAGAGACTTGCTCACTCCAGAACAAAGGCAAATTCTTCGAGAAGGCATTGGGCAAGCTCAACCGCTTCCAAGCATGGTAGACGAATTAGATTTCTCTCCAGAACAGCGATCGCAAGCTCTATCAATTTTGCAAGCATCTCGCGAACAGTTGAGCGCTATACTCACCGACGAACAGCGTCAACAGTTGCGGGAAGAACTACGTGCTCGCTTTACCCGATTGAATCGGAATCGAAATCGGTAGTAACGGAGCTTCAGCATACTCTGACCAGCCTCACCACTTCGGTAGGGAATGGCTTCGCTAAGGCATTGCAAGGCCTCTACCACTGGCAGATATATTATCAGTTGCGCAAGTCTGTAGGGATATAGATCCGAATCAGGGTGTGCCAGCAATTCGATGGTGCACCCTGCAATAACCAGGACTTCTGACCGATTGCTCGTCTGACCTATATACGTAGAATTCAATAGAGTTTTATGCTTCAATCTTTATTTGCAGAGACATTCGAACTGGCTGGTTTTGATGACCAAGCAGAAAACTTCGCAAACTTACAGCAAACGATTCAAGATAGTATCGATGATCCACTCACAGAGGAAGATATTCAGGGGGCGATCGCGTCATTTGAGGACATCATCAGTGATCAAACGATTACGTCTGACGAATGGCAGCAAATTGCGACAGGAATCACCAGCACAGTTCAAGACTTGGGTATCTCAGCGTTTGAAGTTCACGATATCTTACTTGCCGCTCAAGAAATAGTTGCCGATTCTCAGCTTCCCCAACTTTCTGAAGAAATCCTCGGCAGTAGTGGCAATGATATTCTCATCGGGAAAGGAGGAAATGACGTTCTCATTGGCACTGATAGCACAGGGCAAGGTGAGATTGACATACTAATTGGGGGCGCAGGTCAAGACAAATTTGTGCTCGGAATGGAATCAGCAACCTTTTACGATGATGAGCAAGCATTTACCACGGGCATTAGTGATTTTGCTCTGATTGCAGACTTCAATGTGAATACAGACATTATTCAACTAACTGGGAGCGCGACTGACTATAGCCTGGGCTCTATCCCTGACAGTTTGCAAGAGATGGCAATTTCTTTAGATGGGACAGCAATTTACAAGCGATCATCTGGAAACTCTACTGCTGAGCTAGTTGGAATTATCTATGGATATGAGGTCAACAACTTTAATACTGGCTTCGAATTTGTCTAATTATGTCGATCCCGGTGACGCCCGCTGGTCAATCCAAAATCGCAAATCCAAAATCGAGAATTGGTATTAATCGGTGGATCAGGGGCTTTCACTGAGTGGTGGCTGACATTCGTTAGTTGATAGATTGCACGGATCTGGATAGAACGCGATACACAGGTGAAGTGTTCCACGTTGCCATTGATCCTGGCCGTATCTCAGGGCTTCACCTGAAATCCCATTGAGGGACTTATTCGATAAAAATACCTCGTAGGCGATCGCCTCAAGTAGTTCTGAAACCTTAATAGTTGGCGGTAAATTCAAAATTTCGGAAATATGTGGATCAATGTTATGTAACACCTCATCCCCGTCCATTACATCAGATTTCAATGTCATGATCCTCATTTCCAGTTCTGTTGACTCCAAGCTTGACTCCGAACTTAATTCCAGCTCGACTCAAACGATAAAAGTAAAAAGATATCGTCTGACTTTTTCGCTACTTCTTATTCAAAAATGCCCTATTTTGTTGATAGCTTGATGAGTCATTTGGCGGAGATTTTTCGTTGATTAATCCGAGATTTGATAGTCAAGACTGTAGCGCAGGGTTAAGGATCGAGTGAGGGAGCAAGAGGGTTTATGCAAAATGGAATATGCCCATTTCACATCACCATCTTGTCAAGAATAAAATCGTGCTATTTACTGAGATTGAGCTGATGCAATTTTGGTATGGCAAGAGAAACTCATGAACGTGATAGAGACATCGATTCCGGATGTGTTAATCCTTGAACCTCGTGTCTTTCAAGATAGTCGAGGTTATTTTTATGAAAGCTACAATGAGAAACTATTTAGCGAGAAAGCAGGGATTGACGCCCATTTCGTGCAAGATAATCACTCCTGTTCAACGCAAAATGTGCTGCGAGGATTGCATTATCAAATTCAAAATATTCAAGGAAAGCTGATCCGGGTGATCGCCGGAGCCATCTTTGATGTTGCAGTTGATTTAAGAAAAAGTTCCCCCACCTTTAAGCAATGGGTCGGATGCATTTTAGATACAGACAATAGGCGCCAGCTCTGGATTCCACCAGGGTTTGCCCACGGGTTTTTGACCCTCAGCCCCACGGCGGAAGCTCTCTATAAAACGACGGATTACTATGCACCGCAGCATGAACGATGTATTGCCTGGAATGATCCGTCATTAGCGATTGATTGGCATTGTGCAGAGCCGCCGATTCTTTCCGACAAGGATCGATCTGGATGCCATCTCAATCAGGCTGACCTATTTCCCTAAATTGAATTAAGCGAAATTTAGTCATTGTGAGCGTGTTCAAACTCGTAGACGTAAAAGAGCCGACTAAATTTCTTAAGCAGATAGCCTCCTACTGCACACAGCGCTGCGCCTCCCCATGCCAGCCAAACCCCCGCTGGCGGCGTAGCCGTAAT
>JBNPEG010000229.1:39713-59892 GCA_051117555.1 Elainellaceae cyanobacterium | reverse complement strand
AAAAAAATCTTTAAGGCTAGCCGCGGTCGATCCAATCAACACAATGCGATCGCGCATCAATTCGTTAGATACATGACCATTCAGCACATCGGTGATTGAAACGGTCGAAAAACTAGGAGATGCGCCCCGCAGATTGGCGAGAATTTGATATCCCCCGCTATCAATGCGAATGTAGCCACCATCCTGGGATTCGAGTCTGCGAAAAATTCCTTGCCCCAATTGCAAATAATTAGGATTCACAGAGGCAGCAGCTTTAGACAAAATTCCATCTGCCTCAAGATACACCTCAGCCACTCGTAATGCGAAGCTGGTATGCGGCCCGTCTTCTAACGTCCAAAACAACATTGCTCGCCTGACTCGCCCATCCGGATCGGCAACGACATTGTTAAACCCAATTTGCTGATTTTCATCGAGGACGGCGGGTGGGTCAACTCCTGGGCTTTGAGAATCTCCAAGTTTTTCAATCCCTACTAAATTAGGGGTGTCACGAAAGACGGTTTGCAGTGCGTCATATCCTGGATTGACCGGGAGTTCACGATAGATATCTAAACCAATAACTCTAGGCTGATAAGATTTGACCGTCTCTAAAAAAACGGCCATTTGAGTGTCAGAAATGGGCCATGTTTGAAAACGATTAATATCTTGATCGTCAATTGTGATGATAATAATTCGATCGTCCTGAGGTTTAGCAGGACGAAGCCGAATTGTTTGGTCAAACGCGGCTAATTCAGATGGCTGCAATAATCCTGCAAATCGCAAGATGAGAATACACGCAGTCACAGCAGACGCAGTCAGCCATACCCGACGCTCCTCATAGAACCAACGACCCAATTTAGAACCCCATTGGGTCAACTTAATGCCTTGCCCGGTCAATCGGTGTTGTGTCAAATCTCATCATCCCGTCTGTAGAAAAGGCTCCGAATTTAGAGCTAGGCGTGGTTTAGTTTCAAGGTTGCCCTAGGAGTTGAGATAAATAACGTACTGAAACGAATTCACGTCTTTTTAATATTCGGACAATTTCTGGCGACAAAATTTAGAGGGTAAGCTGCCTGACTGCTCCAAACAGGCGATCGCATGTCTACGGCAATTTTTTTAAGAAAGTTTACTTTAGTTAAACTTTCTTTCATATTTAGTTCTGATCTGCAAAGAATTGTTAGTCTCTATACACAATCTCAATTTTCTCAATTTAATTAAAATTAAAAACGAAGGAACAAACCTATGAAAACTTCGAAACATTTAGGGCAGTCATTCTCAATGGGGCTGCTGTTATTTGTGGCATGTTCAGCATTAGTTGGTGTGATGTTTCTTGCGAGTGGGTTTTTGAAGTAGATATAGCGAAGCTTAGAATACCTAGAGTCACAAATTATAGCAATGTGCAATTGCGTCAAGTACAGAAACGGTGATGTAGGGAGCGGCGCGCCCACACCACCGTACTTAACCCAAGCGCATGCCGCTATATTTCTTGTGGTCACATGATCGCGGTAAACAAAATCGCCCCTCGTTGCAATATCGGCTGATTGAGCAAAAGCCCAGGGCAGAGAGAGGCGATTTTATTAATCATTGGACAGCTATCAGCTATCAGCTATCAGCTATCAGCTATCAGCTATCAGCTATTCGCTGAGTACTGACTCCTAAAATACTGACTGCTCCAAATCCAGAGTATTTTTTCTCAGATCCTAAGGCTACAATCGGCGCAAGAGGTTCATGCCGTGAGTATCAGTTCCGCAAGTATGCAGCAGCTTATGGGCGTGGGCAAGATGATAGGTTTCTTGAGTTTGCCGAGGAGGTGGCCGCCAAGGAGATGGATTACCGTAAGCGTAAAACGTTTCTACACCGTCAATTCCGATTTGTGCAGCAGCAGGAATTAGTTCGCTCGGAGCTTGTCGATATCGGCTCGGGTGAGCTAGCACGGTAATGCCCCCGGCAGCATGAGTGGCATCGATTACCTGGTTTGCCTGATAGGCAACTCCACTGGTGAGTTGGCGTTGTAAATAGGGCTGCATCGCAACGTGGTATGGATTGAAGGCATAGCAAAGGATATGAACTTCGCTTTCTAGTAAGTTGGCGTTGATTTCAGTACCAACCCATAGACGTGGTGCTTTAGAACACGACTGAGGTTGAGCTGATATCCACTTTTGCAGCCGTTTTTGGGCGCGAAAGTATCCGTCGATGGTGTGATGGTCGGTAATCGCAAAGTGTTCTAGACCGTTGGCTAGAGCTTGTTCGACGAGATGTTCAGGGGTGAGTTGACCATCTGAACAGACTGTATGCATGTGAAAATTAAGCGTCTCAGGGCAGCTCTCGGCCGTCACCGTCTGAAAAATATGCTTAAGAAGCGTGGCATCTTGGTCTGCGAATTGAGAAGCAGCAGAGGCGAAAGCAAGATTGACAGCCATGACTCCTTGAATATTGCTTAGCAATGTTAATGTTCAACTCTACTATATTCGGTTAGGGCCTAATCGGTCAGGAACCAAATCGACTTCGGGGTCTACTCGTATCAAATCCGACTCGTAGCAGATCGGGGCAGATGTGGCATGTTGACTGATGCGTATGCCTTATGTAGCTTGAGGTTCTGTTTTGACTAACAAAATAACTGAATAGACCGCAATTCCCTCTTCTCGCCCGGTTGGGCCCAGCTTTTCATTAGTCGTTGCTTTGATGCTGATGCGATCGCCCGATAGTGTTAAGACGTCAGCGAGGCGATCGCGCATAAGTTTCAGATATGGCTTCATCTTAGGCCGTTCGGCAATAATTACGGTATCTAAGTTACCAATGTGCCAACCGTGATCCTGAATTAGACCATTCACTTGAGCTAGCAGCTCTAGACTGTTTGCACCTGCCCACTTTACATCGCTCGGCGGAAAATAATGCCCAATATCACCGAGGCTCAGCGCTCCGAGCATGGCATCCATGATGGAGTGCGTCAATGCATCAGCATCGCTGTGCCCTAGCAAACCTAACTCGTGGGGAATGTTGATCCCGCCCAGAATCAGAGGGCGATCGGCCACAAGTCGGTGTATATCGTATCCATTACCAATTCGAATATTCATGATTCAACCCACCTATCTCAGGTTCGATCTTCTCTAATCTGTCTCTCGACTCGAGTCACGAAGCCAACGTTCATATAAGTCAGGACGACGATCGCGCGTTCGTTGGATTTGTTGCATCTGTCGCCACTGAGCGATCGCTGCATGATTGCCAGAAAGCAACACCTCAGGAACTTTCCATCCTCGAAATTCAGCCGGACGAGTATATTGCGGATAATCTAATAACCCATCTTCAAAACTTTCGGCTTTGAGTGATTCAACCTTACCTACCGTACCGGGCAGTAGACGAATGACGCCGTTGAGTAGTGCTAAGGCAGGAATTTCGCCACAGGTCAGCACAAAATCGCCTAGCGACACCTCACGAGTCACAAGATGCTGAACTCGCTCATCGATGCCTTCATAATTACCGCAAATTAGGATTAATTGCTCATCATTAGCTGCGAGTTCCTGACAAAGGGATTGAGTCATTGTCTGCCCTTGAGGAGTCAGGAAAATAACATCACGTCGCGGTAGAACGGGAATAGATTCAACCGCTGCAAAAATGGGTTCGGGCTTCATGAGCATCCCAACTCCACCGCCGTAGGGTTCGTCATCAACCCGTCGATGCTTGTCTGTTGCAAAATTACGCGGATTAGAGAAATAAATGTCCGCAATTTTGTTTTCAAGCGCTTTACCAATCAGTCCTGACTTGAGAGGAGATGAGAAAAATTCAGGGAAAAGCGTAATGATGTCAAATCTCACTGGATACTTCGGAAACGAATTTTTAGAGGATTTTGTATTAGATACTTAAACTTTTCTTAAAAATCTGGCATGATGCCTATATTAAACCGCATCTATGCTCAAAACTTTAATTTTCCTTGAAGAAAAGGTCGAGTTTTGAGCCAGATGCATTTAGTCTGCTCCAGCGTCTTTGAATTGAAGTCTATCTAGACTCGCTCTATTCAAATCCAAACTGCAAGACGTTTCTAGGTCGTTAAACCCGATTTATTGCTAATGTCTCGATCGTTTGATAAAAATTCAATCCAATGAATTGCTCCGCTGACTCTAGAATAGGAGTTGTTTTTGCGAATAGCAGTATCGCGACGGTTGAGTGAACAGATAAGTCGACGGATTATGAACCTTGGCAAGCTTCTGGAGCGTTGGATGCGATTCAAGCCCAGGAGCGAAGCTATGCTGCAACTTGAACACCAATCTCTTCAGCAGAGAATGCCCCAGCTTACACAAACGGCTGTTATGGTCATCGGCGGAGCCGAAGACAAAGTCCACGGACGTGAAATTCTTCATACCTTCTTTGAGCGCGCGGGTGGAATAGATGCCCAAATTGGCATCATTCCCTGTGCGTCTAGAGAACCAGGAGTTATCGGCGATCGCTATCGCACTATCTTTCAAGATATGGGAGCTAAAGACATTGAGCTTCTCGACATTCGCGATCGCCGAGAAGGGGAAGATCCAAAATGGCAAGAGTTTTTGGACCGAGCGACTGGCATCTTTATGACTGGCGGGGATCAACTCCGCCTCTGTGGCTTGATGACAGACACGCCTCTGATGGAGAAAATTCGGATTCGCGCTCAGTTGGGTGAAATTGCTCTGGCCGGAACTAGCGCGGGAGCAGCCGTCATGGGCGAGTACATGATCGCAGGCGGCGGTAGCGGTGAATCTCCAAATCGATCCCTAGTCGACATGGCTGCCGGATTGGATATCATCCCCGAAATCATTGTGGATCAGCATTTCCATAACCGTAATCGAATGGCTCGGTTGATGAGTGCGATCGCCGCATATCCTGACAAATTTGGCATCGGCATCGACGAAGATACGTGTGCGCTATTTGACGGGCAGGATACGTTTCGCGTGATTGGCAAGGGAACGGTTACCGTCGTTGATGCGCAAGAATTGTCGTATACCAATCAACCCGATATCGAAACGACTGCTCCTCTTAGTATTCATAATTTGCGAATTCATGTGTTGAGCCATGGCGATCGCTATGATTTGGGCAAACAAAAAGTTTTATCGCCTGATGTCTAAATTCCCCGTTATACTCACTCATCATGCCCGCTATGTTGGGTGAGACTTCATTGGGTGAGACTTCTTTGATTTTAGGTTTCATAGTGTTAGAAAGACGTATTAACTATCAAGTCACTATTGCCGAATTGTAGCGAGTTCAAGCGTTAGGCCGTATCAACCGCCAATTTTCCTAGAGAAACTGTTCGCCATAAACAGTTGCAGCGTTTTCTGAAGCTTGAGACTAGAAGGTTAATGCAACTGCTGCCCTAGCTGAGAGATTCCTCGACACCACCATGAGAATTCTGAGAACTCAAACCTTACGCGGTCCAAACTACTGGAGCATTCGATTCCACCAACTCATCGTTGTTCGTCTAGATTTGGAAGATTTAGCCGATCGTCCATCTAATCATCTTCCAGGGTTTTATGAAGGCTTAGCCGATTCTCTTCCGACCCTGATTGAACACTATTGCTCCCCCGGTCATCGAGGCGGATTCTTAAGTCGAGTCAAAGAAGGAACCATGATGGGGCACATCCTCGAACACGTTGCCCTTGAACTCCAGACATTGGCTGGCATGCCAGTCGGGTTTGGGCGGACTCGCGAAACCTCTGAGTCAGGCGTTTATCAGGTTGTGTTCCAATATCAGACTGAGCAAGCGGGACGCTACGCTGCGAGAGCCGCATTTCGCTTGTGCCAAAGCATCATTGAATCGGGCTACTATCCTCAGGAAGAATTAGAGCAAGACTTACGAGACTTAAATGAGTTACGAGAACAAGCCTCGCTCGGACCTAGCACCGAAGCGATCATCAAAGAGGCAGATGCCCAAGGAATTCCGTGGGTTGAGCTTGATTCGCGAGCCATGATTCAGCTTGGATACGGGGCCTATCAAAAGCGAATTCAGGCAACGTTAAGCGGGATGACCGGCATCTTAGGAGTCGAACTTGCCTCCGATAAAGAAAGCACCAAGCGAATTTTACGCAATGCTGGCGTCCCGGTGCCTCGAGGCGAAGTGATTTATTATCTCGATGAATTAGACAAAGCAATCGAGACCGTAGGCGGCTATCCCATCGTAATTAAGCCGCTAGATGGCAATCATGGGCGTGGGATCACCATCAATATCGAAAATTGGGATCGTGCCGAAGCCGCTTATGATGCTGCGAAGAGCATCTCTAAAGGGGTTATCGTTGAGCGATATTACCAAGGGCAGGATCATCGCGTCTTAGTTATTAATGGAAAAGTGATTGCCGTTGCTGAACGGGTCCCCGCTCACGTCGTCGGGGATGGACGCTCAACAATCGAAGAGTTGATTGAGCATACCAATCGCGATCCCCGTCGAGGAGAAGGGCACGACAATGTCTTAACCCGCATCGAAGTCGATCGCACGAGTTGGGAACTGCTCGATCGCCAAGGATATACGCTCACAACTGTTCTCGACGATGGGGAAATTTGTTATCTCAGAGCGACTGCGAATCTGAGCACGGGTGGGATTGCAATTGATCGCACCGACGATATTCACCCTAGAAATGTCTGGCTCGCTGAGCGCGCCTCTAAAATCATCGGCTTAGATATTGCAGGCATCGATATCGTCACCTCGGATATTTCTCGTCCGTTGTATGAAGTGGATGGTGTTGTTGTCGAAGTGAATGCCGCTCCAGGGTTGCGAATGCATGTATCGCCCAGCGAAGGGATTCCTCGCAACGTGGCCGAGCCGATCATTAGGATGCTGTTTCCGCCAGATACGCCGACCCGCGTGCCAATTCTTGCCATTACTGGAACCAATGGGAAAACGACCACAACCCGCTTGCTGGCTCACATATTTAGACAAACCCAGCAGATTGTAGGCTATACAACGACCGATGGAATTTATATCGGTGATTTTTTGGTTGAATCAGGTGATACGACGGGGCCTCAGAGTGCTCAGGTCATCCTCCAAGACCCGACCATAGAAGTCGCTGTTTTAGAAACAGCCCGGGGTGGCATTCTTCGATCGGGGTTAGGATTTCGTCAGTGCGATGTGGGCATTGTGCTGAATGTCGCGGCTGACCATTTGGGCATCGGCGATATCAACACGGTGGATGATTTGGCACATCTAAAGAGCGTGGTTGCAGAGTCTGCCCAACCCGGAGGGTATGCAATTTTAAATGCCGATGATCCGCGTGTTGCCGATATGGCAAAGCGGGTTAAGGCTCAGGTTGCTTACTTCTCGATGCATCCAACGAGCGAGATATTGCTAAAGCACCTCTCCGAGGGCGGATTAGCAGCCGTTTATGAAAATGGCTATTTATCGATTCTCAAAGGGCACTGGACATATCGCATCGAACATGCCGAAGATGTCCCCATAACGATGAGAGGACGAGCTCCGTTTATGATTGCGAATGCGCTAGCGGCGTCATTAGCCGCGTTTGTTCAGGGTGTGACTATCGACGATATTCGCGATGCGTTGAAAACCTTTAAGGCATCTGCGAACCAAACTCCTGGACGGATGAATCTTTTTGATCTAGGTCGCTACCACACACTGGTGGATTATGCTCACAATCCAGCCAGCTATGAGGCGTTGGGCGGCTTTGTGCGGAATTGGCCAGGTGAGCGCATTGGGGTCATTGGTGGACCGGGCGATCGCCGAGATCAAGACTTTATTACTCTAGGGCGGCTAGCGGCTGATATGTTTGATCGCATCATCATTAAAGAAGATGATGACACCCGCGGGCGCCCCCGTGGGGAGGCAGCAAATCTGATTGTAGAAGGCATTCAGGCGATCGCTCCCAATAGCCGGTTCGAATCCATTTTGAATGAAACCGACGCCATTAATCTGGCTCTTGATCAAGCTCCCGATGGAAGCTTAGTCGTGATTCTCCCGGAGAGTGTCAGCCGAGCCATTCAGATGATTGAGGCTCGAAAGCCAATTAAAGAAACCGATCCAGTACCAGTCGAGAATTCGAATCATAGTGAGAATTCGAATCATAGTGAGAATTCGAATCATGCTAAGAATGGACATCATTTCGATAGTACGAATGGGCTAGAGAGCACTCAGAACGGTTCCCAACCAAGCGAGTTAGGGTCTGAGGAATACGTTTAAACGACTCGCGGGTTGGGGACAATCGGCGTAGACCGAATCGTTTGTCAGTCGGTGTTGCTGATCTAATCTATAAATTTCGTCCGGGCGGTTTTCTGCGAGATGCTGCGCAAACGCGAACCGCCCCTCCCACGGGAACTTACGCACAAAAATCATATTCGCATTCAGGACGTTGCGAAATTGATGAATGATAGGGAAATCACTAACTCACCAACCACCCGTTGTACGGGCATGGCAATGCCTTAGCGAAGCCATGCCCATAGGGCTATTGCCCCTCCGAAAATCATTCGTCGATGAGCAATGCCGCATTCAGCAACGCCGGATTGTCATCGTTCGACATCGGATCGTAGCGGTTACAGAAGGATTGTCATTGCTCAACATAGGATTGTAGCTGTTGCAGAAGGATTGTTATTGACAAACATAGGATTGTAGCTGCTACAGAAGGATTGTTATCGACACACATGCCATTGTCATAGAGCAACATCGAATGATCAGAGCTCGACATATGAATGTCATCTATGATCATTAAATTGCAATGACTCACATGAAAATTGTGATGACTCACATGACGGTGATGGACTCCACAGAGGCAGGGCGATCGCTCGACAGATGTCTGCATGGTTTACAGCCGCACTGCGATCGCACAACGTGCGAACAGGCCAGTATTGATAGGTTTGTTAGTCAATCGGGTTTGAAAAGGGGCTGAAAGTTGCACTGGGTTGCAGTACGCTGGCGCTGACTCAGTATTCACGATTCAGATAAACGAACGCAAAGCGCTGCGGCTCTACAGATTCTTAATGGGTAGCGGTCATTCTACGAACGGGTTGGTATTCCTGTATTTCTGCACCAAAATATTAAGAAATGTATCCTTATTATGGGCATCTAATGCTTGCGATCTCGCGCTGAAAGCGCAGCGGCCAAACTCCTTTTTGGGGTAGCGGTGCCCCTGACAATGCACACTGAATTGGACAATTAGCTGTGGCTGACACACGAATTTTAATTTGGTATCGAAATGACTTGCGGCTTCACGATCATGAGCCGATGAATCAGGCAATCAAAGCCGATGCGCATGTTATTCCGCTTTATTGCGTTGATCCTCGGCAGTTTGGTCAAACGTCGTTTGGGTTCGCGAAAACCGGAGCCTATCGAGCGCAGTTTTTACTCGAAAGCGTGGAAAATCTGCGTCAGTCGCTGCGATCGCTCGGCAGCGACTTAATCATTCGCATGGGGATGCCCGAAGCGGTCATTCCTCAACTGGTTCAAGAGCTTGAAATTTCCACGGTTTATTATTCTAGCGAGGTCACTTCTGAAGAATTAACCGTTGAACAAAACCTTCGAAATGCCTTAAAGCCTCTCAATATAGGGGTTCAGTCATTCTGGGGTGCGACGCTGTTCCATCCGGATGATTTACCCTTCTATGTGAATCGTCTGCCCGAAGTGTTTACCCAGTTTCGTAAAGCAGTTGAACGGTCATCAACGGTCAATCCAACGCGGTCTCAACCCAATGCAATCCCCCCATTGCCAGAGATAGATGTGGGTGAGCTGCCCAGCTTAGAGACATTAGGATTGGAACCGCCAATCTACGATGAACGAGCCGTACTAACTTTCAAAGGTGGAGAAGCAGCAGGGTTAGAGCGTCTGAATGACTATTTTTGGAAGCACGATCAGCTCAAGGTCTATAAAGAAACTCGCAACGGCATGTTGGGGGCTGATTATTCATCAAAATTTTCGCCGTGGTTAGCGCTTGGCTGTCTCTCGCCGCGATTCATCTATGAAGAGGTGCAGCGCTATGAAGATCAGCGTGTGGCAAACAGTTCGACCTATTGGCTGATATTTGAGCTGCTTTGGCGCGACTATTTTCGCTTTATTTGCGCTAAACATGGCGATCGCGTCTTTTATCCATCGGGGTTACGCAAATTGCCGGTCGATTGGGCACAGGATTGGGAACGATTTGACTGTTGGCGGCACGGACAAACGGGCTATCCCCTCGTTGATGCCAATATGCGGGAAATCGCTGCGTCTGGGTTCATGTCAAATCGCGGACGGCAAAACGTCGCTAGTTTTCTGACCAAAAATCTAGGAATCGACTGGCGCATGGGAGCTGAATGGTTTGAGTCGCTGCTGATTGACTACGACGTTTGCAGCAACTATGGCAACTGGAACTACACCGCAGGCGTTGGCAACGATGCGCGAGGGTTTCGCTATTTTAACGTCATTAAACAGGCGAAAGACTACGACCCTCAAGGTGCCTACGTTAAGCACTGGCTGCCCGAATTAGCCGATGTTCCAGGCGCAAAAGTCCATGAGCCGTGGACATTGCAGCCTGTCGAACAGAAGCGGTTTGATGTGAGAATAGGAGTAGACTATCCCAATCCTGTGGTGGATTTCTTTAAGTCAGTGCGAGCAAACGAGGCAGTCTATGAGGCGGCGTTATCGCGGCAGTAAGTGAGGGACGCATTGTGGCAACAATTTTGCGGGACTGGAGCTATCGATATCAGTGGCTATATGATGCGATCGCCCGTTTGAGTGCCCTCAGCGTCGGGGGAGAAGCGCGATTTCGGCAATTAGCTCTGCATGGAGTCTCCATTCAGCCCGATACAGACGTTCTCGATCTGTGCTGCGGGAGCGGGCAGGCCACCCAATTTCTTGTCGAGCGATCGCACCATGTCACCGGATTAGATGCATCTCCCAAGTCAATTCGGCGTGCCCAACACAATGTCCCCGATGCGACCTATGTGGAAGGCTGGGCAGAAGACATGCCCTTCCCTGATCATCGATTCGACGTAGTTCATACCAGCGTTGCTCTCCACGAAATGCAACCCGATCAGCTGCGCCAAATTCTCCAAGAAGTTCATCGAGTGCTAAAACCAGGCGGCGTATTTACCCTCGTAGATTTCCATCAGCCCACCAATCCCCTGTTTATGCCAGGGCTTGCCGCCTTCTTGTTTCTATTTGAAACAGAAACCGCATGGCAGTTGCTGCGCACCGATTTAGTTGAATTACTGACCCAGACTGGATTTCAAGTGGGCGATCGCCAACTCCATGCAGGAGGCAGTCTTCAAGTGATTCAGGCCGTTAAGACGCCAAAATCCAAAATCTAAAATCTAAAATCCAAAATCTAAAATCCAAAATCCAAAATCTCACATCCTGACTATCCGACATCACTCCTGAAATCCATGCAAAACACGGCTGAATATACATGCGCTTACTGCGGTGAACCAAACCTGACATTCATAGACGTGAGTGCAGGCGGACAGCAATCTTATGGGGAGGATTGTCAGGTGTGTTGTCGTCCTAATATTCTCTATATTCGAATTGACGAAGACACGCTAGATATTGAAATTGATACCGACTACGAGGAATAAGTAGCACAATGCACTATCTTGCTCTCATGGTTTGCGCGATATTTGCAATTCTCATATTGGAGATATTTGCGTTTATTCCGATTCGATTCTTGAATTGGATCGAGCCACCTACGACCTTGATTCTCGGGGCGATTGCCCTTGTGGTGGCATGGTGCATGGGTGATTAAAATCGGCAAATCCCGGTAGGATAAAAGCGCACCGCTGACGAGATATCGCTCATGACCGCATCAAGTAGCTTTCCGGTCACTCAATTTCAACATCCTCGGCTGTCGGTTCCTCTGCCGATTTTGATGTCAGAACCCAACACCTTTGCCCATTACACGCTAATGCAGCGCTGGCCCGCTGTGGTTCGTCGGGTGATTGCTGAAAATGACTTTTTGCCAGACGTGGTCGAGCGTTTAGATCAGCTCATCACTGAGCTACCCGATGGTGAAATGCGATCGCTCCACGATCGGGATAGCCCCGATGCCGAAGCCTGGGACACGTATCTCCAGCCCTATTTAGAACAATCGTGGCTGGATGTGCCGTGGTTTTTTGCTGAGTTTTATTTCTATCGACGGATTCTGGAAGCCACGCACTATTTTCAGCCCTCACCAACCCAAGCCGTTGATCCGTTCGCGAGTCAGAAACGAGCAGGATTAAATCAGGCGATGAATGCGACCAGAGCCATGAGCAAAGTTTTAGCAGACGAAGGATTTGAGGGCGATCGCCTCCAGTTTTTTCTCTACGCCGCACTCTGGGGAAACCAAGCTGACCTAAGCCTCAATCCCAGCGCTGATCCATCGGCTCAAGACGTCGAAGCTCAGCTCAAGCAAGACCATATACTTGTGAATCATGTTTCTGCCGTGGGCGATTGGCTGAGTCGGGGCGTTCAACGAATCGACATCGTTGCTGATAACGCCGGACTCGAACTGATTTCTGATTTGTGTTTAGCTGACCTGCTGCTTCAAAAAGGAGTTGAGACTATTGTCCTTCATCTCAAGGCTCATCCCACCTTTGTTTCAGATGCCACAGTCGAAGATGTATATTTCACCCTCGCTGCTCTAGAAGCTGATAGTGATGCAACCGTGCGATCGCTCGAACGACGACTCAAACATAATATCGCGAGCGATCGGCTCCAACTTCGCGATGCCTGGTGTTGGATTTCTCCTCTCGTGGGTTGGGAAATGCCAACGCTCCTGCGCCACGAATTGCACGGAACCCACCTCACCATCATGAAAGGCGATGCAAACTATCGGCGGCTGTTAGGAGATTGTCACTGGACTGTTACGACGCGCTTCGAGGATATTGTGTGCTATTTTCCTACGCCTGTCGTTGCACTACGCACTCTAAAATCTGAAATCGTTGCGGGCTTATCCCCCGGCCAGGTTGACTGGCTCAATCATCATGATTCAGATTGGTTAGTGAGTGGCAAGTGGGGATTGATTCAAACAGCTCAAATGACGAATTGAATTTTCGTTAGGCAGAGAGCAGAAGATAAACGCCTGTTATTGCATTGCTTCAGTCATTCGGATTGTCCTAATGCACCTTTCAATTCCTGTATGTGTTACGTGGCGTTTGTGAAATGCAGACTTTGTTTATGTATAACAATCCCAAATGGGTCGTGAGTGGTGGGGCGATCGCCGTCCGCCCCACCACTCACAATTCACAAGCAATTTAGGATCGCTATAGTCACGATTTTAATCGTCAGACTCTTTTCAAACATTCTCTCAAATACTCTTTTGGGAAAATCGATGATCGTTTTGAGGGACTATCAATTTAAATTTTTATAATTTCATATAATCTCAATGAAAATCGAGAAGTTTGACGGTAGGGGCCTCTACTGTGTTACTTAAATTAGTGTGTAAATTAGTGTGCTGTTCTGACTTATTTAATTTGGCCTATCTGATTTGCCATAAAAATGATGACGCGCGACTACCGTTAACTGGAATTAACTGGTAAAAATGTCCTGAGAAGAAATTCTAAAAAGATTCCATCATTTGAAATAAATTCATACTTCCATATTTTCATACCCAGAGGCTAAAGTTATAGAGGCTAACTTGAGCTAGATGTTTAGCAGCTATAACCTCATAAGGTGTGCTTGATTTTATCGGGATGATATAAGAGTCCTAGTTGATAAACTCAAACAGATTTATAGCAATCCCAGATGGGGTGTGAGCGGTGGGGCGGGCGCCGCCCGTCCCACCGCTCACACACAATTCATAAGCGATTTAGGATCGCTATATATCGGTTTTAGCTAGTTTGCTAAGGTAACGATTTTTATTCTTTTCAACATAAGGGTGGCGTAAGGAAAGCGCATGTTTGTTGTTGTAACCCGCATCATCTTGGTGGTGTTCCTCATCATCCTCGTAAGATATGTCTTGCTAGAGTTGATTCCTAAGGCATATCTCACGTGGCTGGGCGGGTTATTCTTATTAGGGCTTGTCATTGCGGCATTCTTGTTCCCAGAAGATCAAATTATTGAGCCCATCTGGAATTTATTAGCGTGGCCGCTTAAACCATTGGGGTTAACGCTAGTTTTATTAGGGTTTGCCCTCCGAGAGGGGGCTAAAAATGTTAAAGGGGGGCTTGTATTAACCGCATTTCTGATATTGCTCATATCGAGTTTGCCACTCACCCCGATCGCTGCTTACTGGCTAACCGAACGTACGGAGCAGCCGACATTCGAATTTGACGTGCTGACAGGCAATCCGTCTGTAACAGCGGCTCGGTTTGAAGATGTTCAAACCATTGTGGCGTTGGGCGACACTGTGACTCCATCTGAACCTGCTTATCGGCTTCAGAGCCGTTTTGCCAATATTGATGATGGCTTGAGTAGCAGTTTTCGCGATCGCCTCCAAGAAGCAGCTCGGCTCTATCGACTGCCAGAGATTCAAACTAATGACCCGCTGGTTGTAGTGGTGACGGGCCCGCCTCCGGCGTGGATTGAGGATGAACTCGCATTGACCGCGGCAATCCAGAATCAGCTTGGGATGTTGGGAGTTCCGCCGAGTCGAGTTCGTGTTGAAACCGGACCTCGAAATCTGCGGGGTAGCGCGGTAGCGGTGGCTAGCCTGCAACGGGGGGGAGACACTATCTTAATTTCTTCAGCGACGACCATTCGACGGGCAAGCGCCACGTTTGCCAAATTAGGGATGCGGGTGATTCCTAGAGCCACAGATCTACCCGCATTTCAGCTACAAGCCACTGAGAGGTTCCCGTTGGAGATTACCGATATTATTCCGAGCGTAGAGGCATTGACGTTAACCACACGACTGGTTGAAGAATATTTGGCAACGCTCTATTATTTCTTGCGCGGCTGGCTAATTGATCCCATGAGTTTCTAGACTAGACATGGTTAGCTAGGATCATCCCTAATCGCTCACACGCTGGACGTGTAGACTCTGATTATGGGGTGGGGGCTCTAGTCACTATGGCAAATTTAAAGGCATGGCTCGTTCTCAATTAAAAAAACTGGCGACCTATATCCGCCCACATTGGCGTCAGACTGCTCTGGGCATTTTGTCACTGCTGGTGGTGAATGGTCTGGCCGTTTACATTCCCCTCGTGATTCGGAATGGGGTTGATGAGCTTCAGGTCGCGTTTGATCTCAGTCAGGTCATCTATCGTTCAGTTTTGGTGATTGTGTTGGCATCCGTGATGTGGTTTGTGCGGATGCGGTCTCGGATTCTCTTGTTTGGAGTCGGTCGCCAGGTTGAGTTTGACTTAAAGCAGAAGATTTTTAATCACTTGTTAACGTTGGAGCCTGCTTATTTCTCTCGGCATACTGCTGGGGAGCTTATCAGTCGCGCCACCAGTGATGTTGATAATATTCGACGGTTGTTAGGGTTTGCGGTGTTGAGTTTGGCAAACACCATTTTTGCCTATGCGCTGCGATTGCCGGTGATGTTGGGTATCAGTGCGCGGCTGACACTGGCTGCGATTTTGATATATCCGGTCATGCTGGTGTTGGTGCGGCTATTTAGCGATCGCCTCCGTAATGAGCAGCTCACCGTCCAACAAGAGAACGCGAATCTTAGCGACCTCATTCAAGAAGATATGAGCGGCATGTCGCTGATCAAAATCTACGCTCAGGAAAATAATGAGCGTCGCGCCTTTCGGCAGCTTAACAACCAGCTTCTATCAGCAAATTTACGGTTAGGGAAAACCCGAAACACCCTATTCCCATTATTGGGTGGCTTAGCGAGCATTAGTCTGTTGGTGATTTTGGCTCTTGGATCAGGGGCGATCGCCAGCGGCCAGATTAGCGTCGGTGATTTTATTGCGCTGCTGCTCTATGTTGAACAGCTCGTATTTCCTACGGCTCTGCTTGGGTTTACAATCACGGCCTATCAGCGAGGCGAGGTAAGTATCGATCGGATTGAAGCGATTCTCACGGTCGAGCCCAAAATTCGAGATGCAGCAAATGCGATCTCCGTTTCCCCAGATGCCCTTAAGGGGCAGCTCAAGGCTAAAAATCTGACGTTTACCTATCCAGGGACAGAAACTCCTGCGCTGGATCACGTGAGTTTCTGCATCGAACCCGGTGAAACAATTGCCGTCGTGGGACCGATTGGTTCAGGGAAATCAACCCTAGCCAATGCGATTCCACGATTGCTGGATATTGACTCTAATCGACTTTATGTAGACGAGTACGATGTGACTCAATTGCGAGTTCAAGATTTGCGACGAGCGATCGCCTATGTTCCGCAAGATAGCTTCCTATTCAGCACGACAATCCGAAACAACATTCGCTATGGAAATCCGTTGGCAGAACAGCCCGATGTTGAATATGCGGCGAAAGAAGCTCAGATAGACTCTGAGATTATAAATTTTCCAAAGCAGTATAAAACCATCGTGGGTGAGCGCGGCATTACGCTTTCAGGTGGGCAACGTCAGCGAACTGCGCTAGCCCGTGCGTTGCTAGTGGATGCATCGATTTTGATTCTTGACGACTCGCTCTCCAGCGTAGACAATCAAACCGCGACAGCAATTTTGCACAACCTCTCATCGGGCACTCAGCAGAAGACCGTCATCTTCATTTCTCACCAAATGTCGGCGGCTGCAACTGCGAATCGAATTTTTGTAATGGATCAGGGGCGCATTGTTCAAATCGGCACCCATACTGAATTACTAGAGCAGGGTGGGTTATATCTGGAACTATGGGAGCAGCACAAACTGGAAGAAGTGTTGCAATGAAACTAATCCCCTGACCCTGTATTATGGCTGGTTCACGTCACTCTGAATTTCTTTCGCTAATTTGACCTGCGCTGGATTAAACGCGGCATTTTCCAAATCAAGCTCGATCGCTCCGCTGGCAAACCACGGTCTGAGAGCGATCGCCCGTTGGTATTCCTCTTGAGCCAAATCGATCGCTCCAGCACTGTAATGGGCGATCGCCTTGGCAATAAACGGATGGGGATTATCGGGTTCGAGTTCTGCTGCTTTGGTGGCAGTGGCGATCGCCCAGTCGTAATAGCCTAAACGATGTTGAGCCAAGCTGAGATTGAAGTAGGCAATTTCATTCTCAGGATGAAGAACTACGGCCCATAGGTGGGTCGTCAAGGCATGAGACAGCTTGTCGCTCGTGAGATAGACAATTCCTAATGCATTGAGAGTCGGAACGGCAAAGGGATCGGTGTAGAAAGCTTGAACCAACGTATCCGTGGCTGCGTCATCGTGTCCAGCAAGGTGCTGCGTCCAGCCGAGGATGACGTGCCCAGAGATGTGATCCGGAGCAAGGCTGACCGATTTTTCAAGGGTAGCGATCGCCTCATCAAAACGTCCTTGCTGGCGTAACGCCAATCCGCGTTGTCGATATTCCTCAGCCGAGGGAGACGCACCGCTTGTTGACGACACAAGGACGCCAACAAGTATCCCTATTCCTATAATCCTGAATCTCCATCGAGCAACGCTGATCGTCATAGAAAGCCTTCCTCATGCGACCTATCGATGGCGATCGCGAGTCACGAACGGAATATCGACTACGGTCCCTTTACTATCTCCAACTTGAACATCCAAGCCTGCACCGCCTGCTTTGGTGCGAATGTAGGCAAGCCCAAATACGCCATCATCCGTCGGGGTAATGCTAGTCAGAACACCCACTTTGTCGTCTCCAACCGTGATGACGGTACCGGGTTCAACGGTGTGATCTAGCCTGATGCCCCAAAGCTGCTGTTTAACGCCTTTGTAGGTATCAAGACGGGCGATCGTTTCTTGCCCAATGTAGCAGCCTTTGTTGAAGGAGATCGCCGTCCAAAGTCCCGCTTCTAGAGGATTATAGTCTTCTGTGAGTTCTCGCTCAGGGATGGGGCGACCCTGTTCGGTTCGCAGCCGTTCCCAAACCGTTTCTCCCATCGGCACTGCGCCTGCCTCAGTGAGCGATCGCCAAAGGAGGACGCCCTGTTCTGCATCGGCAATGAGCGTGTATCCGGGAGTCGCTAAGCCACTACCAACTGCGATTCGAACCTCTACATCATTGATTTGAACACCATCATGGCTAGCATTAGGTTGACCCACGATGGACGCCGCGCCAAGTGTGTGGAGCAGATCATCGCTCTTGGGTCCGATGAGGCTTAACGTCACCGTCGTATCGGTGAGATTCTTGAGCTGAACTTTGTCCGAAAAGAAAATATATCGATCCATCCATTCCATTAGGGTTTGGCAACGGGTGGGATGAGTAAGCAACCATACGGCATCGTCTAGCGCATACGCACTGACCAAATCGAGGGTGCGAGCCGTTGAGGTAACAAATACGGTATTGCATCCCTGTCCAGGCGTCAGCGTCATGAAGTCGTTAGTGCTCTGGTTATGCAAAAACCTCAGTCGGTCTGCATCAGCTACTTCGATCAGCCCCCAGTGAGAGCGATCGCACAAGGCTACACCCGACCGAGCCGCCTCCACTGCCGCATGGTCATTGCCAAAACTAGCGGGAACTTCGTGGTTGGCGATCGCCATGAATGTTGCTCCTGCTGCGGTTTGTAACTCCCTCAAGGCTTGATTCATCAAAATTCTCACTCTCAACTTGGCAAATTTTCAAATACCTGTCCGACGGTATGTTTTGCTTTTTCATCTAGATGATGCCAATCGACATCACCCGTTTCGTCAATCAAATGGGTGTCGACTTCAACCGGTTTACTGCCGTCGGCATTGGCAGGCGAAAACTCGTAAAAGCAGACCTGATAGCACAGTTGCCACAAATCAACCTCAATGGCGTGGTTATCATGAGTTAGGTGTAGCTCATAGCCAGGATAAGGCCGAGGCAGTTGATCCAGCGCGCGATGCAGGATTTCAATTTGTTCCGGCGGAGCCGTTTTGAGCGCCCGCTGATACTGAGAAACTTTTGCCTTCTGCTCGTCAGTTGTACCCTGGGGCCAACGTTGCACGTCGTGATAGGTCCCTCGCCACGACGACGTTTCTAACTGTTTACGAATGTTGTCAATGATGCGAATAAATGTAGGCTGCATGAGCAATTCAGCCTGTTGCCACGCCATTGGGTGTGCAAATCGTGGTGTCATCAGCGCAAACGATCGAGTTTTGGTTAATCCTTTCATCATCCTAAATCAGATGGTGACTCAGATGGCGACAGGCGTTGTCGGAAGCGGGGGATTTGGTGTGAGGCGCTTTGCTATCGTCAGTGTGATGGAAGAGGCGTGAAGTGATGGGGCAACGGGGTGAGACGGGGACATGATTCATGGGCGGGTTGAATCTGCTACGCTTTGAGCGAACCTGCATGATGCTGAGATTCGTTCTTTCGTTCTAAGGTTATGTCTAAGACAGTTCGCAATGTGTTGACAGCACGGGCACGGCTAGGTGAAGGCCCGATTTGGGACGACCACGCCGGAGTGCTCTATTGGGTAGACATTTATAATCATCGCGTGCATCAGTTTAATCCTCAAACGGGTGGCGATCGCATTTGGGATGTGGGTGAAGTGGTCGGGGCAATTGCCCTGACGCATGGCGATCGCCTCATTATGGTGCAGCGTAAACAGATCGCGTTTCTAGATCTCTCAACGGGGCATATCACGCCAGTCACCCGTCTCGAAGAACATTTGCCTGACAATCGGTTTAATGACGGCAAGTGCGATGCGGCGGGTCGGTTTTGGTTTGGCTCAATGTGTCTCGAAGGAAAGCAAGGCAGTCTCTACCGCTATGACCCTGATGGTTCACTGCACACCATGGCAACTGGCTTGGGCATCTCAAACGGATTAGGGTGGAGTCCTGACCATCACGTCTTCTATCTCACAGACTCCCGAATACAAACTGTTTTTGCCTACGATTTTGATCTAGAGAATGGCGCCATTGTGAATCCGCGTCCTCTCATCGATCTATCTGCTGAAGCGTTTGCCCCCGATGGCTTAACCATTGATGCAGACGGATGCATCTGGTCTGCCATGTGGGACGGGTGGTGCGTGATTCGGTTTGATCCCACTGGGAAGGAAATGGAGCGAATCGAGATGCCTGTGCAGCGTCCAACCTCATGCACGTTTGGCGGCGCAAATTATCAACAGCTTTATATCGCCAGCGCATCGGTCGGGCTCAGTGAAGTGGAGATTCAGCAAAGCTTTTATTCTGGAGATTTGTTTTGTCTGGATGTATCGATGCGAGGAATGCCCGCCAACCGATTTGGATCGTCAGTTGAATAAAAGCATCGTAGAACGTGTCTATCACGATGATGATGAACCCTGGATGAACCCTGATGGTCAGCAGCCATGCC
>JBNPEG010000229.1:0-39613 GCA_051117555.1 Elainellaceae cyanobacterium | reverse complement strand
CCCCATCTTGCCGCAATGTACGGGCGAAGCATTGCGCCAACCACTCGAAAGACCAATCCCCCATCTTGCCGCAATGTACGGGCGAAGCATTGCGCCAACCACTCGAAAGACCAATCCCCCATCTTGCTGCAATGCTTCGCCCCAACAATCCAAACGATTCCCAGCGATCGCCCAGCAGCCCTCAATGATTACCCTATACGGGCGAAGCATTGCAGCAGAACTACTCCTGAACTCGTCGTTCAAACTCCGCGCGGGTTGCCTCAACTAATGATGTTGCTTCGTCATAGATTTCGGTATGTTCTTGCTTCAGCCAACTCAGCAGTCGCGCCAGTTGAGCATTTCGAAGCTCTAAATCCGTCTGGAAAATGACAGCCGTTGCCATGTGTTGAGCATACTGTTCAGGGTGTCCTTGCTTTACGAGCTGAACCGTTAGCGCTGAAAGGGCGTGTTGACGAACTGGATCAGGGGTTTGACCTGAGAGCATTTTTTCCTCCGACGTGGATGTTGATGATGGCTAGAAATGTGGAATAGACACGATTCTGTACTTGACGCAATTGCACAGTGCTATATGAGTAATCGAGCACAATTTAATGGCGCTGTCGCTGGCTCATCAGACGTTCGTACGCCGATGTAAAGTCATCTACTGTAATTTGAATCGTAGAGGGATCATCCAGTCCTTGAGCACGATACCGACGGACTGCTTCTAACGCCGCTTGGTTGCTGAAGAGAGCTAGGTCGGCGCCGTTCCACCCCTCGGTTTGGGCTGCCCAGTCTGCCAGATTGACGTCTGCTAAGGGGCGATCCTGATTATGAACGTTGAGAATCGCCAAGCGGCTATTCGCATTAGGCAGATCAACGGTGATCTGTAAATCGAGGCGCCCTGCACGAAGTAGAGCTGGGTCAAGGGCTTCAGGTCGATTAGTCGCACCGACCAGCAGCACATTATTGCAGCCTTGCAATCCGTCAAGCTCAGTGAGGAGTTGCCCGACAACGCGATCGCTCACTCCAGAATCTCCGCTAAATGTGCCGCGAGCAGGCGCTAGCGTATCAATCTCATCAATAAACACGACGCATGGAGACGCGTGTCGAGCCTTTGCGAACAGTTCGCGCACTGACTGTTCTGCAGATCCGACCCAGCGGCTCAACAGCTCAGGCCCATTCACTCCAATGAAATTGGCCTGGGCTTGAGAGGCGATCGCCTTTGCCAGCAGCGTTTTTCCAGTGCCAGGAGGCCCCCACAGCAAGATTCCTCGGGGTGCTTGGGCTCCCGTGCGCTGATACAGGTCAGGATAGAGCAGGGCTCCTTCGACGGATTCTTGGAGCGTCTGCTTGACGGTGTCTAGCCCGCCAATATCATCCCACGCTACATTCGGAGATTCGACTTCTACCGATCGTAGTGCCGACGGTTTCACCTCCGTGATGGCTAGCAGAAAATCGTGTTGGGTAATGGTCATCGTTTCAGGTAGGGGCGCATCCAACAATGGCATCAACCGCCTCAAGGCGCTGTATGCGGCCTTTTGGCAGACCGCTTTGAGATCTGCTCCTACTAAACCGACTGACATGTCGGCGATCGCCCCCAAATCAACTCCCAAATCAGCAGTATCGTCGAGGGGCATCTTCTGCGTCAAAATGGTCAGAATTTCGAATCGTCCATTCCGATCAGGGACACGAAACTGTACTTCTCGATCAAATCGTCCTGGACGCCGAAGTGCTGGATCGAGATGATTGGGACGATTGGTGGCTGCTAGCACAATCACCCCGTTGGTTTTGGCAAAGCCGTCCATAAGGCTGAGCAACTGAGCAACTAACCGCTTTTCAACCTCTCCCTCAACTTTGCTGCGATCGGGAGCCAGGCTATCAATTTCGTCAATAAACACCACACAGGGTGCAGATTTCACGGCTTTATCAAAGATGCCTCGCAAGCGGGCTTCGGCTTCACCATAGTACTTGCCCATTACTTCCGGCCCGACAATGGCGATGTAGCTCACATCTAAATCATCTGCTAGTGCGCGAGCCGTCAATGTTTTTCCAGTTCCTGGAGGACCCACCATCAACACGCCGCGAGTGGGTTCGAGTCCGAGCTTTTGCAGCAAATCTGGACGCTTGAGTGGAATCTCGACCAGTTCTCGCAACTCTCGAAGCACGTCGGCCAATCCGCCTACTTCACTCAACGAAATGTCAGATTCGGCATCAGCGGGAGGTGGTGTAATGATTACGTCGTCAGCGGATGCAGAGGTATGAGTAGGTGCATTCGGATCAGATGATTTGGGCTGAAATCGGCTTGTACCAATGTCGGTCGGGATATTGCCCTGACGAGGAATGCTGCTGAGATTGCGACTATTGATTTGCACATCAGCCTTTAGCTCTCCCTTCTCAGCCTTTTCTTCGAGCGCTTTTGCCAATTCGAGAAGCTGTTCAAATCCCTTGAATAAATCACTCATGCGTACGTACCGATTCGGGCATTACCCCGTTAGTCATCCCAGTTGCAGTAGGTTGGTATCACTCACGAAAAATTCTTAACATTCATTGCAGGATATAAATTACGAGGACGACACCGTTTCTGAATCTAAATCGCTGGGCAGTCTAAGGAAGTAAAACGGCTCTCATTAGGCGCAAACTATGGTTATTGATCAGGCATTCGGAACACGATATCAGAGCCGTATTGACCAACATTCTGACAGGGAGAGTTTGAACCGATACGATGCCCTTCAGCTTGCTATGTTTAGTGGCAAAGGAGGTGTTGGTAAAACCACCTTATCCTGCGGCTTTGCTCAATATTGGGGACAGCGGTTTCCCGATGAGCGCATTGTATTGATTTCGACCGACCCCGCTCATTCGCTGGGAGACGTCTTGCAAATGAGTGTTAATGATAGTCCCTGTGCGATCGCCAATTTGCCGAATGTTCAGGTGAGGGCGTTGGATGCCCAAACACTGTTGCAGAACTTCAAAGCACGCTATGGGAGTGTTTTAGAGCTTTTAGTAGAGCGGGGCAGCTTCGTGCAGGGCGAAGATCTGAGTCCGGTATGGGACTTAAGCTGGCCTGGCTTAGATGAACTCATGGGCATTTTGGAAATTCAGCGGCTGCTGCGCGAACACGATGCTGATCGCGTGGTAGTAGACATGGCTCCTAGCGGGCATACGCTCAACTTGTTTGGGCTAATGGACTTTTTAGATGGCTTTCTAGATGCATTAGACCTGTTTCAAGAGAAGCATCGCGTGATCAGCGAACGATTGACCGGACGGCATCTTGCTGACCAAGCGGATGAATGTTTGGCGGAGATTCGTGCTGACTTAGCGGCTGGGCGACAGTTGTTACAGGATGCTGAGCATACGGCGTGTTTGGTGGTGGCGATCGCTGAACCCATGAGTCTGCTTGAAACCCAGCGATTTATTAAATCCCTAAATGATCTCCAGATTCCATCCAGCGGATTACTCATCAATCGCATCATTGGATTACCAGGTTCTAATATACCTGCATCTCATGAGCAGCCAGTCTCCTCAGGATACTCGGATCGCTATGCAGAACAGCAAGGTCTTTTATCCTCATTTCTTGCGATAGCGGGAGATCAACCCGTCTTTTTAGTTCCTCAGCAGAGCAAAGAACCCGTGGGCTCTGATCTGCTCAATCATCTAATGAGCCAAATTACGACGATTGAGAACTGCCAACTCACACCTATTTCGTCAACCTATTCCGTTCAGTTTCCTGAGAAGGTTTTACCCAGCCTCGACGACTTTATCGACACAGGACGACGGCTCGTTTTGGTGGGTGGAAAAGGAGGCGTTGGCAAAACAACTGTCTCAGCGGCGATCGCCTGGGCAATGGCAGAGCGTCATCCTAACCATAAGGTTCGGATCATCTCAATCGATCCGGCTCATTCCTTGGGGGATGCGTTTGGGAAGCGGCTAGGGCACAATCCCGTGGCAATCACTCCAAACTTAAGTGCTCAAGAAATTGATGCCAATCAGGTGCTCGAACAGTTCCGAGATGATTATTTATGGGAACTCGCTGATATGATGAGCGGCGACATGAGCGACGAAACGCTTCAGCTTGCGTATGGCCCCCAGGCATGGCGACAGATTGTATCCCAAGCCCTCCCTGGCATCGATGAAATGCTGTCGTTGCTTACCATCATTGATTTACTTGAACACGGAGAACCCAGGCTAATTATTTTGGATACCGCTCCGACCGGGCATTTACTCCGATTTCTTGAAATGCCTACTGCTCTGGGTGATTGGCTTGCTTGGATTTTCAAACTGTGGATTAAGTATCAAGATATTGCCGGACGAATCGAGTTAATGGGACGGTTAAGAGTGCTGCGTCAGCATGTTATGAATGCCCATAAAAAACTAACAGATGCAACTTATAGCGAATTTGTCGGCGTGGTTCAGTCTCAGTCTGCTATTTTGGCGGAGGCGCAGCGATTAACTCAGTCACTTGAACAGATGAACGTTCATCAACGGTATATCGTTCATAATCGCTTTGAACCTCATCATGCTGATATCCAAGAACGCTTCGGGAAACAAACCATTGTCCATCTACCACTGCTGCCACGCGGAGTTCAGCCTATGCAGCAAATTCAAGGAGCAGCGAAGCTCTTATTTTGATGCTCCCTTCGTAAGGCATCAAATTCTTTAGAAAAGCTAAAAAAATGACTGGTCATGTCAATTTAACCCGTACAGAAATTGATGTAATTTATGTCGATCAGTAGACGATTAGAACACGACTTTAAGGTACTGTTTGATCGTAAACTTTAATTGCCTTGCCCGCTGTTATATTCTTTGGTCTGCTATCTTCTTTTTATGTAGAAGATTCCGACTGATTTAGACTGTAGAATTTTCAAAATTTCTTAATTATTTCTCAAGTTTACACACAATTCACACGCGATTTAGGATCGCCATCTCTGAATTTAGATGTAGCAGGTTTTGTGTGTGTTTCTATCTGTTGTTTGATTAGTTTTCAGCTTATGAAACGTTATTCGGATGAGTGGATTTTGGAATGGTGTCAGGAGAATGGGTGGACTGAGCCTGTTATGGAACCCCTTAACCACTATTGGGCGTTTCCACCGGGGGCAGTGATGCCACAGCCAATTCCATCTGAAATTTTGAGAATTATCAAAGCACAGAAGGGACTGAGTCCACACGAGAAGCGGTGGTCGATAGCGTCAACTGGAATCGCTGTTATGTTGGCGATCGCCAGCTATCTTCTTAAATCTCCTATGCCTCTCATGGCGGCGTTTGCGCTTGGTGCAATTACTGCCGCCCGTTTAGAGCCTGACGACGTGTAGTTTCCCTAGGGCAGTCTCGGCTTGTATAGTTCAGACGTATTATGGCGTGGTATAGTCTTTTTGAACTGAATCATGCTCTAGCAGCCCTGACACGGGGCTGTTTTTGTATGTCTGTGCGTGCTCCCATTTTTCAGAAATGCCGCTAGAAATGCCAAAAAAATATCAGCCTCATTGACCGTTCCGCTTAACGCAAGTCGATGAGGCTGTAGACGCAGTTAGGAGGTATCTTGAAATACACGGTATCGGCAGACGTCATTTTTTTCCATTCCTTTAACAAGTTCTTAAGTTTAGAGCGATATTTGATTAACTTTTTCATCAATTTCGTTGCATTTAGTCATAAGTGGATGATTTACAACGTATTGTTCTGAGTTGCCTTAGCGACTAAATTTTTCTTGACAGAGACGATGCGTTGCATGTCGCTTACGAAACGCAGGCTATACGTACTCGCAGATCGTAGCGGAGCAACACGCGTTCTAATGATGGAGTAGGCATTGCATCTGAATTGCCTTAATTCTATTTCTAAGGCATTCTCGGAAGATTATTCTTCATTTCGATGCGGCCATTCGTTAACTCGCGTAAGAACTTACGTATGTCAGATCACTTTTTTTCAAGTCCTATTCCTATGAATCGTCCTAGTTTTCCCCCCTCTGATTCAGACTCAATGACGTTAGACAAAGACGATGAACGGGAGGAAACATCCTACATTGATGACTACTTTTCTGACCAACCGGGTAGCATTCCTGGAACGCTAAACATTCCTCCCGGCGCTACATTTCCGTGTATTCATCTAATCGATTACAACGCCGCACGGGCTGACCGAGTGCATCTTGCCACGCCCGAGAGCTGTGTGCCCTATCTCGACACCGAATCAGTTTCATGGGTTGACGTCCAGGGGTTAGGCAGTGAAGACGTTTTGAAACGATTGGGGCAGGTATTCGCACTCCACCCCCTGGTTTTAGAAGATATCGTGAATGTGCCCCAACGTCCTAAGGTCGAAGAATACGAGGATCAGCTCCTCATCATTGCGCGCATGGTGGTTCCGACCGAGGATGAGCGAGGATTTTTGAGTGAGCAGGTAAGCTTTATTTTAGGCAGGCACTATCTCTTGACTGTTCAAGAAGAAACCGAGTCTGATACGTTTCAGTCGGCGCGCGATCGCATTCGCTATAACCGAGGGATGATTCGCAAACACGGGGCAGACTATTTGGCTTATGCCTTGCTTGATACGATCATCGACGGATTTTATCCGGTTCTAGAAGACTATGGAGAACGGCTGGAAGATTTGGAAGATGAGGTTGTTCTTCGGCCTACCCGGAAGACCATTCAAGAAATTTATAATCTCAAACGAGAATTGCTTGCTCTGCGACGCGCAATTTGGCCGCAGCGAGATGCAATTAACCAACTTATTCGCGATCGGAGTCATTTAATTAGCCCGGAGGTGCGGGTTTATCTGCGAGACTGTTATGACCATGCGGTGCAGGTCATGGATATGGTGGAATCATACCGAGAACTCACCTCAGGGATGATGGATGTATATATGTCGTCGGTGAGTAATCGCATGAATGAAGTCATGAAATTGCTGACTGTGGTGTCGAGCATTTTCATCCCTTTAACGTTTATTGCCGGGGTCTACGGCATGAACTTTGACCCGGATGCGTCACCCTGGAATATGCCAGAACTCGACTGGTATTGGGGATATCCGGCTGTGTTGCTCGGTATGGGGGCGATCGCCCTGTTCCTGATTTTTTTCTTCTGGCGCAAAGGCTGGTTTCAAGATTTTTCCAAACCTCCTCGTAGCGACGATTCATAAATATAACGGGGCGATCGCGCTGGTATCTCGATACAAAATGATAGGATTTCTAGGACATCATTCTATTTATTCCATTTTGATATGGATTTGAAGTCTCTGATTCGGGACATACCAGACTTTCCCAAACCTGGCATCATCTTTCGAGACATCACCACCTTGCTGCGTGATCCAGACGGGCTCAGGTTTACTATCGATCGCATGGCCGATCAATGTGCTGACTTGCCCGTTGACTACGTGATCGGGATGGAGTCTAGAGGATTCATTTTTGGCCCCCCCCTTGCGTGTAAGTTGGGGGCCGGATTTATTCCGGTGCGGAAACCGGGGAAGCTGCCGGCTGCTGTCCATGCGGTTGAATATGAATTGGAATACGGCATGGATCGGCTAGAAGTTCACCAGGATGCGTTTCAAATTCCAAGTCGTGCTTTGATTGTGGATGACCTCATTGCCACCGGGGGAACTGCGGCGGCAACCGCTAAACTGGTTGAACAAGCAGGCTGCGAGCTCGCAGGATTTGCCTTTGTGATTGAGCTAAGAGACTTAGACGGGCGCGCAAAACTACCTGATGTTCCTATCTTTACGCTGATTGAGTATTGATTATGACCAACGTTCGCTCGGCACAACAGCGGCTAAAGCCTTTCTTTGATTGGTTGGCAAATTTAGTTACCAGTGAAACGTTTGGCTACGTCGTTAAACGATTACTTCAAGCTCTGTTGACCTTGTTTCTTGCATCTGCGCTGAGCTTTTTTATTATTCAGCTCGCACCGGGCAATTTTCTCGATACGCTCAGGCAAAATCCTCAGATTGCCCCAGAAACTATTCAAGACTACGAAGAAAGATTTGGTCTCAATCGCCCCGCCATCGAACAATATTTTTTATGGCTCAAAAACATCATTACTGAAGGGGATTTTGGGATTAGTTTTGCCTATCAACGGTCCGTTACGTCCATTTTGCTAGAACGCATTCCGGCAACGCTGCTGCTGTCAATTGCATCGATTATCGTGACGTGGGCGATCGCCATCCCTTTTGGCATTTTGGGAGCCGTCCACCAAAACAGATGGATTGATCGCGTGCTACGGGTGTTTAGTTATGTAGGGCAGGGGTTCCCCACCCTGATTACAGGTTTGCTACTGCTGTTTCTTGCCCAAAACACGTCTCCTCTCTTCCCAGTGGGGGGGATGACGAGCATCGATCATGCCGATTTGACGCCTATCGGGAAAGTCATTGATATTGGCTGGCACTTGATCTTACCAACCCTCGCCTTGAGCATCACCGGATATGCCGGTTTACAACGGATTACTCGCGGCGAACTGCTAGATGTGTTGCGCCAAGACTATATCCAGACAGCCCGTGCGAAAGGGCTGCCTGAAAATCGAGTGATTTACGTTCACGCCTTGAGAAATGCGGTCAACCCGTTGATTACGCTGCTTGGCTTTGAATTTTCCAATCTCCTGAGTGGCGCGTTTATTACCGAGAATTTCTTTAACTGGCCTGGGCTTGGACGCCTGATTCTTCAGGCCGTGACCGCTCAAGATTTGTACCTCGTCATGGCGAGCTTGATGATGGGTGCCGTTATGCTAATTCTCGGTAATTTGATTGCTGATTTGATGCTAAAAGGAGTTGACCCGCGCATCAAACTGTCTGATGTGAATCGGGTGTAAAGGGCTAGCGAGCCAGCGATTTTCGTTGAAAATCATTGAGGTTGAGCAGAAACGGAATGCCGCCACCTGAGCCTTCATCTCCCATAATTAACACGCGCGGCATCTGAGAACCACCTTTACGCCAAGCGGCGATCGCCTCTTTTTGAAGCACAAGCTCTCCTCCAGTCGCTTTTAGCGTTTCAGCGAGCAATCGCTGGGCCTCGGCTCTACCCCGTGCGCGGTTAATGTCTGCCTGGGCTTGCTGCTCTGCTTCCTGGGCTACATAGACGGCTCGCTGAGCCCGCTGTTCTGCGATTTGTTTATCTTCGACGGCGCGAGTAAATTCTTGCGAAAATTCTAGATCGACGACGCTGGTATCTTGCACGATGACGGCATATTTTTCGAGCCGTTCGTTAAGGGCGGTATCAAAATCGCGCTTTAGTTCTGTCCGTTCAGTAATCGCTTGCTCAGCCGTTCGCCTTGCTGCCGCAATTTTGAATGATTCTTGGGTTTGAGGAGCCACGACTTTTGACACCAGATTTTCTAACGTTCCCTGTTGTCGTCTGACCGCCACCACTTGCTCAGGATCGAGGCGAAAATTAATTGCAAAGCTTGCTTTTAAATCTTGCAGATCTTTGGTAGAGCTTTGGGCTGGCACCTCAAATTTCTGCACCGTCAGGTCATATACGTCAACTTTGGATATGAACGGAGGCTTAAAGTGAACTCCTTCTAAGAGGGCGCCATCTTGAGCTTTACCCAAGATGCTGACCACGCCTGCTTGACCTGGATAAATGATGATAAAAGAATTCAAGATGATCAGCAGCACCGCGGCTGAAATCACGCCGAGAATTAGAGCAAGCGTATTTTGAGAGGCTGAATTACTCAAGTCCGGGTCTCCTTACTTCGATCTGCATATAGTGACCTAAATCGCTTGTGAATTGTGTGTGAGTGGTGGGGCGGGCGTCGCCTGCCCCACCACTCACACACCATCTGGGATGGCTATATTCAATTTGCACTTTTTTAGGATGAGCAAATTTAACCCGAGGGGCGATCGCCCTGTCGTTGATATCTCTAGCTGAGCTTCAGAGCAGTGACTGGAACATCATCCCATGAATCAACCGTCCGCAGCCGAGCTAACCAGCCCGCTTGCCGTTGATTAGGGGTTAGCTTCGCTTGAAACTCAACATGGCATTCTTCTGCCTGAGTTTGATCGCAGCAGGCGATGCAGGCATGAATGATACCAGATGGATCAACCTGTTCGTTTATCCAGATAGTCACGACTATTGCTCCAAATTCATTCTCATCCTATCGTTAAACCGATCGTTCCTCGACTGACATCGGGACTTGCTCATTAGCGCATAGGGATGCGACTCCCAGTGAGGGGAGTTAGGGTGAGGCAATCACCTCTCCGCTACCCCGACAAATTCGCCAGTCGTCTAACACCGTTGCACCCAGTTGATGAGCGTGGCCGATCGCCTGGGGACGGTGGAGGGTCTCACGCCATTCTAATCGCCCATACTGGCGTTCGAGGGCAACCTTTGCTAAGTAAGCAATTAGCACCTGATGGACTGACTCGTAAGAATAGCCTGGCACAACGACAACGCGCTCAATGAGAAACCCGGGCTGGGTTAAAAACGTAGAATAGCTTTGGGACACGGGCGCACACCCAATGATGCGATCGCCATGTACAACAACGGCTACCTCCAGTTGAGAGCAGGGAGCTGATTTATAGGCAAGGGTTGGGGTTAGCCATCGTTCGAATAGCTGCTTGGCTTCGCTTAAATTATCTTTTTCACACAGATGTTGAGCGATCGCCAGACTATCATTCACGGTTGCGAAACGAACTGTCCAGTCTGATGGAATGGTCAGCGCGCTTACCGATTGCAGTTGAGGGTGAGTGAGTCGGCACACGCGATCCTGATCAGAAATGGAAGCACCGATGCGCTGATAAAAGGCGATCGCCGGGGCATTCCAATCAAGGACACTCCACTCCAAAACGCCATCGCTCTGCTCTAGAGAATACTGGGCAAGCCGAGACAACAGCGCTTTGCCAACGCCTTGACCTCGCGCTTCTGGCGTCACAAACAAATCTTCTAGATAGAATCCTGTTTGAGCAGCAGCCGTACTATAAATCGGGAAAAACAACGCAAAGCCGAGCGGATGGTGCTGATGTTCTGCGATAAATGCCTGAATGCAGGGGCGATCGCCAAATAAATGATCGGCTAGCGCATCGACTGATCCGACGACTTCGTGGGCAAGCTTTTCATACTCTGCTAGATCGCAGATCAATTTAAACAAAACCGATACGTCTGACTGCGTTGCCAGACGAGTGCGCGCAGGCGTAATTTGAGGCATAGCGAACAGTTGTTTCGTCAGAGTAGATTACCGCAACCATTCTCTCAGACGGGCAGCCACTGGAGGACGACGGAGCTTGCGCATGGCCTTTGTTTGAATTTGCCTGACTCGCTCACGTGACAAGTTGAATATTCTTCCAACTTCCTCAAGGGTGCGGGGTTCGCCCGTTGTCAGGCCATATCGCAACGCAATTACATCTTTTTCCCGCTCAGTCAATACATCTGCCAGCACCATTTCCAAATCTTGGCGCATCATGGCATCACCGATTTGCCCGTTTGGCGTTTGGGTCTGGTCATCTTCTAACAGTTCTAGCAGCTCTGTGTCTTCTCCCTTGCCGACTCGGCGATTGAGCGATAGCGCGTGGTGGCGCATCTGCTGAAGACTGCGAAGTTGCTTGACTGGTATCTCAAGTGCCTCCGATAGTTCCGCGTCTGACGGATTGCGATTCAGACCTCGGCGCAACTCTCGATGAACTCTCTTGATTTTGTTGAGCTTTTCAACAATGTGAATCGGCAGTCGAATGGTTCGAGCATCATTAGAAATTGTCCGGGTGATGCCTTGGCGAATCCACCAGTAGGCGTAGGTGGAAAACTTATAGCCCTTATCGGGGTCAAACTTTTCTGCCGCACGATTGAGACCCAGCGCGCCTTCTTGAATCAAGTCTAAAAAGGGTACTCCGCGATTTAGGTAGCGTTTGGCAATCGACACGACGAGTCGCAGATTAGAGCGAATCATTTTTCGCTTAGCAATCTGCCCAGTGTGGAGATGCTGATTAAGCTGATGGCTAGTGAGCTGATACTCATTCGCGATCTCGCTGTGAAGCGGCTCCCGACCTAATTCCTTCCTGAGGCGATCGCGCAATTGGTCAACCTCGACAAGAAACCGAACCTGACGTGCTAGCTCAATTTCTTCATCGGGCTGCAGCAGAGGATACCGAGCCATCTTTTTGAAAAACGCGCCCACCGCATCATCAGAAAGATTTTTTTGATAGTCAGTCGAATGGGACGCAAATTCTGCGACGACTTCATCAGAGCGAGCTAAGGCCAACATCTCTATTTGATCCGAATCTGATGACTCGGAACGCAGATTGTCTGCATATTCAAATTCATCGTGATCGAGATGATGATCAGCTATTGGATGCAATTCATCTGCGACCGTTGAGGGTAGAGATGCAGACATGCTTGAACGTAACGACCAGGTTTCAGTTTTGTCAGCAGAAAAAGTTCCAAATAATTCTTGCATCGTGCAAATTCAAAATAAACAATATGGAGTCGACGATATTTAAGAAATTATTTATTGAGGCGAGTTTTCGTATTGATAATCAAATTTATGACGCATGAATCAATTTCTGTAATCGTTAAATATGGTGACTTTGATATTAGTATCTTCAGTAAGATCATTCATGACTACCAAGTAATATTTTACAATTAAGTTTAGATTGTAAAAATCCAAAATATCATTTCTAAATGAACTATATACACGATTTAAATTCATCTTTATCGCAAATTTAATCACAGTATATTACTTAAAAGACAAGATAAATAATAGATGCACATAGAAATCCCAGATGGGTTGTGAGTGTTAGGACGGTCGCCGCTCGCCCCACGGCTCACACATAATTCACAGGCGATTTAGGATCACGATAAGAAGCGCTTTATTCCTTCTCAGGAGTCATCAAGATATTTATAAAATAAAATATTCTAATCCTGTTATGAATATAGCCCTAAAATCATCTGTTTTCATCAATGTATTTGAAGCAAAATGCTTAATTCTCTGCAATATAATGAAATCAATCCATCAAGATTGTCTATTTAACGTCTTAATTCAAATGAGAAACTATCTTCTTTTCCAGACCAATCAATTGAACGGAAAAGTCTCAACACATACGGTCGAAAGAACGCCGAAATATCATGAAATATGTCATGTTAATAAACACAGCATGAGCCTATCAAACACTCCGTACTTTCACGTCCATGCTTTTACGGAAAGATTTTGGTTTACTGGAGGGAAACCGAAAAATCTTCTGTGTATCTACGGTGAATTTGATGAGCGTTTTTTGCTATATTCAAAGATTTTAGTTTTGTAGAACTTTTGCAACGGCGTTTAGAGTTTTGTAAGTCAATCAGCTTTAGACGCGTTGCAGCGTTTCATAAGCGACATATAGCGCATGTGTCTCTGCTCAAAGAGCGTTATAGTCATCAGGTCAATGAAGAACAGGCCCCTTAAAATTTCCTCCTATCAGGGGCAGTGGCTTTTTACAATTCAGATCGGCAATCAGATCAATGGCTTACGTTCAATACCTGGTCTACACTAGTTCAAGCGTAGATCGGGTACGATTTGCTGAATCGTCATGTTGTGCTGGGTAGAGTTGCTGGATGAGCCCACGTGTGTCATTCAATTCATCATCCGCTGCGAATGGAGCGATCGCCCCATTCGCATCCGCGCTAGCTGAGCCTAGCCGATCGTATCCCCCTAACGTCTCTCAGCGGTGGATCGAGGTGCTAGTCGACTGCCGTGGCACCCAAGGGCTCTATACCTATCAATGCCCGTCCAATCTATCGGTAGAGCTGGGAGACATTCTCAGCGTTCCGTTTGGCAGCCAGCAGGTTGGGGCGATCGCCATTCGATGGGTTGCGAATTTGCCCGCCGACTTAGATCCCCAATCTGTGCGGCAGGTTGAGGACATCATCAGTTCGGGTTTTTTTTCGCCACGGTACTGGGCTCTGCTGCACCGAATTGCTGAATATTACTGCACTTCTGTGATGCAAGTGGTGCGAACTGCTCTCCCACCTGGGTTATTGGGGCGATCGCAGCGGCGGATTCAGCTCAAGCCCGAGGCCATTCCGCCCCATGGCGAGGAGTTTTTACAGCCCGCCGCGCGGCAACTTCTCGAGCGGTTGCAATCCCAAAAGCAGGGAAACTACACCTGGACGTATTTACAACGACAGGTGCGAGGCGCGCAGCGTGGACTCAGAGATTTGCTTCAGCGAGGATGGGTCGAAAGCTATCTCGAACCTCCCGAGAGCATTCGCCCAAAGCAGCAGCGGGTCGTCATTCTTGTTCATTCTCCTCAGGCAGACCCCGCCAGCCCCCGCCAGCAAGAGATTTTAGACGTGCTCAAGCGGAGGGGGGGAGACATGTGGCTCCAAGAGCTGCTGCAAACCTGCCGAACCAGTTCGTCTGTGATTCGAGCCCTTGAGCGAAAGGGATGGATTATTGTGCAGCAGCGAGAAGTGTTGCGGTCGGATGATTCAGCGTTCCCTCCCCCCGACCAGCCCAAGGCACTGACAGATGCCCAGGTACAGGCTGTCCGAGCGATCGCCTCCCTGAATCGACCGCATCAGGTTTTATTGCACGGAATTACGGGGTCAGGAAAAACCGAGGTCTATCTCCAGGCGATCGCCCCTATTCTAGAGCGGGGGGAATCGGCATTAGTCCTCGTTCCCGAAATTGGCTTGACTCCTCAACTGACCGATCGGTTTCGGGCACGATTTGGATCTCGGGTTAGGGTTTATCACAGCGGATTATCTGATGGAGAGCGATACGACACCTGGCGGCTGATGCTCCAGGGAAATTCGCAGGTCGTGATTGGCACCCGCTCAGCGATTTTTGCTCCCCTTCCAAACCTGGGTCTCATTGTTTTAGATGAAGAACATGACGATAGCTTTAAGCAAGACCAGCCTGCTCCCTGCTACCACGCTCGCACCGTCGCCCAATGGCGTGCCGAACTTGACCAGTGCCCGCTAGTTTTAGGATCTGCGACTCCCTCCCTTGAAACATGGGTTCAAGTTCACGCCAATTCTCAGGTCTACGCTCCTCTGCCCAGTCTCTCCCTGTCTCTTCCCCAGCGTATTCAGTCTCGCCCATTACCCCCCATCGAGGTGGTAGATATGCGGCACGAATTTCAATCGGGCAACCGATCGATTTTTAGCCGATCGCTCCAGGACGCTTTGAAGCAACTTCAAAACACTCAACGGCAGGGGCTTTTGTTTATCCATCGGCGGGGGCACAGCACGTTTGTCTCGTGTCGTAGCTGTGGGCATGTGTTAGAGTGTCTCGACTGTGATGTCTCGCTCACGTACCACCAGACTCAGGCAGACTCTCATCCCCGCTTGCGGTGTCACTATTGTGGCTATGGGCGATCGCACCCTAGCCAATGTCCTGAGTGTGGGTCTCCGTATCTCAAGCATTTTGGTAGCGGCACTCAGCGCGTCATGCAGGAGCTGACTCGCCAGTTTCCTGACTTGCGTTGCATCCGGTTTGACAGCGACACAACTCGCACCAAAGGAGCCCACCGCACTCTATTGAGTCGGTTTGCCCACGGAGAAGCCGATTTGCTAGTCGGCACGCAGATGTTGACTAAAGGAATTGACCTCCCTCAAGTCACCCTCGTCGGCGTTGTTGCGGCAGATGGGCTTTTGCATCTGGCAGACTATCGAGCCAGCGAACGCGCTTTTCAGACTCTTACCCAGGTTTCGGGACGAGCTGGGCGTGGAGATGACCCAGGGCGGGTCATTTTGCAAACCTATTCGCCCGATCACCCGGTCATTCATGCGGTGCGTCAGAATGACTATAAGGCATTTATTGACGCTGAACTGGCTCAGCGTATGGCGCTTCACTATCCGCCTGCCAGTCATCTCATCTTGCTCCGATTGAGCAGCCTGGATGAAGCTGCGGTTTGCCAGACTGCCGAGCGTCTAGCCGAGCGCCTGCGTCCAGATGATTCTCAGCAGGCGGGATATGAGTTGTTGGGGCCAGCGCCTGCTAGCATCGTCCGAGTAGCACGACGATATCGGTGGCATCTGCTGATCAAGAGCATCCAACCATCAGTTGAGGCTCTAGTCACTCAGCTCGATTTAGCCAATGTGCGATCGCACTGTCCTCGCGGCGTCAGTCTCACGATCGATGTCGATCCGATGAATTTGCTCTAGTTCCCAATGTCGTCGGGGTCGTCTCTCAACACCCTATATCTCACTATCTCAACCCTCCATACTAGATTCCTATGCTGCGTCGCTTGCTCATCGTATTGTTTCCTGGCATGGCTTTCTCTACCTGGCTGATTCATTCTGCCAATGCTCAAACTGGAGCTCCCCTATCGGTGGATATCTTGATTCAAGAAGTTTGGGGAAGCCCAACGCTAGATTTGCCGCCAGGCAATCAACGCCCTGACCTATACGCGGTCATTCAACTTGCAAATCAGCGTCTTGTGACTCCAACACTCACAATCTCGCACATCAACGATCGGATTACACCCAACTGGACGCTGAGCACTCTATATACCCTCGATCCGCTGCGGCAAACGCATGAAATCGTAGCTGATGTCCGAATTTTTGATGCAGACAGTGATGCAGACGATAAGGTGCTGCTAACGGCGCTATATTTTGAGCCGACCCTTTGCCAGGTCAGGGTTGGAGAGCAACAGTTTGCAGGGCAATGGGAGAATAATCGTCAAACTTGCATCGTGCCCGTTCCTCAACTCACGAGTGAGCGGGGAGCCGTTGTCTTAACGTTAAGCGCTCGGTGGAATACACCAGAGTAGGCGAGTTCTCGGTAGACTGAGCACATAACCAGACAGGAACCACCGGATAGTCAAGGAGATTAAGTCCATGGCCCGACGAAGTCGAGACGGTCTGACGCTATCCCAATTGCGGGCGCTGATTGCAGTTGCCGAGCATCATAATTTTGGTAAGGCATCGCTAGAGCTTGATATGTCACAATCTGCGGTCAGCCATGCGATCGCCACCTTGGAGGATGAGCTGGGCGTGATTTTGCTGTCTAGGGGACGCTATGGGGCTCGGTTGACCCCCGTTGGCGAACGCATCGTCGAGCAGGCGCAGAAGATTTTGCAGTCGCTAGAGGTTATCGAAAAGGAAGCGAGCTTTGCCAAAGGGCTCCAGGGTGGACAGGTCAGAATTGCCGCCTTTCGGAGTCTAGCCACTCACATTTTGCCAAAAGTCATCGCTGCATTTCGCAGCAATTTTCCAGGCATTTCGGTTTCGATTCGAGAATATCGAACCCAGGGCGAGGTTGAGCGGGCATTGCGCCACGGTGAAGCCGATGTCGGGCTGTTTCATCTTCCGGGGACAACAGAACTTGAAACCTGGGAACTCTTTGACGACGAATATTTTGTGTTCCTGCCTCCCAATGCTCCCATTCATGGTAAAACCCTGACGTGGGAAGACCTGGCTCAGTATCCGTTGATTTTGTCTCCGGGTAACGATAGTTGCAGTGTGTTGATTCGGAGTCACTTTGCCAAACACGATCAGGCGCTGAATATTGCCTATGAGGTCAGTGAAGATTCGACAATGCTCAGCATGGTGCAACAGGGGCTTGGTGCGGCTATCTTGCCTCGCATGGCAGCCGAACCCATTCCTGCTGATTTACAGATTTACCCATTACCCGTGCCTTTGAGCCGCACAAATGGGGTTGCGGTATTAGCGGATGCGATGCATCTTCCAGCGGTGTTTGCATTTTTAGACACGCTCAAATCGATGCCAGATATTGCGATCGCCAATTCGACATCTGTGTCATTTCATTCGGTTGGCATCACGTGAGCTTGAGGCTAAGAAACGAGCGCTCCCTGATAGCGAATATTTGCTCTCTCTAGTCGAGCGATCGCGTCATTGAGGCGATCGCACTCTGCGATGAGACTGACTCGCACATAGCCCTCTCCCCCGACTCCAAATGCATTTCCTGGCGTGACGACCACTCCGGTTTGCTGCAGTACTGATAGAGCAAAATCTGTGGACCCCATGCCAACGGGGCAAGGTACCCACAGATACATCGTGGCATAGGTTTTGGGCACCTCCCAACCGAGCCGAGCCAGCCCTTCAATCATAAAATCGCGCCGAGTGCGATAGCGAGCTTGCACCTCGTGAAGATATACCTCTGGAAGTTGGAGTGCCGTCTCGGCTGCCGACTGCAACGCCGCAAAAATTCCGTAGTCTAAGTTGGTTTTGAGGGTACGCAGCCCCTGAATGATGTGGCGATTACCCACAACAAAGCCGACTCGCCATCCTGCCATGTTGTAGGTCTTCGAGAGGGTATGAAATTCAACTCCGATGTCCTTTGCTCCCGGAATTTCAAGCAGGCTTGTGGGGTGATAGCCATCAAAGGCAAGCTCGGCATAGCACAGGTCATGGACGAGCAAAATTTCGTACTTGCGAGCAAACGCAACAATCTCCTCAAAGAATTCGCGAGGAGCAGTAGCCGCCGTAGGATTGTTGGGGTAATTGAAATACAGAATTTTGGCCCTTTCTGCCACCCGATCGGGAATTGCCGCCAGATCAATCAGCCAGTCTTGTTCGGGCGTTAACACGAGCGGATGGATCTCACCGCCTGCGATCAGCGGACCCCGGAAATGAGCGGGATAGGCAGGCGTAGGCACCAAGACTAGATCACCCGGATCAACATAGGCGATCGCCAGATGAGTCAGCCCTTCTTTTGACCCAAGCAGGGGAAGCGCCTCTCCATCTGGGTCAAGCACCACATCATAGCGACGCTGATACCACGTGGTGATCGCTTGACGAAAGCTAGCAGTCCCTTCAAAGGGCGGATATCCATGATTCGCCGGATCTTGAAGCGCTGCCGTCGCTGCTTCAACCACCGGTTGAGGCGTTGGCCCATCCGGATTGCCCATGCCCAAATCAATTAAATCTAACCCTTGTTCTCGCGCACGCATCTTGAGTTCATCGAGGCGAGCAAAGACATAGGGAGGCAATGCGCTGAGGCGCTTAGCAGGGCTAATCCAGTCTAGGTTCATGGCTGACCCTCTTCGGTTGACAAGACGGATAGCGACGGTGAACAGGACTCTAGTTCAGATGCGCGAGATACATGGCACGGTGCCGCCGTTGACACCATGGCGGCCATCAGGTGAGCTGGCGTAACCTCAAACGGCAGATGATGAATGTCTGAATGCGGACTACAGGCAATCTCCGCAGCATGCTGTAATCCTTCGATGGTGACGGTTGCCAGTCCGAGTTCTGCCAAATTCCGGGGTAGCCCGATGTCGCCATAAAACTTGAGAAGCTGCTGGCGAGAGCTCGCGGCGAGCCCGTTCCCTTGGATCATTTCTTCAAGTCGAAGCTGTACCAAAATTCCGTAGGCGACTTTTTCGCCATGTAGGGCGTGATGGCTTTCGGGCAGATGGGTCAGCCCATTGTGAACAGCATGGGCTGCAACGGTGCGACACTGAGCTCCACCGAGCCCCCCAATAACACCGGCTAATAGAATTGACGCATCCACCACGTCGCGCCAACTGCTACTTCCTGGAGAACGGAGCGCCTCCGCAGATTTTTGGAACAGGAGATCTCTCAGCACTCGCGCCTGCTGGACGGCTGCGATGATCAGGGCTTGATCAGAATGACCACTGCTCACGGAGGCTTCATACCACTTTGCCAGCGCATCTCCGATTCCAGAAATAAGAGTACGAGATGCAGCCGTTTGCACCAGGTCGTAGTCCAAAATAAGCAGATCAGGGCAGCGCGTCAAACTGACATCGTAGAGAAACCCGCCCTCCTCGGTATAGATATTGGAAAGCGCAGTCCAGGCGGCACAGGTCGCGGCTGAGGTTGGCACGGTCACCACCGGAATCTGATGCTGATGCGCTAATAGCTTCGCAGTATCAAGCGCTTTCCCGCCACCCACGCCGACAATGAGATCAGCATCATGGGCGATCGCCCCGTCTCGTAGCGTCGCCAGACTCGCCTCACTGCAATCGGGGTGATACACCGCTGAGCGTGCCTGAAGTTGGGACAACGCAGGGGCTAAGAAAGGCTGAACGGCATGAAGCGTGCGATCGCCCCCAATCACTAACGGGCGCTGCCCCAGCCGAGCAATATCATCCCCCGATACCGACAAAACCCCGGCTCCTCGAATCACTCGCGCCGGAGCCAGTGCCATCACAATCGATGAGGGACTATCAATAGGTTCAGAAATTGAAGACAACGGTGACGAGTTCATAGGCGACCATTAGACATCAACAGTACAGGGATGTGCCATCCAGAGCAAGACGCTGACGCATAGAAAGACCCGGCAGTCTGGGTAGCTCCTTAACCTGAATGGAGATATCCAGCATATCGCTATGATTGGGGTGCTTGCGATGACGCGTTTGGGGATGTCGACGGTTGAGACGGAAGCTGGGCGATCGCCTCTGGATATAGGGTGATGTCCATATTTTCGTCATCGCGAACCGTGAGCGATCGCTTGATTTCTCCTAGATAAAGGGGATTCGAAACCCCATCATCGGGATGTAACACCGTTCGGGCACGAATGGTTAATTGGCGTTCACCCTGTCCTAAGCGTCCCGGAGAAAACAAATTATTAGCCGCTTGCCGGAGCGTTGCCTCTAGTTCAGATTCGGTAATCTTGGGAGGTACGGCAATCACTGCTTGAGCTGCCCCAGAATCATAGACGGTTGAGAATCGAACTGAACCTGGAACGACTGTTCTGGTAAATGGAACCAGCCCTAAGGCAAAAAGCCCCGCCGTCAACACTCCCATGAATCCAGTCACGCCGACCATGCGAAATCGGATTCCCCAGTTAAAAATAAATCCGAATAGGGCGATCGCACCAAAGAGCAGGGTCAACCCGCCAGACCATTGAGCAGCTGTCAGAAAATCGTCAGTCGTAGGCATGGCTTTTCGCTAACACGATTAATTGAATCACAACATTTCTCTTACTCATTGCTGACAAAGCCAGCGGGCTGCGCGTCTGATGCAAGTTCGAGCGCTGCCCTCAGCGTATGCCAGCCTAAATTAGCGCATTTGATGCGAACCGGGAACTGGGCGACGCCTTGCATCACGTTGAGCTTGCGAAGCTCTTTTGGAAATTCTGATTCCCCTCGCATCATCGCTTGGAAACGTTGAATCATCTCCAACGCTTCGTCCGGTGTTTTGCCTCGCAAGGCATCTGCCATTAGATCCACGGATGCCATCGAAATCGCACAGCCTTCTCCGTCAAACTTCACCTCTTCGATACGATCTTTGGCATCGTTGAGCTTTAGCGTCAGCTCAATCGTGTCACCACAGGACGGATTATGCCCTTTCTGGTACCGATCGATTGGGTCTGTTGTGCCGCGGTTACGAGGCTTTTTATATCGCTCTAAAATGACCTGCTGATAAAGATCGCGCAGATTCTCTAAAGACATAGCTCAATCCAAATGCCTGCTGATGTAATGATGTTCTTTTTAGATCCTATCAGGGCGAAGAATCGAACGGCAGAAAACCGCTCAACCTAAAAATTCTGATATTTATTCCATCCTATTTCAAAGACGACTGAGGAAATATTATGATAGTAGTATGGTCGAAACCATTGATATAAAGGGCGTTCCCCACGCTGTCGAGCTAACTGCCCCGCAAACGTTCCCAGATGTTCTGGTTTTCATTCATGGCTGGCTCCTCAGTCGGGCCTATTGGAAACCGATTGTTCAAAATTTATCGTCTGATTATCAGTGCCTATCCTATGATTTACGAGGGTTTGGGCATTCTCAAATTCCACCTAGCCTTTCGTCTCATTCCAATGGCGATCGCCCGTCTGGTCATGTTGAATGGTTGGGCGCATTTCAGCATACCCCTGCCGCCTATGCGGATGACTTGATTCAGCTCCTTGATTGCCTCAATATTTCAAGTGCTTGGCTGGTGGGGCATTCTCTCGGAGGCAGTATTGCACTCTGGGCATCCGATCGGTGTCCTGAGCGCATCAAGGGCGTAATATGCGTTAATTCGGGCGGCGGAATTTATCTGAAAGAAGAATTCGAACGGTTTCGGGCAGCCGGTGAGCAATTGGTTAGGCTGCGCCCTCGTTGGCTGTGCCAGTTGCCTCTGTTAGATTTAATTATGACGCGCATGAATGTGGCTCGTCCGATTGCCCGTCAATGGGGACGGCAACGGCTGGTCGATTTGGTCTTAGCCCATCCAGAAGCTGCCCTGGGTGCACTGCTCGATTCAACGACCGAACATGAAGTTCATCGGCTTCCCCAAGTTGTGTCTCGCATCAAGCAGCCTGTTTATTTTATTGCGGGTGCAAACGATGACATCATGGAGCCTCAGTATGTTCACCACTTGGCAAGTTTCCATCCCTCGTTTCAATGCACGGGTGAAAACGTTACCGAGCTGCCAAACTGCGGGCATTTAGCGATGATCGAACAGCCTGAACTCTTGACTCGTCATATTCGTCAAACGTTGCAACATCACGCATAAAATCACACCCAACAGAAATTCACCTCAAGACTCAGCCTGATAAAGACTCATGACATCTGCGATCGCCATTCGAGACTGCACGCCCAAGGTAAGCGGGGACGTGTGACCCCGATTGAGGTGCTCTGCGGCAGCACACGCAATCATCGCGGCATTGTCAGTACAAAATTTGAGCGGCGGAAACACGACACGCAGCCCGTGGCGATCGGCAGCAGACTGGAGATGACGCCTCAAGCCGCTGTTGGCAGCCACGCCTCCCCCCACGGCAATTGTTGTGAGCCCGTAGTCTCTTGCACACGCGACGGCTCGTTTTGTGAGCGATCGCGCCACTGTGTCTTGAAAACTGGCTGCCACGTCTGGAATCGGCAGGGGGTGCGGTTCGTTTTGGAGCTTTTCGGTGAGGCGTAACACCGCCGTTTTTAAGCCGCTAAAACTAGAGTCATAGGGATGATAGCCTCCCTCTGGACGCGATACATTGCCTTCTGGCAGCTTAAATGCAGACGGATTACCGTCTGCTGCTAATCGGTCGATAATCGGCCCCCCAGGATAGCCTAGATTCAGCAATCGTCCTACTTTGTCGAAGGCTTCCCCTGCTGCGTCATCTCGCGTTTGTCCCAACGTTTCATACTGCCCGCAGTCTTTGACATAGATTAGGCTCGTGTGCCCTCCTGACACGAGCAAGCACAGAAACGGAGGCTCCAACGTAGGGTCAGTTAAATAGGTGGCGTAGATATGACCTTCGAGGTGATGAACTCCCAAAAACGGCTTGTGATGCACCAACGCGAGCGTTTTTGCGGCGGTTAAGCCAACGAGCAAGGCTCCGACTAGACCGGGGGCGCAGGTTGCCGCAATGCCATCAATGGCTGACCAATCGAGATCGGCATCGTCTAGTGCTTGGGCGATCGCCACATTGACAATCTCGACGTGCTGCCGCGATGCGATTTCTGGCACAATGCCGCCATACAGTTGGTGAGTCGCTACTTGACTCGACACGATACTGCTTAAAACGTGACGATCATGAACAATTGCAACTGCCGTTTCATCACAACTTGTTTCAATTGCTAAAACTTTCGCCATTAACTTGTCACAAATCAGGTACGGTAAGAAATCATCAGAGTACTTTATTAAGCTTAACTTTACTGGGTTAAACCCAGGAGAGTATGATCGCTCTGAATCCTGACTTTTTGTGTACAAAGAACTTAATACGTCCTTGTACAAAATACTTTGCTTTTTGTAATAAAGGGAAACAATTTCTATGCGACGATTGTTTGCTCTAGCGTTGGCTGTTTTTCTGTGGATCGGTTTCGTCTCGCCTGCATCGGCAGGTGTAGCAGGCTTAACTCCTTGCAGCGAATCACCAGCATTTCAGGCTCGTGCCGAAGCGGCGGCTACTCCCCAAGCAAAACGTCGATTTGACTTTTATGCCAGCACCAACGTTTTGTGCGGTAGCGATGGGCTTCCTCATCTAGTAGTCGATGGTCGGTTAAATCACGCCGGTGAATTCTTAATTCCTAGCATTCTCTTCCTCTACATTGCAGGATGGATTGGCTGGGTCGGTCGGGCCTATCTGATTGATATTCGGGATGAGAAAAATCCTGAAGAGAAGGAAATCATCATCGATGTTCCTCTTGCAATCAAGAAAATGCTGAGTGGGTTTGCATGGCCTCTAGCAGCCGTGAAAGAATTCACAACGGGCGAATTGACCGCCAAGGATTCTGAAATCCCGATTTCGCCGCGCTAATGGCACAAATTTTCACAGAGTAGGGGCTGCCAATCGGGTCGCCTCTATTCAGCTCATTGTCTCTTGGTATTGTCTTATGTCGATCTAGCTTGGAGTCATCTATGGACAACTTTCTCAAATATCTGTCAACTGCGCCTGTCTTGGCGACAGTTTGGATGTTTATCACGGCGGGAATTTTGATTGAGTTTAATCGCTTTTTCCCAGACCTGCTATTTCATCCGTAGTCGGTTGGGTTTCTTTCTAACCGTCCAAAGTAAAGTTTGGATATAGGGTCTTGGCATATCGCTGAGGCCCTATTTTAGTAGGGACTCAATCCCGATCAGCCCCTAGCAGGCGATCGACCAAGATAGACTGGCGCTCGACAACACCAACCAGCCTGGAAACATCTTGAGATAAGGTCGTGATGCTGTTGGCTTGTTGTTTGGCGGTTTCTGACTGTTCTCGCACTAATTCGGTTTGTTCTCGAATCATGAGTTTAATTTCAGTCAGCCCCTCGGTGAGGTGTCCGACTTGTTCAATCAGAATGTCTAGACGATCGGGCTGTTCGTTAGTCATTAGGTGAGCTGAAATCAAGCTGGGGTGAAGGCAATGATAGCATTCTTCGCAAGGCTCGAGTGTTTCGATTTTCGCGTAATTTTAATTGGGTCGGGGCGAAGCATTGCAGCAAGATGGGGGCTGTTGTTTCAAGAGATTAGTGCAATGCTTCGCCCGTACATTGCAGCAAGATGGGGGCTGTTGTTTCAAGAGATTGGTGCAATGCTTCGCCCGTACGGGGGTGGATTTCGATTGGTTGTTTCACACATCCCGAGTTGTGAGGCTTATTGATCAGATGCGCTTTGATCAGAGGCATCCAGGCGGGCAATTTCTTGAGCAAACCAGGCGGCTGCACTTGTATTGGTATCTGCACTGAGTCTTTGCACCGTTTCAGTGAGCAGTGCAATAGGTAACTCTGCCAGAGCACGAGACTGGTCACAGAGTTTATACTCCCCGTCCTGATTGAGCTGAAACGCAAAGACTCGCTCACCTTTGATATCAATCACCCAATATTCTGGAATACCCAAGGCTTCGCAGAGGTGCTTTTGCTCATCCAAATCGGAGGCTAGGGTGGTGTCTGAAATTTCGCCCACCAAATCAGGAACCCGCCACACCGACAGGTCGATGCGTCTGGGGTCGCCCTCACGCCAGCGAGGCGAGTCATCGCCCACATACAAGACCAAATCAGGGGCACAGGCTTGGGTTTGGGGCTTTTCGAGCAAGCACCGACCGAGTGACTTAAAGGATTGGTCAGGGTGTTGAATTGCCCATAAGAACAGTAAGCTTGTCAACAAATCGCTGTAGCTTGCGTGATTAATGCCTTCGCCGCCCATATCGACCCAAAGCCATCCTTGATTGAATGAGAGTTTGACGTGTTTTTCTGAAACGAGGGCATCTCGCAGGTTGCAATAGTCATCCCAGGAGGCGGCATACCACTGTCGGAGTGGCACATCTTGATATGGAGAAGGGAATAGAGCTGTGGTCATGGCAACTCACAGAGGAGATGTTGCAGATAATTTTGATGACAATTGTTCACAGTTTAGCGATTATCCGAATCTTTTTCGTGTCCCGGTGCTGCCTGATCAGGTGAGCAATTCGGGCGATCGCCCCTGCAAAACTCCCCTCAATCTAACCAGCGATCGCCCGAATTGCAGTTACCCCCAAAAGCGTAACCATACACCCCACATTTCGCAGGTTGGCATATGGAAAAAGTATTTTAAAGGTCGGTCGTCTGGCAGTTTTCGACGGCAGATGCAGGGTGAAGCTGAAGCATCTCTATCCCGTCTTTGAGACATCAGAAGCGGGGGCAGTTAACGCACTGTTTTAGCTGTGCCATGCCACTACAGCACCGTTATTGATGTCCATCTACTTAGAAGCCAAATTAGACGCAAAAAAATAAGGGAAGAGAGTTATAATCTCTTCCCCCTGATGTGTCGGTTTAGACTGCTCCTTTTGAGAATCATCCGACTTAAGTTTTTGACGTAACCCCTGCATTTGCTTGCGAACTTGACGCTGTCGAGCACTTCCTCCCTTTCCCTTGGCGTTGCGTCCTTCTTTTCGAGGAGACTCCCACCGCTTGAGCCGTTGAGCCATCGTTAACCTCCGCGATGCTTAATAATATTAATGGGCTGAACTAATAGGCTGACATTATGATGCGCTAACACTATTGTGACGTGAGCGATAAACCTACATCCTAACTAGCCCTATCTCTGATTTTAGCGCAAGAAAACATTTGAACCAATAGGCTGGCTAATAATATAGGCCAGTTGACGCAAATAAACCACATGGGCGGAGGGAGACTCGAACTCCCACGACCGAAGTCGCCACATTTTGAGTGTGGTGCGTCTACCAATTTCGCCATCCGCCCTGGATATTAGCTTTATCATTATAGTCAATTGAGCGCTTTTTCAGCAGAAATTGATATGTTTGACTGCTTGCCCACCGATCAATCTCTCTAGCTCTTAAAACAGGAAGGGGATGGGTCAATTGCGATGCCTGGATTTTTTTGAGCATTTCTCCCACATCGCTGGCACTGATATCGTCGTAAGACCGTGCTTGAGCGAGAAACGCATCCAGATTGAGTTGAGGAGCCAGCCGAGGGGAGCCGCCTGCTAATTTCATCAGCACAGAGGCTACGACCCTAGAATCTTGAGAAACAAGAAGAGCAGCGCGATCGCACGTAAATTCAGCACACCGGAGCCATTCTAAAATTTGTTCTCGCAAGCTCTGAGCGACCCAATCACCAAATGGTTGGAGTTGGCCCGTTGCCAACACAATGATGTTCGCCAACGTTAAGTAAACTCCATGATCGCACTTCAAATGTCCTAACTCATGGGCTATGACGGCTTGGATTTCATTCGGAGTCAGCAACTCAACCAGCGATGTGTGAACCACAATAAATGGCTGTCTGCCGCGAATCGCAAATGTATAAGCATTAGGTGAGGGATGCTGACGCAGGTATAGCTGAGGCGCTTCTAGGTCTAAAATCTCACAGGCTTCAACCAACAGCTTATATAAATCAGGAAGCTGCTGTTCGCTGATGAGAACGCTAGACGAAATATTTTCTAGATAAAAGAACTGCTCGGCAACGGGTCCTAAAAAGTTCCGAATCAGTAAATCCAAGCCAGGAAACTGCTTAAGAGTCTGCGTTGCCTGCAAGTCGAGTGGATGGCGAAACTGATCAGACTTAAGCCCACGCAAGAAGACCTTAGAAAAGGACATAGGCATTTTTCAGTCAAACTAGAACACTAGAGGCATGCCAGCTAACGCTGACTTACCTAATCTTTATTGTGACATCTTGTCCCCGTAGATTTGACGATTAATCTACAGCGATGCTAAATCGCTTGTGAATTGTGTGTGAGCGGTGGGGTAGGCAACGCCCGCCCCACCGCTCACAACCCATCTGGGATTGCTATACGTTTAAGAATTCGAGATAGCGATTGGATAATTCTTTGACTGCTAACTCATATAGTTGCTGGCCGTGTTCAGGGGTTGCCAGTGCTGGATTAGATCCCATTCGTCCATCCGGATAGCGGTATCGAAAATCAGCAGCGCTGTAGATGGGATGGCCAGACGCGACATCGGGCGATAAGGGAGCCTGCTTAATTGAGTCTGGATACACATATTGCGTCAGCGCTACCTCACTTGGCGTGGCGTGAGAGCCTTCCTGATCGGCATACAGCTCTTTAGCTCGGCTGTAGACTGATTTACACATAAACCAATTTGCCAAGCGACACTGAACGCGATCTGCATTTTCAATCTTTAAATCTGTCAAAACCGCATAGGTTTCTGAGAATGCCGCTTTGAGGGTCGCGATATTGCCCCCATGTCCGTTGATAAAAAAGAATTTTGTAAACCCTACTTTGGTTAAGCTCACTAAATAATCGCGGATCACTAATATTAGCGTGCTGGGACGTAGGCTAATACTGCCTGGAAATTCGGTATGATGAAGCGCCATCCCCACATTAATGGTGGGGCCAACAATTGCTTGAGTGGCGTCACCCACCCCTTTGGCGATCGCCTCTGCACAAATTGCGTCAGTCCCGATTAAGCCAGTCGGGCCATGCTGTTCAGTCGATCCGATCGGAAAAATTAGCCCCGACGATTGTTTAAGATAGGATTCAACTTCACACCACGTCATGAGATGTAGCAGCATTATCAATCACCTGCGATCGCATATCATCAAAAATTGGGAATTTTGGATTTTAGGAGAAGTTGCGAATTATAGTTCCCACTCTATCTTCAACAGTCGTTAGAATAATCGAATAGGTTCAGTATTGCAGATTACGTTACATCATCGGTGATTGTGAAACCCCTGTGAGATGTCTCCTCAATGACAACTTTTGAATCCACCCCCCAGCTCAGTCATTCATCGTCGTTATCCATGCAAATCTTTAGTATTATCGGCGTCCCCCCCTTCACAACTGTTTCAACTCAGGCTTTAATTGCCTTAACTTGGCTAATATCATTGTTATGTTTGACCTGCCTGAGTTGAGATTTGCCGACCCGTTTAAGTTTCGCAATCCTTCTATTGCATGTTTGAGTATTGAAGAGCTGTGGCTCAGGAGAATTGATTCATGTTACACCGCAAGATTTATCAACTCTGCTGTGATGGTCGCGAAGTCTGGATCTTCTTGCGGGATCAACAGCGTTGGATTGAGCGTGCTCGAATCCTTGACATTGAAGGTGATTTGGTGACCCTCCGATATGAAACTGAAGAAGAAGACGAAACCTGTTCCTGGGAGGAAATGATTCGTTTAGAGAGTATCGGCGCGGTCATGCAGAAGCTTGCGACCGTCCCCAAAGGAGATGTCGAACCGCTCGTATCAGATGATTGCCCTGAAGCAGAGCAAATTCGCAACCGTCGCCCCGAATCTAACGAGAGTTAGGAGCGATGCATTCCTTCCGCTTAAGGAAATTGCTGACTTAGTCATCGGCTTCGATACGAGGACGCTCTAACGCAGAACTTAAAGATTCAAATTCAGGGCAATATCCGTCCGGCGTCACCTTAAAGCCAAATAGCGGAGAGGCTTGATTCCAGCATCGCTGTCCTCGGTAGTGCAGGCAATTTTTGCAGCACTCTAAACTCGCTGGCAATGGCAACGATGCGCCCTGATTGAGAATTTCCTGTTGAGGTAGCCCCCTCAAAACCAGTTCATCCCCTTGCCAACGCGCTTCAACGAGCCCGGTATCGGCAAAATTTTGCCATCGCGGATCGGACATAATTGCATCGGGCAGGGTAAGCATTGCGAGCGTTTCTAGCTCAGTCAGTTCTCCTTCATATTTAGCGTCTGGAGGCGCCGGTTGAAGAAACATTTCTCCGATGGGTAACTCTACGCGATTGCCGACGGAGGGCAGATGAAGCTGATATCGATTTTGCAGCTCTTCTAGACTCGTTAAATCGGCAAGATAGGTAGGCGCTCCATGAATGAAGATGACATGTTGAGGACGAATATTGTGGATTAGCTGCGTCGTACTCGGACCATCGCAATGATCGCCTAGAAAATAGGAATCCAGGATGAGATGATTGGATTCGATTTGGGTTTGCAGAGTCTCAGACTGACGAATTGCGTGATGAACGGAGGTTTCAGTTGACCCGATCTGTCCTGGCTTTTGGGGAAGCAGCAGCAGCCATGGGATGTCATCAGAACGGCAGTAGTGCTCAAGCTCTGAGCCACGATCGGTCAGAATGACGCATGGGGCATTAGGCAGAGAAACGGGCTGTGGGTCGTGGCGATCAGGCGGCTGTAAACGTCGGACGCGCGGACGAATTCGTTCATCCCAGAAAAGGGGCTGATGTCGAGCAAAATTTTGTACGGTACTGGGAAAGTATGGCAGTAAATCAAGATAGGCATCACATCCCGCAGCAATGCTGCCATCTACCCAGATGTCTATATCGCGCCCAGTAAAATGATGATGACTTCGAAGCAGCATCAGCAGTTCTTGAGCAAGCCCTAATGTCGGAGTAGGCAACAATACAGACTGCCCGTTTGAGAGGGCTCGATTGATTTTTTCGGCAAGCTGATTTTCTTGTTGCCGGCGGCGAGGATGTCGACCGGTTCCATAGCTGCCTTCAACAATCAGAACATCCGGTTTGATGCCGCGCAATTCTTCGAGTGGCAGCCCCTCTACCAAGCGAGAATTTGATAATAAGAAATCTCCCGTATAAAAAACGGTATACGCACGTTCTCTTGATTTATACGTAAGCAGGATGGATGCGGCTCCAGGCAGGTGACCCGCAGGCCACAGTTGGGCGGTCAAACCATCTTTGAGCTCAATGGGCGATCGCCAAGGTAACGGCTGGCAAAAATGGGGCACCTCTTGATCAAGCCAATTGAGAGGCAATAGACGGGCTGTTACCTCACTGGCATAGATTGGCAGAGTTGGACATGCGCGATGTAGGTCAAGCAATCCCCGTGCGTGGTCAGCATGAGCATGAGTACAAAATACTAAGTCAGCCGGACAGGGGTCCTTCGCATATTTATTGATGAGGGGTAACGGGTCAATCAGCCCACAGTCCAGTAATATCTGATGAGGGCCCATTTGCATTTGCAAACAAACGCCTTCGTCGGCGTGACCGACTCCATACGGCAAGCATTCCAGCTCAATCACAATTTAGATTCCTTGCAGACACCAGAGTAAAGCCAAGCTCCGGAATGGTAAATTAGCCGATACCGCTGCTTGCTGAAGGGCTGAATCTAATGGGCTGAGCCATTGCCATGATATTTATCTGTGTCGTAGAACCCGTTGCGGGTTCCAAAGAAAAGACATGACACAATGAAAATCGGAGTCAACGCCAAAAAAATCAACTTAATATCCATATATTCGCTCTTGTCCGTGATTGCAGACTCGCCTTAGGGTTACTATAAATCAGGATGTTCTGATTTAGATGGGCTAAATGTTGATTTGAACGGTTGATCAAAACAGAGATTCGACTCAATCAGCTAGCTGAGGCAATCCATTACGAGGATTAACAGATTTATCATATTACTGTACATCTTATCAGATTACGGTGTGGGTGACTCTCTATTTCTACCGTATTTCTACTGTGAGTAAAGGCGCTTCGCGTTTGACGGCTCATTGCTCCCAACTTACAGGGTTGGTGCGGGTAAAATGTCATGCAGCGTAGTTAACAATGTTTCTGCTGTGTAGGGTTTTGACAAAAACGCTTTTACACTTGTGCCCGCCGATTCAGCAGATGAACGATTTGACGATAAGCCACTGACTGCGACAATTTTGACCTGGGGGTTGATTGCTTGCAGCGATCGGATCGTGGTGGGGCCGTCTGCGTTGGGCATCATCATATCTACTAAGACAGCATTAACATGACTTTGATTTTGAGCGTAAACCGAGAGGGCTTCAATCCCATCTTGGGCTGTTATCACTCGATACCCGTGGGTTTCTAGCAGGGTTTTCGTAATATCACATACCGATTTTTCATCGTCTACCACTAGAACCAGTTCGCCATGGCCGGGGGGAAGCTTAGACCGAATCGTTTGACTAATTTGGGGTTGGGCGATCGCCACGGCAGGCAGATAGACGCGAAACTCTGTACCGCGCTCGATCTCACTGTACACTTGTATGAAGCCGTTGTGGCTCCTGATAATACCGACCGCTGTTGACAACCCCAGCCCCGTCCCCTTCCCGACTTCCTTGGTGGTAAAGAAAGGTTCAAAAATTCGATCTTGAATATCAAACGGAATTCCCATGCCCGTATCGGCCACCCGGATCATGACGTAGTCGCCAACTTTTGCATCAATGTGCATGCGGGTATAGGCTTCATCCAGCGAAATATTTTGGGCCGAGATCGTCAGCACGCCCCCATACGGCATGGCGTCGCGAGCATTGACACAAAGATTAATCAATACCTGATGTAGTTGGGTCGGATCGGCAGAAACCATCCACAAATCATTGGGCGTATCTGCACGCAGAGAAATTGATTTGGGGAATGTTTGAAGCACAATCTGCCTGATTTCTCCAATCAGGTGCCGGATTTGCAACAGCGTAAATTTACCATCAATCCCTCGTGCAAACGACAAGACTTGTCGAATGAGTCCGGCTCCCCGTTTGATATTTTCCTCTTGCATGGTGAGAAGCTGCTGGCTTTTGTCATCCGTCAGCTTCATCTGCAAAAGCTGCGATGCTGCCAGAATAGGAGTCATCACGTTATTGAGGTCATGAGCGATACCGCTTGCCAGAATGCCTAGACTTTCCATGCGTTGGGCGCGAAGAAACTGGGCTTCAAGCTGTTTTCGTTCCGTAATATCAGTATTGACAACTAAAATGGAGCGGGAAGAGCCTACGTCATCAGGCATCAGCGTCCATCGACTCTCGATCACTAAATCTTGTCCATGACGAGTGACATGATGCAGCTCACCCTGCCATTCTCCATCTCGAAGAAGACTCGACTCTATTTGTTCGTATTCAGGATAGTTTCCCTGATTGAGTAAACGCTCAGTATGGTGTCCAATCGCTTCGCTTGCCGTCCACCCATACAGCCGCTCGGCGCCTTTACTCCAGAACAGAATGCGGGATTCTGAGTCTTGAACCAAGATAGCATCAGTTGCGATATCAATGAGGGCAGCCTGTTCTCGAATTTTTTGCTCAGCACGACGGCGATCGCTAATATCGCGAATCATGCTCAGCAGCCAACTCCGGTTGTTATATGACAAAACCCGAGTCGAGACGAGAATATTGCGACGTTCTCCGCCTTTGCGAACAATTTCCCACTCCTGGTTATTAATTTCCTGTCCTTGAAACGCGTCCTGGAATGCCGTCATTGCCTGAGCCGATAGCCCAGAATTTGGGGAGATCTGAGATAAGAAATCAAACTGCTGCGCTTCTGTCTGAGAATATCCGGTAATGTCTTGAAGTCGTGAGTTATAGATAATGAACTGTCCCCGTTCGTCACTAACCGCAATGCCCTCACTCGCGGTTTCAACGACCGCATCTAGAAAATCACGCTGCTGTCTAAGTTCTTCTTGAACTCGCTTACGTTCGATGGCATAGCGAATTGCGCGGGCGAGCATGTCTCCGGTGACCCGACCCTTGATGAGATAATCTTGTGCTCCGCTTTGAACGGCTTTAATCGCCAAGATTTTGTCGTCCAACCCGGTTAGTACGACGATAGGAATGGCCGATCCTTCATCTTTAATATGTGAAAGAGTCTCTAACCCTTGACTATCCGGTAACGACAGATCAAGCAAAATCACGTCGAACGTATCGTGTTGAAGCTGGAAGATACTTTGCTCGAGGCGATCGACGTGAACCAGATCAAATCGGATAGACTCAACCTCAACTAAGATTTCACGGAGCAGGCGAGCATCTCCTGAATTATCTTCGACGAGCAATACCTTAATGGGGTCATTTGCCATATGCGTTACTCCGGTGGCAGCTCAACAATAGAGAGCCAAAAATCTTCAATTGACTTTACGACACGAATAAATTGAGACAAATCGACTGGTTTGGTAATGTAACAATTGCCATGGAGTTCGTAAGTTTTTACAATATCTTCCTCAGCTTGAGATGTCGTCAATACCACCACGGGAATACGTCTGAGCGTGTCATCATTTTTGATATCCATCAAAACTTCTCGCCCATCTTTCTTGGGAAGATTCAGATCGAGCAAAATCAGATCGGGTTTGGGGGCAGTCGTAAATTTACCCTCATGACGCAAAAACGCCATCGCTTCAACCCCGTCTTGAACGACATACAAATGATTGAGAACCTTTGCTTCTCGTAACACCTCCTGGGTTAAGCGAACATCGCCGGGGCTATCTTCCACCAGCAAAATCTCGATATGTCGTTTTGGTACTCCATGACTCATGACGGTGGCTCCTCCCGATCAGAGATCGTAAAGAAGAAAGTCGTTCCCTTCCCTAACTCTGATTCGATCCAAATATGGCCATTGTGACGTTCAACAATTTTTTTACAGATTGCCAAGCCAATACCGGTACCGGGATATTCATTGCGACCATGGAGTCGCTGAAAGATCATGAAAATTCGCTGGGCATACTGAGGCTCGATACCAATCCCATTATCTTGAACCGCAAACAACCAGTCATCTTGTCTGCGCTGAGCATGAATGTGGATATGGGGTGAATGAGCCCCCCTGAACTTGATTGCATTGCCGATTAAGTTTTGAAACAGTTGCGTGAGTTGGGTTTCATCGGCCATGATTTGGGGCATTTCATCATAGGTAATGGTGGCATCGGTTTCGTCGATTGCCATCTTTAGATTGACTAATGCCCGTTTAAGACAGGTGCCGACATCCGTTTGCTCAAATGATTTGCCCCGCGTACCGACTCGGGAATAGCTCAGCAAATCATTGATGAGGGTTTGCATTCGAGTTGCACCTTCGACTGCAAAATTGATGAAATCGTTGGCATTGTCATCAAGCTGATCTTTGTATCGCCGCTCAATTAATTGCAAATAGCTGGTAATCATTCTTAAAGGTTCTTGCAGATCGTGGGAGGCAACGTAGGCAAACTGCTGCAAATCAGCATTGGAACGGGCAAGCTCTTGTCGCTGGATGGTCTCCTGCTCTAAGAGCTGAGCCTGTGCTAGAGCGATACCAACCTGGTCAGCCAACTGCTGCATGAGACTGACTTCAAAGTCTAGCCAGTGGCGGGCAGTACTGCACTGGTGGGCAATCAGTAATCCCCAAAAATCATGTTTGACCAGAATAGGCATTACCAGCTTAGATTTGACGTTAATCTTTTCCATGAAACGGATCAGACAGGGTTCGACGGCTGTCTCGCTGACATCTGGAAGAATATAAACCCGCCCTTGGCGATATTTTTGGAGGTAGTCAGACCCAAAACACTCATCGGTTACTTCGAGATTGAGAACGGAGGAAAATCCGGGTGCAATGGCTTCCTTTACAACCTGTCCAATGCCGGATGCTTCGAGTCGAAAAATCAGCACCCGATCGGATTCAAGAATTTTTTGAACTTCGTGAACAGACGTTGAGAGAATATCATCGATTTGTAATGACTGCCGGATTTTGAGGCTGATTTCAGAAAACAGGCGCGACTGAACGATTTGGCGCTGGAGTTCGTCTTCTAACTGGTGTCTGCGGCGATCGCTGCGATAGGCTTTGATGATATTGCCACAGGTCGATAAAAACGGCTGCAAATAGGTTATCAACAACTCGTTATAGCCGCCGGGGCGATTTGCAATACCCACCATTCCAATCATTTGATGGTCGCCATAGAATGGCAATCCTAAGAATGTCTGGAGTGGGGGATGCCCGTTAGACAGTCCTTCTCGTCTCGAATTAGATATAGGATCATTAGAAATAACGGGTTCTCCGGAGGTGATTACAGCCTCGAACAGGATCTGCATATTGTAGAACTCTGTCTGCTGAGGCACATATTCTTCATAGAAATCACGAGACTCCGTATTCCAAGCAATATTAGTAATGGCGTGAGTTTTTACGCAAGGATGACCTCGCCGTTTCAGATACGCCTCTTTCACATACGCTTCACCATCAGCGTCGCATAAGACCTCACCGATGAACCCAAATTCGCTATTCGTGACGTTCAATAATTCTGCAAGGAGGTTATCAAATAGATGGTGGGGGGACGAGTCAGTAATAAATTGAGACTGGGCGCAGCTAATGACCTGGAGCAAGTCATTACTCTGGCGCAAGGCTGTTTCAGCCTGTATACGTTTCGTCACGTCATTGGCTAAGACGACTTCTGCCCGACGCTTAGCAAATGGGATGGTGTGAGACGTAATTTCGACATCGATCAGCGTGCCATTTTTTTTGCGATGCCTCCAAATCCCGGCTCGGTTAATGCCTTCAGTGACACAAGCCACATTTTCAAGTAGGGCAGGGACGTCTTCAGATGGGCGAATGTCGCAAATCGTCATGGATAAAAATTCGTCTCGCGAATACCCATAATGCGCGATCGCAGCCCGATTAACCGCTAGGAAAGCAAAGGTTTCGAGATCATAGACCCACATCGGATGGGGATTGCTTTCAAACAGCAACCGATAGCGCTCTTCCGAACTGCGTAGTGCGTCCTCCGCATATTTTCGTTCATTAATATTTTGAAAAAAGACGGACAGCCCGCTTTCGGATGGGTAGGCATGAACTTGGAACCAGGTATCGAGGGGAGAAAAAAACGCTTCAAATTCAACACGGGTTTGACGAGCGATCGCCCGATGATATTCGTGATAAAACGTTGATGCAACCGCTTCTGGAAACTGCTCCCAGATATTTTGACCGAGCAGTTGATCACGCTGTCGTTGCAGAAGATATTCGGCTTGAGCATTGACGTAGGTAAAATTCCAGGATAAGTCGAGGGCAAAGAAAGCATCGGTAATACTTTCGAGGATATCGGCGACTCGGTTTCGGGCCACTTCAATTTCAGCTCGAATCGCTTGCTCGTGGTGTAGCAGATCATCTCGCTGCTGTTGCGTTTCTTTCACTGCGGTAACATCCCGAGCAACCGCATAGAGCACTCCCTCGTCTTGCGCAGCCGATGATGTCCAGGCAAACCACCGATATGACCCATCTTTACAGCGATAGCGATTTTCAAAGTAGAGAGTCGGCATCCCCTGAGACAATTTTTTCAGTTCGCCCAGAGTCGAAGCGCGATCGTCGGGATGCACGAAGTTAATCAACGGAGTAGACAGGAGTTCGTCGCGAGAATAGCCCAAAATTCGTTCAAACGATGGATTTAATCGCTTGAAATAGCCGTCTATTCCGGCAATGCAGAGCATATCAAGAGACAGCTCAAAGAGGCGATCGCGCTCTTGTTCAGCATTTCGACGTTCCGTGATATCGACGCAGGAGCCGATATAGCCCTTAAACTGCCCCTCCGAGCCATAGCGCGGTATCCCAGTGTCTAAAATCCAGCGGTATTCCCCGTCCACCCGTCTCAAGCGGTATTCGATGGTGAAGGGTTGACAGGCGTTGAATGCTGTCGTGTACGCATTGGAACAGGAGTGCCGATCATCGGGGTGAACGCCCTCTAGCCACCCGTCATTTATTTCTTCGTCGAGCGATCGCCCGGTAAAGTCAAGCCAAGGTTGATTGAAGAAACAGCACTTCTGAGACGTATCTGCCATCCAGATTAGGACGGGTGCCGAATTTGCCATCAGGCGAAATCGTTCTTCGCTCTCTTTCAGCGCCCTCTCAGACTGCTTGCCATTGATAACCGCAGTCGCCAAATTAGACACCGTCCGCCGCAGCTCCAACTGCGCCATGACCTGATGCGCCAAAATTTGAAGCGAATCAAGCTGATCGGGAGTCAACTGTCTGGGGACGAGGTCAATGACGCAAAGGGTGCCCAGCGCGTATCCGTCGGAGGTAATCAGAGGCGCACCCGCATAAAACCGAATATGCGGCGCACTCGTCACCAACGGATTGTTGGAAAAGCGCTCATCTTGCAGCGTATCGGGAACGACGAGAACATCAGTTTGCTGAATCGCATGGCTACAGAATGCTATAGCGCGTGGAGTTTCAGCAACATCGACACCAATTCTTGACTTAAACCACTGACGACATTCATCAATGAGGCTAATCAGCGAAATCGGAACATTACAGATGTTCGCTGCCAACTGAGTTAGATCGTCAAACGCCTTTTCTGGCTCAGTATCTAAGATATTGTATCGACGGAGCGTCTCAAGTCTTGCCAGTTCACGGTCAGGAAATTGTGCAGTCATAATGGCTGGGTGATGATTATCATCTCCTTATGGTGAGAGGGGACGAATTGAGAGAAACGAATCGATTTGGTCTATACGACACGGCGATCGCACGCTGAATTGAGGAGTGGAGAACGGCGTTGGCTTGCCTTTGCGGAGCACGTATCGCACCCTAAACCGCAAATGTCTACCTTATAAAAGTTTGTTTCATGATATGAGGATTATGTAACCACTCGTAATCTTTATTTATTAAAGCATTGAGATCAATCGATGATTTGAAATCATCGATTTGAAATCATTGACAAATCATTGAATGTAACGGATTGGGGTCATCCATGGGTGAATAATCATTGGGGCTACTCTGCCTCTACTCAGGTCAAACGCGATGTTTAAGTCGTATTAGGGTTTCTTCATGGCAACTGCCTCTTGGACTCGTCGCCACATTATTTCGCTGGCTGACTTTACTCCTTACGAATACAACACAGTCTTGCAAATGGCCGCTAACTTTCGAGAAGTCTTGTCAAGACGGACTAAAAAGGTGCCTGCCCTGCAGGGACAAGTGGTGACCAATTTATTTTTCGAGCCGTCAACTCGCACTCGCAGCAGTTTTGAGCTGGCTGCTAAGCGCCTCTCTGCCGATACACTCAATTTTGCGCCGGGTTCGTCGTCGCTGACTAAAGGCGAAACGATTCTTGATACGGCAAAAACCTATCTGGCAATGGGGACTGATTTAATGGTAGTCCGCCATCGTGAAGCAGGAGTGCCCTTGGCGATCGCCCAAGAAATGGAACGGCTTAACACCCATGTCGGCGTTTTAAATGCGGGCGATGGTCAGCACGAACACCCGTCTCAAGCCCTCCTCGATTTGTTTACCATTTGTACCCAGCTTGACGTTGACCAGCCGCGTGTCGAGCTTTTAGCCAACAAAAAAATTGCGATCGTCGGCGATATCCTGCATTCGCGAGTCGCCCGCTCCAATATCTGGAGTTTGACTGCCAGCGGCGCTGACGTGCATCTGGCTGGGCCCTCAACCCTACTACCCAAAGAATTTGCCACGTACTGCCACGACATCAGACGTCAGACGTTATCGCCCTCGCTGTCCCCATCCCCGATGTCTCCCCTTTCTTCACTGTCGCCTGCCAACCTATGGGTTCATTGGTCGCTCGAACCTGCCCTTGAAGATGCTGATTTTGTCATGACGCTGAGGCTGCAAAAAGAGCGCATGGCACAGAATTTGTTGCCAAGTCTGCGAGAATATCACCAGCAGTTTGGGCTAACGAGCGATCGCCTGACGCTCTGCCATCCTACTGTCAAAGTGCTACACCCCGGCCCTACCAATCGGGGCGTTGAAATTAGCTCCGAACTCATGGATAACCCTGCTGTCAGCCTGGTTTCTCAGCAAGTCACCAGCGGTGTGGCGGTGAGGATGGCGCTACTATACTTAATGGGAACAAGCGGAATAAAGGAATGATTGGGTAGTGATTAAAATCGCTGCTACACAAACAAAACCTGTCTTCATGGAGAGGTGGCGATTAAAATCGCTGCTACACAAACAAAACCTGTCTTCATGGAGAGGTGGCGATTAAAATCGCTGCCTACACAAATAAAACCTGTCTTCGTGGAGAGGTGGCGATTAAAATCGCTGCTACACAAACAAAACCCGCCTACGCGGGTTCTTAAGGCTAAAGGCTAATAGCTGGCAAATAGCTGAGGAACAATGCTCAAAACACTTCGCGGTGGATTTCTAGTTGGGTTAGGCTACATGCTTTCACCACTATCGTGGTGGAATGACCTATTCTTCAACTTGCCGATCGCCTATGGGTTTGGCTATCTGATGAGCTGGTTTTACCCGGATTGGTTCTTTCCGTCAACGGTCGTAGGATACTGGCTTTCTAATGTAG
>JBNPEG010000252.1:0-6866 GCA_051117555.1 Elainellaceae cyanobacterium | reverse complement strand
ATCACGGTGCCGAAAGATGAACTAGAAGTCTATGAGCAACAATGGCAACGCTCTGACCATCTACCTCAGTGGGATGTTATGGTTGTGCCGACTTAACTGGTGCCTTATTTATTTGCGCTTCCCTTAGCTGAGGTGGGGGTGTAGCGATTAATTCAGCAACTAACTGATGAACAAGCTGAGTATTTTGAGTAGAAACACCAGCTGAATGGATAGGGTGAATGCTGGCAGAACCCATCTCGCCAATATCAATATGCCGACAGGTGATGAATGCACACTCTTGAGGAATCACCCGAAGTAGACCCGCGATTGGAGCTTGCTCTGGACGAAGCGATTCATTCCCCGCTACATCATAAAGATTTTGTGTGACAACTGTGAGCGATAGTGGCTCTGGCCAGGATTGATTGCCTAATGCCTGGATGAGGAATAACAAACTGTAGTAACCAAGATACTGATTTCGTTCAAATCGATCGCATTTCAACAGGTTTTTGCCATGAGCTAAATCAGTTTCTATATCGGTATCAGAAGATTGATCCAGACTCCACAAATGGGCGATCGATCGAGGAAGGTTTCCATTCGTTTTCAGATTCTCAAGCAGCAATTCGAAGTTCAGGAAGAAACCGAACGATTTTTCCGGCAACTGGCAGACGCAGTACCCCAGATTGCCTGGATTGTGGAACCGGATGCGACTCTCTCTTATACAAACCAGCAGGGTAGTGATTTCTTAGGACGATGGTCTATTGGGACGGAGCCCGTATCGCTTTCTAATACAACTAACGAGAAATACATTAATATCGTCCATCCTGAGGATCGTGCCCTAAGCCTTACTGCCTGGAGGCAGTCACTTGAAACGGGAGAGCCTTATGAAGTTCAGCTTCGAATGCAGGATACAAGCGGAACCTATCGCTGGTTTTTCAATCGGGCGATCGCCATTCGAGATAGCAAGGGTGCTGTAATTAAGTGGTTTGGCACCAGCACTGATTTGGGTTATCCCAGACGAGATGAAGACGCCAAGCAATTGCAAGATTTAGAGAGGCGTCTCCGGCAAAACCAACGCACCAGTCAGTTGCAATGGTGGTTACTAGGAATCATGAGTGTGGCATTTGTAATCGCTACCGCCCTAGGAATCTTTGCTTTTTCCCAAACGTGATAACCCGCGTGACGCGCCTATTTTTTCCCAGAACTTGACGACATACGGTGTCTTGTTTTCGTAAGATAGGTAAGCTTAGCCTAGCAGCATTGACACCTGGTGCTCAAAAATGTCGCAGGCTTTGCGAACGAGCCGCAATCCATCATCGCGAGAGATTTCAGCAGTAACAGGTTCAAATTCTTGAAGAATTTCAGTTTCGGTAGTTTGATAGTTTTCGATAGATGTCCCAAATGTTTTAAGGTAAATCGCGCTATCGGGATCACTCTCTTTAACAAATGCCAGGATAGAGTTTAAATACGCAATTACGTCCGGATGCTTGACGCCTTCTGTTGTTGCGGCATAAAGGAGAGCGCCATTGAGATAGTCGAATTCTGGAACCGCAAGCAGACCCTCGTGAATTTCAAAGGTCTGAACTCCTGCGACGGGTCTAACGGCAAGTCCTTCGTTCCTGATCCTGATGGCTGCACTGTAGACTAAAGCGGCGATCGCCAGAATGACGCTGGGGTAGTCGCTATCGGTTCCTCGTGATTCTACAGTGCCTAGAGCATTCAGCCGTACGGGATTCCAGGCAGATTTTAGCAAGCTGCCGCCTGCTTGGAAGAAAAGCGATCGCTCGACCTCGGATCGATCCATCGCTTCTAACCAAGCATAATAACGGGCAAACTGCATTCTCACGAGGCTAGCCGCACTGGTGGCATAGGGCTGTAGCTCACCCGCTTGAGGCAGATGCGTATATACTCCTTCCCAGCCAAAATTTTGATTACCCCGATAGTGAACCGTACGAGCTGCTAATCCAAACACGTTTCCTTCATAGAAGGGGCACGCACGAGATAACGCAATCAACGCTGGATCTAAGGCTGTTACTAAATTGTAAAGACTCAGCGCTTCAGCTCGATCTTCCGATGATGTCTCGTACGAAATTCCGATTTCTGGATCAATCGTGCCGGGAGGTAATTCTATGTGCAGATGGGTGCCAATACAGCGACCCGCTCGGAGAAAGCGATCATATCCTACGGTGCGCGCTTGGACATGATAATTGAGTTCGTTGCGGATGACCGGAGTGAAGTGTAACGGATACTGAGATAGCGGATATAGTCGCAAATCTAATTCGTGTGCAACATGGAGCGCCAGCTTAAGATTCTCAAGGTATTCGATTGCCAATTCAGACATCCGATACACGGGAGGAGTGTTTACCTCAACCATGTTCTTGACAAACTCTGGTGCAAAGTAGTCAGGATTCCGTCCTTGGGTAGTGGCTAATGCTCGACAATGCTCTAAAAATTCGTCAGCACGATCTGAAATCGCTCCTGATGTATCAACCAGGAAGAATTCTTGCTCAAGGCCAATCCGGCGATCGCGTCCTTTCATGGTCGATCTGCATACTCCATGGCTAGCGTCTTAAAGCGACAACACTGTCCTCTAATTTTGATTGTATTGGTTAGGCCGACATGGATGTTATCGGACGCATCTAGGTTTGTAAATCTGAGAGACTCATTGTGATGGGTGATCTGGCATGTGCGATCGCCCAATCTTCTTTGCACGCGATGAGTTCAAGCCTTGCTGCAACACCGAGAGCACTGTTTGCATGTCTCCCGTCAGCAATGCGTTAACGTCTAACCACAAACCGGAAAGACGCGGCTACACATGACACCCTCCGCATTTGGGCAAGCAATTGATACTCATCATCCTGTAAAACAAACCAATCTAGTTTATTGTCAAACATTTGCCAGACAAGATACTCCTGCACCCCATTGCGCCGATATGCTTTCTTTTTGTCGCCCAGATCATAAGACGCGCTACTGGCAGCGGCTTCTGCAATCAGTTCTGGAGGACCCTCAAAATAGTCATCCTCTGAAATACGGACTCGTCCACCCACTGCTGGATTAATAAATAAAGCTGCATCCGGCTGAGGTTCGTTATCGAGATCCAGCCGTAGGGTCGTGTTATCTGCCAACTCGGTGCCTGATGTCGCAACCTTGTAATTTCCTAACCAGATCATCAGATTGCCGTGGGGTTGCTCATGACTGCGAAAACGGAGATCCGCTGCTATGTACACGACTCCTTCAATTAGCTCGGCTTTCTTGATATGGGCATGGCAGCATAGCGGCGCTCAAACTCTTTGCGAGAGAGGCGATCGCCATTTTCTAGCAGCGGTACTCTCTTATCTGTAACTCCAACAGATGAAAAGAAGTCTGACGAATGAATACCCATATCTTGCGGCCAGAAGTCGGCTCATATTTTATCCAGTCTATCGTGGGCAGACTCATCCGTTGGAACGGTGATGAGAAATTGTCACCGACCGACCCGGAAAACGCCGGGAGTTTCGCGTAGTCTTGGGAAAGGTCGCAGTCTAATATTGGCTCCCCGTTAAGATGCGTGTCACCCCGTTAAGATCGATCCTCATCAGCTTTCTCACAGCCGGGTTGGTTGTGAGTGCTTCGATCTTGTCTACCCCAGCCCAGACGCCACCCTCATCTCCTAGCGCTAGCACAGCGTCTCCGACGGGAACCCCATTACCCCAACAACCGCAACAAACACTGCGCGATCGCACCCTAGAACTTTGGAAAGAACATCAGCTTCCGATAATATTGACAAGCATCGCGTTAGGAGGTGGATTAATCGGATACGTGGGAGTGTTGTGGATTAATCCCTTATGGTTGTTGAAAATACCTTCGACCGATCTACCCGTGCCGTGGACAAGCTGGAAGGTGCCACTAGGAGTGGTGCGATCGCTCAAATATCGCAATCGAGTGTTAGATGCTTGGGTCAGCCAACACTGGCAAACGGCAAAAACAGAATTCTCTCGACTGCCTACGGTGACAGAACGGAACATCCATATCGGTCTGCCTGCCTACCTCAATCAGCAGTTGATCGAAGACCTGACTGGGAACGCTCTATCTGCCATCTTCACCAAGAAACCAGCGGTGCTGCTGATCACGGGAGAAGGAGGAGCCGGAAAAACCAGTCTTGCCTGTCAGATTGCGTTGTGGGGTCTAGAAAAACAGCTAGGTTCCCATCGTCTATTGCCCGTGCTGGTGGAGACGGAGCTAGACGAGCAACGAACGCTGTTTGAAGTGATTCGCGGACAGCTCAATGCCCTAGCCAATCAGCCTGACCCGATTGACCCCGAACTGCTAGAGAAGCTGCTACACCGTCAGCGGGTTCTGGTGATTGTAGATCATCTCTCAGAAATGAGCGAGGCGACTCGTAAACAAGTCACTCCGGATTTGGCTGATTTTCCGGCAAAGGCGTTGGTGGTCACGTCTCGATTGAATGAATCTCTGGGGGGTATTCCAAAAACAATTCTGGAGCCGCTACGGATTGAGGGTAGCCGCCTCTCTCGGTTTATGGATGCCTATCTGGAGCAGCGAGAAAAGCGTGATTTGTTTGAGGACGAAGACTATTTTGATGCGTGTCGTCGCCTATCCCGCATGGTAGGTCAGCGAAATATCACGATTTTGCTAGCTCGGCTCTATGCAGACCAAATGATTGAACAACAACAGGGGGCTGGAGGCACGCTCCCAGCATCAGTGCCAGAGTTGATGCTGAGCTACCTCAATCAGCTCAACCGCACCATTGAACCTGATAACCAGCGAGATTACCTGGAGGTACAACAAGATGCTCAACGGATTGCCTGGGAATGCCTGAAGCACACTTACCGACCGACAACAGCTACGAAAGCAAATGCCATCGCGGCATTAGAGGGTCAAAATAATGGTCAAAACAGTGGTCAAAACTCTGAAGATGCCCAAGCGAGGTTGATCTACCTGGAAACTCGGCTACGGTTACTGCAAATCTTGGAGCCGGGGGATAAGCTCCGCATCGTCTTAGATCCGTTGGCAGAATATCTGGCGGCACTCTGCCTGGTAGACTTCTGCCGGGAGAATCCGGAGGGGTACTGGCAGCAGTTTTTAAACTCGATCGAATCAGTGCTAGAACACACGAATGATCCACCGGAGGCAATTCAAGGGTTTCTATTGGCAGTGCGAGATTGCTGTCTGCTTAAGCAAAAGGAAGCCCAGGTGCCCAACCAGGTGCCCGAAATCTTAGCCCGAAAAGCAGGACTTGACCCAGAGGAATTGCGCCGAATTGAGGAAAAACGCCGAATACGATTGCTGATCTCTGATCTCTCTGCTCCAGAACTGTCGTATCGCATTCGGGCGGCTGATGATTTGGGCAGTCGCGGCACAGCAGCAATGGCAGTGCCCAATTTACTGGGGATGGTGGAAAACCCGAATCAACTGATCGAAGCACGACAAGCAGCCATGCGGGCATTAGGCAACCTAGGCAACTGTAGTGAAGCGCTACGAGACAACATTGCTCCACGGTTGATTGCATTGCTTGAGAACAATCATGACGAACCTGCGGTGCGTCGCAGTGCGGCTGAGGCTCTGGGTGTGATGCAGGTGGGAAAAGCAGAACTACTGAATGTTCTAGAGAACGACACTGCTCCCCTTACTCTGCGCCAGGGATCTGCCCGCGCCCTCAGTCTAATTGGTGCCTCCAGCGGAGAACCTATGCCCATGCTGATTGTAGAGCTGCGAGCAGAACAGGTCAACACTCAAGTGAAGTCGATTCGGGTCTGGAAAGAATTACTGTCCCAGGAACTAACTCTGGATCTAGTTGCGGTTCCGGGAGGTGATTTTCTGATGGGGTCACCTCCGGATGAAGTAGGTCGAGATTGGTATCCTTATAACTTTCCTGACACCGAAGGACTAGATGTGGAAATGCAGCATCGGGTCACGCTGCCATCGTTTTGGATGAGCCGCGTTCCTATTACTCAGGCCCAGTGGCGGGCGATCGCCACCTTACCCAAGATCAACCAAGAACTCAACCCCGATCCGTCTCATTTCAAAGGCGACCGCCGCCCCGTAGAAAACATTTCATGGAATGAAGCTGTCGAGTTTTGCGATCGCCTCTCTCAACATACGGGCAAAGCCTATCGCTTACCTTCCGAAGCAGAATGGGAATATAGCTGTCGTGCCGGAACCACCGAGCCATTCCATTTTGGGGGCACTGTATCGACTGAGTTAGCCAACTACAACGGTAATTACACCTATGGCAACAGAATAATTGGAGAATATCGTCAAAAAACGACAGAGGTCGGCAGCTTTGGAGTGGTTAATGCCTTCGGACTATCTGACATGCACGGTAATGTTTTTGAATGGTGTTTAGACCACTGGCATCCCACGTATGACAGCGCACCAACTGATGGAAGTGCCTGGATCACGGATGGTGACGATCGCTATAGGCTAATGCGGGGTGGTTCCTGGTACGACAATCCTGAATACTGCCGCTCCGCCTTCCGATCTCGGCCTTCGCAGAACTACCGATACTTTAGCCTCGGCTTTCGCGTAGTCTGCTTTTCCCCCTGCACTCTTCAGCGCCAGAGTTGGTGAATGGGAATTCATCAAGCGTGCTAGAGAAGAGTCCAGACTTACTCCGGCGATACCCAGATTAATGAGGTATCCGAAAATCAAACCGGGTCGAGCAGCCTGGTAGGCATTTCGTTCGAACGGTTGCTCGATCTACCCCAAAAAGAAGTCTAAAAATTAAACGGTCTGACTATTCACGAGATGAGTAACACCTACTATATGGGCAGTACTGGATTCGAACCAGTGACATCCTGCTTGTAAGGCAGGCGCTCTACCGCTGAGCTAACCGCCCGCTGAGCTGCCATCTTGCGTTAGACGGCACAGCTATTTATTGTAACAGATAG
>JBNPEG010000236.1:0-6877 GCA_051117555.1 Elainellaceae cyanobacterium | reverse complement strand
CCTACATTTGATTCCGCCCACCTACTTAGCAATCATTGTTCTTACAGGTTTGGAGCCGTATTTCGACCGTGCTCAACGCTCAAGAACAGTGGATTGAGCGGAGTCAGAAGCCACTCCAAGCCATGTCAGCATTATAATCACGGTGCAGCCGAATGAAATTGCTCTGCCTCAGTAATGGTCATGGAGAAGATGCGATCGCCCTGCGAATTTTGCAAGCGCTTCGGCAGCATCCGAGCCATCCTAAACTTGCAGCCCTTCCCCTCGTCGGCGAAGGAACGGCCTATCTAAAACACGATATCCCAATCGTCGGGCCTGTCAAATCGATGCCGTCGGGAGGGTTCGTCTACATGGATGGACGACAGCTCGTTAGAGATGTTCAAGGCGGATTGGTGCAGCTCACGCTGACTCAAATTCGAGTGGCGCGAGCGTGGGCAAAATCAGGCGGGCAAATTTTAGCCGTAGGTGACATTGTGCCTTTGATGATTGCTTGGCTGAGTGGCGCACCCTACGCATTTGTAGGCACTGCCAAATCTGAATATTATCTCCGCGATGAGCAAGGTATGCTGTCTCGTCAATCGTGGTTTGAGCGGCTGGAAAGCTGGTCGGGGTCGGTCTATCTTCCGTGGGAACGCTGGCTGATGAGCCGCGATCGCTGTGCCGCTGTCTTTCCTAGAGATACGCTGACCACAGAAATTCTCAAGCGCTGGAAGATTCCGGCACTGGACGTGGGCAATCCTATGATGGACGGGCTTTCTCCCCGAGGCGATCGCCTGCCCCATCCGCATCTCGATCCAGAGAACGACGAAATTCCATTAACCGTTGCCCTCTTACCAGGGTCGCGATCGCCCGAAGCCTATGAAAACTGGCGGCAGATGATTGCCGCCCTCAAGCCGATGAAAACAGCATTTCCTAACCGGAAAGTGCTCTATCTCGCGGCGATCGCCCCAGCCCTCAAACTCCGTTCTTTCTATCAAATCCTCGAAACGCAAGGTTGGCGACGCTTAAATTCATCTACAACGACTACCTGGATACAAGGCAATGCCGCCATCCACCTGACACAGTCGGACTTTGCTAGGTGCCTGCACCAAGCCGACTTTGCGATCGCCATGGCAGGCACTGCCACCGAGCAGTTTGTCGGGCTTGGCAAACCCGCGATTATCATGCCGGGGAACGGCCCCCAGTTCACGTCTGCCTTTGCCGAGGCGCAAACCCGACTGCTGGGTCCGTCGGTGATTTTGGCAGCCACACCGCAACGGGTCGCCCAGGCAATTGTGTCCCTCATGCAAGATCCCGATCGGCTCCAGCTGATCGCCCAAAACGGTCGCCGTCGCATGGGCAACCCCGGAGCTGCCCAACGCATCGCCCAATGTCTAATTGAACGCTTCCAATAGAACGTTTCAAATAGAACGTTTCAAATAGAACGCTTCAAATCATGCCCCAATCGCGCCAGTCTTACGCGATAATTAGAATCTCCAAATGTCAAAATTTGAGCTATGCCAATCCTTGATTCTAAAGGTCGCCTTTTCGGTAAAGTCAGCATTGTCGATATTGGTGCGGTAATCGTCGTGCTGCTAGTGATTGCAGGCGTATTTTTCGTGCCAGGCAACTCCGGGTCAGTTGCCCAAATTGGCGCGACGACCCAGCCTGTCGAAGTAGACGTGATGGTGCGAGGCTTGACCGTCAGCGATCCCCAAGGCTTGATGAATTCGATGCGCGATGAAGGTGAAACCGAAATTATTATCCGCAACCAGTCATACGGTCGGGTGGATGTGACCAGCGTAGAAGAGCTGCCGCGCACGGTGGCGACCCCTCAACCCGACGGTTCTCTCAAAGCATTGCCTGACCCGCGCCCCGAACTTGGATTCACGCTTGATATGGTTGTCACCTTGGCAGGTCAAGCTGAGATTGTGAATGATGGGCCTGTATTTGGAAATAACAAGGTTAAAATCGGCAACATCATTGAGCTTGAAGGATTGACGTATCGTTTTAATACAACCGTTGTGGGTGTCCGAATTTTGGACGAATAATGTCTTTCACTGACGGAATTTAATAAATTTAACCCTCAATCTGCGTGAGACATCATAGCCTGAAGGTAGTGGGAGTCGTCTGAGATATCAACTCTCCAAGGAATTTTCATGCAGATTACTGAACGAATTGAATGGCTGAAAGCCAATACGCCTTTATCGGCGCTCTCTCATGACGCGTTGGAGGCGATCGCCACGGCCATTCAAGACGAGTTTGTTGAAAAGAATCGGCGACTGGTTTTAGAAGACACCATGCCGTCTGCAATCTATTTTCTAAAAACCGGGCGACTCGAACGCTATCGAACCAGCCCCACGAGTCCGGCGAGAGCGACGAGCCTTTTGCCCGGATCGGTGCTTTATCTACAAGAGCTGCTCCTCGACCAGCCTGCCGAACATACGGTGATCACGCTGACTGAGTGCGAAGTGTGGACAATACCTCGCGATGCGTTTGCGGTCATTGTGGAGCAGTTTCCTGAAATTAGCCGCACCCTCACCAAACAGTTGGCAGCCGAGTTGGAAGAGGTATCGTCTCAACTTGCCTTTGAACAAGAACGGCAAACGGCTCTGCGTCCGTACATCGTTCCCAAGGTAAAACGAGGCATTGTCGGGTCGAGTCGCTATGCAACCCGATTGCGACAAGAGATTCGCAAGGCATCTAACGACCGTAAGCCCGTTCTGATCTTTGGCGAGCCAGGATTAGGCAAAGACAACGCCGCCTCGCTAATTCATTTTGGTTCGCGCGATCGCCATCAGCCCCTCATTAAAATCGACTGCGACACCATTCAGGAAAGTGGCGTCGAACTGTTTGGTCGAGCAGGCGGAAAACCCGGACTTTTAGAATGGATTGGCGATGGCACGTTGCTGCTAAATAATGTCCAAGATTTTCCAGAAGGGTTGCAGGGAAAGTTGCTCCAGCTATTAGACACGAGCGAATATACCCCCATTACTCGCGAAGGGTCGCCTCTGCCATCGGTGCGCCGCTCAAATGCCAGAATTATTCTCACCTCAGAGCGCACTCTGCCCGACATCGAACGACAACATGTTTTAAGACACATCATCAAAGTGCCCCCCTTGCGCATTCGGAAGGCAGATATCGAATCACAAGTGCAGTACTACATCAGCTTGATCTGTCGATCCCGCAGTTTACCCAAGCCCAGCGTCGACCCAGAAGCCATCCGTCGTCTTCAAGGCTACGACTTTCCAGGCAACCTAACTGAGCTAGAAAGCCTGATTGAACGAGCCCTGATTCAGTCAGATGGCGCCCCCGTTTTGACGGAAGAAGTATTTTGGTCAGCCAGCAGCAAGAGTCGCCGATTTCGGCTGAATCTTCTCAATGCCTATCCAAAATTGCGTCAGTTTCTCAGAAGCCCGTGGTGGCCCGATCGCCTCAACTATTGGGTGACCCTCGGAGGATTTGCAGTCGTCGTTTTTATTTTGATGGTAGGCCCTCAAACCCGAGATTCTAATATTGCCCTCAATTTGTTTTGGGCATGGTGGTGGCCTGTCGTACTGATTATCTTTCCATTTTTAGGACGTATTTGGTGCGCTGTTTGCCCGTTCATGATCTATGGAGAACTGGCGCAAACGCTATCGTTGAAGGTGTTTCCTCGTCAGCTCCAAGCGTGGCCCCGACGGCAGGCTGAAAAATGGGGGGGATGGTTTTTGTTTGGCATGTTTGCCCTCATTTTGATTTGGGAAGAACTATGGAATTTGCAAAACGTCGCATACTTGTCAGGTTGTTTGCTGCTACTGATAACGGCTGGAGCCGTCATCTTTTCGCTCCTGTTTGAGCGTCGCTTTTGGTGTCGCTATCTGTGCCCCATCGGTGGCATGAATGGCATGTTTGCCAAACTATCCATGATTGAATTGCGGGCACAGCAAGGCATTTGTTCGGCAACATGCACAACCTATCAATGCTACAAAGGCGGACCTCAAAAGGGTGAAGGATTGGAAACGGGCGGATGCCCCATCTATTCTCACCCTGCTCAGCTTCAAGAAAATCGAGATTGCGTATTGTGCATGACCTGTCTAAAAGCCTGTCCGCATCGATCGGTTGAGCTGAATCTTCGCCCACCCGGCATCGAGCTCTGGACAACTCATAAACCTACGTATCACGAAGTCGCACTGCTTTTTCTGCTGTTTGGAGTGGTGCTCCTGCATCGGTTGCCTGAAATTGAGCGTCAGTTTGGCTGGAATTTTGGGCTCAGCACCTTTGCAAATCATGCCGGGGTGTCGGTCTTGGTGTTGAGTATTCCTGCTGCGATCGCCCTGCTGGCATACGGGATGATTCGTCTAGGCAACCGAACCCTCAAACCTCGCCCATTTCTTGAGCTTGCCTATGGATATCTGCCCTTGGTGTTAGGAGGAAATTTAGCCCACTACCTCCGATTAGGACTTAACGAAGCCGGGCGCGTGCTGCCCGTAACGATGGCAACATTTGGCTACAGCGGTTCGACGCTGCCCTATGCGATCGCCGATCCGGCTGTGACTGCTTTTCTACAGGGCGTGACCTTGATTGTCTCCGTATGGCTCAGCGTGTTTTTGACCCAGAAGATTGCTCGCCAACCGTTGATTAATCTACTACCCCAACATTTGTGCATCTTCGCAATCGGGTCATTGTTTTGGAAGGTCATCGTCGGATAAAAGACTGTTGGCTCAACGGGGATAGTTGGTGTTAAATGTATCAGCTCGTTTCGCTGAGTATATCGAATCCCCATGCCAGCACAACAAAAGCGGGGAGTACTATAAACACGGTCAAACAATATCCGACGACAATGCAGGCGTCTAACACGGAATAAAATTCGGCATGGACCGGTTCGAATGTATTAGCAAGCCTATTCTGAGACATTTTGACGAAGAGTACATTCATGGGAATCTTTACCGAGAGACTGTGAAGAATGGTGTTGCAAGTTAAGTAATAGCACGCGGTTCATTGTGTATAAATATACCAGCTTAGCGACACCCCAATGTCATTAATCTCAATCTGATTTAACGAAAATCAAATGTCTGAATCCCCTTCTCTGTCGCATTTGTTACACAAATGAGAGGATCTACGTGGATTCTTACTATTTGAATTCTCTTCTGATAAAAAGTTAGCTTACGTTATCGGAGAAGTGAGTAAATTCACGATAAAGTTTCGGTGACCAAATATGATGCGGACTCAAATCTCGATGAAAGGTTCCTAGTTATAAATAGAATTTTGATAGCGGGCGATCGCCTGTAAGTCAAAGTTCAGACCACTTTTAGCAGCTCAAATGCCGATTGAAGCGTATCTGCTTCGTTCACTGGTTTATCTTTGCGCCATCGCAAAATTCTAGGAAACCGGACGGCGATACCCGACTTGTGGCGATTTGACTCGGCAATCCCCTCAAAGCCAATCTCAAATACATGCGCGGGTTCTACCGATCGCACGGGACCAAATTTCTCAATCGTGTGTTTGCGAATCCATTTGTCTAGCTCATTGATTTCATCGTTATCGAGTCCAGAATAGGCTTTGGCAAAGGGAATTAGTTCATTATCTCGCCACAGCGCGAAGGTGTAATCGGTAAATAAGTTGGCGCGTTTGCCGCTGCCAGCTTGGGCATAAATCAGCACGGCATCGAGCGTCATCGGATCAACTTTATATTTCCACCAATATCCTCGTTTGCGCCCGACCAAGTAGGGACTATCTTTGGCTTTGATCACTAACCCTTCGGCGCCTGCATCCCGAGACTGGCTGCGGAGCGATCGCAAGTCGGCAAATGTATCAAATTCTAATAGCGGCGCGAAGCCGATCAGGTTTAAATCAAAGGTGTCTAATGTTTCTACTAACAATTTGCGGCGATCGCTCAGCGGCTTTTCTCGAATATCTTGCCCGTAGTATTCCAGCAAATCATAGGCAATGAAGCGTGCCGGATTTTCCTCCCTAAGCTTTTGCGAAACGCGCTTGCGCCCCAGTCGTTTTTGCAGGTAGTTGAAATTAAGCGGGCGATCGTCTCCGGCTGCCCAACAGAGAATTTCGCCATCCAACACAAAGCCATTGGGTACTGCTTGAAAGCAGTCTTCGATTTCTGGAAACTGATGGGTAATCAAATCTTCGCCCCGTGACCAGATAAACACCTGATCGGCGCGTTTGATCACCTGTGCCCGAATGCCATCCCACTTCCACTCGGCTTGCCATCGGGTGACATCTTCATCGTGCTCAAATTTTTCTTCGTCCAGTTGAGAGGCCAGAAAGAAGGGATAGGGCTGACTGGGCAGGCTTTCAGTCGTTTCGGGGCTGACCAATCGCTGAAAGAATTCTGCGGTGGGCTCAAAGTCGCCCATCAGACGATGGGTTAACACTGCTTCGGGCAGATCATATTCAGCCGACAATGCCCGAATCACCAATTTATCGGATACGCCGACGCGAAAGGCTCCGGTAAGCAACTTATTGAGAACAAACACTTCGAAGGGATTAAGCGATGCCCACCACAACAGCACGAGGTCACGAATTTCATCATCCGACTCTGCCTTCTTCACCTGCGGAATGATGGTTTCCATCCACTCATGGAGGGGAATATCCAGCGTTTCTTGCCGGTCGAGGGGAGTGTCTTTAAGCAGGAGGGCGATCGCCTCAGAAGTATCACCCACATGGGCATAGCAGTCTTCAAACAGCCATTCTGGAATCTCAGAAATATGCAGAAAAATATCTCGCAAGATCCGCGACGTAATCAGCCGTCGCCGAGTTTTGCCCAGAAACAGATAAATTGCCCAGACTGCATTGGCAGGTTCTTCATCATGGAAGTACTGCTGCAACGCCCGCACTTTTTCATTCGTAGAGGTTGTGGAATCGACCTGCTGAAAGAGTTGTGTAAACCGCTTCATCTCATTTG
>JBNPEG010000116.1:21422-60656 GCA_051117555.1 Elainellaceae cyanobacterium | reverse complement strand
ACGGTAGTGCTAGAAGCCGCTTTGGCAGATGTTTTAGTGACACTGTTGTTAGCCGATATCGAACGAAAACGTTCCTTGTTGCAACAGCAGGGAATTGAAGTTCAAATTACCAGGTGCAAGATATGAGATGACGAAAAATCCTTCACCAGCTTGCACGAAGAACGGTGTCTGAGCAAGGCGATTCATCCCGTCAATGAGCAACGCCGTTTTTGTTGCAGTAGCGCGGCAAAATCTCAAAAGCGACCGGCAACTCCTACTCCCAGCTAAATCCCCGACTTTCTAAAAAGCCGGGGATTTAGAGCGCCAATAGGCCAGCCTAAATAAGCTGGCTCAATCCCTTAACTTTAGGAAACCAGCCGTTGGCGCTATATTCCGTATCGCCAGCGAGCACGATATCCGCGGTTGTCAATGTGGGTAAAGCTGCTAGCGCTAGCAAGACCCCCTCGGCCTCCCCACCAGCTATCCAACCGTTTTTGAACATCAGAAGGAGACACCCCTGTAATGCGGAAATCGACCGCCCCTCCGGTAAGATGACGGCTGCTGGTTGCTCCACCCACCCGTCGGTTTGTCACCGGGTCGCGATACCAAGAGGTTACCTTGATGGGGCGATTTCCATACAGCTCTCGAATCTCCTGCATCGTATCGGCAATTCGCAGAATACCTTCGACGATGTCTTTATTAGGAGGCATCCGCGTTCCATTTTTGGTGGCTTCAGCCCACGTAAAATTTCCCCCCGCTAAAACCGGATCAGGTAGATAAAATGTGCTGCGATAGCCGGGTAACTTAAAGCCTCCGGTGCGCTTGGGTTCAGGTTCTTCCTCGTCTTGAGGGAGGTTATCGGGCTCGTTTCCCTCGATTTCGATGTGCTCAGAAAAGATGTACCACGTATTTTTATCTTGGGGACCAATATTTGATGCCAGGGTCACCTTCACATGCTTAAACGGAGCGGGCGCGTGAGCGAGGACTTCGTATTCAGTTCCTTCTGAAACGGTTAATTTTCCCGAATCATCTAATAGTCTGGCTTGCTTTGTTTCTAGCTTGAAAATTGTGTCTGTCAGAACGTTTAGCTTCATTCCCGTGCCCCCTGTGCACCAGTTGACGGCAATAGGTTGACTATCTTTTTCATGGGTTTTTGGCGGTTTGAAATTCAGTCATTTCTGTTCTGTTTTACCGTGATTCCCTCAAACATTCTCAATTCTTCATTGATTTAAAATATTTTCTGAATTCTGGTTCAACGGGCAAATCATAGGTCAAATTTATGCTAATTTGCAAGCGACTCAATAGGACAGACGAACGCCCATACAGGGCTTAACCTTTTACAATTAAAAGGGAAAGAATGGGGTATGCCTTTTCTCTCATAGTGAAGGAGGGTCGCCCCGTCTCACTTTTCTCGTTGATGTCAATAGAGCTTTATCTTATGCCTCCTCGTTGGTCTCGAAAACCTGATCGGAATGACCCTGATTATCGGCGTTTGGATGATCGCATGAATTTTGCAGTCCATGTGGCGGTTTTTGCTGCAACCAATTCAGGGCTATGGTTTGGGCATCTCTTTCAAAATCAAGCGTGGCCTTGGGTGGTCTGGGTGACTGGAATTTGGGCGATCGCCCTCTTTACCCACGGCGTCTATATTTTTGCGATCGCCCAATATCCGCAGCCAAAATCTTCCTCTCAACCCAAGGGGTTTGCAAAGCCAAAATCTTCCTCGTGAGCGACGGGTAAACCTCTCAGTGGATTGTAGGCTAGGGATGAGATTGACTGGGAGTAAGCTATTATGACGTACGCAAGCACCAATGAAGCCATCGAAGCTCTCGCGGCTGAAATTGGCAATAATGTCTATATCGACGTTGCGAAATGGCATCTCTATTTGCGAGATGCTCATTTGCACACGGTCTTAGCCGAACGCCTCTATCCCATGCTGTCAGACGGCGATGTGGATGAAAGTCGCGTGATGGATGTGCTAAAAACCATTCCAGTGACCCTTGGCGCTGGAAAACGAGAAATACCTTTAGCAGAACTCGTGCCAGGACAATGCCAAATTAGCCTGATGGAAGTGTTGGACGAGTATCAGCGGCGGCTCTAGCGTGGGGTAGACAACTAGCTAATGAAGATGTCGAAGTTGGTGACGTTGAGACCGGCTGACAGATTTGCAATGCGAGTTTTGGCGCGTCCGCCTGCGCCATCTTCATCAAAAAATAGCCCTCCACGAGTGGGATCGTAAATAAATCGCTGGCTGCGAGCTGTAGCACGGCTTCCCAGCGTAAACTGAGACGCGTTTAAAAATCTGCCTGACCGCAAGCCCGCACCAAAACCATCGGCAGATACTACGATTGTGTCATCGAGGGTGGAGAAATCTAGGATGCGATCGACACCCTGTCGAGGCGCATCAAAATAGAAATTGTCTTGCCCAAAGCCTCCCAACAGGGTATCTCGACCTCGGTTGCCAAACAGGCGATCATTGCCGTTGCCGCCGGAGAGCGTGTCATTCCCGTCGCCGCCCACCAGGCGATCGTTGCCATCTAGACCTAACAGGGTATCATTGCCACCGTTGCCGTCTAAAGAATTTTGCCCAATCGTGCCGACGAGTTGATTTCGACGGGCGTTGCCCGTACCGTTGGTGTTGCCGTTGCCTGAAAGAGACAAGTTCTCCACATTCTCAGCTAAGGTCAGACTGACGGATGAGATGACGGTATCGCGTCCTCGATTTCTGCCTTCGACAACTTCATCCTGGCGGGTATTGACTACATAAATATCATTGCCGCCGCCGCCTTCCAGGCGATCGCTCCCGATTCCGCCATTGAGAATATCGTTGCCGGCGCCCCCATTGAGGCGATCGCTTCCCGCATCTCCGTTGAGGGTGTCATTGCCGCCATTGCCATCGAGGGTGTCGCTGCGCCCGCCCCCTTCTAGAAAATCGTTGCCATCGCCCCCGCTCAAGGTATCGCTCCCCGCTTGACCTTGAAGCACATCTTGCCCACCCCTACCGTTGAGCGTATCGTTATCGTTGCCGCCTTCTAGAAAGTCATCTCCGCCTGCGCCATCGAGCTGATCGTCTCCTCCATCGCCCCGTAAGATATCTGCCCCTGCCTGACCGTTGATTTGGTCGTTGCCACTATCCCCGTTGATAGTGTCGCTGCCACCGCCGCCATTGAGGGTGTCATTGCCGCCGCCGCCAAAGATCCGATCGTCTTGGCGTTCACCCTCGACCGTATCATCGCCATCGCCACCGTCTAGGGTATCGGCATCGTCGCCACCAAAGAGGGTATCTTGTCCGCCATCACCGCGCAGCGTATCATTACCCCGTCCGCCTTCGAGTCGGTCATTGCCACGCCCGCCTTCGAGGATATCAAAGCCATTATTGCCAATCAGCGTGTCGTTGCCGTCGCCACCATCGAGGCGATCGCTCCCATTGTTGCCAAATAAATCATCGTCTCCGTCATCGCCAAAGAGAAAGTCGGCACCGCCGTCGCCCATGAGTCGATCTTCGCCACGTCCGCCCAACGCGCGATCGCTCCCCCCTGCGCCCAGGAGGAGGTCATTGCCGTCTTCACCCAACAGCGTGTCATCTCCGCGATCGCCATCCAGCCGATCTCGCCCATCGCCCCCCAGCATAGTATCGCCTTCGCCCAACCCAAACAAAAAGTCATCTCCGTCAAAGCCGGAAATACTATCCACATCGGCTGTGCCGAGAAGCGTATCATTATCGTCAGAACCGTTGATCGTAGCCATTCACCTGAGTCTCCTGTTTACGCAAACCGTGCTTGATATCGTTTAGATAGAACAAGTCAGACCATTCATCTCACCCGCTGTCGGGCGATCGCCATCCGTACTATTACGGACAAAGTTTTGACCCGTTGTTTAACATACCCATTCGTGTCGAATCCATGTCTGATGAGAAACAACGGATTGTCGCGTTGAACCCTCGATCAGATGCCAATCTTCTACAAATAGGCAATTATATCTAATTCGAGCTAGTTTAACCCCATCGCTAGCGGTCAACAAAATTGGGGGCGTTCACCTGCTGCAAGCCTGTCTAAATATCAGCAAAAGTTTACTGATATCACGGGTCCAACTGACGATTATCGACGAAAACGCTGACGCAAACGAGCAGTGAGCATATCAACTTCGGGCAAATCAAGACGAGAGATGAAGAGAGCAAAAGTTCCCAACCCCACAAGACCTGCCACGCTAATTTGCAAGAGCTGAATCAAAAAGCCATCGGTGCCCAAAAGGTGCTCAAGTCCCCAGCGAGACCCCCAGCAGGTTAGCCCTGTAAGCAAGCTGCCTGCAATCAATCCCAGAATCGGACCGCTCCAGTTCTGCCACGGCAGCCCGTGAAGTTTGCGATCGAGTAGCCACAGCAGCATAATCACAGAAATGAGATTGACCCCCACGGTTGCGAGTACGAGCCCGGGTGCCCCAAAAGGCCCCACTAATAAAAAGTCGAGCAGCGCATTCAGAAAAATATTGACAACGCTAATACGAAACGGGGTGTCGCCATCGCCAAGCCCATAAAAGACTCGCACCAACACATCTCGCCCCAGATACACAAACATACCCACCCCATAGGCAATCAACACCGACGTGACCAATCGAGACGCTTGTTGATCAAAGGCGTAGCGCTCATAGACCACCCGGACGATTGGAAATGCCAGGGTGATCATCAGCGCGCTGAGAGGCAACATCGTGAGTGCAGTGAGAATAATCCCCTGACGAATGCGATATTTCAGCTCAGACCAATCGTTTGGATCGGCAAGCCGAGAAAACACAGGCAGCAAGGGAACCAGTAACACATTCGAAATAATGCCGAGCGGGGTTTGCACCAATAGGTTAGCGTAGCTCAGCGCCGCTGCCGCCTGGGGAATATACGAGGCAAAAAATAAATCGGTGTACACATTAATTTGCATCATCCCCGAGGAAAAGGTTGCGGGTCCCATGACCTTGAGCACCTCGCTGACACCAGGGCGTTGAAACTCAAACCGCAGGCGTAGCTTCCCCAAGCCCGACCGCCACTGTACAGGCACTTGCACTAGCCACTGCACGATCGCCCCGGCTAGGGTTCCCCACGCAAGGACGACACCCCCCAACATGGCGTAGCGCGGAGCGGTGATATCTTCGCCCAGCGAAAAAACCAAAATCCCCAAGCCGATGAGAAGGGCAGTGCTAGAAAAGAGAGGACTGATTGAGGGCAGCCAATACTGATCGGCTGCATTAAGGGTGCCAAAGCCAATGCCAATCAGCCCAGCTAGTAGCGCCATCGGTGCCATAATCCGCAACTGCTGAATGGCGATCGCCCGGATTTCGAGTCCTTCAGGGGTGCGGCTCAACCCTGGAGCTACTACATCAATCAGCGGTTCGGCAAAAATAATCAACACTACTGTGACGACCAGCAATGCCCCGCCCACCAGCGTAGTCATGGTTTCAACGAGGGGGGCTGCATCATCTCGGCTGCGTTTCGAAAGGACGCTCACCATAGCGCTATGAAATGGACCGTTGATGCCTCCCAAGAGCACCAGCAAAAACCCTGGAATCACATAGGCATAGTTGTATGCATCGACGGCAGCCCCGACCCCAAACGCTGCGGCGATCGCCTGCTGGCGCACCAAACCAAAGAGTTTGCTAACGAGGGTAGCGATCGCCACAATACCAGCGATGTTCGCTAGCGATCGAGAAGTGGGTTTTGTGTCAGACACGTTTGAGAGATGCCTCGCAAGGTGAACTCACTTATTTAAGCGTGAATTGACGCATAGTGTGCCCGCCTATCCATCAGTACAAATTTATAATGAGGTTAGGTCTACCATTGCTGACGACTGATCACTCATTTTTCCCAGTTGAATTATTACCCCGTCTAGAGATGAAAGCAGGGCATCTCTGGGAATTCTAATTTCTAGAGGGTAATCATGTTAGGGATACCAATAGGAATACCAATTTAGAGCCAGGATGCGACCGATGATGGAGCAAAATCGTCGCTTCATCAAGTTTCCGCAATCCAAAATCTAAAATCCAAAATCCAAAATGGTATAACGTCCACGCCAACAATTCACAAATCAATTCAGAGATCAGGGTTGCCCAAACTGAAGCCATTGTTATTGAGATGTTATTGAGACATTTGCTCATCCTCCTCAGGCTGCCCCAATGCTGACCGATCACTTTTATTCCAGACTAAAACCGCTGAGTGCACTGATCGAAATTACAGACCCTCAACGCTTTGTCTCCGTTCCAAATAGTTGGTACATCGTCATTACTGACGTGGTTGGATCAACCCAGGCGATCGCCGAGGGACGTTACAAAGATATCAACATGTTAGGGGCCTGTTCGATCGTGTCGATGCTCAACCTCAACCGTGACATCGAGTTGCCGTTTGTATTTGGGGGAGACGGCGCAGCAATTTTGATTCCCCCGTCGCTATTTGAGGCTGCTCAAGAAACTCTGCTGGCAAATCAGCACATGGCGTGGTCACGATTCAAACTTGAACTCAGAATTGGCACGATTCCGGTTTCTACGATAGTAGAAAAAGGCTACAGCCTTAAAATTGCAAAACTCAAAGTGTCTGATCACTATTATCAGGCCATGTTTAAGGGCGGTGGGTTGACCTACGCCACCGAAATCGTTAAAGAACATGGCATTTCAGCGGGGGGTCGGCTTCAAAAGCCTCACCCTTTCTCTAAGGCTGATTTTTCAGGATTAGAATGTCGCTGGCAAGATATTCAAGCTGCCCATGACGAAGTGGTAAGCCTGCATGTGGTGGCGATCGCCCACAGCCGCTGGGCTGATCAGACCTATCGAGACCTGTTGGCAACGATTCAACGCATCTATGGAACGAGCGAAAATTTTCATCCTCTTGCCAGCCAGCACCTAAAATTGACGTTTGATCCCCACAAACTTTCGACTGAGGTTAATGTCCGCACCGTTTCGCAAGGCGCATTAAAGCGCTTTACCTATCTCTGCCGGATTTGGCTTGAAAACCTTCTGGGTGCTGTTTTCATGCGCTTTAAGCTGGTCTTGGGTGACACCGATTGGGGAGCATATCCCACATGCGTCGTGGCTGCGACAGATTATCAGAAATTTGACGATACGCTGAGAATGATTATTTCTGGTAATTCGTCCCAGAGTCAGCAACTCAGCCTCTATTTAGACGAGCGATATCGCTCCGGAGAATTGGTTTACGGACTGCATGTGTCCGATCGCGTGTTGATGACATGCTTGGTATTTGAACGTAATGGGCGACAGGTTCATTTTATTGACGGAGCTGATGGCGGATTGACGACAGCCGCAACCGATCTCAAGCAGCGAATGCAGCAAAAGGCGCTCAACTGGCGAACGTTTCTAAGATTGTTAAAAATAAAAGAAAGCCGCGATCGCCTAGGTGATATAGTTTAGCCCGGAATGTATTGTCACCCTCACCAATCCCACTAACGAATGACCATCGTAGCCGAGAGCGATCGCCTCATTCTTCGAGACTGGAATCCTGACACTGAGGCTGAGCAAGCGTTTGAGATTTATGGTGATCCAGACGTGATGCGCTATATCGGCAATGGCGCAACCCAAGGGAGTGTCGAATCGATGCAAGCGGCACTTCGCAACCGGGCTAATCAGATTATTCAACTCAATGATGGCAGCGGATTTTGGGCAATTTTTGACAAATCAAAACAAGTCTTAGTTGGAACAATTATCTTAAAACGATTGCCCGACGGAAATCAGCGCCCCACTTCAGACTGGGAAGTGGGCTGGCATCTGAAAAAATCGGCATGGGGAAACGGGTATGCGACTGAAGGCGGGCGAATGGCGCTTGACTATGGGTTTTATCAGCTTAAATTGCCCGTCATCTATGCCGTTGCAAACCCTGAAAATACAGCATCCATTCACGTTGCTCAGCGGCTTGGTATGATTCCTAAAGGTTGCACAACCCGATATTACGGCATCAACCTTAGCCTCTTTGAACTCAAGCATCCCTCTCATGACTGATTGGCATTATCCGTATCCCACGCTCTATCCTGGTATATTGCTTAAGCGATATAAACGGTTCTTTGCCGATATTCAGCTTGATTCAGGAGAAACGATTACCGCCCATTGTCCTAATACTGGACCAATGACAGGCGTATGCAAGGTCGGTAGCCGAGTTCGGGTTTCGCATAGCACTAACCCAAAACGTAAGCTTGCCTATACCTGGGAATTGATTGAGGCAACCGACACAGAGCCCACCTGGGTTGGAGTGAATACAGCGCTTCCCAATCGAGTGATTAAATCGGCGCTTCAGGCGTCCTTATTTCCTGAGCTAGCGTGCTACCATAACATCCGCCAGGAGGTAGCATACGGCGCAAATAGTAAGAGTCGAATTGACTTTTTGTTAACCGGGGAGAATCAGCTTCCCCTGTATTTAGAAGTCAAGAACACGACTTGGGTGCAAGGGACACTTGCACTGTTTCCGGATACGGTGACAACGCGAGGGCAAAAGCACCTCCTTGAGCTAATGGCACTGCGCCCTAACGCAAGAGCCGTCATGCTGTATTACATCAATCGAGGCGATTGTACTCATTTTTCACCGGGAGACAGTGCCGATCCCAAATATGGGCGGTTGCTGAGAGATGCGATCGCCAAAGGGGTTGAGGTGCTCCCCTGCCGATTTGATGTCACCCCTGACGGGATTCGATATCTCGGCTTGGCCCCGCTTTGCTTGGAGTCGCAAACTCTGTAGCCATGAGACTGAGTCCATCTAAAACTTGCAAGGCGGGTGGCTGTCAATCGAAAATCGCAAATCCAGAATCGCAAATCCAGAATCGAGAGTTGATATAAGTGCCTATCCGAAAACCCCGTCAGGGGCTTTGGATTCCATAAACTCTAACGAGGTTTTGGATAGGTTCTAAACAGGCTGCTTGTCGCGTTTGACTGGAATGACGCCGACCTTTTTAGCGAGGCCGAGCCTTTCTAAAAGCCGAATTGTCCACCACGTCACATCGATTTCCCACCAACGCCAGCCCGTTTGTGCCGAGCGAGGAAACGCATGGTGATTATTGTGCCAGCCTTCCCCATAGGTCATGAGGGACACCCACCACAGGTTGCGAGCGTTATCGTCAGCAGCGAATGTGCGATATCCCCACTTATGAGTCGCAGAATTGACAAACCAGGTTGAATGCCACAAAAAGACTGCCCGGACGAAAATACCGTAAATGACAAATGACCATCCACCGATCGCATACAGCAGGACTGCTAGTGGCACTTGCAGCAACAAAAAGTTGCGGTTGAGCCACCGATAGAAAGGCTGACGCATCAAATCAGGGGCGTATTTGCTATAGCATTTTTGGTCAAATGCCTTAGGTTGAGGATAGAGAATCCAGAGAACATGGCTCCACCAAAATCCACGCCTGGCAGAATAGGGATCGTTTTCGACATCTTCGGTATAGGCATGATGCTGGCGATGTCCGCTGACCCAGAAGATCGGTCCGCCTTGAATGGCGAGGGCTCCACAAATGGCGATCGCATACTCTAGCCATCGAGGCACCCGAAAACTCCGATGGCTCAGCATCCGATGATATCCCAGGCAGATGCCGATTCCTCCAAAAAGCCAGTGCAGTAACAGCATGACCCCCAGTGCAGACCACGAGAAAAACCAAGGAGCCAATACCGTTAACGCATGAAACGCGCCGAAGAAGGCAACGCTGATCCAACTCAGTTTTAGAGAAGATTCATCGCCTGAGGCTTTTATCACAAAGGGTGAGTTCATACAAATTCCTTTATAGGCAACAGCCTGTTTCTAACGCAAATGCAAGTATCACTTACATTTGCAATCCTAACAAGTCTGATACGCTTGTGCAAGTATCACTTGCATGTTGTTTGCATCATTACGCTTTATGTCTGCTCAATCCACGTCAACCCGCCAACGGCTCATTCAAGCTGCCCTAGAATTATTTGTCTCTCAGGGAGTTAGCAGCACGACGACTCGGCAAATTGCGAACTTAGCGGGAGTTAATGAAGTGACGCTCTTTCGCAACTTTGGAAATAAATATGGATTATTTTTGGCCGTTATCGAAGAATCGCCGACGTTTACAAATTTGGCAGAGGTTCTGATCCAGCGGATTAATGTATCGGGTGATGCGAATCAGATGCTCAAAGAATATGCTCGCTCATGCCTGAAAACGCTTGATCGGATGCCAGAATTTGTCAGGTCAGTCATTGGGGAAGCAGACCAATATCCGCCAGAAAATCGACAGGCAATCGGACGTGGATTGACCGAAGCGAATCGTCGTGTCGCCAAATTTCTGGCGGATGTCATTCAGCAAGAACACCTCGCGCCTCATCTCGACTCTGAGACATTTGCCAGTTTGTTGAATGCGATTTTGCTAGGCTATGCCATCGTTGAATTCACGAGTGATTCTCACCAACTTTGGTCAAATCGAGATGAATTTCTAGATCAGGTAACCCGTCTATTTTCGAACGGTGCGTTTTCGCCTTTCTCAACCGTGTCCCAAACAGACCCACTAATCAACTCTAATTCTTCACCGCTGAAAGGGGAGAGTTACCATTTATTAGCAGACTTGTCAGATGCAGATTCAAGGGAGCAGTTAAACCAAAATGTCCTAGACCTGCCTGCTACCCTTGTTCATACGATTTTGCGAAATGCTCGCAAGTCAAATCCTCAAGATTATGCGCTTGCCTATGTCCTCTTCGGGGCGGGGCTGTTGCCGGGTGAATTAGCTGGGCTGCAGCGATCCCATCAGATTTGTGATGCTCATCAGCACGTATTACAAGTAACGACTCCGAGCGGTAAACGCCAAGTTCCTGTAAACCAATGGATCTTGGGCAAGCGTTATGGCTCGTATACCAACAACCCGTTGACCAAATGGTTAAAGAGCCGCAAAGATGACCATTCAGCCATGTTTATCGATGAGAATCAGCCGATGTCAGATGCAACCATTCGTCAGCACTGGCATATGTGGATTGAAGGCTTATTAACACCCGAGGGGCAACCTCCGGCGATCGCCCAAGCACATCAAACCTGGTGTGTAGAAATGCTCATGCGGGGTATGACGTTAGAAAATCTCAGCATCTTAACGGGGGTTGACCTAGAGCATCTACAACCCTATGCGCGTCGGGCTAAGGAGAAAGTAGCCTTAGAAGAAGCTGCCTTGCTTGATCGAAAACCTCGCAGTAGCGGACCAAGCAGCAGCTAATACCAATTCTCGATTTTAGATTTGCGATTTTGGATTGACGGCCACCCGCCTTGCAAGAGCTCTAGCCTGTTCATTTATAGTCTTACTTCGAAGAATTGGTATAGTCCCAATTCGCACAATCCTTGCGATCTAAGCCATCAACCGCCTGCTGCGAAGACCGCCATGACCAAGATGGACAGCATCAGCCCTGGCGTGAGGAGTGCAATCAATGTAAAGAGTTCACCAGATTCCATAATGTTGTGTAAGTAAGTGGTGCGATTGAGTTTCTTCTATACTGACGAAAAATTTGTCCTGCTGGGGCAATCAAAGATTAAAGAAACCCAAAATCTGAGGCGATCGCCCAGCAAAAACTTCAAAAACCGAACGGCATTAGGCTCAGTATAGCCATACGCTCTAGCGTCAGGATGTTGGACGTGTGGTGAGCCTCCGCGCCACGGGGGCTCACCACACAAACCTAAGCCCGTAGGGCGTTATATCACCCGTCGCAAGATTGCGGCTCAAGACACTGCGCTAGGTGAATTGCTTTGATCCGGTATCCCAAGGTCATCTGACGGTTGAAACCCTGACTCATCGGGTACTGCACTGAGTTCATCCAAGATTCCTAGGGTTTCTCGCTCAAAGACAACTTGAGCTCGATTGGTTCTCCCGCCAACGTATAGCTTGTCTCCCTGGCGGAGCGCCCAAATCTGAGAGTGAGACACGTAGCTCATCAAGACCCCTACCATCAGCAGTCCAAAGCCGGTATACACCACCGGGATTCCCGGATCGGCTTTGATTTGAAGCCCGGTGCTGCCGACGAGTTCAACCAGAGATAGGGTGACTCCGTTGACCTCGGTAGACATTCCTTCGCGAACGGTCGCAACGGGTTTGCCAGACGTATCGTAAACCAACAGCATCCCTTGCAAGTCTTTGGCAACGACTGCAACGCCGTCACTCAAATCGGGTTTGGTCGGAATCCAAGTTCCCCAAATGCGTCCAGGTACGCCTGCATCGATTTGTGCCATTGGCAACTGAAGCACGGGGCTATCATTCAACTTGACGCGAATAGCGGCAATTCCCCAATCTGCTTGATAGAGAGTCACTCCGTCGTGGCGTAAGGGCTCATTCACGTGAATTGTTTTGCGATCGAGTTCTTCCCCATCGAGATTCAACACAGACAGGTCGGAGTAAAATTGGTCAATGGTGCCTTCGGGCGTATAGTCAATCCAAAATTTATTGACCCGGACTGACCAATCGGTGGGAATCTGAGCGGCTGCCCACGGTCCCGCATCAAAAATATTTCTGACTTGAAAGGTTTCACCGCTCGGAACTATTTCTTGGGCGAAGAATCCAGTCATCGCCCCAATGATTGCTCCAGTCAGGATGATTAACATACTGGCATGAACGACGATGGGACCGATGCGACCTGCAAGTCCTTTCCGGGCATAAAGCTTGTTTGCATCTTGAAAGACTCGATACCCTTTTTTATCAAGCAGGGTGGCGAGCGAATCGGGAGACCCCGTATCCAATTCGGCGCTTAGGGCAAGTTTTTGAAATTGACGAGGCTGGCCATAAAATTTCCAGTTTCGAGAAGACTTGAGCGTCGGCAACTGGCGAGTGAAGGTGCAGGCGGTGAGGCTAGCCCCAAATAAAATCAAGAGCGCCAAAAACCACCAGGTGCGATAGACGTGATCCAGCCCTGCAATGAGAATCACCTTCCACGTCAGAAATCCAAATAGGGCAGGCTGTTCAGGATAATTCTCTCGATAAAACTGGACGGATTGCCCTTGCTCGATGACGGTTCCTGAGATGCTAAATAGGGCGATCGCCAGCAGCAAAAGAATCGCCAGCCGTAAATCTGCGAGCAACGGCAATAGGTCTTGTCTAAAATATTGCCGAAGGTGATGGCTCCAGCTTAATCGATTCGTCGGGTTGGAGGGGTCTGAGGTCATTGAATTAAGCGGATGATAAAAAGTTGGTTTTAATGCGTGGACATGAATTGCGGTCTTAGAATCGTTGCTTTAAATCGAGTGCTTAAAAACTAGCGGTTGGAACGAGGCGAAACAGCAGCGAAAATACGCCAAACCCAACTAAAATAGCACCGCTCGCTGGAGTGATCCAACCCGACCAGCGTCGAAATTCAAGAAGTTTTTTGATGGATGCAGTAAATGTTCCAGCTAGCACTAGAGGCGCAACATATCCCGCGGTGTAGGAGGCGAGCAAAATACTTCCTAGAAGGGGATCTTTTGTTGTAGATACCCAAGCTAACAGAGTCGCCAGAACGGGTGTGCTACAGGGTGATGCGACCAGTCCAAAGGTTAATCCGATCAGATACGATCGGGCGCCTTCAGGGAGGTCGTTCGAAATCCATTCCATGCCACCCAGCGATGGCAAGCGAAGGGGCAGGGCTTCGAGCAGATTAAGCCCCATCAGAATGGCAATGATGCTGACGATGATCGGTAGACCAATACCAATTTGCCCGTACACTCGTCCGGCGATCGCCGCTAAAATCCCTAATCCAGCTAATGTGGTTGCCAACCCCAATGAAAACCATGCCGATTGGGCGGCAGCTTGAATTCGGCTTTTGGTTTCATAGCCGCCAATATAGCCAATCGTAATCGGCAACATCGAGAGCATGCAGGGGGTCAGGCTCGTGAGCAAGCCCGCCAAAAAAATGATGCCGACACTCACAACACTGAGGTGATCAAGCTGGCTCTCTACAAGCTGATCTGCAAATTGACTAAGCTCGTAGAGCCATATCTGAACCGTTTCAACCATGTTGACTGACAACCATTCTCCTAACGACTAGACACAAGGGCATTAGATTGATCATGATGTCTTGACGTGTCTTTCTTGTCTTATTCTATCGAAATGGCTCCGTCGGGGCGTTAGTCAAGGTTGTCTGATCACCTGGCGAGTTTGAACGCTATAACTTCCGCTCCACTGCTTTCACGCGCAACTCGAATCAGCAAACCTGCGGCAAGCAGGCTTGAAATCATCGAGCTGCCGCCATAACTCAACATTGGAAAGGGTAAGCCCGTGGTGGGTAATGCCCCCGTCGCGACGCCAATATTAAGCAGAGCCTGTCCGACCAGCAAAACGACTGCACCTATCGCGATGAGCTGGTGCACTGGATGATTACATTTAATCGCAACTCGAAGTCCCAACGTTGCGTATGCTGCAAGCAGCGTCAGCAATAGCAAACTGCCGATTAAGCCAAATTCTTCTGCAAATACTGCGAAAATAAAGTCCGTATATTGGATTGGCAAGTAGAACAACTTTTGGTGAGACAGTCCAAACCCGGTTCCCCACACTCCTCCCGATCCGATCGCAATCAAGCTCTGAATTAGCTGATAGCTATCTTGGCTTGCATACGCCCACGGATCTAAAAAAGATGTCAAACGCCGACGTTGATAGTCTTGGAGGCTAATGCTAATAGTCGCTAGGAAAAGCCCGCCCAGAGCCGTACCCATCAAATAGCGATAAGGTAGTCCCGAACTCAGCGCCATAAGCCAGATGACGAGCCCGCATAACGCTGCCGTACTTAAATTGGGCTGAAGCAAAATAATAACCAACGTGACCAGAAAAATACCCAGCCAGCTTGCCCGTGTCGTCTTGGTGAGGCGATGCCATCCTCCAAAAATACGAGCGCTTTGGAGCACTAGCAAGGGTTTAATGAGTTCTGATGGCTGAATTCCAAATGAACCGATCGCGAGCCAACGCGTTGCCCCCGAAACAGTGGTTCCTAAACCGGGTATCAAGGTCGCCACGACTAAACCCAAGATCAGCAGAAAAAGCCAGTCTGTGATGCTCAGGATATACCGAAGCGGTGAGTGAACAAGGATGTTGAACCCCACCATCCCGATACAGATCCAAAGAATTTGAGTCTTAAAGTAGTGGAGCCCATCGCCAAAGTCTTGATCGGCTACCACATAGGATGCTGAGAATAATGCAGCTAACCCGATCAGTAACCAAAGAAACGTCAGCCATCGTAACAATCGGGCATCGAATGCCCATTCCTTGACAGATGGGTCAAATACAGGAATCAGATGGCGAAATTTCACAGCCAATATCCGGGCGATCGCCCGTCCAAATCACGCCTTTCGTAGAACAGCTTATCGAATAGCATCGATTTGAGTGTATCCAACACTTGCACATTGCCATAATCATCAATCGTATATCAAACACAAAAAAGGAGTCACCATTGACTCCTCCTAAATCCACAACACTAAAGAGTAATAACCCCCCACACAAAACCCAACGAAGCCAGCAAGCTTAGATCTAAAGAAGCCCTGTATTGGTGCCAGGCTTGCCCGTTGCTAGCTCAACTTTCACAATTTTGCCACCCATTTTCATAATGCGTTGCTGTTCACGAAACCAGTTTGCGTAGGGGACGAGTTTCGTAAAATAAGTATTTTGCAACTCGCGTTGAGTCCGAATCCGAGTTTGGCTAGGAACACAGGCAGTTACCTTGAACATGCGCATAGGTCGATTTCTCCCAATTGTGCCGATAAAGACTTGCGATAATGAATCGAAGCTTAAATAAAACGTCGAGCCTCAAAAATTTCTGATGATATATGCCTTTTTAACCGATTTTTAATCGAGAGTCGGGAGTCAAGAGTCAATCCTAGACTGTCACAAGCAACATCGTTGATTAGCCAATGACTACCTAACACTCACTCCTGACTTCCCAGACCTCAAAAGGGTTTCGAGCGGTTAGTGTCGAGCGTTGAATGAGAACCTATATCCCCAACTCAAAGCTCATCTCATCTATCATTCTGAACTAGCTCAAGCCAGAGCAGATATAGTCGAAGTAAACACCCATTTCTTTGCCGGCGTCAGCGCCAACCAAGCTAGCGGTGACTTCTTTCATCGCTTGGATTGCCTGAACGGTTGCACCAACGGGAACGCCCAATGAATTGTAGGTTTCCTTCAATCCATTTAGAACTCGCTCGTCCAGAATGGAAGGATCGCCCGCTAGCATTGCGTAAGTAGAATAGCGCAAATAGTAATCCAAATCGCGGATGCATGCAGCATAGCGACGGGTGGTATACATATTTCCACCGGGGCGAGTAATGTCAGAATACAGCAGAGACTTTGCTACTGCTTCTTTAACGATTGCTGCCGCATTTGCACTAATAGTCGTTGCAGCACGAACCCGAAGTTCACCCGTTTGGAAATAGCCCTTCAGCTTTTCCATTGCGGCACCGTCAAGGTACTTGCCTTGAACATCAGACGAGTTGATAACAGAGGTGATTGCGTCTTGCATAATCTCCAGTTCCTCAATAACTTAGATAGTTGTCGTATCAAATGACACGCTAACGTCTTCCTAAACTAGAACAGCCACGCTTATTGCATAGCACCGATAACGTAGTCGAAGTAGGAAGCAGCATCAGCAGCATCATCTGCTGACATCATTCCAACTGCTGCACCCTTCATTTCAGAAATGCCTTGTGCAACTGCTTCGATAGGAGTGCCTAGAGACTTGTACATCTCACGGACGCCGACGATGCCAATCTCTTCAATCGGTGTAACATCGCCAGAAACGATGCCGTATGTGATCAAGCGCAAATAGTAGTCCATATCGCGCAGGCAGGTGGCAGTCATTTCTTCCCCATATGCGTTTCCACCGGGAGAAACGACATCAGGCCGCTTTTGGAACAGCGCATCCCCTGCTTGCTTAACGATCCGCTCGCGGGACTCAGTGAGAACTTGAGCAATCCGCAGGCGGCGCTCACCAGACGAAACAAAGGACTTAATCCGGTCAAGTTCACCAGGGCTGAGGTAACGTGCCTCGGCATCGGCATTCACGATTGACTTCGTGACAATACTCATCGATGGATTCCTCCAAAAGAATAATGTAACCAGGTATGCTTAAAGCCGCTCGTAAGGGAGCGAGGGTGCCTAATGCAACAAATCACTGAATAACTTGCAGCCAGGCGACTGGTTAAATCAGGTATCTTCACACTTCGCCCTAAGTAACCTCGTTGTAGTACAGCTCGATGTACTCAGGTGGTTAAGCTTAGCTACCTTCCGCAAATATTTTGCGGCATTCAGTTCACATTCTTAGTCTGTTCGCAATATTTTGTAACAGTACTGCTCATGTTTGTGAATCGATGGCTTTAGTAGAAGATTTGCCTGACGTCCAGAAATTGAGTAGAGCGAGAGTAGAAAACCTCTCTAATAAACCGCATCAAAAATTGCCCGTCTGCTAAGAGGGCGAAATCATGAGAGCGTTTAGATTTTCGTGTAAGTGCGACCGTCCTCGGTCGCGTGTGCCCTAACCTGGGGGATGTGAGCGAGACGTTAGGCTCCGCATTGCCAGGGCAAACACACTTAATTACACAAAATTTGGAACACACTCTCTCTACGTGCTGAACATCCATTCTTTACTATTAGACAGATGTCCACACCGAGCAGAACATCTGCCTAATGTCGGCTAACGCTTGGATAAACTCCAATTTACGTGAGGGTATGCACCGCTGACTGCGACCCCTCGGTATTGATTAGATGCGCGATCGCACGGGTTCGAAGCTAGGAACCACGATTTCTTTATTTTGCTTGGTTAGCTGATTGTACAACCTTTCGGTATTCGGAAAGTTAGCCGCTGGCAACGTTGGGAAGCGACGATAGGGCACCGTATCTTCGCCAAAGACTTGAACATATTCCATGCTGTTGACCAGCGTGCTGACAAAGCTTCGAATTCCTTCACGAGCCAAGAGTTGATTATAGAGACGAATCTCTGCTTGATCGCGGGGTGCACGCCCTAAGAAGTGCTTAAGCCCCAGCTCGATCACCTTGGTATTGGGATAGGCCGTATAGAACTCTTTGATATAGAGACTAGAGACTCCCAACCCTTCGATAAACTCTTTAACATTGATCTCATTATTGCCCAGCTTACTTTCGAGACTGGTGAATTCATTCCGAATGATATACGGATCTAGATCACGCTCGAAAATTTGACGATACGCGGCTTGAATGACCTTATTTAAGGCGACTTTGTCAGTGGTTGTGGTGAGCTTAAACGCCTTGGTTTGTTCACGCTGCCGACTGACCCCTTGATTGATGCGGAAGCGAATATCAGGCGTGCTCCGAGTATTTTGAACTTGTCCAAGCTCAACAAATCGAGGCGTCTCTTCTTTGACGGGGTTGGTTGCGGTTTCGCCAATTGAGCCAACCCGAAGCGATCGCATCGCAACACCTGCCGGGGTCAGATACCGTTCGTACGGGATGGTATCTTCACCGAAGGCTTCGTTGTATTCACGGCTGTCAATGATTTCATCGACTAGCGCATAAAAGCCTTTCTTGGCGCAAATATCAAAGTACTTGTTGGTTTCTTGACGACCGTATGTTGGGCGACCTAACAGGCGCCGGTGAATATATTCGACCGACTTCATTACATAGAGCGACGTCCAATACATCTGCCGGAATGTATTTGACTTTGCAAGCTGTCGAATGAACTCCCGAAGCGTAATCTCTCCGTTTTCCAACTTGATTTCTGATACTTTTAACCGCTGGCCATCATAGACGTCGCGTCCGAAGACTTGCAAGTATGCCGCCCGAATCACAGCCTGAGTTGAACTCTCTGAGAACTTAACGCTTGCTGGAGCGCCTTGACCGCTAAGCCGACTGGCGCCGGGAAGCTGATCAAGCTTGAATACTTTCGGTCCTAAACTGCCTGGAGCGATTCCACGAGCGCCTGGATTACTCAGCTGATTGTTAATGCCGGGACCTCGGTTGATCAAAATCCGGCGGGTATCTTTGCTAAAGGGTGCTGGACTGTTGCTCGGATTCCGCGTCTCTTTCGGAAAGATTGCTCCAAACTGAATTTCTAGCGGATCATTACCCGATCCATACGGATGCTGGTCGGGAAGTGGCTGCTCATAAGCCGCAAAGGTCGTAATGAATTGGGGAACCTTGCGGAACGGAGCGCTGTATTTAAACAGATCTTGCTGAGGGCCCCAGTTGCGGCATTCTTGGGCTTCCTGTCCTAGCCCTCTGAGATAAGGAACCGTTTCTTCACCGAAGTAGTCAGCGTATTCTCTCGAATCAACAAGCGCATCTACTAAAGCAGGTAGCCCACCGTTGGAGACAATTGAAAAATACGTTTGAACTTCTTCGCGACTGCTTGGACCTCGACCTAAAATATGCCGGAATGCTAACTCTAGTGCCCGGCTGTTGATATAAGGCTCGTAAAAATTCTTCCGATAAAGCGGCGACTTGGCCAGACGACGCACAAACTCTTTCATAGAGATGTCGCCATTCTTAACTTGGGATTCGAGATATGAAATCGAGAGAGAATAAGCCCGTGTAATATCGCGCTCAAAGATTTGGCGATAGGCGGCCTTAATGATGTCATTTTTCTCGGTTGCCGAAAGCCCAGGCTTCATGGCGTACTTCGGACGCCGTTCGGCTGCATTGGAATAAATTTGAGGAAGCTGCAACCCCTGCACATCCCCAGATGGACGCTGACGAAGCTTGTCCGACGGCGTAGGAGATTTGAATTCGGTCATGAGAACGTCGAAGTATTGTCCGACGATGGCGGCTGCCTCAGCATCTTGGCGAAAATACCCCAAGGCGGCCTGGCGCATCTCCTGAATCGCAACAATAGTGGCCTGGCCTGAACACGCGTTTTCGATGATTTCACGCAGCCCGCGCACATTAACCGAAATGATATTAGGGTCGCCAGCAACGATTGCGTAGGTTAGATAGCGCAAGAACCAGCTCAAGTCTCTCAGCGACTTTTGCATGTTGCTGGGACCATATCTCGCCACGTTGATAGGTCTGAAACCCGCCGGGACTGGACCACTGGATGAAGCGCTAAAGAGCGATCGCAACCCCTCTAGAAAACCACCCTGGCTTTCTACAAAGGTAGCTGTACCAAGTTTCATAGACTCTTGCATATCGAGCTGAGTCCCACCGACACTGACTGCGACTTCTTCAGGTTCGGGTTTTTCAAGATATGACAAGGGTGACCCGCCCACAAAAATGCGATTTGCGGCGCGAGACACAATTAGCTCAGAATTCTTTGTCAGAGTTGTCGAAATGTCTAAACGTTTTAGACCAGAGCTGAAATAGCTAGAGAGCTCACTGAGCTCCCCCCGCCCTAAAAAGCGATCTTGCTGTTCAGCTTGAGAGATGGTCGAAATAGGTAGAGTTTGGTACAGCTGCGGACGTGCAACAGAGCTTCCACCACTTGCCTTAACACTCATTGGATTTCAAAAGCTCCCTTCAAACGTGAATTGCAAAAAGAGTTTGCCCAGAATGGCACTAGCTAGTGAACCTTCAATGAACAGCCCCGGACATCGTTGCTTGCTTCATGTCTTCAGATAAGGCTGTAGAGCAAAGCGACTGATGTTCATTCAGGTAAATAGCTAACACCGACTAGCTCAATTTTTAGATTAAAACGTTTCGGTCATGACACATCGATTTATTAAAAAGTGTGTCATTACCCTTACGATGTATTTCCAAAGTCATCATAGGGGAAAACTCTCAGAAACCTGAGAAGAAGTATAAGTTTTGTTACTTTTGAAATCGCGGTCTGCGCGAGAATTTTTTGCGGAAATGTCGTTAAACGCTTGGGTGACAATTCTGCAGAATCGTATTCTGCAGAATTAGTTTATTGAGGCGGCTCCAAACGTGGCATTAAACTGCCGACACCAAATTGCAACGGATCGGTAGTCATCTAGGTTGACCGTTTCAGGAACGGGATATCGTTGGCTGCCGCTGACGGTTTGGAGGGGGGCAAGCGTTATATAGTCTCCTTCTTCGATGGGGTGAGCGGGGGGAAGTGTCGAGCCAATTACATCCTCTGACTGGTGCAGGATGACGAATAAATCAGGTCCGCTATCGGTTTGGAAGTCGTTGGCAAATTCGACATAGCGCTGTCCATTTTCTTCGATGATGCTGACAGCGCCTTGGGTAGGATGTTCTCCTGATACAAAGCTGCCTGTTGGAAGAGGTTGCGATGATTCTGAAGATGGTTCTGATGCCTGGTCTGAAGAGGGGCTGGTATCTGCCGATGCCGTATCGGCGGGAGCGCCATTAGAGGGTGCTGCGGTTTCGTCAGTCGTCGTTTCGGGAATCGGCTCTGGTTCGGACACTGGGGAAGGATTTTCGCCACAGGCTGCGATCGCCACGCTCGCGATCAGAGATATGCCAATCAACCATCGGTTCATAATGTTCTCCTTAGAAATCTCCTTAAAAAAAGCGTAATCAGCACGGTTGCTTCTTCTTCTCGTCGGTTTCTTCTCTTAGGTAAAGAATGTCGTCTGATGCTGAGTTACTCGTGAGAGCACCCAGAAGATGCCGTGAGAGAAAGCTAAGAATTTTATGCAGCAATAACGCAGAATGCCGTCGTCAGTGATTGGAACTCTAGTTCGCGTGATACTGCGTCATCTTGCATAATGAATAATCAATCCATCCATGCGGCGATCGCCATCCGGATCGCCATAGTTTTTCGCCATAGTTTTTATGTCAGACTCTGAATCGATTAGTGCGGCGGTTGCCAGTCTTTATAACACCTATCCATTTCCGCCAGAACCTCTATTAGACGAGCCACCCCCCGGCTACAACTGGCGATGGAATTGGCTGGCGGCCTACAGCTTCTGCACCGGGCAAAAACCAGCCCGCCAAGACATTCGCATTCTGGATGCGGGATGCGGGACTGGTGTAGGGACAGAATACTTGGTTCATCTCAATCCCCAAGCTCATGTTGTTGGGGTTGACCTAAGTGTGGGCGCGTTAGACGTGGCGCGATCGCGGTGTCAAGCCTCCGGGGCAACTCAGGTCGAATTTCATCATCTCAGTCTTTATGATGCAGAACAGCTACCGGGTGAGTTCCAACTAATTAACTGCGTCGGCGTGTTGCACCACCTGCCTGATCCGATTCGCGGCATTCAGGCACTTGCACCCAAGTTGGCACCCGGCGGGCTGATGCACATTTTTGTCTACGCTGAGTTGGGACGCTGGGAAATTCGACTCATGCAGCAGGCGATCGCCCTTCTGCAAGGCGATCGCCGCGGTGATTATCAAGACGGCGTTCGGGTGGGGCGACAGATTTTTTCGACACTCCCAGAGACGAATCGGCTGGTGAAGCGAGAACAAGAAAGGTGGTCGCTAGAAAATCAGCGCGATGAAAACTTTGCAGATATGTACGTGCACCCGCAAGAGGTGGACTACACCATCGAGTCATTATTTGAGCTAATCGATGCCTCTGGGCTAGATTTTGTGGGGTTTTCTAATCCCCACTACTGGTCATTGGAGCGTCTCTTGGGCAAGGCTCCCGATCTCATGCAACGAGCCAACCACCTGAGCGATCGCCAACGCTATCGGTTGATCGAGTTGCTCGATCCTGACATTTCTCATTACGAATTTTTCCTGGCTCGTCCTCCATTGCCCCATGCCGATTGGTCATCGGATGACGCATTACTCAGCGCAATTCCAGAGCTAAATCCCTGTATAGACGGATGGCCTAGTCAAACGCTGTTCAATTATGACTATCAAATTGTCAATCTAAGCAATGACGAATATCAGTTTCTTCAAGCGTGCGATCGCTCCGATCACCGCACTATTGCTGATATTTTGGCTAACGTTCCCTTGGATCTCAACGGGGTGCGATCGCTCCTCCATCGACATTTAATTATGGTGACCCCGTCCTGAGGGACGACCCATCAGCCCATCAGCCTAGCGTATTCTTCATGAAGATTCGCTCAAACGAAGATTCAGAGGAACATCTGAAAAGAGAATCAGGGCGATCAGGACAGTTAGGGCAATCAGGACAATTAGGGCGATCGCTTACTTAAGCTTCATTTGGTCATGAAAACCGACACGGATTTCATTTAGTTTTAAGTATTGTTACCCTCGCGTGATATGATCTCCTGTGGTTCGCAGCGACCCCTTGAGGGTCAAGCAGTGATTTTTGACTGGTTTTAAAGTTTGTGAATTCGCCCGATTATCCTGTTGAAACACCATCCGCAGCCTCTCCTGACGAAGCCTCTGGTCAGACTGATCAGTCTAAGCTTTCGCCAGATCCAGATGCATCGATGCAAGAATATTTTCGTCTACAGCGAGAATTGCTAATCGTAACTTTCGCGTTAGCGGGAATAATTTTCATCTCTGTCTGGGCTGTTTACTCCTTAAATACCGCACTCAACTATGTGATCGGAGCGTGCACGGGTGTGGTTTACTTGAGGTTGTTAGCCAAGAATGTTGAGCAGCTTGGCAGACAACGAAGCCAGTTGGGCAGCGCTCGGCTTGCGTTGATCGTTGGGTTGATTGTCGTAGCATCTCGGCTTAATCAGCTAGAGATATTACCAATTTTTTTGGGGTTTCTAACCTATAAAGCGGCTCTCATGATCTATGTTCTGCGAACAGCGCTCATTCCTGATTTAAACTAATTAGGTTTTTGATTCTCCTGAAGCTTAGCTAGGGAACCCATACGAATGGAAATGCTGAACTCTTTGAATGCTTTCAACTTGTGTCCTCTTGCTGAATTAGAAGTCGGAAGTCATCTCTACTGGCAGATTGGCAACCTCAGACTTCATGGTCAGGTGTTTTTAGCATCCTGGATTGTGATTGCTATTCTAATTGCGGTTTCAATCTTGGCAACTCGGAAAGTCGAGATGGTTCCATCTGGCTTTCAGAACCTGATGGAGTATGCACTAGAGTTCATTAGAGATTTGGCAAAAAACCAGATCGGCGAGAAGGAGTATCGTCCCTGGGTGCCGTTTGTTGGCACATTATTTTTGTTCATTTTCGTCTGTAATTGGACAGGTGCATTAGTTCCGCTAAAGCTCATCGAGCTTCCAGAGGGAGAGTTGGCAGCCCCAACAAATGACATTAATACGACCGTTGCGCTAGCGCTACTGACGTCCTTGGCGTATTTCTACGCCGGTTTTAACAAAAAAGGGTTGGGATATTTTGGCAATTATGTCCATCCGGTTCCCTTTATGCTGCCGTTTAAGATCATCGAAGACTTTACGAAGCCCCTTTCGTTGAGCTTCCGACTGTTTGGAAATATCTTGGCAGACGAGTTGGTAGTCGCGGTGTTGGTCTTCCTGGTTCCCTTGTTTGTACCTCTGCCTCTAATGGCGCTAGGTCTGTTTACTAGCGCGATTCAGGCTCTCATCTTTGCCACCTTGGCGGCTGCGTACATCGGGGAAGCGATGGAAGATCATGGCGAAGAGCATGAGGAGCATTGAGGTGTCTTCTCCCATGAAAGATGCAACCCTATGTGATTGTGTCTAAATCATGGATGGCGAGGTTTGGTTGCACGGTTTGCTAAGTCAAGCTTTGCAGCCCGATTGAAATCTTATTAAGCGTGTTAATCGCGGTTAATAATGATGGTTAAGTTGACGTTCATTTAATTTTGTCTGAGGTAAGAGAACATTATGGATCCACTCATTTCTGCTGCTTCTGTAATCGCCGCTGCCCTAGCTGTTGGTTTAGCTGCGATTGGTCCTGGCATCGGTCAGGGTAATGCCGCAGGTCAAGCAGTCGAAGGGATTGCTCGTCAGCCCGAAGCAGAAGGCAAGATTCGCGGTACTCTGCTTCTCAGTTTGGCATTTATGGAAGCGTTGACCATCTATGGGCTCGTTGTATCTCTAGTGCTTTTATTTGCAAATCCGTTTGCATAAGGCATTTTGAGCAGTTTAGGCAGGGGCTAAATTCCTCTGCCTGCTCGATTTTTCGTTGAAATATGGTGGTGTTCTACAGAGTTAGGTTATCTAAGCCCGCTTGAAGGCATAGGCGACGCGATATGATTCATTCAATACTTTTGCTGGCTGTTGAAGCTGGCGCTGAGGTTGCTGAAGAGATTGACGTGGGTGGGGGGTTGTTTGATATCAACGCCACCTTGCCCTTGATGGCGATTCAATTCCTATTGTTGGTCGCCGTTTTGAACGTGGTCTTCTACAAACCTCTCAGCAAGTCCATTGACGAACGCGATGGCTATATCCGCACCAATATTGCAGATGCAGAAGAGCGTCTAGAAAAGACGAAGCGTTTGGCCGAACAATATGAGCGAGATTTAGCATCGACCCGCCGAGAGGCTCAAGATATTATTGCCTCTGCTCAGGCTGAAGCGCAGAAGGTTGCTGCGCAACAGATTGCGGATGTTCAAAAGGAGGCTCAAGCCCGACGGGAGCAAGTGCAACAAGAGCTTGAGCAACAAAAGCAAGAGGCGATGAGTTCTCTTGAGCAGCAAGTTGATTCACTCAGCCGACAGATTTTAGATAAGCTTTTGGGTTCTCACCCGGTCGGATAAACGAGGTTGGCTAGGTAGGTAGCAACTCGTTCACTAATTCATTGATTGGAACACTGGAAGACTAAGCAGACGGGCTTTAGCATTATGGGGACTGTAGAGGTATTATTTGCTTCTGTTTCAGAAGGTATTGAAGAGCATGGGTTTGGTCTAAATTTAGATCTTTTAGACACAAACATTATCAATCTTGTGATTATCATTGCTGTTCTAATCGTTTTTGGGCGAAAGTTTTTGGGGAAGACTCTCAGCGATCGCCGCTCAGAGATTGAAGCAGCAATTAGGGAAGCCGAGGAGCGTAAGCGGAAAGCATCGGCAGCATTGGCAGAAAAACAGCAGTTATTAGCTCAGGCGCAAACTGAGGCAGCTCGCATCAAAGCAAATGCCGAGGAAAATGCCAAAGCAGCACGGGAGACGATTCTAGAGCAGGCGCAACGTGATATTGAGCGGTTGAGAAATGCTGCAGCTCAAGATCTGACATCTCAGCAAGAGAAAATTATTGCAGAACTGCGCCAAAGGGTTGCTGAGATGGCAATTCAGCAGGTTGAATCTCAATTAAAGTCAGAGCTTGACGACACCGCACAGCAGCAGTTAGTCGATCGCAGTATTGGTATGTTAGGAGGTCGTCTGTGAAAGGAAGCGCGGTTGCGACTGAAATTGTATCTCCCTATGCTCAGGCACTGATGTCTGTTGCAAAGTCAAATGATTTAGTCGAGCGATTTGGCGAGGATGTTGCCATACTGCTGGGTCTTTTGAATGAATCAGACGATCTGAGTCAATTTTTATCTCATCCTTTGATGAGGGCTGACGATAAAAAGTCGGTCTTGAGGCAGGTTGTCGCTGATAGAATTCATCCATATACCTTTAACTTTTTGATGCTGTTGGTTGATAAGGGGCGAATCCTGTTCTTGGAAGGAATCTGTAAGCAGTATCAAGCCTTACGCCGTGAATTGAATCGGACGGTATTAGCCGAGATTGTCTCTGCTGTTGAGCTAAGTGATGCCCAGCAAGAATCTATTCGTCAAAAGGTTGTCGAAATGACTAGCGCGAATCAGGTTGAACTTGAGACTCATGTTGATCCAGACTTAATAGGTGGTGTGATTATTAAAGTGGGTTCTCAGGTCATTGATGCGAGTTTGCGTGGACAATTGCGCCGGATTGGCGTTCGTCTGACGTCAACGACATGATAGGTATGGCGTCTCGCATTTACCCGTTGATCTGCTCGATCGATTTGGGGTGGTCAGTGATCATAAGGTTGGAAAAAGCTCAGAAAGCATGGTTACGTCGCGTCTTAGTTTCGAATGCAGTGTAAGCATAATTTGTAGGTTACGCAGGTAATACCTGATTCCTTAGCGTCTTCCCGATTTATTATTCCATTCGCCGTTTGTGAGTTGAGAGAAATTTTTCTATGGTAAGCATCAGACCGGACGAAATTAGCAGCATTATCCAAAAGCAGATTGAACAGTACGAACAAGATATTAAGGTTTCCAATGTGGGAACAGTCCTCCAGGTTGGGGATGGTATCGCTCGTATTTATGGATTAGATCAGGTGATGTCGTCTGAACTAATTGAGTTCGAAGATGGCACAGTGGGTATTGTTCTTAATCTTGAGGAAGATAACGTCGGTGCCGTGTTGATGGGCGATGGACGCAATATCCAAGAAGGTAGCTCGGTTACGGCAACTGGAAAGATTGCCAGCGTTCCTGTTGGGGATGCGATGATTGGACGAGTTGTGGATGCGTTGGGTCGCCCGATTGACGGCAAGGGAGATATCAATACGTCTGAGAATCGGCTGATTGAGTCTCCTGCACCCGGAATTATTGCACGCAAATCTGTATATGAACCTCTTCAAACTGGAATCACAGCAATTGACTCTATGATTCCGATTGGTCGAGGACAACGAGAACTCATCATTGGCGATCGCCAGACTGGGAAGACCGCGATCGCCCTTGATACTATTCTGAACCAGAAAGAAGAAGACGTAATCTGCGTTTACATCGCGATTGGTCAAAAAGCATCAACCGTTGCTCAGGTTGTGAGTGTCTTAGAAGAACGGGGCGCTCTCGACTACACCATCGTGGTCGCTGCAAACGCAAGTGATCCGGCTGCCCTCCAGTGGCTTGCTCCCTATACGGGCGCGTCTCTTGCGGAGTATTTTATGTATAAGGGCAAAGCGACCCTCGTGGTCTACGACGATTTGACTAAGCAGGCTCAAGCCTATCGTCAGATGTCGCTGCTTCTACGCCGCCCACCCGGTCGTGAGGCATACCCCGGAGATGTATTCTATCTCCACTCTCGCCTGCTAGAGCGGGCTGCGAAACTCAGCGCTGACCTGGGTGAAGGCAGCATGACTGCTTTGCCGATCATCGAAACTCAAGCAGGTGACGTATCTGCGTATATTCCAACCAACGTTATTTCTATTACAGATGGGCAAATTTTCTTGTCGTCTGATCTGTTTAACTCGGGCTTGCGTCCTGCTGTAAACGCCGGTATTTCGGTGTCGCGGGTCGGATCAGCCGCCCAGACCAAACTGATGAAGAAAGTGGCTGGGAAGCTCAAACTAGAATTGGCGCAGTTTGATGAATTGCAGGCCTTTGCCCAGTTTGCGTCTGACCTTGATAAAGCAACTCAAAATCAAATCGCACGGGGTCAGCGACTGCGCGAACTGCTGAAGCAATCTCAGTACTCACCTCTGTCGGTTGCTGAGCAAGCCATCCTTATCTACGCAGGCATTAATGGATATCTAGATGATATCCCTGTGGAGAAGGTTGCTGACTTTGCAAAAGGGCTGCGTGAGTATTTGAAGACCAGTTCTGATTATCCTCAGGTGGTTGATCAAGAGAAAAAGCAGTTCAATGACACAGTCGTAAACAAAATGAAGGAAACGCTTGAAGAGTATAAGCAAACCTTCATGGCGAGTGTCTCATAGTGATTGGGAAACGGGTGTCAGGGAAGAAGGATTGGGCAATATTTGCAACTGTTCTGAATCTCTGACACCTCCGATACTGCTGATGTCTAGCATTTAATTTCTCACTCCAATACGAGTTATGCCTAACTTAAAAGCAATTCGCGATCGCATTCAGTCGGTCAAAAATACTCGAAAAATTACTGAAGCAATGCGGCTGGTTGCAGCAGCTAAGGTTAGACGAGCGCAAGAGCAAGTGATTGCAACTCGTCCATTTGCCGATCGTTTGGCGCAAGTTTTATATGGGTTGCAAGCGCGTTTGCGGTTTGAAGACGCCAATCTGCCCCTGCTAAAGCAGCGAGACGTAGAGACCGTCGGTATTTTGGTCATATCGGGCGATCGCGGTCTATGTGGTGGATACAATTCTAGTGTGATTCGTCGAGCTGAGATTCGTGCGAAGGAACTGCAATCTGAGGGCATTGACTACAAACTGATTTTAGTAGGTCGTAAGGCAATTCAATATTTCCGTCGCCGAGAGCAGCCCATCACAGCAACCTTTGCCAATCTCGAGCAAATTCCAACGGCTGAAGAAGCGTCTCAAATTGCAGATGAGCTACTGTCTCTGTTCTTGTCTGAAACGGTTGATCGAGTCGAACTTATTTACACTAAATTCGTGTCACTGGTGAGTTCTCGTCCGGTCGTTCAAACATTGCTGCCTCTTGATCCCCAAGGTCTAGAATCGTCAGACGATGAAATCTTTCGTTTGACGACTCGAGGCGGAGAGTTAGAAGTCGAGCGCCGCAAAGTCGAAGCGCCTACGCCAGCCCCTCTTCCTCAAGACATGATCTTCGAGCAAGATCCGCTCCAGATCTTAGATGCGCTATTGCCTCTTTACCTAAATAATCAGCTTTTGCGGGCATTACAAGAAGCTGCAGCCAGCGAGTTGGCAGCTCGAATGACCGCGATGAACAACGCGAGCGATAATGCAAGTGACCTAATTGCATCCCTATCGTTGACCTATAACAAAGCTCGTCAGGCTTCGATTACGCAACAGCTTCTAGAAGTGGTTGCCGGGGCAGAAGCCTTATAGAAAGTATGCGCTTGAGTTAAGTGCGGTGGTGTGGGGCGCGGCGCGCCCCACACCACCATTTTTGTACGGGACGCGCAAATTTCTGGATGCAGCCTAAAGTGTGTACTAGGACAACTCGAATGACTGCACCACCATTCCGCAGGTTGACATTCAATTTCTGAGATGCATCGATCTTGCACTGTCCAAACGCCCTGGAAAATGGCGATCGCCACCTTCGAGTTTGACCACTCAAAATATTACAACGCTTTAATCTGCTTTCCCGTCTGCCTCATTCTTTGTTGATCTTGCCGTCAGGCATGGCCGTATTTTTAAGGTTGGCATGACTAAAATCGGTGCCATCGCTTTTCGCACCCGTCAAGCTAGCATTGCTCAAGTCAGCGCTACTAAAATTGGCATTAGTGAGGTCAGCTTCGATCAGATCGGCATCCGTCAAGTTCGCTTCACTTAGATTAGCACCGCTTAGATTAGCTTTGATCAAGCTTGCTTTGTGAAGATTCGCGCCAATAAGATTTGCATTGCTGAGATCAGCTTCAACCAAATTGCTCCTTTGAAGATTTGCCCGAATCAGATCCACCTTGCTTAGGTTAGCCTTACTTAAATCTGCCTGCTGCAGATCTGCTTCAATGAGTTTGGCCGATTTAAGCTCAGCTTCGCGGAGTTGTACTTTATTCAGATTTGCGCTGCCAAAATCAGCTTGATTGAGATGGGCACCGCTCAAGTCGCTGCTAATGAGATTGTCGCCGTAGAGATCGGCTTGAGTAAGATTCGCTTCTTGAAGGTCTAATGCGCGAAGATTAATACCACTCAAGTCTGGGCAAACGGTGGGATTCTCGGTTCGCCACTGGTTCCATTCGTCAATGCCTCGCTTCAGCATAGCAAGCTGTTTCTCATCAGCCATAATTTCTCTCCACTGGATTATTGTTGAGGCAAAGTTGGTATAGCGCCCTACTATCTAGTCATCACTTCTAATAGCCGTGATAGTTCAGCGATCGCACACCTTAATTTTTAGTATTTCTCTCACCCGGCAATTCAACAAACCTAGAGAGAGTGATTTATTCACCGTTCAAAAATAGGTCTATTGGCAGATGACCAAACATATCATTGAGTCCTGATTCATCATCTGACTGGCACGACACAAGCACCCCTCGATGTTCACCTGGATACGAATCAGCATATAGCAAGCCAGATCTCGGATTGAATTTGATGTAAACAGCTCCCTCCATAGGGTTGAGGTCGGCATTAACCGAATACCCCAATGCGTCTGCATAGCTCTGTAAAGCAGCACGACCCTGCTGCAAATCATCGGCGCAGATTCCTAAAATTTGATGATCAGATTCGGGGATAATCTGCCGCAATGCCCGACGGATGAGTGCTTTGTCTGACGCAGAAACCTGGGAATTCGTGAGACAGTCGAACCGCTTTAAGATCTGACGCGCGTCATCAAGGGACAAATCTGACTGGGGACTAGACATAGGACTTAAATCATTCACTAACTCTTACCAACCGATTGGTTCGCCATTGCCATCAACATGGTGTGAGCACTCTGTTCAGCGTGGTCGTTACTGGGGCGCCGTTGAACATAGCTGCCGTCAGACTGGAGTTCCCATGCCTGTCGATTATCAGCTAGCATTACGCCCAAAATTTCTTGCAAATCCTTGGCAATCTCAGGCTCTTCCATAGGGGTCACGGCTTCAACTCGTCGGTCAAGATTTCGAGGCATCCAGTCAGCACTACCGATGAAGATTTCTTCCGTGCCACCGTTATGAAAATAGAAAATTCGAGAATGTTCGAGAAACCGACCCACAATGCTAATCACCTGAATATTGTCGCTGATTCCTTTAATGCCAGGGCGTAGGCAGCAAATGCCGCGAACAATCAGGTCGATCTTAACCCCTGCCTGAGAGGCTTCATAGAGAGTCGCAATGATAGCTGGGTCAACCAGCGCATTCATTTTGGCAACGATTCGAGCGTGATTGCCATCATTAGCCTGTTGAATTTCGCGATGAATGAGTTCAACCATGCGATCGCGCAAACTGACCGGGGCAATCAGCAACTTACGGTATGATCGCTGCCGTGAATACCCCGTCAAATAGTTGAACAGATCAGTCAAATCTGCCCCCAGGTCGGTTCGACAGCTCAGCAATCCAATATCGGTATAAATGCGAGCCGTTTTGGGGTTATAGTTGCCTGTGCCAATATGCACATAGCGACGAATTCGATCATCTTCCTTGCGAACCACCAATACAACTTTAGTGTGGGTTTTGAGTCCAACGAGCCCATAGACCACATGCACGCCTGATTTTTCTAGCTTGCGAGCCCACACAATATTGTTTTCTTCATCAAATCGGGCTTTCAGTTCAACTAAAACAGCCACCTGTTTACCGTTTTCTGCGGCCGCAATCAACGCATTGACAATGGGTGAATCGCCAGACGTACGGTAGAGCGTCATTTTAATGGCAAGCACATTCGGGTCATGGGCTGCTTGAGTAATGAAACGCTGAACCGTTGCCGAAAATGAATGATAGGGATGATGCACCATCATGTCTTTGCGGCGAATAGTGGCAAAAAAGTCTTCGCCGTCTTCCTCGTCTGGAAATGTTGAACTGGTCTCTGGCTCGCTGACTCGTGCCAAACGAGGGGGGACAACGGGCGACCAAGGCGGATCTTTGAGATGGGGGAGGGGCAGGTCCGTAAACGACATCAGCCCTCCCAAACTGATCAGCCCATCGACCTCATAGACATCGATTTCAGCTAATCCCATCTCCCTCATGAGAGTCTCTTTTACAAAGGCAGGAGTCGACGATTGGAGCTCCATCCGAACGACTGAGCCGCCGAGCCGTCGCTTTCGCAATTCCTTTTCGATCGCCAGCATCAGGTCATCGGCTTCATCTTCCTCAACGGCTAAATCGGCATTGCGAGTGATCCGAAACGGATAATATTCTTGAATATCCATGCCTGGAAACAAAAATTCTAGATTGTGGGCAATGACCTGCTCTAGAGGAACACCCGTCCAAATCGAAGGGCGATTTTTAGACTGGACCCGTAGTTCTGGCGGCAGGGTCACAAAGCGCGGCTTAGGGACTTTAATTCGAGCAAATCGCTCAGTCTTTGCATCCGGATCGCGCATGACCACAGCGAGATTGAGGCTGAGATTTGAGATATAGGGAAACGGATGACCGGGGTCGACAGCGAGCGGAGTCAACACTGGAAAAATTTGCTCTTTGAAATATTCCTGTAAATAATGTCGCTGTTCTTGATTGAGATCGACATAATCGATCAGATAGATGCCGTGGTTGGCGAGCTGGGGGCGAAGCTCGGTTTGAAAATGTTCATGTTGTTGAACGATGACGGGATGGAGCAGGTTGCTGATGTCATCAAGCTGCTGTTGGGGCGTGCGACCATCAGGCGTGAGTTTCCTGACCTGAGCCTCGACCTGCTGTTTAAGTCCGGCAACCCGTACCATGAAGAATTCATCGAGATTAAAGCTAAAAATAGCCATAAACTTCAGACGCTCGAGCAGGGGCGTTCGAGAATCAAGCGCTTCGTGAAGAACTCGTCGATTGAACTCTAGCCAACTCAGCTCTCGATTGAAATAATAGTTAGGGGCATTTAAATCGATGCGTCGAGTCGATCGGTCTGATTTGCTCGCAGTTGAGGACTTTGCCATAGGAGAGTCGCTTAAAAATGTCTACAGCCTGAAAATGGGGCGATGGGTGGCAGTTAAATTAAGACCCTATCAAGTCAAGTCAAAGCCTAGGTTAAGAATTATGACCAAATACCTCATCGTCTCGACCGACCCACCATTCTCCCAAATTCATCAAATCTTGATGTAGCACTGTAAGCTCGTGCAGATATTGATCAGTCGAGAGAGATGCTCGGCGTTCTCGAAGTTTTTGTAACCGAAGCTGGATAAGAAGCCAGGGCTGATATTCTTTGCCGGACTCTTCCATGTAGCGAGCGAGGGAATGGCTGTTTAACATATTAGAAAGTCGATTTAGAAAGTCGATTGGGGTCTTGTGAGCATTGTACGAGGCGATTGGGACGTTGAGACAGTCCCAACTCAGACCCGTTGCGATCGCCAAACTGTTTACTTCCCTATCACGACTCCCCCGAGTCGCGGAAAATACCGCTATCATAACGTTTGGTATATCGACTAGAGATATGGGTAGACAACGTTCACTTTTAGCTTTGATTGTGGTGCTGGCGATCGCTGCTATTGTAGCGATTGTGCAGTTGCCGGTGCGACTAGGGCTTGATTTACAAGGCGGGGCTCAACTAACGCTGCAGGTCAACCCTACCGAGACTGTGCCAGAAATCACTGAAACTGATTTAGAAGCCGTTCAGCGAGTCATCGAAAACCGGATCAATGGGCTTGGCGTGTCTGAGGCGGTGGTGCAAACGGCAGGCAACAATCAGCTCATCGTCCAGCTTCCGGGCGTTAGCGATCCGCAACAGGCTGAAAGGGTCTTGGGAGGCACCGCGCAACTCGACTTCCGAGGGCAGAAGCAAGGCACTGAGCTGCAAGTGTTGCAAGCTCTGATTTATCAGCGCGACCAGATTCAAAGCACTCTGACCGATGAGTCAGGATCGCTTGAGGAAAAACAACAGCAGCTTCAGCAAGCCAATGAGGCGATCGCCGCGCTGTTTGATAAAACAGGATTAACGGGTGATATGCTCACCGATGCACGGGCTCAGCCGTTGACCCAAGGCGATAATTGGGAAGTCGCCATCGAGTTTAATAACACCGGGGCAGAGCTTTTTGCCGAACTCACCCAAAACCTGGCTGGAACGGGGCGATCGCTCGGTATTTTTCTAGATAACGAGCTAATTAGTGCTCCGACGGTCGGCGTTGAATTTGCTGAAACCGGCATCACCGGAGGACGAGCCCGAATTACCGGACGATTCACTGCTCAAGAAGCCCGTGACTTAGAGATCCAACTGCGGGGTGGCGCATTACCCGTGCCTGTCGAAATCGTCGAGAACCGCACCGTGGGGGCGACACTGGGGCGAGATAGCATTCGCCGCAGCCTCTACGCAGGGGCAGGTGGGCTAATACTTGTGCTGATCTTCATGGCGATTTACTATCGCCTTCCAGGCTTGATCGCAGATTTTTCATTAGTCATCTACGCGATATTGACGTTTGCAGTCTTTAGCCTCCTGCAAGTGACGCTGACGTTACCTGGCATTGCCGGGTTCATTCTTAGCATTGGCATGGCGGTTGATGCCAATATTCTCATTTTCGAGCGGACTCGCGAAGAAATCAAAGCAGGACGCACGCTGTATCGTTCCGTGGAGTCAGGATTCTATCGCGCGTTTTCAAGTATCTTAGACAGCAATGTCACAACTCTGATTGCGTGTGCTGCTCTATTCTTTTTAGGCACGGGGCTTGTCAGAGGGTTTGCGCTGACCCTCGCCATTGGCGTTGGCGTGAGCATGTTTACGGCTCTGACCTGTAGCCGGACGTTGCTGCTTGTGTCCCTCAGTGTTCCCAATTTGCGGAAGCCGCGTTGGTTTTGCCCGAACCCTCCCCCCTTGCCGTCTAGACGACAGGCCGAGACATCATCATGATGACACCCATAAAGTTTCGAGTTAATCAACAGCGATCGCTCTGGTGGATTATTTCTGGCATTTTGGCGATCGCTAGCATCATTTGCATGCTTGTTTCTTGGCAGCAAATTGGCGCACCGCTCCGACCCAGCCTTGACTTTATTGGAGGAACCCGCCTCCAGCTCGAACTCGACTGTAGTCAGGCTGGTAATTGCGACGAGCCCATTGATATTTCAGAAGTACGGCAGGTTGTCGCAGCCCAAGGATTGGCAAACAGCAGCATTCAGATTTTGGGGCAAGACCGCCAAGGGCTCTCAATTCGCACATCTGAGTTAGGGGTTGAGCAGCGAACCCAGCTTGAAGCGGCTTTAGAAGAAACGATCGGTGAGTTTGATCCTGCAAAGACTCAAATCGACACGGTGGGCCCTACCATCGGGCGACAGATTTTTACATCCGGCTTAACCGCCCTTTTGGTAGCCTTCTTTGGAATCGCCGCCTATCTCAGCCTGCGGTTTCAATTTGACTATGCGATGTTTGCCATCTTAGCGCTCGTGCATGACGTTTTAATCACGCTGGGAGTGTTTTCATTTTTAGGGCTCGTTGCAGGGCGCGAAGTTGACAGTTTATTTATCGTGGCGTTGCTAACCATCGTGGGATTCTCAGTCAACGATACGGTCGTGATCTATGACCGCATTCGAGAGACGCTAAAGCCCAACCCCGATCGCCCCATTGCTGATGTGGTCGATGATGCAGTGAGTCAGACATTGACTCGCTCGATCAATACAACCTTAACCACGACCCTTTCATTAATCGCGATTTTGTTGTTCGGTGGAGACACACTGAAATACTTTTCCCTAGCGCTGATCATTGGGTTTATTCTAGGTGCCTATTCCAGCATTTTTGTGTCTAGCACGCTATTGGCGCTGTGGCGAGAAAACGTTGCTCAGCCGATTCCGGCCACTCCCGAGGGCGATCTGCCATCCCAACCCAACGAAGACGTGTGATCATCAGGTATACCGTCTTGCTTCATCCTGGTTTAGTTTGCATGGGGCTCATTCCACTCGTTCATGCCGAAATTCAGATCGCCGTCTAATTACGATTTTCGAGAGCATTCACCTACCTTTCAGCAGGAGATGGAGCGGTTATATCGGCTGACCGTCTATGGCAGGTGGGCTGTTGTGATATTGCTATGGCTAGTGATTGGCTCCATCAGCCTATGGGCATTGCGTGACGAAATTGCTCTATGGGTCGACTATTTCACATGGACTGCTGTGAGGTATAGCCTGGCGTTTAATCCCCTCGCAGCGATGGGGCTATCTATCTGCTTCGGAGCAACGATCGGGCTATTGGTTTGGCAAAGCCGAAATATCTTAATGGGCGTTTCTCTCGAACAAACCCGTCGGCTCGAAAAACAGCTTATCAAGATCCGTCAGCAAGGAAGCAGCCATCCTTTGTGGGCGTGGATATGCCGAGATAAACGTTAGGGAAAAGTCAGGGAGATATATTATCGATAAGTTGGGCGGCTTCAGAAGGAGCGGGTGGTGCCGTCTCACTGGATTCGGTCGTCTTAGAAACCGATTGAGCACTGGCAACGGACCACTTACAGGCAATCGGCATGCGCCAACCCGTGCCAAACGCGCGGTCGGTGACCTTTAGCGCTGGGGGAGCTTGCTTACGCTTAAATTCGGCCCGAGTGACGAGCTTAACGATTTTATCTATCGTGTGCGGATCGTGTCCGGCAGCGGCAATAGTGCGGGGTGATTCGTGTTCGTGAATGAGTCGATGCAAGATGTCATCCAAAATGTCATAGGACGGCAGAGCATCTTGGTCGACTTGTCCAGGCTTGAGTTCGGCACTGGGAGGCTTTGAAAGCACGTTGCTCGAAATAATTTCAGTGGATGAGAGCGCAGGACGAGGAACCGGAAAGGGCGGGTCACATTGCCCATTCTCCTGATTGGGCTGATGAGTTGCCTGCTCATTCAGCCACCGACACAGCGAATACACGCGCGTCTTAGGAACATCTGCGATCGCCGCTAGCCCGCCATTCATATCGCCATACAGCGTGCAGTAGCCGACTGCCATTTCTGATTTATTACCCGTTGAGAGCAGCAGATAGCTAAATTTATTGGCGATCGCCATCAGCAAGTTACCTCGAATCCGAGACTGAATATTTTCTTCAGCCACCCCAATCTCAGTGCCCGCAAACAACTCTGCAAACGTTTGATCGTAGGCGGTCATCAAATCTTGAATGGGCAAGGTTTCAGTGCGAATGCCGAGATTGGCAGCTAAATCGTTGGCATCGCGAACGGAGTGTTCAGAACTGTAGGGAGATGGCATCAAAACTCCCAACACATTCTCAGCCCCAAATGCAGCCGTGGCGATCGCCGCCACTAATGATGAGTCGATACCGCCGCTCAGCCCAATCACAACCTTAGAAAATCCGCACTTGTGGGCATAGTCACGAACGCCTAAAACCAGCGCCGACCAGATTTCTGCATCGTCGCTTTCAGGTAAAGCCGTAATAGGGCTTGCCAGAAAATCGCGGCGTTCTGGGTCAAATTCTGCAATGGCTAAGTCAGGTTGAAAGGCTTTCGCACGACAGACGACCTGACCGCTGCGGTTAAACCCAACACTGCTGCCGTCAAAAATCAAATCATCATTGCCGCCCACCTGATTCACATAGAGAATCGGGATGCGATAGCGCATCGCCGCGTGGTTGAGCATGGCTTCTCTGAGCCGTTGTTTGCCAAGAGAATAGGGCGACCCCGACAAATTAACGATCAGATCAACCGACTGGGCAGCTAAATCGTCGAGTGGATTAGCTTTGTAGTTCCGCTTGCCCCAAAATTCTTCATCATTCCAAAGGTCTTCGCAAATGGTGACGCCGACGCGAATGGGGGAGTGGATTGAATCAGTTGGCTCAAGCGTGAAAAAATTGCTTTGAGAATCAGCCGAAAAGTAGCGATCGTCATCAAAGACGTCGTAGGTCGGCAGGAGACGCTTATGAAAGTGATGCTGAATCCTGCCTCCGTCTAAAAGGACGATGCTGTTAAACAGAGGTTTGCCACCCGTATCGAGCGATCGCTCATTAAGCTCCGCCGTGCCCACTAAGACGGCTAATGTCGAAGGTATGTCGCTTGCAAGCTGCTCAACGGTGTCTGCCATATTGGCAACAAAGCTGGGCTGCATCAGCAAATCACGAGGCGGATAACCGGATATTGACATTTCAGGGGTCAGCATCAAGCGAGCTCCTTGGTCAGCAGCGCGATGAGCCGCATCTAAAATTTGCTGAGCATTGCCTGCCAGATCTCCGATTATAGGATTTAGTTGGGCGATCGCAATCTTCATGAGGATTATAGAAACTAACGTAGACAATCAGAATAGGGAGCTAAACGTGGCAGTATTCAATTTATTTACTGATCTTTTAACTTAATTCGAACCGTTTTCGAGTTCTTCTTAATTTCAAACATATCAATATCAATCACTAAGTCACTTAATTTCTTATAGCCATAATTTCTAGGATCAAACGATGAAGAAAGCTTTGTTAACTGCGAACCAAACGGGCCAAGATGGGCCCATCCATCTTCCTCAGCAACAGCCTCGTGTGCATCTTTAAGAAGGCTGACAAGTTTTTTGTTAGATCTCAATTTTTGACTGCCTAACGTCTTTGTCGTATTGCCAGAAGCTCCTTTAGTAGCTCGATTTTTCTCTTTTAATTCTGCCTCATTCAAGGAGTCCAACTGTCCCAAAATTTCGGTATAGATGAACTTATCACACGCACTGACAAATGCTTCTGGGGTCTTCTGTTCACCAAATCCATAGACAACGAGTCCTGATTCTCTAATTCGATTAGCGAGTCGGGTAAAGTCACTATCGCTCGATACAATACAAAATCCATCGAAGTGTTGGGTATACAACAAATCCATCGCGTCGATAATGAGAGAGCTATCTGTTGAATTTTTTCCTGTTGTGTAAGCAAATTGTTGGATGGGCTGGATTGCAAATTTATTTAATTTACCTTTCCACTTATTTAGGTTGGTATTCGTCCAGTCACCATAGATTCGTTTAACATGAGCGACTCCATATTTAGCGATCTCTTTCAGCAGCGGCTCAATCAAAGTCGCATCGGCGTTGTCTGCATCAATTAAGACCGCGAGTCTCAAGGATCTAGGCTGAACTCTATCACTCATCGCCGCTTGTTTACGTGCATTAGTGTGGGGCTAAACGTTCAAAAACTAGAAAAATTCGAATGAATCTCGATCAAATAAATACCAACGGTTTGTCCTTT
>JBNPEG010000116.1:0-21322 GCA_051117555.1 Elainellaceae cyanobacterium | reverse complement strand
AAGGATCTAGGCTGAACTCTATCACTCATCGCCGCTTGTTTACGTGCATTAGTGTGGGGCTAAACGTTCAAAAACTAGAAAAATTCGAATGAATCTCGATCAAATAAATACCAACGGTTTGTCCTTTAATGGAGCAAATGCTTCAGCGTCAAATCGATATAAACTAGCAGGTCGCCCTGCGCCTCTAGACGCTTTAATGCCTGTATCGGATAGAAATCCGAGCTTTAATAGTCGCGCTCGAAAGTTAGAATAATCTGAAAAATTTTCACCCAGGACGATCGTATAAAGCTGGTAAAGATCGCTCAGCGTAAACATCTCAGGCAATACCTTAAAGGCAATCGGGCTATACTCTAGCTTGTTGCGAAGGCGCTGGTATCCGTATTCCAGAATTTCATTGTGGTCAAACGCCAGCGGGGGGACTCGCTCCATAGAATACCAAGCAATACCGCTAACCCCATCAGCAATGAGTTCTGCTTCGGCATAGCGAACCAGCGCAAAATAGCTGACTGACACATAACGAATATCATCATTATCGTCTGACTCACCAGGATCACGCCCCGGTCCTCCAAACGTATAAAGCTGTTCGAGATAGAGATTTTCGGCGCGAATTTTTTCTGACAATACACGATATGCTGTGTCTTTTAGTGATTCTCCAGTGCGGACGAGAGTACCCGGAAGGCTCCATTGTCCGATAAACGGCGGATCTTGCCGCATCACCAACAACACCAAAAGGCGATTTTGGTCGGTATCAACTGAGAAGATCACGTTGTCGACACCGACTTTAAAGTCAGCCAAAACTCGATGGTCTACCGAGTCGGCAGGCTTTTTCTGGACTCGTCCTGACATTCGTATAGCTGTTCTCGATGAATGTATGCCTCGATAGGAGGAATCAATGTTTCAGGGTCTCCTTCTTCACGATACGCGGTTGAGGATACTGGAAGACCGGTTATGTCCGCGATCGCCACGGTAGCACCCATGTGTCGTAGTTGCCCTAAATCAGACTCTTCGATGGAATACCCTGGCCTAGGGATTATCAGTAGCTTAACCTGCTTGAAGAGTTCCTTGACTCGATACCAGCGAGGGAGTTGATCAATCAAATCTGACCCAATCGTGAGAGTGAGCTCAGCATCAGGCCAGTGCTCGCGCGCCTTTTGAACCGTCGTTAGCGCGCGCGGGCTGCTCAGCTCTTGGCGCAGGCGAATATTTTCACGGGGAGGATCAATGTCAGAGGTCAGCAGTTGCAGCATTGCCGCTCGATGTTCTAACGGCGTTTGGTGAGACTTGAATGGATTATCAGAGGCCCAAACCGCAACGTCATCAAAGTGATACGACAGCCAGTTCAAAATCTGTTGATGGGCGGCAGTGGGCGGATCAGCACTAGTTCCGAAGAGAGCGATTTGAATCATACGCATGAGTCAAAGGGTAAGGGGAAATACTTATAGAGAATCGAGGACGGGAGGTTCGCTTGAATGACGAATGTCTCACTACGGAGTAACGCTGTTGGCCATTCGCCGCTCATCGACACGGTGTATCTGTAATTCCTAATTTTGCTCAGTATAGGTTGTATCGATTTTTTGTTGTGTGCGTTTGGTCAATTCGTCCAACTCGGATGAAATACTAGGCGTTAATGGCTGGGGAGACCGAATATTGCGGACAGACGTGGGTAGACTCGCTACCGACGATGCGGTTCGCTGGGCGATCGCCGTGAGATCGTCGGTGGGATATACCCGTTCGCCTTGCTTAATAACGAGATGCATGACAGGCTGCTCGGTATTTTCAGGAGCTTCGGTGATTAAACCGAGGCGATCGCCCTCTAACCGCCCATTTGAGTCCACGCGTCGGAAAATCTGTTTGCGTCCTGGATAGGTCACCTTACTGCTCGATGCCTTCATTGTAGGAATGTCATCAATTTCAACGAGCTTATAGACCCCGTTTACGGGATTACCCGTGACTAATTTGGTGCCAATCCCGTACCCATCGATTTCGGCATTCGCATCTCTTAAACGCGCAATCTCACGTTCATCTAAATCGCCGCTTGCAAAAATTGTGGTGTCGGGCAAGAGCGATCGCACCTGCTTTGACAAGGCTGCCAAGTCGCCCGAATCAAGCCGCACCGCATCGACCTGCATCTCGCCAGCATTAGCCTTTTCAGCGAGTCGCTTCGCCGCGTCGAGGGTGTCATAGGTGTCAATCAGCAGCGCCGCGCCAGGGAAATATCGATGAAAGGCAGTAAAGGCCGCGTCTTCATGGCCTCGAAGGGCTGAAATCGCCATCACTAGGGAATGCGCCATTGTGCCGCTGGGTTTTTGCCCCAGTTGCACGGCTGCCAATACATTTGAGGTCGAATTCAATCCGCCGGCGATCGCGGCTCGAGCTGCCCAAATCGACCCTTGCGGGCTAAATGCTCGACGCGTGCCAAATTCTAAAAGTTTGGCATCGGCTCCAGCCACATCTCGCAGTCGGGCTGCCCGGGTCGCAATCAGGGTTTGATAATTAAGGGTATTGAGTAAATAGGTTTCGACAACCTGTGCCTGCCAAAATGGAGCGTCGACTCGCAATAGCGGTTCATTGGCGAAGACTGCCGTTCCCTCTGGTACTGCCCACACATCGCCCGTAAATCGAGCCTCAGCCAACGTCGCCCAAAACTGATCAGGCACATGATCAAACATGCCCGTTGCTTTTAGAGCCTCAATTTGCTCGGGGTAAAAGCGAAATTTCTCCAGATAATCGAGAGCCTGCTCTAATCCCATTGCAATCAGATAGCCAAACTCGTCGGGCAAACTTCGCACAAATAGCTCGAAGCTAGCGCGTCGGTTTTCGAGCCCTTCCCCGACATAGCAAGCCGCCATTGTCAGCTCATAGAGGTCGGTTAACAGGGCATAGTCTTCTGGGTGAATAGTGAGCGATTGAGTCATCGTCGAATGTTCCCTTTTGCGTGTAGGCATCGATCGAGAGATAATTCGGAGTGTTCAAGCCGTGTCCGCGATACGAGAGATTAATACTGTAAGCAAGCTACTGTGAAATGAATAGCGCTGCTTATAGTAATTCCAACTAAAAATAATCTTTGAGTTTATTATGAATTTCATCTAATTAATGAGTCCCGCACCGGAGACGGCATGACTTGTAATCTGACTCTCAACCTGGGAATTAATAATCTATCTAAAGATAGAGCCTCAGGATTGACGCCTATAGGGTTCTACTTACTTATATTAAATTTAACTAAAAATAGCTGGGCTTGCATAACCTGCAAGTCTGTGAGTCAACGAGTTTAAGAAGAGAACTTTTAGAAGAGAAAATGGTCAATTCACAACGCCTCCACGATATGCTGCTGGATTTGGATGGGCGTGGATACAAGGCATATAAACAAATTCAGGGTCGATATGAATTTCCTAACTTTATGTTGTTCATCGACCATGTTCAGGGCGATCCATTTGCAGCTCCAAGCAGTTTGAGAGTCCAGATTCCGCAGGTTTCTAGCAACGGTGGGCAGGTGAGATTCCCAGCTAATCTCTATCAATCCAAAAGCCGCGAGATTGCGCTACGAGACTATCTCACTCGACAATTTAACCGAGTTGCATCCGAGCTTCGGGGTAAACGAGGCAGTGGTAAAAGTGGCTTAATTGCGATCGCCCGTCCAGGGCAGCAGGTGATCGACCGCAATTCGGCATTGATCGGCGACGATTATGTGGAGGCTCGATTCGTAGTCGGTCTTCCTGCACAGGGACGCTCGATTCTGGGACGACAAGCCGCCGAACTGTTGTGTGACGATATTCCCGACATAGTAGAGCGGGCTCTCAACTATGGCAGCCTCGATGCCACAGAAATTCAACATCATGTGGAAACCATTGAAGATGCAGATTGGCTGCGTCAGCAACTTCAAGCACGAGGACTCGTTGCATTTGTTCCCGATGGGGCAGTTTTGCCCCGACGAAGCGGAGTCGACGATCGCCCCCTAGCGGAGCACTGCGTTCCATTTCAATCGCCTGATGCTCTCCGAGTTGCGTTTGAACGACCCAACTTGGGTCAGATTACAGGAATGGGCATTCCTAACGGGGTAACGCTGATCGTCGGAGGCGGCTATCACGGGAAATCGACGCTGCTGGAGGCGATCGCCCTCGGTGTGTATAATCACATTCCTGCCGATGGGCGAGAAATGGTTGTCACCACTCCCTCAGCCGTTAAAATCCGGGCTGAGGATGGTCGCAGCATCACTGGAGTCGATATTTCGCCATTTATCAACCGCCTACCTCAAGGTCGCTCAACGACTCGGTTTTCCACCGAAAACGCCAGCGGCAGCACCTCTCAAGCGGCCAATATTATCGAAGCGTTGGAAGTGGGGACAGAGATGCTCTTGGTCGATGAAGACACATCTGCGACCAATTTTATGATTCGCGATCGCCGCATGCAAGCCCTGATTGCCAAAGACAAAGAGCCGATTACGCCGTTTATCGACAAAATTCGGCAGCTTTACGATGACCGAGGCGTGTCGACAATTCTGGTGATGGGCGGCAGTGGCGACTATTTCGACGTAGCTGACCTTATTATCGGCATGGCTGACTTTCAGCCCCGCGACCTGACTGAGCAAGCCAAGGCGATCGCCCAACACTATGCCACCGATCGCGCGGCTGAAGGTGGCGAAACCTTTGGTGACCTAACCCCTAGAGTGCCGTTATCCAAACGACTCGATTCAAACAGCGATCCACGGGGGCCAAAGCTGAAGGTACGCGATGTCGATGAGATTCGCTTTGGATCTGAAGACATCGACCTTTCTGCCATCGAACAAATTGTCGATATCGGTCAGCTTCGAGCAATCGGCAAGGCGATCGCCCGCTTGCAGGATCGCTATTTGGGGGATCAATATCCCCTCCAAGATGCAATCAACCGAATCATTGCAGACATTGACGCTGATGGGCTAGATGTGCTGACTCGATATCCAGAAGGCGATTTAGCGGTCTTTCGTTCATTTGAGTTGGCAGCGGCGCTAAATCGATTGCGATCGCTCGAAGTTCGTGCATGATGTTGCGCCTCACGCAGGTTCAGACTATAGCTTTAAGATTAAGCTATCCCAGTGCTTGGCTTCTGTTCTCATTGAATAAAACCGCTATGGAAGAATTACTAGAGCTAAAGGAATTACTTCTGAAGGGAGATATTCGGGGATCGCTTGCCATTGTTGACGATCTAGAAGAGATGGGTCGAAAAGGAATTGTCAAAACAATTCGGAGTTATGCGGTTATTCTGTTGCTGCATCTCATCAAACAACATGCAGAAAACCGAACAACACGGTCTTGGGAGGTTTCGATCCGCAATTCTGTGCGAGAAATTCAGCGAGAGAACCGGCGGCGCAAAGCAGGCGGTTATTATTTGGCGCCAGACGAGTTAGCAGACATTTTAGAAGAGGCTTACCTTAACGCGATCGACGAAGCCTCATTGGAGGTATTGGATGGACGTTATGATGCGGATGAGTTAGAAGAGATTATCGACAAATCGAAAATTTTGGTTCAAGCGCTGCGCCTAATTTCTCCCGACACCGCCTAGTCAACCTGAGCATGATAGTCGCCTGATTTTCCGCCCGTTTTGCTAAGAAGCTGGATGGCTTCAATTTTGATCGACTTTTCTAGAGCTTTTGCCATGTCGTAGAGGGTCAAGGCTGCCACTGAAACAGCCGTCAGCGCCTCCATTTCGACGCCAGTTTCAGCGTTCGTTTTCACCTCGGCTTGAATATGGTAGCCCGGTAACTGCTCATCCGGCGTCAGCGATACCTCAACTTTCTGAAGCGGCAATGGATGACAAAGGGGAATCAGGTGAGCCGTTTGTTTAGCGGCCATGATGCCTGCCAGTCTTGCCGTACCTAACACGTCTCCTTTTGGAGCATTGCCCGCTTGAATGGTGGCGAAGGTCGTCGGCAACATGCGCACTTGTCCCGTGGCGATCGCCTGCCGACTATTAGGCGATTTGGCAGACACATCGACCATCTGTGCCTGCCCCTGGGAATCAAGATGGGTCAGCGTTTGCTGGGGAGCTTGATCAGCCGAGGAGAATGAAGAATTTTGTGTCATTCAAATCAAGTGTGCTATTATCAATATTTGGACGGGGGCTTGTAGCTCAGTGGACTAGAGCACGTGGCTACGGACCACGGTGTCGGGGGTTCGAATCCCTCCTAGCCCGTTTTATTAAAATCGAGCGGATATCCAGACCCGATTTATGTTTGCTTAACAGGCAAAAATATTTTTGCCTGTTAAGGATTTTGCCCCTGGTTGGGCGCTGAGAAAGTCGGTTGAGCGATCGCATACACATCAGGTCCGCGACCTGTTGCAAACCGTAGTGATTGAGCAATGTCTTTACTCGACTGAGTAAGGAATACGCCCAGCCCAACAAGTCCTAAGACTGCCGCAAGCCCAAAGACATCTCGATATCCAACCTGGTCGGCGATCGCCCCGACGATAGGGCCTGCCATAGCAATACCTACATCAAAGCCGACCATGCATAGCCCAAAGGTTCGCCCCCTCTCGGCAGGTTTTGACCGATCTGCCATCAGCGCTGCGATCATAGGAATGAGCGTTCCGCCGCCTGCCCCTTGGAGAATACCGGCAAACAGAAACGTGACCGCACTATCGGCTCGCCACAGTGCCAGCATCGCACATACGTAAAGCCCTAAACTGATTGAGATAAACAAGCCTCGCCCGTAGCGATCGGAAGCTCGTCCGGTAAAGAGTCGAATGCTAAAGCTGGCGATCGCCGCAGCCGTATAAAACAGCCCGACATTCAGCTCAACGCCTGCTTCTTTGATGTAGAGCGGTGCAAAACTCGTAATCGTGCCAAATGCTAGCCCCACCATCAGCAACACAAAGGCAGGCACCCGAATATGAGGACAAATCAGCATCCGCCAAAAATTTTGCGTCTGAAGGGATTTGTCGGGAGTGGGGAATTGATTTTTCTCAGGTTCTTGAACGCGACTGGTGCAAATTAAGCCAATCATGCCGAGTCCTGCAGCCATCAAAAATGCCGGGATGAAGCCCTTCCACTCATGTAAGAACCCTCCCAGAGCAGGCCCTATCGCTAATCCCAGCGGATTGACCAGACTCATGTAACCGATGAGTTCTCCTCGATTCGCGGCAGGAGACAAATCAACCACCAGCGCAACATAGGCCGTTGCGAAGGCGGCAATGCTGATGCCATGAAAGGCCCGAACCACCATCAAAAGAGGAATCGATGCGGCGATCGCGTACCCAAGTGGCGCAATGGCGATCGCTGCCATACCAATCAGTAGTACGATCTTTCGACTGCGATTGTCAGCGAGTCGAGCTAATCGGGGTCGTGAAATTAATAAACCCAAGGCAAAACAGCCCATTACGAGCCCGACCTGCTGGCTCGTTCCACCAATGTCTTGAATATAGAGGGGCAGGGTCGGCAACATGGCTGCCAACCCCGACCAAAATAAAAGACCTGCGGCGAATAAAACCCACAGGTTAGAGCGTTGTTGGGAATTGAGTGCCTGAGCTAATGACAAAACTAAACTCGCTTAGACCGATCAAACGTTATCGAATTGGCTTTAAATTTCGGTGCCTCTCCCATGATGACCAAATCTAGGCGAGTTTGCAAAATGTTACACAAGTCAGCTACACCATCTGACGGGAGACAAATTTCTCAAAGTCAGCCTGAGTTTGATGTAGAAGCTGTTCACGGGTGTCAGCAGTTTGAGTCAAGGTCGGCACTAAATTTCGAGCTTGTAACGCCATATGAAGCTGAAGATGGGCAACATATTCGCTGAAATCTTCGCGGGGAGAAGGAGTTTGATTTGATACGGGATTTGAATTGGTAACCAACGTGTTCTCCATCATGAATAAACCTTTACACTCTCTACAAGAGTTTTGCCTTGTATGAATCATTGGTAACGACCGTATCACGCAAGCCAGTATTAAATTGACACTTTGCAATGAAGTGTAATGCTTAGGCATCTCGTCTTTAGATTCGTTCAGACTGGATGACTGAGTGTCAAGGCGGCGATCGCTCACCTGTGTCATCATTATTTACATGAACTATTCTATCGCTGGCATCAGAATTAGGATGGGGTTGCGGATCTGGGGTTGGTCATTAGGATTCATCGTTCTGTCATCCATGATTTCAACTGCCGCGTGCAATGCCGTTCCAGACCCTAACGTAAGCAAACTCCAGATCCTTTCAGACTCCCAGATCCAATACGCTGGCAGCCAGCAGACGGTCGATCGCCAGCAGGTATTTCAAGAGCTAGCCGATGCTGATGTCGTGTATCTGGGAGAAACCCATGACAGTCAAGAAGACCATGACGCCCAGATGGCCATTATTCAAGAACTATACCAGCGTAATCCGCGACTGGCGATCGGGATGGAAATGTTTCAGCGTCCGTTTCAATCGGTTTTAGATGCGTATCTAGCCGGAGATATTTCAGCAGATGAATTGCGCCAGCAAAGTGAATACGATCAGCGGTGGGGGTTTCCCTGGAGCTACTACGCCCCGATTCTTGAATTTGCTCACGCTCAAAATATTCCGGTCCTTGCCTTAAATGTGCCTGCCGAGATTACTCGGAAAGTAGCACGGAACGGGCTCGGAAGTCTTAACGAATCCGACCGGCAATGGATTCCGCCCGAATCAGACATTCGCACGGATAACCACCTGTATCAGCAAATGCTGTCCACTATTTTTAACCAATCTCATCACGGCCACGGCAATAGCGAAAACTTTGAAAATTTTTTTCTGGCTCAGGTCTTGTGGGATGAAACGATGGCGGAGCGGATTGCAGACTTTTGGATGACCAACCCCGATACCCAACTTGTGGTTCTGGCAGGGCAAGGTCATTTAGTCTATGGATATGGAATTCCGAGCCGAGTTGAACGCCGTTTAAGCGGAGTTAATGGGTTTAGCCAGCGATCGCTCCTGCTCAATCCAGGCGGCGATACTGAGTCTCTAGACGAAAACGGGACTCCTATTGCTGACTATTTCTGGATCACCCAATAGCCAGGTCGCAAAACGAGTACCCGTATCATTCCAGCGATCGCTAGTGAGTCATGCTAGCAACCTCAGCCTGAAGAAATTCTTGTACGTGTTGCAAATACGTAGGTGGGTCTTCTAGCATCGGGAAATGAGACGTCTTGGGGATGACAACCTGCGTAACTGCATCGCTCAGAGCGGCTGCCTGTCGCCCCATCTCAGCCGGGATAATTTTGTCGTATTGCCCAGATATCAAAAGGGTTGGAACGCTCAGGCGGGCAAACTCTTTGGGCATCGTATCAGCCGCATATTTGCTCACAGCCGTGTAGATTGTACCGAGGGCGGCTTCGTAATCTGCTTTCAGAAAATCCTCAAGAAAGGCTCGTTGGTCAGCACCCGGAATTTGACGATGCAAAAATCGAGCCATGAACATGCGCTCAAGGAATGGAATGCTTAAGAACCAGTTGGGGCGAAACCGCACCACATAGCCTCCGAAGGTATGAAATGCCCCAAACGCGCGTTCATTGTATTCAAAAATGCCACTGCACGTGAGAATGGCACGTTTGACGCGGGTTGAATAGCGATTGAGAAACAGCGTAGCAATGGAAGCCCCTGTCGAATGGGCGTTGAGATAGATAGAATCAATGCCGAACTGATCTAACAAAATCGCTAAATCATCAGCGTAGCTTTCTAACTCATAGCCCAACGCGTCTACCTCAACCTGGATGGGTCTAGGTAGGAGCGATCGCCCAAATCCTCTGAGATCATAGAGCAAGCAATCAAAATAAGGGGCTAATGTTCGTGCTGTGCTTTCCCAATATCGCGTCGAACCTGCCCATCCATGCAGAAAAACCATAACGGGCTTTTCGGTTTTGGGTTGAGACAAATCGGTAGATTTTGCATCGCTAATCCACTCGTAGTAGTGATTAACGCCACGAATATCGATATACGGCATCTCTAGTTTGAACCCCGATCAACGGTAAGACCGCCAGCGCTCTTAACCCATGTCAGTTATCACGTTGCTGGATTTTAAGCAGATTCTGGCTTAGGCAACGATGATGGATGCACTAATAACTCTGCGGTTGAACGCTTCTCAACCATCTCACGAGTTACGATACAGCGAGTCACGTCCTTACGGGACGGCAACTCATACATTACATCCAGCATAAGTTCTTCGACGATGCCTCGAAGCGCTCGCGCCCCAGTCTTCCGACGATATGCCTCTTTGGCGATCGCCCGAATCGCATCCTGCTTAAACTCAAGATGAACATTGTCCATCTTCAGCAGCTTTTGATATTGCTTCACTAGCGCATTGCGGGGCTCGGTCAGAATTTCGGTTAGGGCATCTTCATCAAGCGGATCAACAACGGCAACAACCGGAACCCGCCCGATGAATTCAGGAATCATCCCAAATTTAACGAGATCGTCGGGCTCAAGATGCTTCAGAATATCTGCTGCGCGTTTTTCCTTCGTCAGGCGATCGCCCGGTTGAATAAACCCGATAGACTTCTTACCCGTGCGCTGCTCAACCGTTTTCTCTAGCCCAACAAATGCTCCCCCACAGATAAAGAGAATGTTGGTGGTATCGATTTGAATGCAGTCTTGGTAGGGATGCTTACGCCCACCTTGGGGAGGAACATTTGCAAGAGTCCCTTCCAGCATCTTGAGAAGAGCCTGCTGCACTCCTTCGCCCGACACATCGCGAGTAATGGATGGATTTTCGCTCTTGCGGGCAACTTTGTCGATCTCGTCGATATAAATAATGCCGCGCTGCGCTTCTTCGACATCTAAGTCGGCAACTTGCAGAAGTCGTAGCAAGATATTCTCAACGTCTTCACCTACGTAGCCTGCCTCAGTCAGCGTTGTAGCATCCGCCACTGCGAAGGGCACATCGAGCATTTCAGCAAGGGTCTGAGCTAGCAACGTTTTGCCACAGCCCGTCGGACCAATCAACAGGATATTTGACTTTTGCAGCTCGACAGAATCGTCTCCCCGACCACTCCCTTTAAGCTGTTCACAGCCTAGGCGCTTGTAGTGGTTATACACCGCCACTGAGAGTACCTTTTTTGCCTCATCTTGCCCGATTACGTGCTGATCAAGATGCTTCTTAATCTCCATTGGCTTGGGCATTTGCCCTAGTGAAATATGAGGCGATCGCGCTTTTCGCTTTTCCGGTTGTTGCTCACGCCGAGGAGAGGGTGGGGGAACCGACGAGCTTGAATCAAACAACTCCTCATCTAAAATTTCATTACAGAGATCGACGCATTCATCACAGATATAGACTCCTGGTCCGGCAATCAGCTTACGAACTTGTTCCTGCGACTTTCCACAGAATGAACATTTTAGATGGGAGTCATATTTCGACATAATTGCCCCTTATGATGCAGTAACAGGCTCTCCTGGCGCTGGCAGATTTCGCTTGGCGATGATCTGATCAATCAGACCATACTCTTTCGCTTCTGCCGTTGACATAAAAAAGTCGCGGTCGGTATCTGTCTCGATTCTTTCTAAGGGCTGCCCCGTATGATGAGCCAGCAGTTCATTAAGCTTTCGCTTATGATACAAGATTTCCCGAGCTTGGATTTCGATATCTACCGCTTGCCCCTGAGCACCGCCTAGCGGCTGGTGAATCATGATTCGCGAACTAGGCAGGGATAGGCGCTTACCGGGCGCTCCCGCAGCTAGTAAGAACGCTCCCATACTAGCAGCAAGACCAAAACAAATGGTTGCTACATCCGGTCGAATTTGCTGCATGGTGTCATAAATGGCCATGCCCGCCGTGACAGATCCGCCGGGAGAATTGATATAGAGCTGAATATCTTTTTCTGGCTCTTCAGCGTCCAGAAACAAGAGTTGAGCCACGATTGAGTCAGCGACTTCATCGTTGACTTGAGTGCCGAGGAAGATAATCCGTTCTCGAAGCAGGCGAGAGTAAATATCGAATGCGCGTTCACCTCGACCTGATTGTTCAACAACCATTGGAACAACACTCTGAAGCTCATAGGGCATCGCTCCGATTGAGTATAAATCTGAGCGGTGAGCGCTGTTAATCAGATAATCCGAGGACTGAGATACAAGCATAGAAAAAATGAATGAGGTGAGTCGTTATAAAGTTTTGATGACCGGTGTGGCTATTTGAATTCTAAGCATTTAAGAATTGAGTTTGCCATATTCACATTATCCCTTAACTCAATCTGGCGAGGTGACCGACTTCGAAATGTCTCCAAATTTTGCTCGGTTGATCCCCACAGCATCCACAAACTAGCATCTTGACGAAGAATCCGCGTTTGGACTCATAAAGAATCCGTGTTTGGACTCATATAGTTCGCCCAGTGACTTAATTAACGCCCAGTGACTTAATTAAACAGTCACCGAATCTAATCAGACGTGACCTGAAATTAATCGTCACGATTTTGATTTCGGGTCGTTTAATGATTCTGGCTCGGTGGACTCCGACGTCTCTTGAGTGGTCTTCTTGCCAGATGGAGCAGACGATTCGGAAGTTTCTGGGCGTTCGGGTTCAGCATTGTCAGCCTCTGAAGGTGTGACCTCAGTGGATGCTTCTACGTCTACTACAGCCGATGAGGCATCGGGTTCACTCTCGGGTTCACTTTCTGGAGTTACGTTCTCAGTGGATTCAGCCTCTTCAGGTTGTAGAGAGCCTTCAGGAACTAATTCGACGGTGGCATGTTCTTCGAGCCACGCGAGAATCTTTTCTTTCAGCAGGTCTTCTTCGACGACTTGTATAAGGCGATCGCGATCAACGTCTCGATCGCTTAAATTCGCCATGATTTCATCAACTTTTGCCTTAACCGCATCAGGCTCAACTTGAATAGATTCCTGCTTCGCAACTTCACCCAGCGCCAATGTACGCCGTAGGCGAGTGATGGCTTCTGGGCGCGATCGCGCTCTCATCTGTTCGATCAACTCAGGCGTCAGCATTTTGCGAATATCAAGCCCTTGATTTTCAAGCTGCATCGCGGTTTGAGTCACTAAAAAGTCGACCTCACGCCGAATCAGTGTTTCCGGCAGCTCAACGCTCAACTGATCCACGAGGGCTTCAGTTAGAGCGTCTTCTTTATTGGACTTGGTTTGCTGCTGAGCTTCTTCCTGATATCGAGACTCTAGCGATTTGCGCAATTCGTCCATCGTTTCAAATTCGCTGACTTCTTGAGCGAAATCGTCATCCAGTTCTGGAAGCTCTTTTTCCTTCAAATCTTTGAGCGTTACGGTAAAGACGGCTGGCTTCCCTGCTAGCTCTTGTTGAGGGTAATCGTCTGGAAATGTGACCGAAAGTTCACGAGTCTCACCGGGGTTCATGCCGACGATGCCATCAACGAATCCTTCAATAAAGCGATCGCTCTGTAACTCAATCTGAAAATCTTCGGCTGAACCACCGGGTATTTCACGAGACTCATCCTCTGCTTCAGAGTCCTCCTCAGAGTCTGCCTCAGAATCACCACCCGTCAAACGTCCTACAAAGTCAACAATTGCAATATCTCCAATCTGGGCTGCCCGATCTTCGACCGGCACCTGGGTTGCCACGCGATTTTGGTAATCGCTCAGAATGTTTTCAACGTTTTGAGGATCGTATTGAACCTCTTCAGCTTTGACCTCTAGCCCCTTATACTGCGTTAATGTTGCTTCCGGTTGAACATCAACGGCAGCCGAAAAGGTCAATGCTGCTCCCGGTTCAAATTGCTTGAGGAGGTCCTCAAACGATGAACGAAGCTGGAAATTGCCGATGGCTTCGATATCTTCTTGTTCGACTGCTTTCCTAATGCCATCCTCGACCAACTCTTCTAAGACGGCTGCTTTGAGTCGCTCAGAGCCAAATCGCTGAATCAAAACCTGGCGGGGCACTTTCCCCTTTCGAAATCCAGGAACTTTGACAGAACGCTTGAATTCTTGGAGTGTCTTCTCGTACGCATCGCGAGACATCTCAGATGGAATTTCGATTTCTAAACCGAGTTGGCTAGCGGGTAACTTTTCCTGGGTAACTTTCATCAGAACTTCTCGTTGCAGCGTCTTGAAGGATTTCCGGTTAGCAATGTCTGATTGGCAGAATCACTATGCTTTCCGCAATTAGCTATACTAACCGATTCTGTCGCAAGTCGGTGGGTTTGATTGAATCAATAACCTGATATAGCAATCCCAAACCAATTTTTGGGAGAATCCAAAGGGGTTTGGGGGCGTTGCCCCCGGCTGGGGTAAATTTTGTGATGACTGCAACTATTCATATTGCCTAACGTCTCAATCAATCAATGGTCTATGATTGCAAGCTTCTGGCATGATTCAACGCCGTCAAGATTAAAAAATGAGATAATTAAAATAATTGACTAGGATGAATGTAAATTAGATACGCGGTAAATTTATAGGAACGTTTGATACGATAGGCTTAGTATTCTTTTTAGACATTACCATTACTTTTATATTGATTTGTGTGCCAAAGCTGCATCCGAATTAATCTCTAACAATCCCAGATAGGGTGTGAGTGGTGGGGCGGGCGCCGTCCGATTCACTACTCACACACGATTCACAAGCGATTTGGGATCGCTATCTGTCAAGTATTAAGGAAGTCATTCAGGAATTAGGAATCAATAAGCACCAAGGGATTTCTATCAGACTTTATAGTCTTAAATAATCTTAAAAGTATCCGTAAATTTTATAGTGACATTCACCAATGGTATTTTAGTGATGGGAGGAATTTAATTTGCCTCAGACATATCGAGTTGCCATTTTAGGAGCAACTGGCGCTGTCGGGAATGAATTGCTGGACTTGCTAGAGCAGCGACATTTCCCGATATCGAATCTAAAGTTGCTTGCCTCAGAGCGTTCTGCTGGAAGCACATTGACGTTTCGAGGGGAAACGCTGACCGTCGAATCTGTGAGCGATCGCGCCTTCGATGATGTAGATTTGGTTCTAGCGTCAGCAGGTGGCTCCGTATCAAAAACATGGGCTCCTAAAGCCGTTGCGGCAGGTGCTGTTGTTATTGATAACTCTAGTGCGTTTCGGATGAGTCCGGAGGTGCCTTTGGTCGTTCCAGAGGTCAATCCAGAGGCGCTCGCATCTCACAATGGAATAATTGCCAATCCAAATTGCACGACGATTTTAATGGCGATCGCGGTTTGGCCGCTGCATCAGGTGCAGCAGGTTCAGCGAATTTTAGCGGCGACCTATCAATCGGCTAGCGGTGCTGGTGCACGAGCAATGGAGGAAGTTAAAGAACAAGCGCAAGCCATCTTAAACGGCCACGATCCGACAGCGGCTATATTTCCATATCCATTAGCGTTCAATCTGTTCCCTCACAATTCATCCCTAGATGAGCAGGGGTATTGTGAAGAAGAAATGAAGATGGTCAATGAAACCCGTAAGATCTTTAAGGTTCCTGATTTGCGCATCAAAGCAACCTGCGTCCGAGTTCCAGTTCTTCGAGCCCATTCCGAGTCCATAACCTTAGAATTTGATACGCCATTTAGTGTTAATCGGGCAAGAGAAATTTTAAGCCAATCACCCGGCATCAAGCTAATCGAGGATTGGCAAGCAAATTATTTCCCGATGCCTATCGATGCGACTGGGCAAGATGATGTTCTTGTGGGTCGAATCCGGACTGATATTTCTAACCCGTGCGGATTGGAGATTTGGTTGTGCGGCGATCAGATTCGCAAAGGCGCAGCTCTAAATGCAGTTCAAATTGCTGAAGTTTTGGCTGATCAAGATTTGATTAAGCCCAGCAGCAGAGCGGTTGTCGGCGCCAAATAATTGGTTTTGCTACAAATGCTCTATCAGTTGATCATGATATCTCAATGGTTTGGACGCTTATTAGATGCGTATCATGGTCAAATTCAGGAAAGTAGATTTTGCTCAGATTTAGTATCCTACTCATCTAAAACGTTTAACCGTTTAGAGCAGTGTAAATAATCATTTGGAGCGCTTCTAAATTCATCGAACAGAATTTTATTGATTAAAACATGAGGAGTTAGTCAGGTGTGACCAGCTTTGGACGAGTTATTACAGCGATGATTACGCCGTTTAGTGAAGACGGCAGCGTGAATTACGCTGTTGCTGAACGATTAGCAACACATTTAGTCGATCATGGAAGCGATGCACTGGTTATTTGCGGCACGACTGGAGAATCCCCAACATTAACGTGGGATGAAGAGTATCAGCTTTTTCAAGTTGTTCAGCGTGCCGTCTCTGGCAAGGCCAAAGTTATTGCAGGCACAGGTTCAAACTCCACCCGTGAGGCGATCGCTGCAACCCAAAAAGCTGATAAACTTAAGCTAGACGGCACGTTGCAGGTCGTACCGTACTATAATAAGCCTCCCCAGGATGGGCTATATCAACATTTTCGCGCGATCGCTGAAGCAAGCTTAGATTTGCCAATGGTGCTTTACAACATCCCAGGTCGAACGGGGCAAAATCTGGCCCCCGAAACCATCGCTCGACTTGCAGAGCTCGACAATGTTGTTGGCGTTAAAGAGGCAAGCGGCAAACTCGATCAGGTCAGTCAGGTTCGTGCGTTGACATCTCCCGACTTCAGCATCTATTCAGGTGATGATTCGCTTACGCTCCCTATGCTGGCTGTGGGAAGTCAAGGGGTTGTAAGCGTTGCTAGTCATTTAGTCGGTGAGCAAATTCAGAATATGATTCGTTCGTTTGAGGCGGGGCAGAATAAGGCTGCAATCCATACCCATTTGCGTCTATTTCCATTGTTCAAAGCGCTATTCGCCACAACCAATCCAATTTCCATTAAGGTGGCATTACAGCTTCAAGGTTGGCACGTTGGCGCAACGCGCCTGCCGTTAGCTGACAACACATCTACCCTCACCCAAACGCTGAAGTCCGCAATGAGCACATTAGACCTTTTACCAGCGTCTTAGTCACTATCTCGAGAGGTCAGAATCAAAGGTCAGCATTTAAGTATTGGCATCATGGTAATAGACGTAGAGCCTCAACCCCCAAACCTGCCTAATTGCTTAAAGCATCTCAGCCACCGCAGTTCTCCGATAGGTTTCCTGACAACTAAATAGTCTCGCTATAGTCTCGCTAACCATTCAATCGAATAGTTCTATCTAAATCGTGCAATGCACGTTCACCCTCTGAGGTAACAAGCTGTCATTCAGAACTAGGCTTGCCTCTATTGACTCCATTATTTCTATCATGCAGTGGAGTCGCTGAAAACCGTTATCTATATAGGATTTACATGAGTCAGAACGAACCTTCAAGCACCCTTAAAATCATCCCTCTCGGAGGTCTGCACGAGATTGGTAAGAATACCTGTGTCTTTGAAATCAATGACGAAATTATTTTGATTGATGCAGGCTTATCATTTCCGACAGACGGCATGCACGGGGTCAATATTGTTTTACCGGACATGACGTACCTGCGTGAAAATCGCCACAAAATTAAGGGAATGGTTGTAACGCACGGTCACGAAGACCATATTGGCGGAATTGCATTTCATCTCAAACAGTTTGATATTCCTGTCATTTATGGTCCTCGATTAGCAATGTCATTGTTAGAGGGCAAGCTAGAAGAGGCAGGCGTTGCCGATCGCACAGAACTGCGTACGGTTCGTCCTCGTGATATGGTTCGCATCGGCAAATCTTTCTTTGTAGAATATATCCGCAATACGCACTCCATTGCTGACAGCTTCACTGTTGCAATTCATACGCCAATTGGGGTTGTGATCCACTCCGGAGATTTCAAGGTTGACCATACGCCAGTCGATGGAGAGTTTTTTGACTTTCAGAAACTCGCTGAGCATGGCGAAAAAGGTGTACTGTGTCTGCTGAGCGATTCGACGAATGCAGAGGTTCCAGGACAAACTCCGTCAGAGCGATCTGTATATCCCAATCTCGATCGTGTGTTTCATCAAGCCCCAGGACGGTTGATTGTCACCACGTTTGCCTCATCGGTACATCGAATCAACATGATCCTAGAACTGGCTCAAAAGCATCGCCGCATGGTAGCCGTCGTGGGGCGATCGATGTTAAACGTGATTGCTCAAGCGCGTACGCTGGGTTATATCAAATGCAGCGATGATTTGTTTATGCCGTTGAATAAGATTAACAAGATGCCTCCCGAAGGCGTTCTCATCTTGACAACGGGGTCGCAGGGTGAGCCGATGGCCGCCTTAACTCGCATTTCTAATAAAGAGCATCGGCAAATCAGAGTCCAAGAAGGGGATACGATTGTATTTTCGGCAAACCCCATTCCGGGCAACACCATTGCAGTCGTCAACACAATTGACAAGTTGATGATGCAGGGTGCAAAAGTGTTATACGGGCGTCAAGAAGGTCTGCATGTCTCAGGGCATGGTTCTCAAGAAGACCAGAAGTTAATGTTGGCGATGACCCGACCTAAATTCTTTGTGCCAGTCCACGGTGAGCATCGGATGCTGATAAAGCATTCGCAAACGGCTCAGAACATGGGAATTCCTAAAGAAAATATGGTGATTGTCAATAATGGTGATGTCATTGAACTGACCCAAGACAGCATCAAAATCGCCGGAACTGTTCAATCTGGTATCGAATTGGTCGATGCATCTCGGTCTGGCATGGTGCATGAGCGAGTTCTCAAGGATCGCCAACAGCTTGCTGGAGATGGCGTCATCACGATCGCAGCATCAGTCGATTGGAATGGCAAACTCGTGTCGAAGCCCCAACTTCATTTACGAGGTGTGGTGACATCAGCATCACCATCTCGTCTAGAAGATATCGCAACGTCAACCATCGAAGATGTGCTGCGAGATCGGTGGTCTGAGTTTACTCACACGTTTGCCAATAATGAGATGGACGTTGATTGGACAAAACTTCAAGCTCATATCGAAGCTGGACTTCGGCGGGCTCTCCGACGCGAGTATAAGAGCAATCCATTGTTGCTGTTCATGCTACAAAGCCCCATTGAGCCACCGGCTCCTGTCAAAGGGAATCGCCAGTCATCAGCGGTAGCATCTTAGGTGTAGATGTAGTGTTCCTCACTACCTTCTAAAAAAACCGCATCATAGCTGGCATCGACTTTTCTTAGCCATTATGGCCTTACGCTCTCGCGTTAGGATGCTGAACGTGTGTAGAACTCGCGCGCCGCGCGGTCTAGACACAAACCTGAGCCCCTAGGGCTGTACATTCGTAGCCATTACAAAGGGGGACCTTTCTGATGAGTCCCCCTTTAATGTCTGATGGCTAATGTCTGACGGCGTAGAAGTAAAACCCGACCGTCTAGCACAGCACTAGCAATTTTGCAGATTGCTTCTTCAAATGCCTAATATTCAGGAACGGAAGCGTCGACTTCACGACTCCAAGCTAGAATCCCACCCTTGACGTTAGTTCCTTCGATCCCTAACTCTTTAAGAATGCCAATCGCCTTGGCCGATCGCGATCCCGCCTTACAGTGAACGACGAGACGATGACCATTGACCAGATCTTTAACTTTGTTTATTCCTTCGCCATTTTCGATTTCGGATAGCGGAACCAAGACCGATCCGGGAATCTTAGCAATGTCATACTCATGGGGATTGCGGACATCGAGCAGAACAAACTCTTGAGAACTGCTGTCGAGTAGTTGCTTGAGTTCTTGAACGGTGATTTCTTCCATGGCTGCTTGCTGTTGGGCTTCTGCTGCTTTGGCTTGGGGAATGCCACAAAACTGCTCGTAATCGATCAGTTTTTCGATAATTGGACGCTCTGGATTGGGGCGAAGCTTTAGTTCTCTAAACGACATATTGAGGGAATCGAAGAGCAACAGGCGTCCGTTAAGTGTCGTGCCTTTTCCCAGAATGATTTTGATAGTTTCGGTTGCTTGAATGGTGCCGATGATCCCAGGAAGGACACCCAAAACTCCTCCTTCTGCGCACGAAGGCACGAGCCCAGGAGGGGGGGGCTCAGGATAAAGGTCGCGATAGTTGGGACCGTCTTCGTAGTTAAAGACGGTTGCCTGCCCTTCAAATCGGAAAATTGAGCCATAGACGTTTGGCTTGTTTAGCAAGACACAGGCATCGTTAACCAGATAGCGCGTTGGAAAATTGTCGGTGCCATCAACGACGAGGTCATAGTCTTTGATGAGATCTAACGCGTTCTCAGAACTGAGACGAGTTTCATAGAGGTCGACCTGGCAAGCCGGATTAATTTCGAGAATCCGATGTTTTGCGGATTCGATCTTGGGCTTGCCGACCCATGAAGTCCCATGGATAACCTGACGCTGGAGATTTGAGCGATCGACCACGTCAAAGTCGACAATTCCTAAGCGACCGATACCTGCGGCAGCAAGATATAGAAGCAGCGGCGACCCCAATCCTCCTGTGCCGATACAGAGCACGCTGGCGGCTTTGAGGCGTTTTTGTCCGTCTAGCCCGACTTCTGGCAGGATTAGATGGCGCGAATAGCGCTCATATTCTTCGCGAGTTAATTGAATATCATTCAAATTGGGATTCAGCATGGCAATTGGGCGGAAATAAATTGAAGTGGATAGGAATCAAACCGTCGGAGTGTGGGGCAGATTGTTCATCGATTTATTGATGAATCATACCCGGGTTGATGCTTCTGTTGTAAGCATCGGTTCGGCTTCAAACTGATGCTGAGGGTTGAGCGTCCAACTGAGGATGTCGCTGACCCGCCCTCGTTGAACCGAGGCAATCACATACGAATATTGAGGCCAAGCACAGGCGCGATCGCACTCGGATGGAGTAGCCGAATGGTCTGGATGAGAGTGATAAATTCCGATGATATTCATCTGGCGATCGCGCGCATATCGCTGAGCAGACAGCATATCGAGCGGATCAATCCAGTAGCGTCGAGATTTTGTGAAATCATCAGCGTTAAATCGAGTATCAACATCGGCCATGGCATTCGCGGCATCTACATCCCATGCATTGCCAACGCTCCAAAGCTCCACCAAAATTTTGCAGGGGCGATCGCCCTGCTGATCTGTGCCTAACATAATGCCGCAACACTCGTCCGGGTAAGTGTGTTCGGCATGAGCAGCGATGTGTTGTAAATGCTCGGAGCTTAGCCAAAGAACCACAACAAGAAGTCACCGATTCACAACAGTAGGGTGTTCTGATACGTCACTCATTGACCATAGGTAAGACACCTAATCGATGAGCCAAGAAGACAGAAATTCTATTTTAAGTCTTGAATTGTAAAAATGATGCAGATGAGTCGTGAACCGTTAAGGAATGTAATGTAACCCAAACTTTCAGATATAGCAATCCCAGATGGGTTGTGAGCGGTGGGCGGAATCAAATGTAGGATGGGTATAGCCCTTCGGGCATGGCTTCGCTAAAGCGATAGCGTAACCCATGCGGGCGTTGGGTTATTGCCTTCGGCAAGGCTGCGCCTTTCTTGAATGCCCCTT
>JBNPEG010000015.1:58818-60916 GCA_051117555.1 Elainellaceae cyanobacterium | reverse complement strand
CTTAGTGGGGCATCCAATCTAAATCTATCGGGTTATAGAGTTAGAAAATTTATCGGGCTATTGAGAAAGCCAAAGTTCTGGGACGGCGTGGGTCTCGCTGCGCTAATCCTTATGCGATAGCTACCATGTTTAAGTGTGCAGCGCTAAATGCAAATCGCATAGGGAGCTAACCTAGAACCATGTATTACGTTATCTATGACGGGCAGTGTAACCTGTGTACTAATCTCGTCAGGCTTTTAGAAACCTTGGATCAGGGCGATCGCTTTCGATATGTGCCAATGCAAGATGAAGAGGCACTGAATCAGCTTGATATTACGCCGCAAGACTGTGAGTTGGGCATGATATTGATCGATGCCGATCAGCCCCAAAATCAGTGGCAAGGGAGTGCTGCGGCAGAAGAGATTGGGCGATTATTGCCGATGGGAGAACTCTTTATCAATGCCTACCGATCGCTCCCTGGCGTGAAATCAGCAGGCGATCGCCTCTATGAGCAAGTTCGTGATCATCGCTATAGCTGGTTTGGCAAACGATCAGAGACCTATCAATCTCCCTATCCAGGCTGTGATTCGGGAACATGTCAGCGATAAGTATCTCGTGATACAAACTTGTCATAACAAGATTGATTTACTTGGTGGCAAGTGTGTCTTGAGGATTTGCTGTGGTTAGCATTCTGTCGCGCGATCGCACATTAGCTGAAATAGCGAAAGAGCTGAACCTTGACTTTTTCTTGGTGTCCTATACCGATCTATTAGGCGGAACTCGGTCAAAGCTAGTTCCTGCCGCTAAGATTGCCTCAGTTGAGACAGACGGAGCCTGCTTTGCTCCATTTGCATCCAACTTAGGATTAGGTCCTGATGCGCACGATATTGCTGCAATTCCCGACCCAGAGTCGCTCATCGTTCTCCCCTGGCAGCAAAATGTGGGTTGGCTGGCCAGCGACGTCTATTTAGACGGTGAACCCTTTGACGCCTCCCCTAGAGTGATTTTCAAGCGAATTTTGCAGCAGTGTGAAGCGACAGGATATCGCTACAAAACAGGAGTCGAAGCCGAGTTTTTCTTGCTCAAGCATGTCAATCAGAGGTATGAAATCGCTGATTCAAAAGATACTGCTGTGCGCCCCTGCTACGACCAGCTCAATCTGATGCGGCAGTTTGATTTTATTTCAACGCTGGTCGGGTACATGGAAGATTTGGGTTGGGAACCTTACCAGTGCGACCACGAAGACGCAAATGGACAGTTTGAAATCAACTGGACTTACAATGATGCGCTCGTTACCGCCGATCGCCACGTGTTTTTCAAATACATGGTGAAAACCCTAGCAGAACAGCGGGGACTGACGGCTACCTTTATGCCCAAGCCATTCAGCCATCTCACCGGAAATGGCGCCCACATTCACATGAGTCTCTGGAACGACAAACAAAATGCCTTTTTAGACGAATCGGATGAGGTGGGGTTATCTGCAATCGGCTATGAATTTTTGGGCGGTGTGCTGAATCATGCGCGTGGGCTTTCGGTATTGTGCAGCCCAACCGTCACATCCTATAAGCGAATTGGAACAGGCAATACGGTTTCTGGCAGCACATGGGCTCCGCACTATGTCTCATACGGCGGCAATAATCGCACTCATATGGTGAGAATTCCAGAAGCCGGGCGGTTTGAGTGTCGCTTGATTGATGGAGCTGCAACGCTCTATTTGGCTCAAGCTGGGCTACTGGCCGCAGGACTGGCAGGCATGAAAGCCCATGCTCAGCCAGGAGAGCGCTTAGATGAAAACATGTTTGTGCGCGGGTCAGAGTTCCCAAATCTTGCGACCTTGCCAACCAGTCTTTTGGAGGGACTCAAGTCCTTAGAAGACGATTCGCTCATGATGGAAACGTTAGGCGAATCTGCCGCTAAGACGTTTTTAGAATTTAAGTATCAGGAATGGAATGCCTATTGTGCAGCGGTCACACCGTGGGAGCTTGAGCAATACATCAACTGTTAGGTGGCAGAACGTGTATTAACTCCTCCCAATCCCAGGGGCGTTGCTGAATTCAGAGATGATTTATGAATATGAATTCTGACTGTACGGGCGGTCCGCGTAGCGCCTGCGGCATTC
>JBNPEG010000015.1:18649-58718 GCA_051117555.1 Elainellaceae cyanobacterium | reverse complement strand
CATCAACTGTTAGGTGGCAGAACGTGTATTAACTCCTCCCAATCCCAGGGGCGTTGCTGAATTCAGAGATGATTTATGAATATGAATTCTGACTGTACGGGCGGTCCGCGTAGCGCCTGCGGCATTCAAGAGACGCTAGCGTCTCCGTCAGGAGAACCCGTTCCTCCAAGATTCATCCCTCTGATCAGCAACACCAAGAAAATTGAATTCAAAGGAAAAGTTTGCCTCAGCGTTCGAATGAATTAGCGCAACGAACTAAAGGAAACGAGACGCGAACTAAAGGAAATGAGTCTCAATCTAAAGGAAACGAGACGCGAACTAAAGGAAACGAGACGCGAACTAAAGGAAACGAGTCTCAATCTAAAGGAAATGAGTCTCAATCTAAAGGAAACGAGTCTCAATCTAAAGGAAACGAGTCTCAATCTAAAGGAAATGAGTCTCAATCTAAAGGAAACGAGTCTCAATCTAAAGGAAACGAGACGCGAACTAAAGGAAACGAGACGCGAACTAAAGGAAATGAGACGCGAACTAAAGGAAATGAGACGCGAACTAAAGGAAATGAGTCTCAATCTAAAGGAAACGAGTCTCGAATTAAAGGAAAGACCGCTCAAACTAATGCATGATAGCCGTATCAGCTCCCAAGGGTGTCTAAACATCTCTGGGAGCTGTTTGCCTATTCCACTAATCGATCGCGCTGGAGATATCGCAGGATGTCTCCTTGGTCGCGCTGAATCGTGATGCCGCCGTCAGGAATGGCGATCGCCCGACTCCATTCAAACCGTTCCGCGTAGCCCAACACATATAAGATATCGACTGCGTTTTGAGTATCCGCTTGAGACGATGTAAAGCCGCAACCGCCTACGCCTTGGCTGGGGATGACGACACGGAGGGCGATCGCGCTATCGAATATCGCGCTGTTGAATATCGCGCTGTTGAATATCGTCTGAATACTGAGCTGCACAATACTGAGCTGCGTATGCAGGGTGTCAGCCTAGATCAATTGCGATGATTGTTGCTGTAGTGAATTCTCGCACCTGCCCACTGGAGCTTTTCGCGCAGCGTTTTGTAGTAAGAATAGTTTTCTCTTAGAATAATAAAATTTGCTTGGCAGTCTGCTATGCGAATATCGACTCGCTGACCCGGCCAAATCGAGGTGGCCAACACCCCATCCATCCACAGCTTGGTTGTCAGGTCTCGATCAGCAAGGGGCCAAATGCTCACAACCGATCCGGGCGGCAAGACGATGGGGCGACTAGAGAGGCTGAGCGGGCAAATCGGAGTTACTGCGATCGCATCCATTCCAGGATGAATAATTGGCCCATTTGCCGCCACCGTATAGCAGGTTGAGCCGGTTGGCGTTGCAACAATCAACCCATCCCCCTGATACTGGTCGACCACTTCTCCATCAATCTCCATTTCGAGGATGGATGTAATCATGCGATCGGCAGAGGCGGGCTTGACACACATCTCGTTGAGTGCCAAATAGCGATCGCTCATGGGTTCTAGAGGAAGGCGATTGTTTCGTTCATAGGTAGTCGCCTGTAGCATCATCCGTCGCTGCACTGCAAACCGATCTTGCAGGAGCCGATCCCAAACGTGCTCAGTGTCCTTAAACTCATCACTTGATTCGGTTAAAAAACCAAGATGACCGCCCACATTGATTGCCAGAATCGGAATGCCATCGGCAGATAAATTTCGAGCAGCCGCAAGAGCAGTGCCATCTCCCCCCAACACCACAGCCAGGTCGATACTTTGAGGAGCCGACGCTAAGAACACCGGATACGGATTATCGCTGGTTCCGCTCGGCCCCATCAATACACTACAGTTCCGATTCTCAAGCTGTTTAGCACATTTTTCTGCCCAGCGTTTGCTGAGCGCATCTCCTGCTTTGTGGGCAATGATGACCTGGTTTAGCTTCACGCCACTACCATTTCAAGAGATTAAATTGCTCCATATCCACCGTGTCGCGATTGCGATAAATTGAAAGCACAATTGCCAAGCCCACCGCTGATTCAGCCGCTGCAATTGTGATTACAAATACACCAAACACTTGACCTTTAATGGTTGCAGGGTCTAAGTAATTTGAAAACGCCAATAGATTGAGATTGACTGCATTGAGCAATAGCTCAATCGACATCAAGACTCGAATCGCATTTCGACTCGTTACCAAACCAAAGATACCGATGCAAAATAACGCCGCGGCTAAAAAAAGAAAATATTCAAGTTGCATATCACCATGACTCCCAACGTCTTCAAATGCCTTGACAATCGATCTCGCTATTCTTGCGAAGCATTTCGGCTGCTGCTAGCAGTTGATAGCTCCCGAGGGCGCTCCGCTAGCATAAACTCAGCTTGACGAGCTTTAGCAACTTGCTCTAACTCGTCGTCCGGCAAGAATTCGCGCCGTGCCAACACAATCGCCCCTAGCAATGCCATCAGCAACAATACAGACGCCAGCTCAAACGGTAGTAGAAAATCACTAAACAGGTGTTTCCCAATTTCGACGGTTGCTCCGTCACCTGCGCTGGGTGCCGTTGAAAGTGACCAGGGTGTTGCCAAAATCATGGTTCCTAGCAAAGCGAATAGCCCTAGACACACCACCGCAGTCGCTGTCCGCCCAATCCATGCATTTGGAATTTGCGCGAAATCTTCATCTTTATTGACGAGCATAATTCCGAACAAGATCAGAACGTTCACCGCACCCACATAAATAAGAATCTGGGCGGCTGCTACAAAACCCGCATTGAGCAAGATGAACATGCCCGACATGCTGATAAATACGCCACCCAGCAGGAATGCGGAATACACGATATTAGACAACAGGACAACACCAAGCGCTGTGCCAATCATCATGACTCCCAACACCCCTAGGGAAACAATCTGGACTCCATCAGCTAAATTCACCTTGATACTCTCCTCGCCTCACGATTAATTGTCACAAGCATCCCAAATACTTTCGATTCGCAGCCCCATGGTCAAACCTGATGACGTGCACTTCACTCAAGTGCGCCTGCACGACATCTGCACGCAATCTACATAATGCAGCTTATTTTGCACTCTCCGATGTCGCCGCAGCGTCCTCATCTTCCATCTCGTCCAGAATTTCTTCTGGCATCTTACCTGCCCGCCGAGATCCAGCCGGCAAGTCATGAGGATTGGTGACTCCCTTAGGCAAATAGGCCAACTCGCGCAGAGGCTGTACCATTGGGTCTTGAGTGACTTTGTAGGGCAATCGACCGAGAGCCACATTGTCATAATTCAACTCGTGGCGATCGTAACTCGCCATTTCATATTCTTCGGTCATCGATAAACAATTTGTAGGGCAATACTCTACGCAGTTGCCGCAGAATATGCACACTCCAAAGTCGATGCTGTAATGCTTGAGATTCTTTTTCTTGGTTTCTCGGTTAAATTCCCAATCTACAACGGGGAGATTAATTGGGCACACTCGAACACAGACTTCACATGAAATACACTTATCAAACTCAAAGTGGATGCGTCCGCGATACCGCTCCGAAGGAATCAGCTTTTCGTACGGATACTGAACTGAGACAGGGCGGCGTTGCATGTGATCAAACGTCACAGAAAGCCCTTGACCGATATATCGCGCCGCTTGAACAGTTCCTTTGGTGTAGTCACTGACTTGCTTGAGAAACTTCAGCATGGGATGTCACTCTCTCTCAAAAATGGTCTGCTTAAACCGCGTCTAGCTTTAGGCTAGCGATTTTTTGACCTGGGCAACAATGATGATTTTGGATAGCTATAGGGAATGCAGGCTTAATTATCCGCCAAATGCCATTGGAAATGCGAGCTTAAGACCGGCAGTCAGCAACAGATTGACAAGAGAAACAGGAAGCAAAAACTTCCATCCTAAATCGAGAAGCTGGTCAATCCGTACACGAGGCACTGTCCATCTCAACAAAATAGCGAGAAAGATAAGCAGGTATGCCTTGAATGCGGTCATTGCGATACCCAAGGCGCCAGTAATAACTTGAAGCCAAGGTGTCGTTTCGCTGATTCCAAGCCAATCTGCGATCCACTCAACAGGAATGGGAAAACTCCATCCCCCTAAATACAAGACCGCAAAAAGCAGGGCGGAAAGCACCAAATTGACGTATGCTCCCAAGAAGAATAAACCGAACCGCATTCCGGCATACTCCGTTTGATATCCGGCCACGAGTTCTTCTTCGGCCTCTGGCAAATCAAAGGGAAGCCGTTCACATTCTGCCAATGCAGCGATCCAAAAGATGATAAAACCAACAGGCTGACGCCACACATTCCAACTCAAAATGCCAAAGTCAGCTTGCTGATTAACGATGTCTATCGTACTCAACGAGTTTGACATTAAGACAACTGCCAACACGGAGAGCGCTAGGGGGAGCTCGTAGCTGATTGACTGGGCGGCGGCTCGCAACCCCCCTAAAAGCGAATATTTGTTATTGGATGCATATCCGGACATTAATAGGCCGATAGGAGCAATGCTCGACAGCGCAATCCAGAGGAAAATACCGACACCTAAATCTGTGATTTGAAGATTTTGTCCGAACGGCACCACAATATAGGAGAGAAATACCGGGACTACAACTAAAACGGGACCCATAGTGTATAGCCACGGATCTGCCTTGGCAGGCAAGATATCTTCTTTGACAAGCAGCTTGAGCCCGTCTGCTACCGGAATCAGCATTCCTAGAGGGCCTGCATATTCAGGACCGATTCGCTGTTGCGCGGCGGCTGAGATTTTCCTTTCTAGCCATGTCGTGACCAATACAGCAAATGTCGCGCCGATCAGAATAACCAGCATCGGTAAGGGAATCCACACGAGTTTTGCGGCTCCGATAGGGAGCCCTAAATCGGTGAGGATGTGGATAAAGCTTCCTTGTAAGTCGATTCCTGGATTCATGCTTTCTGAGTGTCGAGTGAACGTTAGGAACTGGATTGCTTATCGTGTAAAGTTTCTGCTTAACACTATGGACAGTATATCGTCCATTGGCTGAACAAACGGGTAGGGAATTGATGAGGAAGTTCTATAAATCTTGAAAGTTGTTCTTAAGTTTCACGCCTCTCCGCTATTTTTGGATGATATAGCGATCCTAAATCGCTTGTAAATTGTGTGTGAGCGGTGGGACGGGCGGCCCCGCCCCACCGCTCACAACCCATCTGATCATCACAGGTGGGGAGTCTTTAAACCTTAATATTTCAGCGTAGCCGTGCAACGAAAGCGAGTAGAATCAAGGGCAACCGACCTTAGTTTCATAGTCGTACTCTTTAATGTGCTGGACTCAGTAAATCGGTATTGTGCAACCGCCAATTTTTTCTGAATGTAGTCATCCCCTCGTCAAGTCTCTAGTTCACTATAGTGATCAAGAGTTAGTGACACTGCTGCAGCGACATCCTGACTCTGGGCAATATTTTGTTGCGTTGTTTTGCCGATATAGCTCGATTGTGTTTAGCCTGATTCGGCATTCAGCGCGATCGCCCGTTCAAGCAGAATACCTATTTGCCGTGACGTGGCGCCATATTTTTCATGAACTGCGCGGATTAGATTTGCGTCAGATCACTCCGTCTAAGCAATTTCCGTCTAAGCAATTAGAGTCACCCAACGTGGGATCAACCTCTAAATCGAAATCGAAATCTATTCAGTTGCAGAGTTGGCTGATTAACGTCACAGCCGCTTGTATTAACCAAGCCCCTATCCCTCCAGTTGAGTCGATTCATTACTCCCTTGCTGATGCGTCACCGCCGCTGTGGTGCTATGTTGAGCAAGCAATCGATCGCTTGCCTCCCATGCAACGCCTCATGGTTTTGATGACGCAAACGTTTCATTGGAGCGACACTCGCATTGCGGCGCATCTCCAGGCAGAGGGCGATCGCATCTCAGCGTCTGAGGTAAAAGAACAGCTTCGTCAAGGCTATCAGCGGCTAGAAGCAGCGTTACCCGATGATATTCGCACTATCTACTTTACACAAATAGAACACACCCTAAACGGGGCATCTCAAAACACCAGTCACGAAGCAGATGTGTAACACCTACTCTACTGCTCCTGATAATTCCAGAGTAATCCTCCATCTACATAAAGAGTCGATCCAGTGATGTAGCTTGCATCAGGCGACGCTAGAAACGCGACTAGCGCAGCGACATCATGGGGCTGGCCGAGGCGATTGAGCGGAATGTTTTTTAGCAGCGCGTTGAGCTTTTCTGGATTGTTCAAAAGTTGGGTGTTGATGGGCGTTTCAATCGCTCCGGGCGCCACATTATTGACCGTGATGCCGTAGGAGCCTAGCTCTACTGCCATGTTCCGCATCATCATTTTCATGCCACCTTTGCTGGCGCAGTATGGCGTGAAGTGAGGAAACGGCAGTTCTTCATGGACTGAACTAATATTAATGATGCGTCCAGGACGTTCAGTTTCAATCAGATGTTTGACAAGCGCTTGAGCCGCAAAAAAAGCCCCTTTGAGATTGACATTCATAACGATGTCATAGTCCTTCTCGGTCACCTCCCAAAAGGACGCGCTTTTTTCTACCCCAGCATTGTTGATTAGGATATCGAGCTTGCCAAAGTGCTGAATGCTATCGGCAACGAGCCGTTGGATATCCTCCATTTTGCTCAGATCCGCCTGCACGATCAACCCGCTGCGCCCCGCCGCTTCGACTTTTTCTTTAGTTTCTTGGGCTTCTTCGAGGTCAGATCGATAGTTAATCACCACGTCAGCACCTTCTTCGGCAAGGCGAATCGAAATACCTTGACCAATCCCGCCGCTTCCACCCGTAACTAAGGCAACCTGACCATCTAGTTTCATAGTGTCTCCTTGGGGTTATCTTTGTTTTGCCTCACAGTATCGAAGACAGATGATTTCGTCCTGAGAATCGATTAATGATCAGCTTAAGCCTCGATTCAGCTCATTGCTGTGCTCACCTTGCAGTCATGACCGAATCCGCAGCACAGTTTCAAATCCATCCACCTGCTTGTAATCTGCTTAATTGCCCGCAGCCTAGTGCCCGTAGATAGTCCGCTGCCGAGCCTCAGCCGCTTTTTTGAATATAGCTGTGTATTCTTGATATCCTCCCGGAAACACAACATTGAGCGTGAGCGGATCGTCTACATCTCGCGAATCGCCAGGGCCTTCTAAGACGATCAACGCTTCATCTACGGTATCGAGGGGGAGGGGTTTGCGGTTTTTGACTTCTCCGCCACTGCTATCAACGTAGGCGATGATGTTGCCGGTATCTAGCTCGTGGCCGATGTCTTGAATGAGTTGCAGAAAGTTGCGATCGCTCCCTCCTCGCTTAAACACCAGGCGATCGCCCTCGTCAACCGCCTTACTCGTCACCGTATCCCCTACACCAACGATGATAGGCATCAAGGCAGGATCGAAGTTAGTTTTCACCAAGTCGACAAGGGCGGCGTGCTGTTTGGGAGCCTGTCGAGCACTGAACTCTTCACCAAGCGGATAGATCCCCGTTCTGTCGTGATAGTAGCGATTTAGCAGCGCTAACACTCCAGCTTCTTTGATGGCTCCGCGCAGCATAAATTGAAAGTCCGTTGTTCCAGATTCCTTGCCTTGAGCAAACCAGACGAGTTCATCACCCGAGTCGTCTCGTCCCAAATTTGGCGCATAGTGGACGAAAAATGAATCCCCCAGTCCTCGCTGCTCAGCATCGTGCAACAGCTCATTCATCAGGACTTCTATGGCGTGTTGGAGAGCGCGATACAGCATCGGATGCTCAATGAGCACTTCATGACACGTGTTCAGATTTGCGGTTGGAGATGCCACATTGTCGAGCACAGAGACTTGGATGCACTGATCGATGACGTTAGTCGATATATCGTCGGGTAATTCGGTGGCGTGGGCGTCAAAAAACTGCTGGATTTTGGCATGAATACGACTCGGCACTTCCTTTAAGAATGCAAGTTCATCAGAACTGACTCCAGGATGAGACACCTCTCCCGACCGAGTTTGCCACTGTACTCCACCGGCTGCCAAACCAGGCAGATATAGCCCATCTTGCTTCACCCGATCGGCATCTCCAAATGCCCGTTCAATGATGCTGTTTATGCCTCGCTGTCCGATGTGTTCGCCATTCGTTAAGACATAAAAATGACCATCAAATGATTGAGTTGCTTGCACATAGTCCGTATCCATGACTCGATGCAGTGGATCTTTAACAAGCCCCATGCACACGCCGTCTAAATCTTGAATGATTAGCAAATTTTCAATGCTGGATAAAACCTGAGTAAATTCGCTGTGCTTGAGGGACAAAGACTCTTGATGAAGAGCAGCATAGGGAGAAACAGTCATGATTCTAGTGGGATGGGTAGACTCGCTAATTGGGCTGTCGTTACATCAAGACTCTATCATCCAGGGGGTTTGTCCTCGCTTAGCCCTTACGGCGTATCTTCAAAGTTGGACAATGTTTGATGGTATCCAATTCATCTCCTCGGCAGTTAATCCTTCCATAAAGTTTTATAGGAATCTACGCCATTCATCAGATTTCTGATAGGTTAAGATCAGGTTAAAATTCTCTATAGAATGTGACCTCAATCAATTTTTTCCTGACTTTAATTTTCTAGATTTGAATCCTATTGCACTGAGTGAGAGACCGACATGACAGATAAACACGATTTTTTATACCCTCGCTCCAGATATCGGGGAAACGTTAAGCCAGAAAATCTAGTGTTTAATGCAAATTTGCAAGAGTTTGCTCAGCAAGTTGGCTATATCTGCAATTTAGAAACATCGGGCAAACTCTCGCCAGAAGAGTCGTTTGGGCAGCTCAAATCACTCTGGAAACAGCTCAAGAAAAGCAAGAAAGAGCTTGGGATTGGGCAGTAGTAGACGCTTACCGGGAAATGGCGTAGTGAATGAACATGGTAGGGTGAGGTGCTGTTGTTGCTTGTAGTGTGCAGCAGCATTGTCAGGGGTGCGATCGCAGGATTTGTTGCAATGGAACTAGGCGAACTTGTACGCCTTAAACGCTCGTTTCAACCCACACCAGATGAGAAGGAATATAAATTTGGTGTGGTAGTTGGCATTGTAAGAAGTAATCCAGAAACCTTCCAAGCTCCTCCTATCGAGATTGACAAAGACGAGGCTAGCATCAACGAAATCGTCGTTCATCTTTACGATCCCGATACCTCTACAACCTACACAGACGAGGTTGGAACCGAGGTTATGTATAGCTTCTATCCGGATGAGATAGAGCCAATCAGTCAGTAAAGAGGAGCTTGACCAAGGTAGGCCATTAGTGAGGCCACTTCCAGTTCCGCACTTCTGGCATGTCTTGCCCATGCTGATGCACGTATTCTTTATGCTCGATGAGCTTATTGCGAATATCTTGCTTGGCATAGGCAGCAGCATAGCCGAGCTTCGGAACCCGATCGATGACGTCGCCGACTAAATGGAAGCGATCGAGGTCATTCATGACAACCATGTCGAACGGCGTGGTTGTCGTGCCTTCTTCCTTATAGCCTCTGACATGGAGATTTTTGTGATTGGTCCGCCGATACGTCAGGCGATGAATCAGCCACGGGTAGCCATGATAGGCAAAGATGATGGGCTTATCGGTCGTGAAAATCGCGTCAAAGTCTTTATTTGACAATCCATGCGGATGTTCTTCTTCAGGTTGCAGCTTCATCAAATCGACAATGTTAACGACGCGTACTTTCAACTCTGGGAAAAAGTGACGCAACATATCCACGGCTGCCAAGGTTTCGATCGTGGGTACATCACCGGCACATGCCATCACCACGTCAGGTTCACTTTCGCGATCGTTGCTTGCCCACTCCCAGATGCCGATTCCAGCCGTGCAGTGTTTAATAGCTGCATCCATATTTAAGAACTGAAGCTCGGGTTGTTTTCCGGCAACGATGACGTTGACATAATTGCGACTCCGCAAACAATGGTCGACAACGGACAGCAGCGTATTGGCATCGGGTGGAAGATAGACCCGAATCACGTCTGCTTTTTTATTGACGACGTGATCGATAAAGCCGGGATCTTGATGAGAAAAGCCGTTGTGATCTTGCCGCCAGACGTGGGAGGTTAGCAGATAGTTGAGAGAGGCAATGGGACGACGCCACGGGATATTCCGCGAGACTTTGAGCCACTTCGCGTGTTGATTAAACATGGAATCTACGATGTGGATAAAAGCTTCGTAGCACGGAAAAAATCCATGTCTTCCGGTGAGCAAATATCCTTCTAGCCAGCCCTGACAGGTATGCTCACTCAAGATTTCCATGACTCGCCCGCCGACATCAAGATGTTCATCTTCAGGCAGATGCTCAGCGACCCAAGCGCGATTGGTGACTTCAAAGACGGCACCTAGGCGATTTGATTCCACTTCATCAGGACCAACGATCCGAAAGTTGGAGTTTTTAGCATTGAGACGCATCACGTCGCGTAAGAAGATACCAGCTTGACGAGTGTCTTCAGCAATGACTGCCCCAGGGTTGGGTACGTCAACCTTGTAATCGCGAAAATCGGGCATGATCAAATCTCGCAGGAGGACTCCCCCATTCGCATGGGGATTGGCTCCCATGCGGCGATCGCCCGTTGGGGCAAGTTCTGCCAGTTCGGGGATCAATGTGCCCTGCTCATCAAAGAGTTCCTCTGGCTTGTAGTGTTTCATCCAGGCTTCCAAGCCCTTGACATGCTCAGGATTGCTCGCCATCCCCGATAGCGGAACCTGGTGCGATCGCCAGAAGCCCTCTGTTTTTTTGCCATCGACTTCGTCAGGTCCCGTCCATCCCTTAGGCGTTTTCATGATGATCATGGGCCATTGGGGACGCTCGATGTGGCCGTGTTGACGAGCCTCTTTCTGAATGGCCTTGATGTCCTGGATGACGGTATCTAGCGTCGCTGCCATCAACTGATGGGTTGTCTCAGGATCAGACCCTTCTACAAAATATGGCTTATAGCCATAGCCAATAAACAGATTTTCAAGCTCATGCTGTCCGATACGCGCCAAAAGGGTCGGGTTGGCAATCTTATACCCATTGAGGTGCAAAATTGGCAATACCGCGCCATCATGCACCGGATTAAGAAATTTATTAGAATGCCAGCTAGTTGCAAGAGGGCCTGTTTCGGCTTCCCCGTCTCCGACAACGCACGCCACAATCAGATCAGGATTATCGAATGCGGCACCGTGAGCATGCGATAGCGAATATCCTAACTCTCCCCCCTCATGAATCGATCCCGGCGTTTCAGGTGCAACGTGGCTAGGAACTCCCCCTGGAAACGAAAACTGCTTAAACAGCTTTTTCATGCCGGCTTCATCTGAAGATATATTCGGATAGATTTCGCTGTAAGTGCCTTCGAGATAGGTATTGGCAACGAGTCCGGGGCCCCCATGTCCTGGCCCGGTAATATAAATCATGTTCAAGTCCATCGCGCTGATGACTCGATTCAGATGAACATAAATAAAGTTCAACCCCGGCGTGGTTCCCCAATGCCCCAACAGGCGAGGCTTAATATGCTCAAGTTTGAGGGGCTCTTTTAGCAACGGGTTATCTAACAAATAAATTTGCCCAACTGAGAGATAGTTAGCCGCACGCCAATAGGCATGCATTTTCCGCAGATCCTCTGACGAGAGAGGCAATTGGGGGGACGATACATTTGCAACGGTCATAATTCTTTACTCCGGTTCAGCGAACAGCACATCAATGCGTCCGGAATTGCAGCCATTATGAATAAGGTGTAAAAATACCTTCTTGCAAACAACTACCGAGAGACGGATACATGCCATAGCCCGGTTAATCAGGGTCTTACTTTTGGACACCTTTTGGGCACTTTTGGGTAGATGGTTGCCAACCGCTAGGAGATTTTGACATTGCCACATCCGATTACACGCGCTCAGCCCCCGTTGGAGTTTATTCCGCCTCGATTTAATCCACTAGTTTTGCGAATTGGGCGATCGCTCCTGCCATTTTGGTTGCGATGGTATAAGCAAATCCGCAAGGTCGATATTCATCACGCTGAAAAGCTGGCACGTCTTTATGAGCAGTTTCAGACGGGAGAGGTGCGCTTTTTGATTGCATTTCGCCACCCGACGACAAGCGATCCCCCCTGCGTTGCGAACGTACTTTGGAATCAGATTCCCCGCTATGCTCATCAGAATGGCTATTCAGTTCAGTCGCCTGTTCATGCTCATTTTGTTTACGATCGCGGCATTCCACTCTGGGCAGGCAAGTTTGTGGGCTGGCTTGCCTCTACCTTAGGGGGGACTCCGATTCGGCGCGGATCGCTAGATGTGATTGGCTTGCGGTCGGTGCGCAATCTGTTTGCAGACGGGCGATTTCCGATTGCGATCGCCCCGGAAGGAGCCACCAATGGTCACAATGAAATTGTCAGCCCGATCGAACCGGGGATCGCACAGTTCGGTTTTTGGTGCGTTGAAGATCTCCGCAAAGCCAATCGGTCAGAACCCGTTATGATTGTGCCGCTGGGCATTCAATATCGCTATGTAGAGGCTCCCTGGAAGTCCCTCGAATCGCTCATGACTCAGCTAGAACTCGAGATGGGGCTACCGCCTCTCTCGGACACGGACACCGGGAATGGCATGAGTCAGCTTGCCGACTTACAAAATGGAGTCGAGCCAACCCTGGAGCAAGAAAAGATTCTCTATCGCCGCCTCTATCGTATGGGTGAGCATTTGCTCTCACTAATGGAAGAGTTTTATCGCAAGTATTATCACCAAATCATCGAGATGGATCTGCCCAAAACAGACTCATCCTCAGACGCGCCCACACCCAAAAACTTACATCCCTCTGAAGCCAATGAACGGCTGGCTAAACGGCTACATGTGTTGCTGAATGCAGCGCTCAATGTTGCTGAGCAATCATTTGAGGTCAAACCCAAGGGCAATTTGAGCGATCGCTGCCGTCGGGTCGAACAAGCCGGATGGAACCGCATCTATCGAGACGATTTGAAAAATGCAGAATCTCTGTCTCCGGTTGAGCGGGGGTTAGCCGATTTGATTGCCGAGGAGGCTGACCTGCGTATCTGGCACATGCGCCTGGTCGAGACGTTTGTGAGCGTGACCGGTAAATATGTGGCGGAAAAGCCCACCGTTGAACGGTTTGCTGATACTACGCTGCTCGTCTGGAAAACGGTGACGCAAATTACGGGGAAATCCCGCATTCAGAGACCTGATTTGGGGGCTCAATATGCGCAGATTACTGTGGGTGAGCCGCTGTCGGTATCCGATCGATGGGATGCCTATCAAACCAATCGACGCACGGCGATCGCCCAACTCACAAACGACTTACAAACGACCCTTGAAGCCATGATTAAATAATCTGAATTCAATCCAAATAATTAGGCATCTCCCCATCTTCTTCAATCCCTAAATTCTAATGATTAATCTCAAACTGGATAAGGGATAGGATGATAAAATTAGTTTATTCAAATACTCCCTAATTCCTATCGGATTACCGGAGATGGATCGCCACTCCCCACTCCTTACCCACCCACCGCTTCGGTATTCGACCTGTGTTAGCTCATCCGGTTTACATAAAAAATGGTAACTACTCCAACAAAACCTCAAAAAGTCTCTAAGCTAGAAGGCATTAAAGAACGCAGCAATGCCCTGCGAGAGCCTGTTGCAACTGAAATTTTGCAAGATACGACGCATTTCAGTCACGATGGTCTGCAAATTCTCAAGTTTCACGGCTCGTATCAGCAAGACGATCGCGATAATCGGGTGAAAGGGCAGGAAAAAGACTATCAATTTATGCTGCGAACCCGTAATCCGGGTGGATATATTCCAGCCCAGCTGTATCTAGTGCTGGATCAGCTGGCCGATCAATACGGCAATCAAACGCTGCGCGTCACGACTCGTCAAGGATTCCAACTCCATGGTGTGCTCAAAGAAAATCTTAAGACAGTCATTGCCACCATCATTCGCAACATGGGATCGACCTTGGGAGCCTGCGGAGACTTAAACCGGAATGTGATGGCACCTCCGGCCCCTTACAAGAATCGCCAAGACTATCAATATGCTCAAGACTATGCCAATCGCATCGCGGATCTTCTCACTCCGCAGACCGGAGCCTACTACGAAATTTGGCTCGACGACGAAAAGTTTATGACGGCAGAAGAGCATCCTGATGTCGTTGCGGCACGTCAGCAGAATGGGAACGGCACTCTAGTTCACGGCAGCGAAGAGCCCATCTACGGTGACCATTATATGCCGCGCAAATTTAAGTGTGCGGTGACGGTGCCCGGAGACAACTCGATCGATCTGTATTCGCAAGATGTCAGCCTGGTTGTGATGATGAACGACCAGGGCGGACTTGAGGGCTTTAATGTGTTAGTTGGTGGGGGCATGGGGCGCACCCACAACAAGGAAGAAACCTTTGCTCGTCTTGCTGATCCCATTGGCTACATAGACAAAGATGATGTCTATGATTTACTTAAGGCCATCGTTGCGACTCAACGAGACTATGGCGATCGCGTCAATCGTCGTCACGCCCGCATGAAATATTTGCTCCATGACTGGGGCCTGGAGAAGTTTCGGAAAACGGTTGAAGACTACTTTGGCAAAGAGCTTCAACCCTACAAATCTTTGCCGAAGTTTGAGTACAAAGACTTCCTGGGCTGGCACGAACAAGGCAACGGCAAGTTGTTTTTAGGCATTTCTATCGAGAATGGTCGCATCCAAGACACCGATACGCTCCAGCTCAAAGCGGCTCTGCGAGAAATTGAAGCGGCTTTCGCATTGCCCATTCGCCTGACCGCAAACCACAACTTGATTTTGTACGAGATTGAGCCTGCCCAGCAGCGAGACATTCAACAGATTCTCGATCGCCACGGCATTCAAGGGGAAAACGATATAGACCCGCTGGTTCGCTATTCAATGGCGTGCCCCGCCTTGCCCACCTGTGGTTTGGCAATTACGGAGTCAGAACGCGCGCTACCTGGAATGCTCGACCGGATTCGTACCCTTCTTAAAAAACTTGGGCTTCCGGAGGAGCACTTCGTGATTCGCATGACGGGTTGCCCTAATGGGTGCGCTCGTCCATATCTTGCCGAACTCGGCTTTGTTGGTCAGGCTCCAGGCGCTTACCAGGTATGGTTGGGGGCTGATCCCAATCAGACTCGCCTGGCCGAACCCTATCTCGACAAGATGGCGAGTGAGGATTTGGAAGCCACTCTAGAGCCGCTATTGGTCTATTTCAAGGAAGAGCAACAGCGACGACCGAATCCTGAAAGCTTTGGTGATTTTTGCCATCGAGTTGGCTTTGAGGCTCTGCGAACATTTGCGGCGAGTTATCAACCGGCTTCATCTGCAAGCTCTAAAAAATCAAGCGGTAAGGCTCGCTATCGAATTGGCGTGCGGGACGAGGTCTATGAAAAACTCAAGGCCACGTCAACGCTTCAGGGTAGACCCATGACCGAAATCGCGACTGAGGCGATCGCCTCATATCTCGACACTCTGACATAGACCAGACCGGCATCCAGAAACTCAACGGCGCATCCCAATTTCCGGATTGAGATATCGTCAAGACTGGATGGTGGTTGATTTTGTTTCAGCTTTTGAATTGAGCGATCGCTGCTGGTGCAACAACTGCTTTGCCTCTTTCGTTGATTTGACTAACTTTTTATACGCCGTTTCGATGTGGCTAAGAATATGGACATGAGACGGCGTGAGATTGCCTAGCACTCGTAGTTTTCGATAAAGGGCAAGCAAGTATGCAACATTGCGTTGATGCTCAAACATGAACTGCTCAAACCGTAAGGTTGGATCAAGCGATAAATTCATATCGAGCAGCGATGGACTCGGATTTTCAGGCAACCGAGTCTCCTGCTCGATTTTTGATGCCAAGATTTTGGCACAGGTGCGTAATGTTTCTCCTTCGTCAGAACTCCAGTGATTCGGGTTGGTATGACCAATCGCAATCACGCCATAGAGATGGCGGTTGACGATAGGAACCGCAATCAATGACCGGGCTGACGGCAATAACACATCATGCTCATGTCCAAGTTCTACATCGTTAATTTGAATGACGCGTCGCTGCTGAATGGCGCGCCCAATCATGCCTTCTGCAACCGACATCTTCCACCCTTTGCCGCTCGCATCGCCATCAATTGCCGAAACCGTGTATTCGGTGTCGGACGTACTCAATGCAATCACAACCCCCGATGCACCGAGAATAGTGTGCAATATACGCGCAACATCATGAAGTAAATTTGACGAGCATCCAGAACACAGTTCAGCCAGTTTCTGCGTCGTACAAAGCTGGACCCATCGGCGCTGACTCATTTTTTCCGATTTCCCCAGCAGTTCCAGCATTCGGTTACTGATCTCAGAAATATGGTCGCTTTGCTGATGATAGTTACGTTGTTGAAGAGGGTGATACGGCATTTCCATAATTTGCGACATCAGTAACGCTAGTCGTTCAATGACCTGCTCGTCATAGGACCAAAATCCGTCAAATTGTCGTCCCCCGGTCACCGGATCTTGCCCATCCATTTCTTGAGACACTAAGGTTGCCCAAAAATTAGGCGTGTTGACGAGTAAAAACCATTCGCTTGCCAGTGCCGACGTGGGTGAGATTTCGATGAACTCAATACCCGGAACTGAAGGCGGAGGATAATCAGCAACACCAAACACATAAACCCGGCGACAGGTGCGCCCTAATCGGGCATATCGTCGAAGCTGATCCGGAAAATGAGAAAACCGTTGAAATCCGACATAGAAATCTAACGGTATTTGATGTTGGATAATCTGGTCTTCGATGGTCTGGCTGATGACATTCATCATCGAAACCGTATTCACTTGACGCAAATGTTCATACTGACGAGCAACTGACCTAAATAAGGAAATGTCCATAGACCCCTTCAGAGCGAGCAAAATACAACAGATACGATAAGCAAGCTCCCCTGCAATACACGTATTGCATGAGAAGCATATTTCAAATTGTAAAGCTACTCAGAATTTTGGAACTTTTTTTCTTTATAAACCTTGCCCCTGGGAGGGAGATTAAATGGAGCCACGTAGAATTTCTAGATCAGGGTACGGCGTGCGATGCCTGCAAACGTGAAAATTTGGCAGGTTTTCATCTACGTTCCTAAGTCGGGCGATCGCGCGTTGATTTCACCCAACGTTAATCTCATCTAAAATTAATAATCCTATCAGCGCTAGCTTATCCAACCCAAGTTCACTGGTAGCTATATGTACTCAATTCATGAATGTGCATAGTCCACAATTACTTGGGAAATTATCTTTATGAAAATCAAGTATCTGGCGCTAGTCGCCATTGCCTCCGTGGTGACTCTTGGAACCTCTGGGATTGCTGCATTTCGTACACCTGCTAATGCCAATCCATGCGCGTCAGAGGTGAATCCCTGTGCTGCTGCCGACCCCTGCGCTGCTAATCCGTGCGCCAGCGCTGATCCCTGTGCTAGTGCTGATCCCTGTGCTGCTGATCCCTGTGCTAGTGCCGATCCGTGTGCTGCTAATCCCTGCGCCAGTGCTGATCCCTGTGCTGCTGATCCCTGTGCTAGTGCCGATCCGTGCGCTGCTAATCCGTGCGCCAGTGCTGACCCCTGCGCTAGTGCCGACCCCTGCGCTGCTAATCCGTGCGCCAGTGCCGACCCCTGTGCAGGAGCACTTGAAACCGCTGCACCCCAGATCTTTGCGATCGATGGCGTTGCGATTCGTGGAATTGACCCAGTCGCCTATTTTACTGAGGGAGAAGTCGTGCAGGGCGGCAGTAACTATTCCTATGAATGGATGGGAGCAACCTGGCTATTTGCGAGTGCCGAACACCGCGACCAGTTTGCCAGCAACCCTGAAGCCTTCGCCCCTGAATACGGTGGATATTGCGCTAAGGCAATGGCTGAGGGAAATTTGGCACCGATTGACCCCGAGGCGTGGGAAATTGTGGATGGTAAGCTATACCTGAACTACAGCCTAGAGGTGCAGCAACAGTGGCTGCAAGATGTTGCTGGTAACATCGCCAAAGCCAACGCAAATTGGCCTGATATCCTTACGACTGCATCTCTCTGGTGGTAAATTTTTGCCTACAGGTTCAAGCTACTTTGGTGAGTACTAGAACTGCCCGAAAAGATTAGCGGCAATCTAACCAGTCACAGGTTCCTAGATTTTTGAAGAATCTAGGAACCTAAAAATTCTTCATATCATCTCTCGTAGCCCTACGGGCATTGCAATTCAAACCACTGAGATTTTTACGCATTGGAGCGTCAGAGATTGAGATTCTAACCTGAGATTGGGCTGATGTTATAACCGGGGGAAATAGAATTCGGTCGAAAGGCGGCCTAATCATCTTATGAAGTCTGTTTCCTTATCAGCCATCCCGCAAGAATCTGTCTCCCATAATCCTAATATTCAAAAAAAGGTCATGCTTACGGTTGGAGATGCTCCCAATCTGGTGTACTTTTCTCAGGCATGTTTCAAGCCAGGACAGGTCGCTGGCGCTCATGCCCATACCGATATGAGCGAAGTCTTCTTTGTCGAAACGGGCAGTGGCACAATTTATGTGGATGGGGTAGCTCACGCCCTCCGTTCGGGAACATGTGTTGTAGTAAAACCTGGGGAAACCCACGAACTAATCAATACGGGGGTGACGGATTGGGTTCTCACCTATTTTGGAATTTTGGGTTAATGCCAGATCTATGAGCAGGCGACATGTCAAATCTTCAGCGGGTAGCGATCGCCTCCGCCCAGATTGAAGGGGATATCATAACCCTGACGTCAGATCAATATCATTACTTAAATCGAGTGTTGCGATTGCAGTCGGGCGATCGCTTTATCGCACTTGACGGGCAAGGGCACTGGTGGCTCGCCCAACTAACCGCACACTTGGACGCACAGCTTCTAGAGCCAATTCCCATTTCTAATGAACTGCCGCTGTCAGTTGGTTTGATGGTTGCCCTTCCCAAAACGGGCATGGATGATATCGTCCGCCAAGCCACAGAACTCGGAGTTGTTCACATTCAACCCATCCTTGGCGATCGCACTCTACTCAACCCTAGCCCAAACAAACTTGAACGCTGGCGGCGCATCGCCAAAGAAGCAGCCGAACAAGCCGAGCGACAGATTGTTCCTCAAATTGATGATCCCGTTTCTTCTCAGACCGCATGGTCTATCCACCCCGGCACCTCTCGTTATATTTGTGCCGCTCGCAATCAATCGACTCTCCTGCTCGACGCGATTGAGTCGCCCAGTCTCTCCTCGCCGCTGATCCTTGCAACCGGACCAGAAGGCGGCTGGACACCTTCAGAAATCGAGGCGGCGATCGCCGCCGGATGGCAGCCAGTCTCACTGGGTCGCCGCATTCTGAGAGCGACAACGGCCCCGATTGCGGCACTTGCCATCATAGCCGCAACCCTCGAACGCACGTATCCTCTAAACAAATAAATTTCAATCAGACACGTCTCCGCTCATTCATCGGTCATAACGGCAGCAATCCTTTTAAGCTAGAGATTAAGTAAAAACGCATCGGGCAATGCCGAGTGTATCGCTTTGTAATTGCGTCAACTATAGACATGGTGGTGTAGAGCGCGGTGTGCCACACCATCCTGATTAACTCCAGCGCATCCTAACTATCGCAAATCAGTCAACACCACGTCATAAGGATTTTCACCGTTAGCATGATTGAAGACGTCGCTGCTGCATTTGAGCAAAAAAATTATAAAAAGGCCGCTCAATTGCTCAAGCCTCTGCTTAGGCAATTTCCTGACGATCCTTGGGTGCGTCTTTATTCGGCAATGCTGAATGAGGCCAGCGGCAAACCTGACGTTGCCGAAACACTGTATCGCAGTCTCTTACGCGATGTGTTGAACCCTAAAGTGGCACTCCAAGCCCGACAAGGGTTGATTCGGCTTGAGGTGGCCGAACGCGAGAACCGTCAGCAGGCGATCGCCCGAGCAGAAGAAATGGCAGATCACGCGGGCAACTCAGGATCGGGATTCTTAGTGTTAGAACCGATTCATGGCGACGCAAGGAAGACCGCGGCTCAAAGCCTGGCACGAATTATGAATCTCGACCCTTATACTGCACAACTCCAGTTACCCAGTCGAGGCTGGCGACTTTATCGCACCGGGACAATCGGCGAACTGCAAGTCTATGGGAAAGAACTTCGCAATGCAGGGATTCCAGCATTTTGGGTGGCCCTATCCCAGATTCGCAAGATTCGAATGTTTCGAGTTCAATATATTCAGACAACCTCGCCTCAACCGTCGGTTGTTTGTCAAAATGAATCGGGGCACCTGGGCACCCTGACCTTTGATTGGTCAGACGTGAGCCAACAGGTACGAGCACTGCTTCCTATATTTGAAAATGTTGTTGATTTAGATGCTCGAAATAATCTTACCCGTAAGGAAAAGACCCAAGACTATGCCCAAATCTGCGACTTGCATCTTCCAAAACGACATTGCATTCTGAGAATTTGTGACCGAAGTTATCAGTTTCAGCACGGAATCCAGTTTAGCGCTCAGCAAAATGGCAATACAGGCGGCAGTCAGTCTACACTCCGGCTTCGATGGAATAGCTTGCTTCAGGTGCTCGACCGAAACCTCAATAATGTGCCGACAGCCAATAGTTTCACAAGCTTTGCCGAAACTGCTTTAGACCATCTCGATCTCGTCGAAACCTTTGAAACGCATATCGATCTGTTTCGTAAATCAAGCACAAATTGGGACCCTGCATTTCAGATTTACAGTGGGCTCGTTTTTCTATATCCGACTCATTAAAAAACGCTTCTAAGCAAACAAAACCCGCGTGTGCGGGTTTTATGGGTCGACCTGGGTCGAATTCTCATATTGGTACGCGAGATATCCGCCAGCACTTAGAGCTTTATCAGTCAGCTAAGACGCTCCCAGTCTGGGACACCAAGAACTATGCCCGTCCAGGTGACTTCATATCTTTTGCCATATCCAAGAACGGATTCATGCTAGGACCAGGCCGACGGCGACCGTTCTTAGTTGACAGAGACAACATAAAATTAGGCGCAAATGTCTTCATTTCCGGCTCAGGCTTACTGGATGAAGCAGCGACCTGAGCAGGCTTAGGCTGGGACATAGGCTGAGGTTTGGATGGTGAAGGCTGAGACGTAGAGGTGTTAGCTGACGGGGATTTTGGCTGAGCCTCAGACTGACTTGGCTTAGCTTGAGCAGGCTTTGTAGCGCTGGCAGACTTGTCCTGACTCGCTACACCATTAGTATTGGCATTAGACTGGGAAGCATCCTGAGAATCATCTAGCTCAAGAAAATATTCAGATGATTTTCCAATCCCTAGCAACCCGCCCAGGAAACCAAAGATTCCTTTGATAAAACCAAAGATGCTACCTAGCAACTTTCTAATCAGACCCATTGTTGCGATCGCTCCTAAATTCTCTTCTAACCCTACTTTAACGAGTTAAACGTCAGCCTTGGCAACAAAGCTGCACACCCATTAAATCGGCATATTATTATTAAATGACGTCTTGATTATGAGAGTCTGCTCGGATTCATAGCAAGATTTGTTTACAGTTTTTCATATAGATTTATCAACGGTTTTGATGGGGTTGCTCATCTCAAACCCTCAAAATCATCTTTAGTGGACGCTTTTGAATAGGCAAATTTACTGGCACACGCCTAACTCCCAATTCATACAAAGCATATTAAATTGGCAGAGTCTGGCAAACGACATCCATTCCACGCCCGAAAATTTTTCTTTAAATAATATCTCTTGAGAAATAATTTCGGTTTTGGACTTAGATATGCCTTCATCGGGTCAACAACGCCAAACTATATTCGTCATATAGCAATCCCAGATGGGTTGTGGTAAGGCGCCGCCTGCCCTACCACTCACAACCAACTCACAAACGATTTAGGATCGCTATATTTGATTTTTCAGAGCAGTGTGTCTATAGAGCAGTTTAAATTGATCAACTTGAGCAACTGATCAACCCACTCTCATACCACACCCTGTAACCGCACTCTATAGCGGCGCCCTGTAAACGCGCTCTGTAAACGCGCTCTGTAACGATAACACTCTGTAACAATAGTGGTGCAGCCTATCAATTTTCTATTGCGGTATGGTTTCAATCGCACGCAAGAATCTCTTTGAAGACATTCCAAGATTTCTCGTTGCCCAAGCAGGAATCATGTTTGCGGTTAGTTTAGTAACGATTCAAATTGGTATTCTAAATGGGTTTACTCGCTCAACCGCGCAACTGATTGATGATTCTGAGGCCGATATTTGGATAGCGGCTGAGGAAATGGTGTATTTTGAGCTGACGCAACCGATGCCCCTCGAACGAGTTTCTCAAGCTGAACAGATTGAAGGAGTCGAACGGGCTGAAGCATTGCTTTTGGCAACTGGGCGGTGGCGGGGCGCATCAGGAACGATCGCACCCGTTCGGATTATTGGGTTTAATCCCAATGGTCAGTTGTTTAGGCTACAAGATATTACAGCGGGTCAAATTGGCGATTTGACAGAGCCTCGCACCATCATCATTGATGAGTCGAGTCTCGATTCACTGAATCTTGAGGGAGTCGGTTCAGAGGCAGAAATCAACTCTGAAGTCGTTCGATTGGTGGGCTTAGCACGAGGAACTCAATCGATCGTATCAAGTTCGATAGTGTTCACGTCGTTGAGGAATGCCAAGGTATACTCAACAGCAGGTCTGTCGTCGAGTGTTCAATGTGCCGTTCAAGCGGGTGGAGGGCTCGATTGTACAACGGTTTATGAACGCCAAGACTCATCAGAGACGGATACTCTAACTGACACCGACGTTGAGCCTCTCAATCTATCCGATCCGATTTCGTATGTGTTGGTTCGTGCAGCGCCGGATCAGGATTTGGACATTCTCAAACAGCGGTTAGCAGATACCCTTCCAAACGTTGCTGTCTACACTCGTGAAGAAATGGCGAGTCGTACTCGAAATTACTGGCGGCTGCGAACAGGCATCGGTTTTGTGTTAGGGCTTGGCGCCGCCGTCGGCATGATCGTCGGCATGGTGATTGTTGGGCAGATTCTCTACTCATCGGTTGCCGACCATCTGAAGGAATATGGCACCCTTAAAGCAATGGGAGCGTCTGACCGAGTAATCTATGGGGTAATCATCGAGCAAGCTCTCTGGATGGCTGTTTTGGGATATGCGCCGAGCATGGTGTTGTGCCTCGGATTAGGAATTTGGACCTTTAACACTCAAGGCATCATGATTTTGATCACTCCCCTAATGGCGACCGGGGTATTTGGCATCACTGTTTTTATGTGTGTGGGGTCGGCGCTATTTGCGATTCAAAAGGTTACTCATGTTGATCCGGCAATCGTGTTTAAGGCATGACCTCAGCTTGGCTTCCGTGTTACTCGTTACCGAGCTAACTGACCAGGCTGACTAAACTAGAACTATGGGTGTAACTCATGATCTTAATTCCCTGATTAAATTTGCGGTCTATTGCTGAATAGTTACCCCCTTCAGTTTGACGGCCAGGTTTGCCCTCCTAGATATCGTGAAGACTGCTACTCGGAACATACACGACACATGACTGCTTCTCAAATTAATCCGAATACATTTGCCCAGAGTGCAGCAAAGAGTGGTGCTGGCAATTTAACCCCTTCCATGACATCCGAAGCGCTGGCGATCGCCGCCCATGATATTGGAATGGTTTTCCGAAGCGGAAATCAGGACTATGCTGCATTGAAAAATATCAACTTAGAAGTGGCGACCGGAGATATTCAGCTATTGATGGGGCCGTCTGGGTCTGGGAAAACGACACTGCTGTCAATTCTTGGGGGCATTTTAACGCCCACTCACGGTCGCGTCCATTTGTTGGGAAGCGACATTACTCAAATGTCTCGAACTCAGCTAGCTCGATTTCGTTTGCGTAATATTGGCTTTATTTTTCAGGGATTTAATCTCTTCCCAGCACTGACCGCCGTTGAAAATATTGCGGTATCGCTGAAAGTGAGAGGAATGCGCGATCGCACAGCGCGTCAGAAAGCAGTCGATTTATTAGATCAGGTTGGCTTAGGAGACAAGCTACGCAGCTTACCCCGCGATTTGTCAGGGGGTCAGAAACAACGGGTGGCGATCGCCCGTGCCCTAGCAGGGAATCCGCCCATCATCATGGCAGACGAACCGACCGCTGCTCTTGATTCTCAGAGCGGTCACATGGTGATTTCACTCCTTCGGCATCTTGCCAAAGAGGGAGGATGCACCGTATTGATGGTGACTCACGATCCTCGGATCAAAGATATCGCTGATCGCGTCCTGTATCTAGAAGATGGTGTGTTACAGCGATAGCGTTGCAGAATGCGCCAATTTCAGCGTCAGCAATCCGTTCGCGTCGGGGCTTGACCAGGTGAGCCTTCACACACTTCAGTTTCGGTTAGCTCAACATTGTTAATCGTATTAATGCTGACGATTCCTGCAAACCCTTGAAGCTCAGGCGTTCTAGGTTCAGCTAAGGTCATCACCTCTTGAGGACTGATGACTACGCTGACTTGGTAGTAGCGAATATCATCTTCGATGCCAAGCTCGGGTAAATCACCAAACTGTCGAAACTCTAAGTAGTGCATCTGTTGAGCGCGATTAATCTGACCCAAATATTCTTTGGCGTTAGCTTCTTTTGCTCGGCGGGCGTGGCTCAGAAGGGTGGGTTGGGCGATCGCCGCCAATATACCTAACACAACAAAGACAACTAAAAGTTCAATCAGCGTGAATCCTTGAAGACATCGAGGCTGCCTATGCAAAAACAAAACCTTAATTAGTGCATTCATGATTCGGAGTCGAGGGGCGAATATACGGGGACTCATTCAATAGGCTCATTCAACAGCATTCCTGCAAAAGCCAGAGGCAAGCAGTTTGAGCGGTTTATTATCAAGCTCATCCATTTGCAATGGGTGACTTCAAACAGATTCATTAAATGGCGATCCCCTGATAAGAACAACATCCGGGACAGGTTAGTTGAAGACTATGACCCTGACATATTGCGAGTCGATAGGGGGCAACATCTGACTACGCAAATTCTCGGACGTGTATTTCTATACTTGCACCGTTCCTGTTCGGGGCTAGTCAAGCGCCTGTAAAGTTGAATAAAACCTAAATAAAGATATAGCCGTACGCTCTCTCGCTATAACGTTGAACGGGTGGTGAGCCCCCGTGGCGCGGGAGCTTACCACACAAACCTAAGCCCGTAGGGCTATATAAGTAGATATGCGGAAGATGGGAGCACACATCTAGGAAATCGACACCCTATCGGTAGCTTAAACTACGTGCAATTCAAGAAAATAAATGTGGAGATTAACACACCCGTGTTTGGACTGGATACCTTGACGGATGCGCTTACGCTCGATGGGATGCCAACCCTATCCCAAGCGCTGTATTGGCTTGTCGTTGTTAGCCTAGGAATTGGCGTTGCTCAACTGTCTGGACGGTTGAGCCAATGGGTCGTAGGTGATGACACGTCAGATGACGACCCTCCCGATTCGGATGAATCGAGTCTCTAGGGAAAGGTTACATCTCCGTAATAGCTCGTAGATGCCGCTACAACGAATAAACCAGACCCTCTAATCAGATGGACAATCTATCGAATTCCTTGAACGCGTTTGATGTGTTCGACTAACCCATTACACGCATCGAGTAGTAAATCAATCACGTAATTAAAGCCTTCTGGCCCCCCATAATAGGGATCGGGGACTTCTTTATCAGGATAGTGACGGCAGAAATCGCACATTAGCTTCACTTTATGGCGATATTGCCCAGTAGAATCAAGGCTCAGAATATCGGCGTAATTGTCTCGATCCATTGCGAGGATTAAATCAAAGGCTTCAAAATCACGAGGATGAAACTGACGAGCTTGTCCCTTAAGCTGGATTCCTTGTTGATAGGCAGCTAGCGTCATTCGTTCATCGGGTGGCTTACCGATATGATAATCCGATGTCCCAGATGAGTCGCAAACGATCTCATGTTGGAGGTGATAGTGCTGAATGAGATGATTCATAATCCCTTCAGCAGAGGGCGATCGGCAAATGTTGCCCAAACAGACGAATAGGAGCTTATAGGTCATAAATCCTCAAAGAAATCATAGAAATGCTATACTCGCCAGAGATGCAAGACATTTTGCAAGGGCATGTAGCTCAGTGGATAGAGCATCAGATTCCGGTTCTGAGGGTCGGGGGTTCGAATCCCTTCATGCTCGTACGATAGCAGCAATTTCACGTCAGCAATTTGAAATCGGCAATTTGAAATCGCTAGTTTGAATTGCTAATTTGAGCTAGGTAGGCTTGGGTTAGCGAGGCAACACTCGCTGTGCCAAAATGCGCTGAATTAGCCATACCCCTGCTACGCCGATCGCCCCTGCGAATATACTTAGATTCACCTGTCCATGATTGATAAATGTACTGAGTATTCCAATCGTCAATAAACTAATTGCGAGAGCTTTAGCACTCACAAGCATGGTTCGAATGGTCTGAGTTAAGTCGACAGCCGACTTAAACAGGTGCTCATCATTTAGCTCAATCGAGCAATGCAACGCGTGGCGTAATGACTCGTATTTCGCAACATCGAGCTGATAGTAGGTTCCCAATTCTGTATCTCGCAAACTCGAAACCGAATGGAGCCCAAACTTTTTTGCGTAGGCGATCGCCAACCGAATCTCTTTTTGAGTCGCAAGGGGCGCTAATGCTTCAAGCACCGACTGGCGATACACGCCGGTTTTTGCCATGTCTAAAATGCGATCGCTCAGCTCACTGACAGATAGACGTTTGCTTATAAGACTCATGGCTTAAATTTGGCAAAACTTACCCTATAGTATAGTAATCTCGTACTAAGTCTATAGGCGTTCGAGCAGCCCCGTTATGATGCTCACGCTCAACCATCAGCACGACGACCGCCCGGTGCTCTAATCGATACACGATTCGATAGCAATGATTAGCCGCTTTGACGCTTCGATAGCCAAAGAGTTTGCCAATCAGAGGGTGACCCTGAGTTTCTGGTTCGTGATTAAGATGACGAATGCGATCGCCAATTGCGTCGCGATCGCAGGGGTCAGTGATACGCGCCAGCCGCTGAAGGGCGAGCGGAGTCACGCGAATTGTATAGCGAGACGAATCGGTCATACATCAAGCTGAATTTGAACGTCATCCCAACAAAATGTTTCACCCCGGTCTGCCTGGGAAATACTGTGTTGCAGAAGGTCTGCAAAATCCGTATCTGCCAAAATATCTAACGTTTCAAGCAAGGACGTCAATTGCTCATAGCTCATCGCTGCCATTACAGGTTGACCATCACGGGTGATAATCACAGGCTCGTTAGCAAGCTGGTTGGGCAAATCAAGAAGTTGTTGTTGAGCGTCTTGGATGGTGAGGCGATCCATAATACAGGTTGAGTATACGAGTGAGACAGATTATGTGCTCAATATAACCTTCTAATCTCGATAGAGACGGTTCTTCATCGAATCTACTTATCTTGTCTCTAGATATTCTCCCTAGATACTGTCAAATATAGCAATCCCACATGGGTTGTGAGTGGTGGGGGTCGCGCCCCGCACCACCGTACTCAACCCAAGCGCATACCGCCATATTGCCCCACGCAGACACTCCGAGAAACGACACGCGATCGCCCCACAAACAGCGCAGCAAATGATTTAATTTGGGGATACTAGCATCATTTCTCTCCAAAAACGATCATGACTACTGCAACTAGCACGTCAGCAACGGTTCACATTCGCGCGGTCACGACTCCGAACGAAATAGAACAATTTCTGGACGTGCCCAAACGGGTGTATGCGAACGATCCTCATTGGGTGCAGCCGCTTCGCAGCAGCGTTGCTAAAAATTTTTCAGACGAGAATCCGTTTTTAGAATACGGCTCACTACAACCGTTTATCGCAATTCGTGAAGCGGACGATAAAACTGAAGCCGTCGGTCGCATCGTTGCCGCAGTGAATCAGCGCTTGATCGAGCGAGAAGGAGAGCAAATTGGGCTATTTGGCTTTTTTGAATGCATTGATGATTTCAACATCGCCCAGGCGTTGTTCAATGCGGCCTGTGACTGGTTGCGCGATCGCGGCATGACGACGGTTCGCGGTCCAATTAATCTGTCTACCCACAATGGCTGCCTAATGCTGGTCGATGGCTTTGATTCATCGCCCTATATGCTGATGCCGTACAACCCTCCCTATTACCCTCAATTTATGGAGCAAGCCGGTTGGCAAAAAGCGAAAGATGCCTATGCCTATCATTTTCCAGGTGAACCGTTACCGTCTGAATTTGAGAAGGGCTATCGCATTGCATTAAAATCAGGGGTCGTGTTTCGTAAGCTGCACACCAAAGGAGACGAATTTAAACGCGATTGTGAGGGGCTTTATCGGCTGTTTACGACTGCCTTTGCCAACAATTACAGCTCGACTCCTCGCACCCGAGACGAATTCATGGAAGAAGCTAAGGAGCTGCAAAGCCTAGTTGACCCCGACATCTTCTGGATTGCGGAGTACAACGGCAACATGATTGGTTTCTTTATGGCGTTGCCCGACTATAACATCGCTCTCAAACACGTCAATGGGAGGTTGAATGGGTGGGGCATTCTCAAATTTTTGTGGTATCGCCGCATGATTAATCAGGCTCGTGTCATCGTGATTTGTTCCTTGCCCGAATTTATTCGCAAGCTCGTACCGCTGGCATTGATTTATCTCGGAATGGAAGGCGGCACCGCAAACAAGCGTGCTCCGTATCAGCAAGCCGAACTGGGGTATGTCTATGAAGACAACTATCCCTCACGAAAGGTGACCGAGGCGGCAGGGGGCAAAATTTATAAAACGTACCGCATCTACGAGAAGTCACTATGAAAGCATTTATTACCGGCATTAATGGATTTACAGGCTCTCATCTGGCGCATGCCCTCAATCAACGAGGAGATACAATCGCTGGGCTGGTGCGCAAAACGAGCGACTTGTCTCGATTGGCAGATTGCGACATTCAATTCGTGCAGGGCGACATTACCGATCGCGATGCTCTCAAAACCGGCATGGCAGACGCTGACGTGGTCTTTCACATTGCCGCCTATGTCGAACTGGGTTTGGTTGATGATGCCAAGATGGAAACCGTCAACGTCGAAGGCACCCGGGCTGTATTAGAGGTTGCACGGGAGTTGGGAGTGCCGAAAATGGTGTATTGCAGCACCATCGGCGTTTTTGGGGACACGCAAGGACAGGTAATCAACGAAACCTTTGAACGGACTCAAAAAGATTTCTCATCGGCCTACGATCGCACGAAATATCTCGCTCAACAGCTTGTCGATCAGGCTGCTTCCCAAGGGTTTCATGTCGTCAGCGTGATGCCATCTGGCATCTTTGGAGCGGATGATCCGCACTTTGGTCCTGTTTTAAAGACGTTTCTCAAGGGAAAACTCCGAGTCTGGGCAGGGGGCGATCGCGTCACCGGCATTGTGCATGTGGATGATCTCGTTGACGGGATGCTGTTGGCGGCTGAAAAGGGAAATCGCGGGGACTACTATATCTTTTCGGCGGGCGATATGACGACTCGCGATATGTTTGAATTCCTCAGCCAAGAAACCGGAATGTCTGTCCCCATCGAAATTCCTGAACCGATCGTGCGGCTGGTTGGCACAATTCTCACCCCCGTGGGTCGTCTGCTCACGTGGCAACCCCCCATCAGCCGTGAACGCGTGCATTATATTTACGATCGCTGTGTCAGAGTCGATGCAACCAAAGCATGTCAAACCCTTGGCTGGCAACCGCGATCGCCCGAACAAACCCTTCGAGATTCGCTGAGATAAAGGGAGTCTTGGGGGTTTCCTAGAATGGATATACGCAGCTTTGAGTACAGCAGCTTTGAAGTGTTGTGAATCAGATCGTCACAAAATCATGGCGATCGAGCTGATGAGGGTCGATATCTAACACGAGGGCGAGGCGATCGCGCCCGTGCTTGATTAACGTATTTGCACCGCGCTCAATAATATCGAGATCGTCGAAGCTGATATTGTCAGACATTCCCAGGCGATCGCGCTGGATCTTAAAATCTAGAATCGTGTCCCGCCCGACCCCTTTTTCTAATACAAAGGTGTCGCGTCCGCGCCCCCCAGTAAGAAAGTCGGTTTTCAGACCTCCAATGAGAGTGTCTTTGCCAATTCCGCCGTCTAGATGGTCTTTGCCATGACCGCCGTCTAGCGTATCTCGCCCCTGATTCCCGAATAGGCGATCGCCGCCGGTGCCGCCTAGCAGACTATCTGCATGACCGTTACCGTTGAGGTGATCGCGTCCTCTGCCACCCACTAAGCGATCGCTGCCGCCTAACCCTATCAGCCGATCGTTACCCTGCTTCCCGGCGATCGCATCATCACCGCTAGTTCCAACCAGCTCATCGGCCCACGGCGTCTCGACAAAGGTTTGTGTTCCATGGATTCGTAATGTCCAAGCGTTCCATGTGCCCTTGTGAGCGGTGCTTGTATCCGAAACGCGCAACCTCCACGTGCCGACCGCAAATTCGTCCCACTGACGAGCAGACGTAAACAGCCAGTTGTTGTAATCGCCGTGGTCAATCCCTCGGGCATTGAATTGTTCTGCCAGCACCGACTCCGTGCCATCGGGCGACACCAGCACCACATTTAAATCGTCACTCGATCGATGATCGGCATCAAAGACGACTTCGACCCATTCCACCTTAAGATTGTCTTCTACCGTAACTGTTGACACCAAGCCCGTTGGGTCATTATCAGGAATCTCTTGCCTGACTTGGATTCGACCCGATTTAGACGACCGTTCACGAGCAACGGGTATCCAAGACTGAGCAACGTTAACTGCGGCCTCGGCATCAACGACCCCAAATCCGTAGTTGTGATTAACGAGGTGTCCGGCTCCGTTGAAGCGCCAGTCAGTATCGAGGGGATCATTGTGCCGTGCCGTATTCACCAAAATGTGTTGAACATCTCGCCATGATAACGCTGGATTTGCCTCTAGCATGAGGGCAACGACGCCTGACACCATGGGTGCAGAGGCGGATGTGCCTCCGAAGTCGTTGGTATAGTCAAAATCGGCATAGTTAACGCCAAAGATGCCTTCCCCAGATGAGTTGTAACCTTCGGTGTCCTCCAGATCGACCGATGTGATGCCTATAAAATCGCCGTCTCCAAAGGCTGAGACCAAAATGGATGCACCCGGTTCGCTGTAGTTAGCCTGTCGTCCAAAGGGGGTTACTGACGCAACGGCAATCGTGTAACGAGAATTGGCATACCCGTCATAATTTACGTTGTCGCTCTGCTGCCTGCCGTTGCCTGCCGCCCAAACAAAAATGCTGCCAAGCCCTCCTCTACCTCGCTTGACGCCATTTTTTAGTGCGTTTAAGAACTGAGGCCCCGGGGCTGCTAATTCGGCGGTGTCAGCAGGTCCCCAACTGTTGTTATAAATAGCAATCTCTTGATTTCGATAGGACATTGCGGCGGCTTCTTGGCGATCACTCACAATACGGGTGGTGATTAAGCGAATTCCTGCGAGGGAGGCATCTGGGGCAACCCCTGTAATACCGATGCCGTTTCCTCCTCGACCGGCTGCAATGCCAGCCACAGAGGTTCCGTGAAAGTTTTCGTCAGCCAACAGGGGAATGGGGGTCAGCATCACCATCAACAATGTCGATACTCAAATCGCTGCGATAGTTAGTGCTCAAATCGGGGTGGTCATATTGCAACCCATCATCCACGATGCCGATGACGACCCCTTGCCCCGTGATGCCGCGCTCCCAAACCGGCAAAACGTTGAGGTCTTCACCGGCTAACCCGCCCCACTGCCCCGTACTAACGGATTGACCTACATTGAGGAGATACCATTGGTCACTAAAAAGAGAATCATTCGGAACAAAGCGCATAGTCGATGTTTTGGCAATTTGCGCGTTAAAGATGCAAACTACTTCTATTGTCCCCAATTTGATTTAACGGGTTTCCTGGTGACATCCCAGTCTACGAAAAATTCATGCATTCATTAATGCAAACAATGCCTATTCGACCAGTTGTCTAAACCAGTCGTCGCTCCACATCCGGTCGAAGGCAGGTTCTGTTCTGGCTTCTTCGCGATAGCGAGGATTTAGATCAATCGCTTGCTGAAGACTTTCTAAGCCTGGATCAATCTCGTTGCGACGAATTTGCGCGATCGCCTTGTTGTAGTAGGCAGGTGCAAAGTCAGGCTGCAAGTCTAGTGCCTTCTCAAAACTGAGAATCGCTTCCCGATAATCACGCAGTTGAATCAGGCAGGCGCCCCGATTAACCCACGCCTTGGGCGAGGTAGGATTGAGCTGAATCACTTTATCAAAGGAAGCGATCGCCTCGTCATAGCGTTTGAGCTCTTCTAGTGCCAACCCTCGATTAAACCAAGCGACCGCATCGTCATCTTGCGCCTGTACGGCTTTATCAAACGATTCAAAGGCTTCATCATGTCGCTGCAGGATGCCCAGTGCTACACCTCGATTGACCCATGCTTCGTGGTAATCGGGCTTGATTTCAACAGCTTTATCAAAGGAGGCGATCGCCTCGTCACGGCGTTTTAGTCGATTCAGGGAGATGCCTCGATTAAGCCATGCTTTGTGATCACTGGGCTGAATTTGCGCGGTTTCATCGAAGGCGGCAACGGCTGCTTCAAACTGCCGGAGTTCTTTGAGCAATAGCCCCCGGTGATACCAAGGATTGGGATCATCGGGGCTAATGTCGATGGCTTTATCATAGGAGGCGATCGCCTCATCAAATTGGCGCAGTTCTTCAAAGGCTAAACCCCGCTGATACCACAATCGAAAAGTATTGGGCTTGATCTCAAGCGCTTTATCATAGGTGGCGATCGCCTCGTCATAGCGCCCCCTCTCAAATAATGCGTCTGCTTCCTTAACGTAATCATCAATCGTCAAAAACAGCTCTGGATTGTTGGACTTCAAGACATCGAGCTGCTCGGTTAGATTCTTAAATTTCTGCTGCGCCTCGCTGACAAACGAATCTGCAATAAATTCGGGTGTAATTTCAGCTAGTTTCTTTAAGATCGCATCTTTTTGAGCTTGAGCATCAGACTCAAAGGCGGTGAGCCGTTCTGCCATGTCTCGCTCAAGGGTCTTAAAGGTTTCGAGGGTGGCTTCTCGCTGCCCTTCCGCACCAGATTCCAACTCGGACAGCTTAGATGCAAATTTTGATTCTAAACTCTCAACATTGTGACGCAGCTTTTCCTTCTGGTCTTTCACGATCGACTTAATGTCTGCCAGTTGGTCAGACAGCTCAGCATCTGCTTTTTCTAGATTCTCAAAGAGGATTTTTTGGCGATTTTCTGCCGACGTTTGCAATGCTGAAAGCTGCGAAGAAATCTCTGACTGAAGCTGCTCTAGATTGTCACGAATTTCGGTTTTTCGACTTTGACCTTCAGACTGTAACGCCGCCTTCTGTGACTCAAACTCCTCTTCTAGTCGTTGCAGATTGTCGCGGACTGCATTTTTTTGAGCCTGAGCGTCAGTTTGCAGCTCGGAGAGTTGCGTTTCAAATTCTGACTCTAATCGTTCTAGCGTGCCTCGAATTGAATTTCGCTGCGATTCTGTATCGGCCTGAAACTCAGATAGCTGGGCAGTAAAATCACCCTGCAACCGTTGAAGAGATTGTTGAATTTCATCCCGTTGGGATTCTACATTGGCACGCAATGCCGAGATTTGCTCGCGTAACTCAGCTTCGATTTGCTTGAATCGCCCGAAGGCAGCATCCTTTTGCTCGATTGCCCCCGTTCTCAGTTCAACCAACAGAGTTGAGAATTCAGCCTCTAAGCGCTTCAAATTCTCCAGGATTTGTTCTCGTTGTCCATAGGTGCTCGACTGCAATTCGTCTAACTGCTCACCAAATTCGCGTTCGAGTTGCGTCAGATTTTGAACCGTTGTGTCTTTGTGTTGACGAACCTGTGATTGTACGTCTGAACGAAGTTCGTCAAGCTGGGGCAATAATCTAGCCTCCAGGTTGCCAAGATGTTCAAAGACTGCATCTTTTTGTCGAGATGCATTGCTTTGAAACTCTGCCAATTGTGCGGCAAACTCTGATTCTGAATTGCGAAATTTTTGAATCACCGAATCTTTTTGCCCCAAGACCTCAGACTGAAGAGCAGCGATTCGTGACGCAAACTCACCCTCTAGATTCGCTAGAGTCTGCTGAGCGGATTCTAGGGTCGCCTGTAATGACTCGATCGCCTCTTGCTTGACTTGAGTTAACTCCCCCGATAGCTGATTGAGTGATTCTTTACGAGCGTTGACCTGTTTCTGAAACGTATCGGCTTCTTCACCCGTTTCATCTGCAAAGTCTTCAAAATCGCGGAGAATCGTTCCGACTTCCTGCTTTGCGCTGTCAATTTGCCCTTTTAGATCGCCGAGTTCTTTCAGATGAGATTGAACGATTTCGGTCACTTCTCGAATAACCGAGCGGCGCAGAAGATACAAACCGGCGATCGCCGCTGCCAATAGAAGCGCTAACACAGCTAGCATCACGTTAAACAGCGTTGTGGTGCGGCTGATTGAACGGTTGGCGGCTGCCTGCGACTCTGCCTGTAGCTCCCGCTCGCGTTCCTGAGCATCCCGCTCGCGCTGAAGTTGCCTCGAAAGCTGCTCTAGATCTTGACGAAGCTGTTCTAGATCGTCAGCCGAGGCCCCCTCAGTATCAGTCGCTTGAGCCAGCAACATCGAACTATCAGAGCGCATCGGTTGAGCGTAGACTGTGCCGGCAGAGAGCAACAAAAATGCGAGAAAAACGCTGCTCCAAGAGATAATTGCGAGGATACTAATGTTCTGACGCTTCATTGCCACTGCCTTTACCTATTGTGATAACGCCTCCCAATCTACCCATTGTAGATAAGTCCGTCGCAGAAACCGTTCAACTTCGACTATAACCCTCAACGTTTTACTTCATCATCATCATTAATAGAGCACCTTTCAAACGGAGCCTACAATCCTGAGGAGGTCCTGAGGAGGCATCCTTGGGCACATAGCACCCATCCTGAATGTACTATAGCTTCGGACATTTGAACTCACCGGATTGGATGTCAGAGGGGAGAGACCCTCCGCCATGCCCATTCAGATGCCCAATTCAGAGCCTATTCAGATGCGGATGTCATTTCTTCTTTCTCTGATTGTGAATCGGCAGATTGGGGGGCACCATCTCCCTGAACAATGAGCACAGAGCATTTCGAATGGTGCATGACATAGTTGCTAACGCTGCCTAAAAACAGCTCGGTTAGTCCCGAACGCCCTCGTCGCCCTAGCACAATCAGGTCAGCATCCCAGGTTTTAGCCATCTGTCGAATGCGTTGTCCAGGGTTGCCAAAATCTTGGGTAAACTCCGTGGAAATCCCTTTTTCGGTAGCTTCGTTGGTGAGAGTTTGCAGAAATTGTAACCCCTGTTTTTCGTAATCGTCCCACTGTTGGCGATAGGCTGCAAGATAGGCTTCATCGGGAACGGGATACACGCTAGGTCCTGCATATAGGGCAAGCCCTGGGCTGCCTTCTTCCTCAGGAGATAGGACGTGTAGCAGCATTAACTTACTATGGTTTGCTTTTGCGATCGCCACAGATTCCTCAAAGACATGCCGATGCATATCAGAGGTGTCAAGACCCACTAAAATTTTGCTAAACATAATGCATCTCTCCAAATATCAGATTTGGAGGCAGCCTACATCCATTAATCAAAAGTAATCAAGACAGATTGCTGCACTTAAACCCGACCCAACAGACTAACTCTGCCAACGATGCGGCAATTCTTCTTTACATTACACAATGCTGCCCCCTATTTCTAGTTGTAGACAATCTAGTGGGACACCTTGCCAGAATGCTTGCAAATCTTAGAAGAGTTAAGTTGTTTTGCGGCTTATGGTGTGTGATTCATTAAAAGGCACCGTCTTTAAAGATCAAGACGCGAATTGTTTTCCAGATCAAAACTAGGTCGTAAATGGGACTCCATCGAGTCTGATAGTTGAGATCGAGATCAACAATTTTCTCGAAGTCTTTGATATTCGAACGTCCGCTAACCTGCCATTCTCCAGTCAGACCCGGTTTAACGCTGAGTCGTTGCCAGTGGCGATCGCTATATCGACTGACTTCGTCGGCAGTTGGGGGACGAGTTCCTACCAGGCTCATATCTCCAATCAGGACATTCCAGAACTGAGGGAATTCATCGAGACTGCTTCTACGTAAGAATGCGCCGAGGCGAGTAATGCGAGGATCAGACTCATTTTTGAAAATCAAGCCTTTTGCCTCATTCGGTACTAAGGCTTTCAATTCATCGGCGTTGGGCACCATCGAACGAAATTTCCGAATCACAAACGTTCGTCCGTGCAGCCCATATCTTTCTTGCTTATAAAAAATCGGACCCGGGCTGTCGAGCTTGATGGCGATCGCAATTGGAATAAATATGATGGATAAGATCAGAAGTCCAACAACGCTCCCGAATATGTCGATCAGACGCTTGTAAGGGCAACAGATTGACGGATGAATATCTTTAAAAAGTAAGGCAGGAGAAATACGAATCGCAGTAAGATTATCAACTTGTGTGTATTGGGTCATTCGGAGCAACCCCATTGCAAGACTTGGATGACCGTATAACTACTTATAGTTGTTTATGAGAAGGAGTAGATGCGCTTTTAGTTACACACGAGGGCGGGATCAGGAAAGTTTGCACAATCTTCACAGAGAGGGGGGATATATCCCCCAGTTTTATAAAGTTCTAGTGAAGCGATCGCCCCTCTTATCGTGTTGCCGAGTCATCCCAGTGCTGCTAGATAAATCTCGCGAATGTCTTCCGGCGTACAAACCCTCGGATTCAAGGGATGACAGCCATCTGCGTAGGCAACTTCAACAAGCCTTTCTAGCTTGTCAGACTGAACCCCTACGCTAGCCAGCGTTGTCGGAATGCCAATCTCTTTTCGTAACGACTCTAGCCATGTGATAAATCCTTCCCCGGATGGCGATCGCGCATCAACCCCCTTTGCCAGCATCGCTAACTTATCAGGCACCGCTGCTAAGTTAAACTGCATCGCATAGGGAATCATCAAGGCATTGGCAAGCCCGTGGTGTAAGTCATAGACTGTCGAAAGGGCATGAGCACAGGAATGAGTCACGCCGAGCCCTTTTTGAAAGGCGACCGCGCCCATCATTGCGGCAGCTAGCATCGCGCTTCTCGCTTCGAGATCATCCCCGTGATGAACACTCCGAGCCAGATATTTGCCAACCAGACGCACGCCTTCGAGAGCGATGCCGTCACACATGGGCTGATACCCTCTTGCAAGATAAGCTTCCACATTGTGCGTCAGCGCATCCATGCCGGTCGCAGCCGTGATCTGGGGTGGCAACCCAACTAGCAGTTCAGGATCGGCAAACACCTGCTGAGGCAAAATACGCGGCGAAAACATGATCGTCTTCGCATGAGTCTCGTCGTCAGAAATGACGGTACTGCGCCCTACTTCGCTGCCCGTTCCGGCTGTTGTTGGGATAGCAGCTAGATACGGAATGGGCTGATCGACGGGGCGGGCATCGGGTTTGCCGTCTTCGTAGTCAAACAGGTCGCCTGGATGATACACCATCAGGGCGATCGCCTTGGCAACATCCATCGCAGCCCCACCACCAATGGCAAGAATGGCATCGGCTTCATGGTCATGAAACGCCTCGACACCGGCAGTCACCTGAGATTTAACGGGATTTCCCTCTAGGTCACTAAAAACGCCGACTAAGAAGCTCGCAGACCTAAGCTCAGTGAGAATATCTTGAAAAAACGGTAAGGGGGCAACTCCACGATCGGTCACAACCATTGGTCGCTGAACGCCATTGATGCTCAGCGCCTCCGGAATATCGTGACGAGACCCCACTCCAAACCGAATCGACGTGGGAAATGAGAAGCTATAGATGCCTGCGATCGCCTCATGCATATCGATCAATCAATCACAATGTCAATCCATATCAAACCATAATTTGGTTGAACCATAGCGATCTTAAATCGCTTGTGAAGTGTGTATGAGTGATGGAGCGGGCGTTGCCCGCCCCACCACTCACATCCCATCTAGGATTGCTACATTTACTTGCTAAACACCCAAAGCCTCAGGAGATTTGGCCTGCAAGGCATCACCGCAATAATCCGCTAAGAATGGAGTGCGATATCCATCGCGTGTCCAAAGAATCGGGAAAAAACTTTCATCCATCGTGGTATCGCCAATGCGCTTATAGCGACCATAGATATAGCCGCCTCCACCCGGCTGAAATGCAGCATCGGATCGCAGCGCATGAAGAGAAAGGCTGCGACGAGGGCGATTGGGATGCTGATTGGCTCCCGAGCCATGCCACACATTGCCGTGGTGAATGACGCAGCTCCCTGCTGGAATCTCGATATAAATAATTTCGGGATGGTCGATGCCCACTTCCATAGCGGCGCGTTCCATGGCGGCTCTGTAGCCTTCTGAGGGCACATGAAATTCACCCGTTTGCGTCACTAAGGGCCATTGATGCGACCCTTTTGCATATTCTAAGGTGCCAATCTCAGCGGTCATGTCGTCGAGAGCAATCCAGCAGGTCGTCATCTCGGGCGGATCGATGTAACTGATGTAGGTGGCGTCTTGGTGTAGTGAAATTTCTTTCGCTCCGGGAGGCTTCATCCATAAGCTGTCTTGCCCGATGCGAGTTCCTGGCCATCCTGATAGGCGCGTAATGATGCGTCCAAGCTCTGCAGAGAGGGTAATGCTGGCAACCGTGAGATCGCTTTTCCAGACGTTACACATTTGCCGGGTGGCATCTGGTTTGCCAATCCCAGGTCGCCAGTGCCATTCGTCTGGATAGATTCCTGTTTCAAATTTTCCTGAAAATAACGGATCAAGTCGATCCGTGATGCGCGTCACCCAATCTGCGTCGAGCAGGTTTTCGATGACTAAGAAGCCGTCATCTTGGAACCGGGCGATTTGTGCATCACCAATCTGAATAGGTTCGCGAATCATACGCCCCTTTCCCCCTATATAATTTGGCGTATCCCGTGCTTGTTATAACAAGGCCGCTACTGTAGAACTGTATTTTCGGGCACGATTTATGGGTTCTCTCGCCTGTTTAATCGTTAGACTGTGCCGGGTGCTTTTATAGACAGTGTCCGTGAGCGTTACGGTTTGCTACAGTCTGCTCGCCTTACCCGGCTGCCTCTATTCTGCCAACCCTAAACAAACGTATGCATGTTACAACCGTCAAACCAGGCCAGTTGTCGATCGCCTCTAGCGACTTTTATGCTCGACCAATGAGCTATGTCGAAGGCAATCAGCGACTCGGCTATGAGCCTGATCTGGCCCGTGCTGTGTGCGATCGCCTCGGACTAGCCCCCGTCTGGTTTAACCTGCGAATGGACGATTTTTATCTGAGTCTCCAAACCGGACACTACGATGTCGTTTGGTTTAATCAAGCCATCACGGACGAGCGCAAAGCATGGGCACATTTCACCCGTCCATATGGGCTATTTGATGAAGCCGTATTGGTCAAAACGGGGCGATCGATTCATTCGGTAGACAATTTAGCGGGGCTGAAAGTTGGAGGGCTTGCGGATAGCACCAATATCGCGCTGGCAGCCACGTTTCCGGGTGTGACAACGGTTTCCTATCCAGGGAGCGATCAGGTTTTACCTGACATGCTGGCAGCGCTACGACGCGGAGACATCGATGCATTGATTGATGATGAACTCGTATTGCTCGTTGCCGCAGACGAAGACCCCGATTTGGAAATTGCCTTTAGCGTACCGACTCGCGTTCCATTTGGTGTTGCGGTTCGCAAAGAAGAACCTCAGCTTCACCAGGCCCTCAACGAAACACTCGATGCGCTGATTGCCGATGGAACAATGATGAAACTCTGGAATCAATGGATTCCCTGGAAACCCTTCCCGTTTTAAGATACTTTTCCTGTTTCTGCTTGGTTTTTCTCTTTCCGATTCTCACGCTTACGGAGCGATCGCTTTGCTTACGGTGTGAGCGATCGCTTTGCTTACGGTGTGAGCGATCGCTTTGCTTACGGTGTGAGCGATCGCTTTGCTTACGGTGTGAGCGATCGCTTTGCTTACGGTGTGAGCGATCGCTTTGCTTACGGTGTGAGCGAT
>JBNPEG010000015.1:0-18549 GCA_051117555.1 Elainellaceae cyanobacterium | reverse complement strand
CGCTCAACGATGCCGACGAGCCGTGCGACCGTTTCAGCCTGCTGCCTTGCTGTTTCAGCCTGCTGCTTTGCAACTTCAGCCTGCTGCTTTGTTGTTTCGGCTTGCTCCCGAATCATGCCTTTGATTTCTGCCAAGTCCTGCCGAAACTCGGTGGTTGCTTCAGCAATACGACCGAGCTGATATTCAATTGCATCGAGTCGCCGTTCTACGCTCATGACCAACCGACCATTCAAAATATTCGCTATCTTACCAGTCCAGATATGGTTTGTGGCTGGATGGTTTGTGGCTGGATTATCTAAGAGTGCAGTTCCTCAACCTGGCAATGACCCTTTAAAAGTTGTTGCGATCGCCCTGACCGTATCTCTAGATACAGAGTTGTCATAACAAGCTCGGTTTACTACAGAGAAGTGTTCGACTGTTCGCTCGATAGCAGTCAGTCTAATTGGGAACCAATGTAGGAACCGATGTCTGAGGGTCGAACGCTGGATGCTGGTCGCTTGCAGGGAGTCATAAACCGTGACTGGAACTCTTGTTAAGTCTGAAACATTAACCGATTTAGAAGCCTATGTTGCCCAAGAAGGACGCGATGAACTTGTCAAGCAAGTCCGCGCCAAAATCGATGCGCTAGGCATTAAATATATTTATTATCAGTTCATTTCGGTGACGGGGCGCATTGTGGGCAAGGGCGTGCCGTCTGATCACTGGGAGGCAATCGCAGAACGCGGCATCCAGTTGGTCTATGGCTCTACAGCTAACCTATATCTCGATCGCTACAGCAACTATATCGGCTATGGCCCCGAAGCATCGGAGCTAGTTGCCATTCCCGACCCAGACACCTTTTGTCAGCTTCCGTGGGACACGCGCGTGGCACGAGTGTACTGTACGTGTTTTCGCAACCGTGAGGAGCCTGAAGCTCCGGGCGCATTCCTCACTGCCGATTGCCGAGGCAACCTGCGCCGCATCCACAATCAATTTCAGGCCGAACATGGGCTACATTTGCGCCACGGCTGCGAACCCGAAATGATGTGGTTAAAGAAAGGGGCCGATGGGATGCCCGATGGTGGCAAAACCAAACCCAACTGCTATCACATTGACCAGTTTGAAGAGTTGCGCCCGGTTTTCTTGCGCGTGATTGAATATTCTCAGGCCATGGGTTTAGACATGATTCAAGGCGATCATGAGGACGCGCCCGGACAGCTTGAATTGAACTTTATGTTCGACGACGCTCTGCGGACGTGCGATCGCCTCACGACCTATCGCCAAATTTGCGCTCAAGTGGCTCGAGAGTTTAATCTAATTGCCTGCTTCATGGCAAAGCCATTCATGGGCGTCTCTGCCAACGGCTGCCATCACAATCTCTCTCTATGGCAGAGCGGAGAAGAAACCGTCAAAGACGCTGGGCTAGAGACACTCCCCGGTATGCCCGGTTCGTTTACCTATCGAAAAGGCGGAACCAACACCTTTTTACCCGATCCATCGCTTTCAGCCACAAAGCCCGGTCCAGTTGGGTTACATGCCATCGGCGGCGTAATCGAACATCTAGGCGCACTCACCGCAATTGGTTGCTCCACGGTCAACTCGTATCGACGGTTGTGGGATACCGGGCTGTGGGCTCCCGTGTATGCCGATTGGGGATTCCAAAATCGCACCTGCGGATTGCGTGTTTCTGCTCCTGGGCGCTTCGAATATCGGGCGGTCGATTCGATGGTTAATCCCTATCTGATGGCGGCTGCGATTCTAAAAGCGTTTGATGATGGCATCAGGCGCAAACTCGATCCAGGAGAGCCCGAAACTCGCAACCTCTACGAAGCTATGGAAGAGGGCAAACAAGTGAAAAAGCTGCCCATGTCTCTTGGGGAAGCCCTCCAGTGCCTCGATCAGGATGAGGTAATCAAATCTGCCCTGCCGGGAGACATGTATCAGGTTTATAGCTGGTATAAACGAGACGAGTGGGAACGATTTCTGTCGACGACAACCAATTGGGATGTCGAAAATTATATCGACTGTTTGCCATAGTCGCGGGGTTGTCAGGATCATCCCGATTTTGGATTTTGGATTTTGGATTTTGGATGGACGGGCACAAGCCCTGATCGGATTTTGGATTTTGGATTTTGGATTTTGGATGAACTGGCACAGGCCCTGATCGGATTTTGGATTTTGGATTTTGGATGAACGGGCACAAGCCCTGATTCGATTCCAACCTGTTTATCTATAGTCCTGCTTTGAAGAATTGGTGTCACAGCCGGATGGGTGGCGAGTGTATTGGGTTGAATAGGTGGACAACATATCATGCGTGTGATTGACAACGGGTATTACCGAGAACGGTTCATTCCTGCGGCTGAATTATCGGAATTCCCTGACTCGCCCTATCAAGACGCATTTCCCTGTCAATTGCCGGATGGCAACTATTTAGAATTACCGTTTCTGCCATTGCCGCCTGATTTTAAGACGGCGATCGCCTTTTTATGTTCTAATCAAACCTCATTTGCCGTTGAAGATTGCCTCTCGACTCACATGGCGGCGATCGCAGCAGAACTGACACCCGAAGTTGTCGTAGGCATGCCCACCCTCGGCATGGTCTATGCATCATCGGTGGCGAAAAAGCTAGGCCATGATCGCTATGTGCCCCTCGGCTACTCCCGCAAATTCTGGTACGACGATGAGCTATCGGTGCCCGTGCGATCAATCACTAGCCCCATCAAGCCAAAAACCGTCTATATTGACCCCAAATTATTAGAAAGATTAGACGGCAAGCGCGTTTTGCTCGTTGAAGATGTAATTAGCACCGGGGGAACCATCTCCGCCGAATTGCAGCTGATGGAGAAGATTGGAGCTAATGTAATTGGCATCGTCGCGGCTGTGAAAGAAACCAATGTATGGGTCGACAAATTGAGGGCGATCGCGCCTAAATGGGTTGATCTCGTTCGCGCCCCGATTAAGTGTCCGCTGTTCCAACGCGTCGAAAACGGTTGGATTGCTGTCGAGGGAACCTATCCTCCCTAGAAGACAGACTCAATCAGGGCATGCAAGGACGGAGTGATACCAATTTTCGATTAGGGATGATTGGTATCACTCCCAGTATCGATAGCTTAGAATTTGAACTCGTATCTGTCCGTCTTCCAGCGGGACTCGTCCCATGCGCAGGCATTCCCACAGATGATCAAACACTAATCCCGAATTGCCCTCTGGATCGCTTGCGAAGTAGCCATGCCCAGCCGGGTCATCATAGGTATTATTAAAATCTCCACAGTCAATGGCATAGGTGTTTCGCCCGACCTTGTCCATATCTCGGGGGCCGGTATGCCCCAGCCGGCGAGAGGTCACCCGCATATTGGCGACCTTACTAGCTCGCATCGCCAAGTCATCAGCCGCATAATAAACCACTACATTGCGTGCCGATTCGACAATATGTTCACCGACATTTCCAAGGTCAAGGCTAGTATTTTCGACATCGGCAGCCGCCATAAAAATGTTGCGGAAAATCATTGGAATGCCGGTCGGATGATGATAACTCGCTGAAATATGGAGCGCCCCTCGCAAGACACGATTGCCCATTGAATGGGCCAAGACGTTGATTCGCTTAATGCAAGGGTCTTCGAGGGTGCTTTCCACCTCTCGCCACGCCAAGAATTTCTCCAATAACCGAGAAAAAGCAAAGCCGCTGGCATCCGCAGCCACTTGATCATCGAAATAATCTTTAACCATGCCAAAATCATCATCGCAGGGCCAGATGATTGGAATCACAAGAATTCTAGGAGTATCTTTGCGATCGCACAGGTCTTGCAGTTCTTGAGTCGTCGGGAAGATGGCTGGTTCGGGCAGGCTAGAAAACCCGTGTATGTAGAACAACAGCTGATCGGCGTTTGCCATTTTTAGCTCATCGAAGAAGGCTAGGCCGCCAATTTCCTGATAGCGATTGCTGGCGTCGCGGCGGCAAAAGTAAACCGATTGTTCGGCTTGGTTATTCTTGAAATCAAAACTAATAGAACGAGGGACGGTGTAAGACCCATCAGGATTTTGAGGGGTGGGGCCTTCGTTTAAGACGCGATTCGTGATGAAGAGCATAGATTTGCTAACACCATTTTATTCGTAGATAACGCCCATGATATAGCGCAATTACTCGAGCTTAGGCAAACGGATGCCACAAAAATTATTGGTCAGAGTATTTCGAGAGGAGACCATTTCGAGCGATCGCCCCTATTTCTGCACTCAATTTCTGCACTCAATTTCTGCACTCAAAAGCTTAAAGAAATTCTAACTTGGACATAAATGAGCCAAAACCTCGTATGTTTTGGAAAGGTAGCATTAACAACAACCAACAGTTCAGCATTTATCGTCAGACCCACACAACCTATGACACACGCCACGATTGAATCAATCCTTCAAGAAAAGCGTTTATTTAATCCGCCTGCTAGCTTTGCTCAAAATGCGCATATTTCGAGTCTGCAAGACTATGAGCAAATTTATGAGCGAGCAAAGGCCGATCCAGAGGCGTTTTGGGCAGAACTTGCAGAACAAGAACTCCACTGGTTTCAGACTTGGGACACGGTTTTAGATTGGCAACCTCCCTTCGCGAAGTGGTTTGTCAACGGCAAAATTAATATTTCATATAACTGTCTCGATCGCCACCTGACAACCTGGCGACGCAACAAAGCGGCTCTCATTTGGGAGGGCGAACCGGGCGATTCACGGGTTCTCACCTACGCGCAGCTTCACCGTGAGGTGTGTCAGTTTGCCAATGTGCTAAAGCAGCTAGGAGTTCAGAAAGGTGATGTTGTCGGAATCTACATGCCGATGATTCCAGAAGCGGCGATCGCCATGTTGGCGTGTTCCCGAATCGGTGCACCCCATACGGTCGTGTTTGGCGGGTTTAGCGCTGAAGCATTGCGCGATCGCCTTGTCGATGGAAATGCAAAGCTGGTCGTCACGGCGGATGGGGGCTTCCGCAAAGACAAGATTGTGCCGCTCAAAGAGCAGGTTGATAGAGCACTCGACAATAATGCTGCCCCAACCGTCGAAAATGTGCTCGTCGTCAAGCGCACTCAGCAAACCACTCAAATGGAACCGGGGCGCGACCACTGGTGGCATGATCTCCAGCAAGGCGCATCGGCAAATTGTCCGGCAGAGCCGATGGACAGTGAAGACCTATTGTTTATTCTTCATACATCAGGCAGCACCGGTAAGCCCAAAGGCGTCGTTCATACAACGGGAGGCTATAGCTTATATACCCACATGACAACCCAATGGGTATTTGACATCAAAGACACTGACGTATATTGGTGTACGGCAGACGTAGGTTGGATTACAGGGCACAGCTACATTGTGTATGGCCCCCTCTCTAATGGTGCGACGAGCCTCATGTATGAAGGCGTGACTCGTCCGTCGAATCCAGGCTGTGTATGGGATATTGTCGAAAAATACGGTGTGAACGTGTTCTACACTGCGCCAACCGCCATTCGCGCCTGGATTAAAATGGGCGAACATCTTCCAAAGGCGCGAAATCTTTCGTCGCTGAGGCTGCTCGGAACGGTCGGTGAACCGATTAACCCCGAAGCGTGGATGTGGTATCACCGGGTTATTGGGGGAGGCAATTGCCCCATTGTTGATACCTGGTGGCAAACCGAAACAGGTGGCCATATGCTCACGCCGCTACCCGGTGCCATTCCTACCAAGCCTGGTTCTGCGACTCGTCCCTTCCCCGGCATTTTGGCCGATGTGGTTGACTTAGACGGCAATCCCGTCGGCGATAACGAGGGCGGCTATCTCGTTATCAAACACCCGTGGCCTGGCATGATGCGAACGGTGTATGGCGATCCCGACCGGTTTCGCCGGACGTATTGGGAACATATTCCGCCCAAAGAGGGTCACTATGTTTACTTTGCTGGAGACGGAGCGCGTCGAGATGAAGACGGCTACTTTTGGGTGATGGGTCGCGTTGATGACGTGATCAATGTCTCAGGTCATCGGCTTGGCACCATGGAGATTGAATCGGCTCTAGTGTCTCACCCAGCGGTTGCAGAAGCAGCTGTAGTGGGCAAACTTGATGAAATCAAAGGGCAAGAAATTTTCGCGTTTGTAACCCTAGAAGCCGAGGTATCTCCTAGCGAGGCACTGAAGGACGAGCTTCGAAAGCATGTCGTTCAGGAAATTGGGGCGATCGCCCGTCCGGGAGACATTCAATTTAGCGATGCCCTGCCCAAGACTCGCTCCGGCAAGATTATGCGCCGTTTACTTCGCTCATTGGCAAGTGGCGAGGCAATCTCAGGAGACACGTCAACTCTTGAAGATCGGACAGTCTTAGACAAATTGAGAGGCGGTGCTTAGTCGTTAATCCTGGGAATCATTCACAATTAATCTATGACATAGGCAGGACAGGCTCCTGCCTTCTATGTTTCAGTTAAATGCTTCAGTTAAACGCTTCGGTTAAACGCTTCAGTTAAACGCATTAACGAGCCATTCAACTCAAACAGTTCTTAAAAACGGTATTAACCATGTCCACCATTCAAATTTCGAAATATGGCAAGTCCTTTCGACGAATAGGGTACGCAGGTGCAGCAGCGGTGTTATCTAGTGTGGTGTCGATTCCTGGCACAGCAGCACCTCAAAATTTAGCAGATTCAATGAGGGTGGATCAGCCGACGGAGGCGATCGCCACTCATCAATCTCTCATGGTTGCACAAAGCCAAGATATCGTTGATACTGCCGTTACTCAGGGGTCACTCAGCACCATGATTGGCTTACTTGAAGAGTTAGGAATGGCAGAAGATTTGCGAGGATATGGACGGTTCACCGTGTTTGCGCCGACCGATAACGCCTTTCGCGAAATTCCTGCTAATGTATTTCAGGCATTGGCAAGCGATCGCGAACTGATGGCGCGTGTGTTAGCCTATCACGTGATTGCGTCTACCGAGCCCATTGAAACCGATGATGTGACCAGCACTACCTCTTATAGAAGCCTAGAGCGGAGCGAATTAGAGCTCAGCTCCAGGGGAGGCAACGTGTATGTGAATGGGGCTCGTGTGATTGAGGAAGATATCGAAGCGAGTAACGGTGTGATTCATATCATCGATCGGGTGCTTATCCCTGACGATGTGCTAGCAGAAATTCGCTAGCGATGCACAGCCAGTGACGCGTGCGTTAGGAAAACTCAAATAGCTGAAGCAACGCAGTAGCAGGTATAGACCTACGGGCTTAGGTTTGTGTGGTGAGCCCCCACGGCGCGTATGTATTTAGCATAACGCCCTAGAGATCCCCCTAAATCCCCCTTGAAAAGGGGGACTTCACACGTAAATAGCCTCCTTTTTAAGGGGGCAGCGACAGCGGGGGATCTCACCCATGCGCTAAACGCATACTCCGCGGGGGCTCACCACACGTTCAACGTCCTAACGCGAGAGCGTACAGCTATAGGTCTAATCGAGCATTCACATTAGACACCGAGCGGTGGAATGTTAAGCCCTTTTAGGGGGTGCGATGCGTCTTTATCATTCACCCCCTTGCTCTGAATGAGAACCCCGAAGTTTCCTAGCCCCATTGGATTCATCAGAGCATGGAGAGCTTCTCGACGGCGTAGGATGTCATTAATCGTCCAATTCAATGCCGGATCAGGATTAGACAACGCTGCAATGCGATCGCCCAAGCCGAGTGCCATGAGAAAAAGCCCTTGCTGGGTAAACCCGACGGTGTGCAGCCCGCAGCGATCGCCTTGGCGCTCGAGAGCCGTAAAATCGACGTGGGCGGTTAGATCTTGCAGCCCTATATATTGGTAGGGATCGTCATGGTGAAATTGCTGATAATAGCACTGCAATGTTCCGTCCGATCGGGCTGGGCTGTAGTATCGTTGGGCAGAATAGCCATAGTCAATGGTCAGCACATAGCCTCGATGGAGGCGATCGCTCACGGTTTGCATCCAGTCGAGGGCTGCAAGATTGACCTCTGTCCGATACCCGTCTGGATACGAGCCTGACATCAAATCAATGCCAACCAAATCAAAATAGTTCTGAATTCTGGGAGTTGAAAGTTTACCCACCACGTCGACGAACCGAGGCAGCGACGAACTGGCTTGATGGGTCTGATCGGGTGACGCTGATGGCTGCTCCACCGTGACGTAGATTTCACACAGATTCCCGTCGTGTAGAATCACGCGATGGACTGGAAACGAATCGACTAGCTCATTTGAAAAATAGCATCCGTCAATCGAATCCGGTGGAACATCGTCCCACGTTGTCCATTGGAGATTGCCAAATCGCTCGATGATTGGGGCAAACCGACGCTGCTGAGCCATCACGAGCGTTTGGGATTGCTCAATGACGCGATAGTGGAGCGCATCAAAACATTCAAAATGGTGGCGGTGAAGATACTGCAAGATGTCTCGCACTAGCAAGCCTTGCCCGCCTCCCATCTCAACTACGGTAAAGGGGGATGGCTGACCTAAGAGGTGCCACATTTGAACAATTTGCTCAGCCAACAGTTCTCCAAAATCAGACCCAAAATGGGGCGAAGTGACAAAATCGCCCTGGGCGCCAATGTTGGGCTGGTGCCCTGTGTAGTATCCGTGCAGCGGATGATAGAGCACCAGATTCATAAATTCAGCGAATGTGATGCGATGAAAAGGGCGATCGCCTATGCGTTGCGCTATCAACCTGGCTAGTGTTGGATTTCCGACACCGCTTTCGATGGGTCGAGTTGCCTTCTCCACAGTCTCAAATCATAGTAACCACACTCACTAGGATAATTGCTTAATAAAGCCTACCGTGCTCGAATCATCACACCACATCCGCCTGCTAACGCTATGTTCCTGCCTAACCTTCAGCCGGAACGTTTCTCCCTGATGACGGTTGAACTTCGAATGCCACGGTAAAGCGCAGATGCGGGCGCATTTGTTTCATGACTCTGAGATAGGCGTCTGCCTCATTTCGACGACGGAATCGAGCGAGTGTCTGCTGAGTCAAATTGGGCAATAGCTGGTGCACTACCCACGGATTGAGCTGTTCTTGATAATTCATAGATTTATCTGAGGAGATTACTACAAGAATCGATCCAAACGCCACGCACGAACCCCTACCGTAGAGCTTATTGAATGAGCCGAGTCCTATAAGATTTCAGATGCAAGAACTCACTCCACAAACTCTAGATATAGGACTTGTGCTTACACTCACCTACTATGGATAGTGGCTAATAGATCAATAGCACGTTTATTCAAAAAATAAAACGGTTTTGATGAGATGATGACTTTAATACGCGTTGGGCGATCGCTCTATGATTACTGCAATGGCTGTTGTGGCGATCAATCTTTTTTAAGGCACATCATTCAAGTAACCACTGGGTAGGTTGCTAACGGCTCGTTGAAGTGCAACCAAGGCCCGGTTATAGCCAAGAACAGCATTGACTAAGTTAACTTCTGCCTCAGTTAAATCAGTCTGAGCTTGAAGCACGTCCGATTGAATTCCGACTCCTGCCTGAAATCGCAGACGCGCTAATCGCAGCGATTCTTCTGCTAGATCGACGGCGATCGCTGCCGTATCAATGTTGTTGAAGTTGGCCTGCAAATCGAGATACGCTGACTCAACTTCAAACTGAACCGTTTCTGCCGTGTTCGCAAACTCGGTTTCGGCCAATCGAATATCAATTTCTTCTTGTCGAGCAGCTGCCCGTGCCGCACCCCCGTCAAACAGCAGCCAGTTGACTTGTAGCCCGACTTCAAATGCATCAAAGTCACTGGAGGTATTGGTATCATCGAGCAAGTCTTGCAAACGATATCGGGCAAATGCAGAAAGTTGAGGTCGCACATTGGCAAGCTCAGCTCGGCGTTGCTGCTCGTTGAGTTCGCGCTGAACGAGCTGCTGCTCGAGTTCTCCCCGATTTTTTAGCGCAAGGACGATGCTCTCTTCTAACGTTAGCCCCCATTCGCCTGCAACCTCCACGGGATCAGCTGCAGACACATCAATCCGAGGGGGGATGCTCAACAGCTCAACGAGTGCGCGGCGGGCAGTCAACTGGTCGCGAATGGTGTTTCTTAAATCTTGTCGAGAGTTGGCAACGTCAACCTCTGCCTGGAGGCGATCAAACCGAGTGCCCACACCGGCTCGTTCGCGTGCTTCGGCATCCCGCAGGCTTCGCAGCGATTCTTCTAGCGTGCTTCGAGCAATCCTGACGTTTTCATCAGCCTCTTGGAGGTCGTAGTAGGAGTTTGTCACATTGAGCCGCAATTCTTCGAGGGCAATCTCAACCTGAATTTCTTGGAAGCGTACCGCTCGTTCTGCTGCTCGAATTAGCGATCGCCGCTGCCCCGATGTAAAGATGTCATAGCTCAGCTCAACAGTTCCTGAGAGGGTGGTTGTATTGTCGTCTCGATCGAAGGTTCCTTCCCCCGTTAACGCATCGAGTGGGAGTGTGCCTACAGTCTGCCCCGTCTCGTCTAAAAGTGGCAGAAATTGGTCACTCCCGAGATCTCCTGTATCGCCTTGGTCGGATGCAGAATTCAAGTCTTGGTGAGTCAGATCTGCTCCAGCACTGAGGGATGGAAACCGAGCCGCTTGCGCTTCTCGCAGCGACGCGCGACTCTGCTCAAGCTGAAGCTGGGCAGCCTGGAGTTCTCGACTGTTGCTCCGGGCAACTTCAATTGCTTCTTCGAGGGTAATGGGCTGAGTGCCGATGATTTCGACTTCTTCAGGGGTAGTCGGAAATGTAAGGGGATTGGGGCTGGCATTAAGATGATCAAGGGTCTCCTCGAAGGGGCGATCGCTCGACGGCTCATCGTCGATATCTAGATCATCGGTGTCTGGTTCGGCATCGGGATCGAGCTCATCGTTTAGGTCGGGTTCGGCCTCCAAGTCATCGTCTGGATCGAGATCGTCTTCGAGCTCATCGTCAAGATCATCAACTGTGGGTTCACCCTCCACCTCATCCTCAACCGACGGCAAGGGTTGGGGCTCCGTGATAGGACGTGAAGGCGGTTCGTCGCCAGAATCTATGGCTGGGTCGTCCATCGAAGGTTCTGAGTCAACATCCGAGCCGGAGCCATCCGGGGATGCCTGTGCTAGCTCAGTATGCGATGGAACCTGTTTGGCAATGCCCAGGCGATCGCCTCCCGTGGGGCGTGGGGCTTCATGCCGAATGCCTTCTATCCCATCTATCGTAGAACTCGGAGGCGTTGGGCGTGCTGTTTGCTGCAAACGACGGACAAAAAATTCATCCTCAAACGATGGGGCTGAATTAATCTGATAATTCTGATAATTCTGGCGATCGTCATCATGCGCGCTTTCTGAAGAAGAATGGAGCGAAAAAACAGTGTGCGATGCGGCTGCTTCGCAGGGACTAATCGCAATCACCGCACCAATGCTGATGGCAATAAACGAATAAGAAGGTTGCATAGTGTATGTCTTAGCAGTCCAGTTAAACTTAACGATGGTGACCAAACAGCCTAGTGAAGGATACTGGTTGACCTATAGACTTGGCAATCATATAGCAATCCTGGGTTTACCGAAGGCTTTATATAGAAAAATCCAGGAGAATTGAGGCATAGTAATCAGATGCAACAGACTACAACAGACTGAGCATGCATGAAAATTGGTTCATCGACTTCACCCGCATGGGTGTAGGTACACAAATAGAGGCGTGTCTAATCAGAGAACTACTGACTTGGGTTTGCAATTCCATGTAGATTTTGCAAACCCTATCCACGACTATCCGGATGCTATGGCAATTTACGGAGAAGTTTGTGAGTTTAGGTTACGTGGGCGATCGCCTTTATTCTAGAGATCGCCCTTCAATTTGAGCCAGTAGCGAATCATCTGGGATTGCGCCCTCAGTGTAATATCCGGCAGCTTTTTTAGCCTCAATCTCAACCCACGCATCAGAGGGAATCAGCTCATCTGGAATCGGGACTCGCTGCACGACTCGAATCCCAGAACCGACAATGGCGTTGTATTTCATATCGCTCATCGAAATCAATCGGTCGATTTGGGTAATGCCGAGCCAATGAAGCACGTCAGGCATCAGCTCCTGAAAGCGAACATCTTGAACCCCTGCAACACACTCGGTACGAGTAAAATAAGCATTCGCGCGATCGCCCCCAGCTTGACGCTTACGAGCATTGTAGACTAAGAACTTTGTAACCTCGCCCAAAGCCCGACCCTCTTTGCGGAAATAGACAATAATGCCCAAACCGCCGTTTTGAGCCGTTTGAATGCAGGCTTCAACGCCATGAACGAGATAGGGACGACAGGTGCAAATATCAGAACCAAATACATCAGAGCCATTGCATTCATCGTGAACGCGAACCGCTACCGAACGGTTGGGATCGTGAATAGCCGCTAGATCGCCGACGATGTAGACGGTGATGCCTCCGATGGGGGGTAGGAAAACCTGTAAATCATGCCGAGTGACCAGCTCAGGGAACATGCCTCCTGTTTGCTCAAATAGGGTGTATCGCAGCTCTCCTTCATCTACGCCTAGCCGCGTTGCAATGCCCGGTAAATACCAGACCGGCTCAATCGCAGCCTTGGTCACGACCAGATCGCCGTTTGATTTTAGGATTGTGCCGTCTACGTTGATTCGACCACTCGCTACCGAGTCTTTTAACTCTGGCATGTTGATATGAGCCGTCGTAATAGCGATCGTCGGACGAATGTCATATCCCTGCTCATAAAATGGCGTGTAGACTTCGCCCACAAGCGCACCAAAAGGGTCGAGTGAAACTATCTTCTCGGGCTCACTCCAGCTTGGATGAGGGCCAATCTGAGTGGCGGGTGAAGTATTGGTCAGGTCTGGGCGATGGTTTCGCTGCAAGCCACCGCTGGCAACCGCTAAAGCACGATAAACGGCATAGGCTCCCGAATGCGTCCCAATCACATTGCGATGGCTCGGATTCATCAATGTGGCAATGATAGGCCCCCGCTTCATCGGGTCGGCGTCTCCCCAATGAATGGGAATGGGTTTTGGACCAAACCGAGTCGGATGAGAGGTGAGGACGATGTGCCTTGACCGAGAACCCATAGATGGATCTGATTCTGACATAGATGCTCCCAGATTCAATACGTAACCCATTGCATGGATCGACACACGATAGTCGATGCTGCAAGGAAGAGATTGAACTAATCATTGTAACAGTCTTAACCAGTCGAAGCGCTGTGAATGAGGCGATTCGAGGATTTTCTTAGGCGATCGCCCTTTGACAATCACCCTTTAAGAAACAGCCTCAAAACCCGGCTCAAATTTGTAACTTATCGCACATTTAGTAGCCTAATCTGCCGTAATATTCAGGAGTTATCTGCCTATTGACGTCTTTCAGATAAATGCACTAAATAAATGCACTAAACGGTCTTCCAACCGCGTCTATCAAGTCGATTGGCAGTTTGAATCAAAAGCTAATCCACTGTCTATGAGCATGAACCCGACTGAACTTGAACCTGATGTGTCACCTGACCCTCAACCTCCCCGTCAAGAGGGAGCGATCGCGCGTTTCTTTCGGTTTAACGAACTGGGAACCAATTTCCGGACTGAGGCCATTGCTGGGATTACAACCTTTTTTACGATGGCGTACATCTTGGTTGTCAATCCTGGCATTTTGTCAGACGGCATCTTTTTACAAGAACCCGGCGATTTGTTTGGTGAATTAGTCATTGCAACCGCAATCTCAGGGGCGATCGCGACCCTGTTCATGGGGCTCACCGCCAACTATCCCTTTGCGCTTGCGCCCGGCATGGGGTTAAATGCCTTTTTTACGTACTCTGTCGTAATCGGGCTAGGCATTGACTGGCGGCTGGCACTCGCCGCCGTCCTAATCGAGGGCATTATCTTTATCCTGCTGACCCTGTCAAACGTGCGAGAAAAGATTATCGAAGCCATCCCAGAATGCATGAAGCGGGCGACTGCCGTTGGTATTGGGCTGTTCATTGCCTACATCGGTTTGTCAGGTAACCCGGAAACCGGAGGGGCAGGTATCATTGTTGCGGATGAAGCGACCAAGACCGCATTAGGGTCATTTGCCCAGCCTCAAACTCTAATGGCGCTCATTGGTTTAATCATCACCTCCGCGTTTGTGGCTCGACGCATTAAAGGAGCCTTGCTATGGGGAATCTTGGCAACCGCAGTTCTAGCATGGATCTTAGGCATTGCTGCCCCTCCTGACGGAATTTTTCAAATTCCTCAGCTTCCAGTTGATTTGGTAGGACAAGCCTTTGTGGGGCTCAGCCAAATCACGACGGATAATATCTATGACTTGATTGCAGTTGTGTTTGTTTTTCTGTTCGTTGACTTGTTTGACACGATTGGCACCCTAGCAGGAATTGGGGTGCAAGCAGACATGATCAACGAGCAAGGTCAGCTTCCCAAAGCGAAGCAGGCGCTCATGGCCGACGCGGTCGGAACGACTGCCGGAGCCATCATGGGCACCTCGACGGTTACAACCTACATCGAATCTGCATCAGGCGTTGCCGAGGGAGGGCGATCGGGGTTTACTGCGGTTGTCGTTGCCGGTCTGTTTGTGCTGTCAATTTTCTTCATCCCCCTTTTTGCCGCTATTCCTGGATTTGCGACCGCAGCAGCACTGGTGATTGTCGGTGTACTTATGGCAGGCAATGTAGTCGGCATCAAATGGGCCGATCCGGCTGAGTCGATTCCGGCATTTCTAACCATCATCATCATGCCGCTTAGCTATTCCATTGCTGAAGGGTTGGCAATCGGGTTTATCTCTTACCCCCTGATCAAGAGCTTCCAGGGCAAATGGCATGAGGTGAGCCTCGGCGTTTGGATTTTGGCGTTTGTATTTGTGCTACGTTTTGCCTTAAAAGGAATTGGGGCGATCGCCTAGGGCTGTAGCGCATGAGTCGGTCGGTTAGCATCATTGAAGTGTGAGTTGTTGGCCCTCAGCACGCAGCCCTCAGCACGCAGCCTCAGCACGCAACTTCACGGTTTGATTGAGCCGTAGGGTTGCTGTATAGCCTTTTAGGCATGGCTACACTAACGCGTCAGCGTACCGCACCCCCATGAGGTTATTTTTTAACACGCCCTAAGTGAGGCGACCTACTGATGAGTTTATCTAGTTCTGTTCAATCGCTACCTGTTCACCCGATTACTTCTGAGGCGTTTAAGCCTTACGGGCAGTTTATTGTTGCAACCGATGACGGTAAGCCCTATGATGCGAGCGACGCCCAACTCTGCTTAACTAATGGAACACCCCGCTTTTATATCATGCGGCTGCATCATCGAGGGCGAACTTTTTCCAAAATCACTCGGCATCGTCAATGCACGCAGTGTTTAGGTGCACTAGACGGTAAATCTTGGTTTATCGCTGTCGCGCCGCCTGGTGAGATGGCGCGACCCAATTGGGAGCAAATCCAGGCATTTCAAGTTCCGGGCAATGGGTTTATCAAGCTCAATTTAGGAACGTGGCATGCAGGGCCCTATTTCGACCATCCCGTTGTAGACTTTTATAATCTAGAACTCAGCGATACAAACACCATCGATCACGACACCTGCGATCTTCGTGCCGAGTATGGGCTAGAGTTCGAGATTATTTAATGACACGCTTGGCGTGCTGAACTCAATGTGTTGTTTACGTAGGATGCCGTTAGTTTCAGCGCAACGAACACAGTCAATTGGGAATCCAGCGTGTCATTATACGTGTCTTTAGACTATTCTTCGCTTAGACCGTTTGCTTTAGAGGTCTGGCAATACTGATTCCGTTAAATTCAACATCGGTCGTACCTGCCATGTTCATCGCGACGCCGATAATCTGAGGCAGTAAACCCGTTGTTGGCAGATCTCCCACCACCACTACCACACTGCCTCTTTGGGTGATTTTGAGTCTCTGGATGACTTGAGTTCCTAACTGCTGTTCGAGAGCTGATGCAACCCGATGCGCAAGACCATAGTGATCATATGTGCCATCTAGCCCAATACGCTCTGGGGGGATCGTGCTAAAAATTGAATCTGGAGCGATGGGATTGGAAGATGCCCTAGTAAAGTTCATACACTCGATATCTCCGGCGTTAGCCAAAATCCTGCTCATCAAGGTAATGTGTCGGAATTAAAAAATCGTTGGCTTTGAATGCGAAGTTTTCGTAAATATGCCGCTAATTTAGCACAGGATAGTAAAGATTCTCCAAAAGGTTTGGAATTATTTGCAAGTCAATGGTAAGGCGATCGCCCGATCATTTTTGTAGCGAGACTCCCCATCGTGCTCAGTCCAGCGAATCAATAGATGCCACCTCTGTGCGTTCAATCGGATGGGGGCAAGCGGAGGGTAGATCGTCGTCGCGTCTCCGACTCACTCCTGCTGGATATCAGTGGCACCCGTGTCCGTTGGAACAACCCCGCATTCTAATGAAGAGAATATAAAGTCGCCATTAAAGTTCCAGAGACGTCGTGACGCTATCTAATACTGTCTAATACTGGTTGGCAAAAATAAGCCAACCATTTCAGTGCGAGCATCTTGCCCGCTACGTGAGCGAGGCTCACACTACGGGTATGAACCGTCCGCCATCGTGTCCTAGTCACAATTCAGTAACAACTTGTAATCCTACTAAAAGGCAGGGCACATCGGTGACCCTGCCAAAACAGTTTAGGTTTTCCAATCCTTTCAAGGTTCTTACGCAAAGCCTAGATGAGTTTTGCCGCTCGCAGTCCAAAAAATAGTCCGAGGGCAAGTCCGATAAAGATACTCAACATGACCACGTAGGCGATCGCTCCAGACATGGGTGTCGTCTCCCGTACAATGCATTAATAGGTTATTAAACTATTGAACCATTTCCTGGAGTAGAATACAGCCCACGAGTATTAGGGATGGGATCATGACGTCAGTAATTCCAGTGGAACTGCCACAGCACGGCTACCCGATTGTAATTGAGGCTGGAGGTCTAGATTGCCTAGGTGAAAGGCTCACCTCGGTCGAGGGCAAGCCGCTTAATCTGGGCAAAAAAATGCTGGTAGTGTCCAATTCAATAGTGTTTCAGCACTATGGTGAACGGGCGATCGCCTCACTCAAGCACGCCGGATTTGATATCAGCTCATGCATCCTGCCGGATGGAGAGCAGTATAAAACATTGGCATCGGTTCAAACGATCTATGATGCGGCTCTCGATCATCCCCTCGAGCGATCGTCCACGATGGTGGCGCTTGGGGGAGGCGTAATTGGCGACATGGCAGGGTTTGCCGCTGCAACCTGGCTCAGAGGCATTCACGTTGTGCAAGTGCCAACGTCGCTTCTAGCAATGGTCGATGCGTCAATCGGTGGCAAAACAGGAGTCAACCATCCCCGTGGCAAGAATTTGATCGGGGCATTCCATCAGCCTCGCTGCGTCCTGATCGACCCTGACGTGCTGCAAACTTTGCCTGAGCGAGAGTTTCGCGCTGGGATGGCAGAAGTGATCAAATATGGCGTCATTTGGGACTCTACTCTCTTCCAGCAGCTAGAAACAGCCTCGCAACTAGATCGGCTCCACGACATCTCTAATCCGTTGCTCCAGACTATTTTGACCCGCTCGTGCCAAGCTAAAGCTCAGGTGGTGAGCAAAGACGAAAAAGAAGCCGGCCTGCGCGCCATTCTCAACTATGGGCACACCATCGGGCACGCCGTCGAAAGCCTGACCGGATATTGCCGAGTGAATCATGGTGAAGCGGTTGCCATTGGCATGGTGGCGGCTGGGCAGATTGCCGTTGAAATTGGGCTCTGGGATCAAGAGGCGTGCGATCGCCAGGTGGCTCTCATTCATAAAACAAAACTCCCGACTCAACTGCCTGATGGACCTGAGATTGAGGCTATCCTGGCAAGTCTACAAACCGATAAGAAAGTCAAAGCCGGTAAGGTTCGTTTTGTGCTGCCTACCCACATCGGAGTCGCAACAGTCACCGATCAGGTGAGCCCAGATGTGATTAGACGGGTATTGAGCGATATGTAGGTAGACGGCAATGATGGGAGGATGCGGATTTTGACCCAAACGAGATTCAACGTCCCAAATCAACGGTCTATCCAAAGGTATGTGTTTAGCGTAACGTCCTACAGATCCCCCTAAATCCCTAAAAAGGGGGACTTCAACAACCCGTAAATAGCCTCCTTTTCAAGGGGCAGCGACAGCGGGGGATCTTACACATGCGCTAAACGCATACATGCCATGCCCGTACAACGAGTGGTTGGTGGGCTAGTAATTTCCCTATCATTTATCAAATTCGCAACGTCGGTTATTCGATTCCCAAGGCTGGTTATTCGATTCCCAAGGCTGGTTATTCGATTCCCAAGGCTGGTTATTCGATTCCCAAGGCTGGTTATTCGATTCCCAAGGCTGGTTATTCGATTCCCAAGGCTGGTTATTCGATTCCCGAGGCTGGTTATTCGATTGCGGAGAGTGGTTATTCGATTCCCAAAGGTGGTTATTCGATTCCCAAGGCTGGTTATTCGATTCCCAAGGCTGGTTATTCGATTCCCGAGGCTGGTTATTCGATTCCCGAGGCTGGTTATTCGATTCCCAAAGGTGGTTATTCGATTCCCGAGGCTGGTTATTCGATTGCGGAGAGTGGTTATTCGATTGCGGAGGGTGGTTATAAGTAGGTGGG
>JBNPEG010000138.1:0-7009 GCA_051117555.1 Elainellaceae cyanobacterium | reverse complement strand
CCGGGGCGGCTGCGGAGATGAGCAGGCATATAGTTGCGATCGCCCAATACCTCAAGTAGAGGACCATGCACGCCAAACGTGACAATGCTCACCGAAGCTGCTAGAGCGGCAATGCGATCGCGGTAGCGTCCCAGATCAATCCCTAACAGGCTACACAAAATAATGCGAATCGTCGCTTTGTGAGACACCACTAAGACATGCCCAGACGGGTAGGCATCCTCAATTTCTGAGATCACCAAAGACGCTCGACTTGCAATCTGCACGGCAGTCTCTCCACCCGTAGGTGGATTCCAAGCAGGTTCAGTCAGCCAGTGAATATAATCCTCTTCATAATGTTCTCGCACAAAGTCTGGGGTCTGCCCTTCCCACTTGCCATACTGAATTTCCTTGAGCCCATCTCGAAGCTGCATCTCAAGCCCCATAGCTTCGCAGAGCGGTCGAGCCGTCATTTGAGTGCGGGTCATGGGGCTGACGTAGATGGCAGACCACGGAATGGAGCGATATGCCCCTGCAAAGGCTTGAGCCATCTCGATTCCTTCAGGCGTTAGCTCGGGATCAATCGCCCCGCAGTAGCCTCCCGTCTGGCTGAAGGTCGTTTCTCCGTGACGTAGCAAATATAGTCTTAGACTCATATGGATTAATCTCTAGGCTCTAATGTTATGAAGACCACACCTATTCAATAAGCTCCGTGACGCTATTTCACCTCTATAGGTACACCATAATCTGGCTGGAACGCATCCCCCGGAAACCGAATCAGCCGATGAGCAACCAGATTGAATGTTAATTGATAAGTGCCGGGTTGATTGGGGAGTTGCACCAGCCCGACTGCCTCTGTCTGTTCGCCAGGCTGGATTATATTCGAAACATAGAGTCGGCTGTCAGACTTGAGCTCTATCCATGTATTATCGGGTTTCACAAACCCAACTCGAACCTGCGCTTCCCCCCTATCCAATGCATATTGATAGCCATACCAAGGTGCTGCGCCTGTATTTTCTAAGTCTGCGGTCAATACGATCCGGCTTCTAGCTCTGCCAGTAATTGGAGTTGTGGGAGGGAGATGGCCTCGACTTTGTTTATCAATCTTTGTGACAGCGGTGATAATGCCGTGAAAGTCTTCGATATAGTCATCTTCGTCACCAATGGGGGGATTCACCTCTGAGACAATCGATCGAACATGGCGAATGATGCGGCTATCGGTTATGCTCCACACGCGAGACGTATCGTAGTTGAGCGGAACGGGCACAGTCCCCCATGAGGTATCGCTGAATGCACCGACTGCTTGAATTGAGAACCCTGCACTATAACAAGCTAAAAACACTACAAGAAGCCCCGTCCAAAATTGATTAGTTTGGTAGTATCGATATTCGATGAAGTGGGCTAGAAAATAGCAGATGAGCACCCCAACAACAGGTAACGTGTCGCTGAGGAATCGAGGGCCATAGGAGCCACTTCCTCCTGTCCAGGGGACATAAAAACAGTAGTGAATGAACAAGATGATACAGGCTAGAGTCAGCGCTCCTATAAGACGCTCATCCGCCTCTGAGCGCTGCCTAAACACCTGATAAGCACCCAAACATGCAAACACTGTCACGGGACCAAATATCAGAAACCCCTCACTAGGACTCATCAGAAGCCCGGCAAATGCATTTGAAACATAGTCGAAGCTCACATCATAGGATGATGCTCCCACATTAAATTGGCGAGAATAACCGCCCATTAGTTCTCCCAGGCCGAAGTAATAGATATTCCAGGCGATGCCAAGTAGCGCCGATGTGCCCCCAAGGAGTAAATACAATACATGTCGGCGATAGGTAATGATGCCATAGAGAAAGATGGCGACAGCAAACAATAGACTGGTAGGACGAACGGTGATAATCAATCCGCATAAGATACCTGCAACGAGTAATAGCAATCGTTGCGATGTGCCTTGAATGCGGTTGACTTTAAACAGGCAAAGAATCAGCGCCATCAGCACAACGTTAGATGCTGTATGCTGTCGCAGCCCTTGCGAAATCAATGCCCAAGTTGGTGTCGCCACAGCAAAGGTAAGGGTGCCCAGCAGGGCGATCGCCCGACTAAACTTCAGCCGAGCCGCCAGATAGAAGCATACAACGGACAAAGACGTGATAATGGTTGCAGCCAGTTTCTCACACGCTGCCGCATAGTCCACAAACTCCTCAGAGGTGATCTCCAGCTCGATTCCAGAGACTCCTGAGCCGATTAGATTCGCTACTTTTGAGTAAATAAAGAAAAGGCAGTAAAGCGGAAACGTGACGATCGCCGTGCCGATAGGATAGGTAGAGGTGAGATGCCCATTGGGAGCTTCTACAAAGAAATAAGGAGATTTATTTCCTTGAAAATAGAAACTGTCTCGAAAGGCATCAAAATTGAGGCTATGATGCTTGAGCCATTGAAATGCCAAGAGAGAATTGGGAATATTGTCATTCGACGAAATGAGCTGATCGTTTGCCAGATAAACCAGCAGGCACGTTATAAAAATAACTATCCCGATTGACTGCTGAGGTCTGTGAGACAATCTCTGTTTGACCTGCTGTGTAACCTGTTTCATATCAACTCAACAGATTGTATTTAAGGATGCAAATGATGGCTCTGACGCCATCTTTCCAGCCAATTTTTTTACCTTCTTTATAGGTTCGACCATAGTACGAAATGCCAACTTCATAGATTCGGCAGTTTAGTTTGGCAACCTTAGCGGTAATCTCTGGCTCAAACCCAAACCGATTTTCTTGAATGCGAATCGACTGAATTACCTCGCGACGAAAGGCTTTGTAGCAGGTTTCCATATCAGTGAGGTTGATATTGGTCAACATGTTTGACAGGGTCGTTAAAAACTGATTGCCAACCATGTGCCAATAATAAACGACCCGATGAGGACGACCGCCCGCAAACCGTGACCCAAAGACAACATCAGCGCGATCGCTCAAAATTGGATCGATCATCAGCGGATATTCCTGGGGGTCATACTCTAAATCCGCATCTTGAACAATGACAATATCACCCGTAGCGGCTGCAAACCCCGATCGCAGCGCCGCCCCCTTTCCACGATTCTGGGGATGATAGATCACACGATCCACTTGAGGTTCAATCACCGATTGCAATAGTTGACGAGTTCCATCCGTTGACCCGTCATCAACTACAATAATCTCTTGACTTTGAATCGGAGAGTTTTTGACTGCCTCGACTACGTTTCCAATCGTGCCTAACTCGTTGAAACACGGAATCACAATGGATAGCTTCATCTAATATGGCTCCCCCAGTATTGCTTCCCCAGTATTGCTTCCCAGTATTGCTTCCCGATTTGGGATGGTTTTCTTACGCCAATAATTGAAATTGGGCGGGCTTGAAAAGTTAGCCCCTTGTATCTCTAACCAAATGAAGACCAGTGTACAGGAGAGATAGGAAACCTGACTATGACTAATGCCCCGCTCATTGATTGCAAAATCTAATCATTTCTTTAGTCTCTTGGGAGAGGCTGCTCCAAGACTTTACTATGTATCAACCAATTCATTTCATCCTGGGAGCATTTCGATAAAGTGTCGAGATGGAACACCATGAATGCATGCTCTGGGATTAGGAGCCGTATAAAATGAGAGTTTTTCAACGATTTCGATGGATTATTGCTGGACTGATGGCATTTGCTTTGGCGATCGCCCTAGCAAACTGTGGTGGTCCTGAAACGACGACTGAAAGCCCGTCTCCGGAGGGTGCTGCCGAATCAACCGGGGCGCTAGTCTATGGGTCGGGAGGCCCCCCGGTCAGATTAGACCCTGGCAACATCACCGATGGAAACTCCATCATCGTGTTGGAGCAAATTTATAATCGCCTGATTGGGTTTACTCCTGGCACGACCGAGCTAGAACCTAGTCTCGTCACCGAATGGACCTCATCTGATGATGGGCTCACATGGACCTTTATTCTCCAAGAAGGGGTGACATTCCACGACGGCACCGACTTTAACGCAGACGCCGTCGTGTTTAACATTAATCGCTGGTGGGACCCCGAATTTGAATATGGCTACCGGGATGCAGGCAACCTGTTTGAAATTTGGGAATATCTGTTTGGCGGTTTCAAAGGGTCAGATGCGTCTATCTTGGCAGACGTAACGGCAGTCGATGACTACACGGTTGAATTTACGCTCAATCAACCCTTTGCGGCGTTTCCGGCAGCGCTTGCATCTGGCTATTTTGGCATTGCCAGCCCAACTGCGATTCAAGAATCTGGAGCAGAGTATGGAACTCCCTCCGGCGAATCGGTGGGGACAGGTCCCTATGTCTTTGAAGAATGGCGATCGGGCGAGCAGGTGACGCTGACCAAAAATCCTAACTATTGGAAAGCTGATCTTCCCATCGAAGACCAGCTCGTCATCAGCTTTGTTGAAGATCCGGCGGCTCGGCTGGCTCAGCTTCGCGCGGGCAGCCTCGACTTCACCGTCGATCTCACCCCCGATCAGCTTGCCGAAATTGAGGGAGATGCGAATCTTGAGCCGGTATTCCGTCCATCGTTTAACGTGGGATATTTAGCGCTCAATCCAACCTATGAGCCACTGGCAACGAAGGAAGTGCGGCAGGCGATCGCCCAAGCCATCAATAAAGAGGAAATCGTCAAGGCATTTTGGGGCGACCTGGGGCAAACCGATGGTCACTTTACGCCCCCCTCTATGGCTGAGTTTCAGTCACCTGACGTATCTGACTACACCTATGACCCAGAGGCAGCTCAGCAGGTTCTAGCGGATGCAGGCTATCCTGACGGGTTTGATATGGAACTGTGGTACATGCCCGTGAGCCGCCCCTATTTCCCGAATCCCAAACCCATTGCCGAAGCATTCGCGGCTGAGTTGGGGGCGATCGGCATTAATGTATCGCTGCAAACCAAGGACTGGGGCGCATATCTAGAAGACCGCAACCAGCCCCCCGGTTTCCAATCCTTTATGCTCGGCTGGACGGGTGACTACGGCGATCCCGATAACTTTTTGTATGCCCACTTTGGTCCAGGTGCTACTGCCGACCTAGGCGACTGGAAAAATGAGGAAGTCTTCACGTTGCTGAATAAGGCGCGTGAGGTGAGCGACCCGGCAGAGCGAGAGCAAATTTATGCTCAGGTCGATAAAATACTCTTCGATGAAGCCCTGCGGATTCCAATCGTTCATTCGCAGCCCCTTCTGGCAAGACAATCCACAATCAGCGGCTGGGAACCGAGCCCACTTGGGTCGGAACCGTTTGAAGCTATCGACAAAGAGTAGAGTTAGGCGGATTGGGGCGTATGGATATGCGCCCTTCCCACCCCGATCACATCACCAACCACTATGGGACGTTATATTTTCAAGCGGTTGCTCAACCTAATTCCGGTTCTTCTCGGCATCACGCTCCTTGTATTTTTGTTCTTGCATTTAATTCCAGGCGACCCGGCAGTGGTGCTTTTGGGCGATCGCGCGACTCCTCAGCAAGTCGAAGCCCTGAGAGAACGGCTTGGACTGAATGAACCCCTGCCGATTCAATACGTTAAGTTTCTCGGAGACTTGCTGCGCCTTGACCTAGGAGAAAGCATCTTTACCGGATTCCCGATTATTGAAGAAATCAAAATTCGCTGGCCTGCCACTTTTGAGCTATCGGTTTCTGCGATGCTGATTGCTCTCATTGTGGGCATTCCATCTGGAGTGATTGCTGCCGTTCGCAAAAACAGCGTCATTGATAACATCACAATGAGCGGTTCGCTTTTGGGCGTGTCGATGCCCGTCTATTGGCTGGGTCTGCTGCTGATTTATCTGTTTGCTGTAAACCTCCGGTGGCTCCCCCCCAGCGGGCGCATCGGCACCGACCTTGCATTTGGGTTTGAGCCCATCACCGGATTTTATGTCCTAGATTCGATTCTGCAAGGTCGGTTTGGCGTCTTGCAAGACGTGCTTGCCCATCTCGTCTTACCTGCCCTGACGCTTAGCACCATTCCGCTCGCCATTATTGCCCGCATCACGCGCAGCGCCATGCTCGAAGTACTGTCGCAAGACTATATTCGCACCGCCCGCGCCAAGGGTGTATTAGAACGCTGGGTGATCTTTAAGCATGCGCTCAAAAATGCGATGCTGCCTGTGGTTACGGTCGTCGGGCTAGAATTTGGCACCCTCCTGGGAGGGGCAATTCTCACCGAAACCATCTTTTCGTGGCCTGGCATTGGCAAGTGGATCTATGACGGCATCTTGGCGAGAGATTATCCAGTCGTGCAGGGGGGGGTGATCTTCGTCGCCACCGCATTTGTGCTGATCAATCTGCTGGTCGATGTGTCTTATGCGTTTCTAGATCCCCGAATTCAGTACAAGTAAAGATAGCGTGGGTGAAGTACGGTAGGGCGCGGCGCGCACCGCCGTTTCTATACTTGACGCAATTGCAGCTACAGGTGAGCGGAATCAAAGAGAGTGTTCCGAATTTTGTGTAATTAAGTGCGATCGCCCTGGCAGTGTGGAGCATAACGTCTCGCTCACATCCCCACGGTTAAGGAACACGCGACTTCCTGCGTAAGGAACACACGACCGAGGACGGTCGCACTTATACGAAAACCTAAAGGGCTGAAGCTCTTGAAACCGGTGCGTTACGCTGCGCTAACGACACCCTACCAATGCACATTATTTTAGCTGTGCCACGCCACTACATTTGATTCCGCCCACCTACTTATGAAGCCAAACGTTATTCGTGATCCAAAATCATTCCTGAATTCAGCAACGCCCTCACATCAAGCGAGGTTAGTGTCACCGCGTGTGAGGTTAAGTTCACATCAAGTGAGGCTGGCCTAGTTACAAGTGAGGCTGGCCTAGCTGCAAGTGAGGTCAGCTTAGCCGAACGGGTGATTGGCGACGTACAATGCACCCCCATCGCCTCACGAGACAGGCGCATCCATTCATGGCTACAATTTGGCTAACGAAAAACTCTAGGCTCTGAATCCATGAACCCCGGATCGCCCCCTTCTGAGCCAAGTCGCTACAGATATGATGTCTTCATCT
>JBNPEG010000033.1:0-61108 GCA_051117555.1 Elainellaceae cyanobacterium | reverse complement strand
ATAAATCCGAGGGGCGTACCGCTTATATACAAGGTTGGGTTGAGGTACGTATAGCCCAAGGGGCATTCAAGAAAGGCGCAGCCTTGCCGAAGGCAATAACCCAACGCCCGCATGGGTTACGCTATCGATAACCCATCCTACATTTGATTCCGCCCACCTACTTATCAATTCTCTAGATCCAATTTACAGATCTTCGCAGAGGGGAGCGACCGTAAGCCTAAAGGCAGGCTCCGCCAACGCCCGCACAGTCAATCAAGCGTCGAGACTTTCATGGACGTGCGATCGCCCCGCGTGTTTCCTCACGGTAGAGACGCCGAGACCTCATGCTCTGCATTGCCCAGGCAAACCACTTATCCTTATCCAAAGATATCAAGCTGGTCAGTCGGAGTCGGGTCTTGCACGCGTTTCCCTTTGCCGTTTTTGGGTGACGAATTTAGTCTGGCACCTCCTTGCCTCAGCCCGACTGCAATGTGAGAGTGTTTCTCAATTTGAGTCATCACCTGTTTGGCGCGCTGAATGACCGACTTGGGTAGCCCTGCAAGTCGTCCCGCTTCGATACCGTAGGAGCGATCGGCACCACCGGGGCGCACTTTGTGCAAAAAGATAATTTGGTCGGGCATTTCTTTCACCGTTACCTGATAGTTAGCGATATTGCCCAACATCGATGCTAGTTCGTTGAGTTCGTGATAGTGGGTGGCGAAGATCGTTCGGGCTCGAATCTCGGTTGCGAGGTGTTCGGCGACTGCCCACGCAATCGACAGCCCGTCAAAGGTGGCCGTGCCTCGACCAATCTCATCGAGCAGCACCAGAGACGCAGGCGTCGCATGGTTGAGAATATTGGCAGTTTCGTTCATTTCAACCATGAAGGTGGATTGCCCGGTTGCCAAATCATCGACGGCGCCGACGCGAGTAAAGATGCGATCGCACACGCCCAAGACTGCCGATCGCGCAGGCACGAAACTGCCAATTTGTGCCATCAGTTGAATCAACCCCACCTGTCGAAGATAGCAGCTCTTTCCGCTGGCGTTAGGGCCGGTGAGGATGATCAGGTCAGGGGGCGAGGGGAGGTCGGGGGGTTCTATCTCATGACTCCCGGCACCCAGCTCGGTCGAATTGGGGACAAAAAATCCAGCGGGCAGCGACTGCTCAACGACAGGATGACGACCGTCAAGGATAGTGATTTCGCGGGTGGGCACCATTTGAGGACAACAATAGCCCTGATAGATAGCGACTTCGGCCAGCCCTGAGAGCACATCGACTGCTGCGATCGCCTGGGCAACCGTGCGAATCGAGTCGGCATGCCGAGCGACCTCGTCTCTTAACCCTGAAAAAATCTCGTACTCTAGCTTGTTGATCTCATCGCGGGCGCTGAGCAACCGATTTTCACGTTCTTTAAGCTCGATGGTGATATAGCGTTCTTCATTCGTGAGGGTTTGTTTGCGAACGTAGTCATCAGGAGCTTGATCGGCCTTGGCGCGCGAGATGCTGATGTAGTAGCCAAATGTTTTGTTGAAGCCGACCTTGAGATTGGCGATCCCCGTGCGCTCTCGTTCAATCGGTTCGAGTCGGGCGATCCACTGCTGGTCGTCTTCAATTCGGTGGCGCATATCGTCAAGTTGGGCATTCACCCCTGACCGAATCAGATTGCCCTCGGTTAGATAAAGGGGAGGCGTATCAACGAGATGCGCGTTGAGATATTGCCCGAGCTGGTCTAATTCAGGAGAGACGTGCTGCAACGCAACCAGGTGGGGTGAGGTGGCCTCGCCTACCAGCCATGCTAAATCAGGGAGCTTTTCTAACGAATCGGCGAGGGCAACTAAGTCGCGGGCGTTTGCAGTTCCCGAACCGGCGCGCCCGGTCAGTCGTTCGAGGTCGTAGATCTGCCGAAGAAGCTGCTGGAGGTGTTGGCGCAGTGCTCCGTTTGCAATCAGTTCGTGAATCGTGGCTTGCCGCGCCTGAATTTGATCGTGATCTAACAGGGGTTGGAGCAGCCAGCGACGCAGAGCGCGGCCTCCCATTGCCGTAACGGTGCGATCGAGCGCCCACAATACTGATCCGTGAAAGGTGCCATCTCGTGCAGTTTGGGTGATTTCGAGATTGCGGCGCGTTTGGTGGTCGAGGACGAGATATTCGGTGAGTGTGTAGGTGCAAGGTGGCTGAAGCAGCACCTGATTATCTTTTTGGGTGTCGTCTAAATACTGCAACAGCCCTCCTGCGGCTCGAACGGCTAGAGGTAAATGTTCGCAGCCCAATCCTTCCAGCGATCGCACGCGAAATTTTTCTAATAGCCGCTGCCGGGCTTCGCTTTGATTAAACGGCGTTTGCGATCGCAGGGTATAGCAAAAACTGGGGGGCAAGCAATCCGGCAGATGATCCGACGGTTCTCCGGGGCGCAGCAATCCACCCAGATCGGGCGCATTGGTGGGCACCAAGACCTCAGACGGTTGCAGGCGCATCAGTTCTTGCGTGAGCTGGTCGAGCTGACTTGACTGAGTCGTCAGAAACTCTCCCGTCGAAACATCCGCATAGGCTAAGCCCCAGTGGGTTCCGGCAATGACCACAGCAACCAAAAAGTTATTACGTCGGGCCTCTAACATGCCGTCTTCGAGGACAGTGCCAGGGGTAATCACGCGGGTAATTGCGCGTCGAACCAGTTGCCCTTGCTTTTCTGAGGCATCTTCAACCTGGTCGCAAATGGCGATCGCAAAGCCCTTTTCGACGAGCTGGGCACAGTAGCGCTCTAGGGCATGATGGGGAATGCCTGCCAGCGGCACTCGACCAATCTCTTTGCCTGCTTCTTTACTCGTGAGCACCAGTTCGAGCTCGCGAGAAACTGCGATCGCATCCTGGAAAAACGTTTCAAAAAAATCGCCAATGCGATACAGCACGATCGCATGAGGATACTGATCCTTAACGTCCACATATTGCTGAAACATGGGCGTTAAGTCATCCCGGTTGACAGCTCGATAATCGGCATATCGAACCGTATGTTTGATTAAGCGTTCTGGCAAGTCATGAATGGGGTTAGCAGATGCAGGCAACGAATCAGTCATGGCACAGCAAGGGAAACGAGTGGGCGATCGCAATCTGACTAGTGGATAAAGTAGCGCATTCTGGGGACGTGCAACATTTGACGTGCAACATTTGAGGTCACGCTAATATCGAATGTGCGCACAAGAATTGTATGAATCCTCAACCTCCTCGCCAAACTCGCCCGCATTGGATACTCGCGTCACGGGTGTTAGTCGTCAGTGTTGTTGCGTTGACACTCCTATCACTGTCCCGCTACTACGGACTGATTTTTCCAATAGAGCTACTGTCGCACTTTCAGCTTCAGTATTTCGCGACTACTCTGATTTTAGGTGGACTCTTAAGTGCGATCGCCCGACGATGGCTGATTTATGTCGCAGTTGCATGCCTGGGCATCCAACTGATCCCGATTTTGCCGTGGTATGTCCCCCTGTCTGATGCCACTCCGCTGACTCATGGCTATGCGTTGAGAGTGCTTTCGGTCAATGTCAATGCGCAAAATCATCACTATCAAGAGACCATCCAACTGGTGCAGGCAGAGCAGCCTGATATCGCAATTTTTATTGAGGCGGATGATGCCTGGATACAGCAGCTTCAATCTCTAGACGACCTGTTCCCATACGCTGCTCAGCAGCCAGATTCTTACAATCGAGGTGTGGCGGTCTACAGCCGAACACCGTTGTCTAACACATCCGCTGAGCCATGGGGCACTGATCAAGAATCGAGTGTGGTCACGACGGTGGCGATCGCCAATCAGTCCGTTCGGCTCATCGCCGTCCATCCACCGCCGCCCATTCGATCAAGCCTGCTGCATATCCGCAACCGCCAGCTAAACGAAATTCAGCAGTATTTAATGGAGAGCGATCCACCATTCATTGTGGCAGGCGATTTCAATATCACCATGTGGTCGCCTTTCTATCAGCGCCTGATTCAGACGATGCCGCTCAAAAACACGCGGCGGGGTATTGGACTATTGCCTACATGGCCTGTAGATGCTGCTTTTCCTCAGACCGGAACATTGATCTATCCATTCGTTCAAATCCCAATTGATCACTGCCTCGTTAGCCCGACAATTCAAGTTAAAGCCATGCGAACTGGGCATCCAGTCGGGTCTGATCACTTGCCAATCATCGTAGATTTATGGGTGCCGCTATCGTAATTGACTCAAGACGAATGGGGAACATGTCACCTTTGCAAATTTGCCCTCATCCCCCAACCCCTTCTCCCTGCTTGGGAGAAGGGGAGCCGGATTGAAGTCCCTCTCCCGCTTTGGGAGAGGGATTTAGGGTGAGGGCTACAAAAGTGACATGCACCCAGACGAATGTCGCCTAAACGGGGAGAAATAGTGGCGAAAAGATTCGATTGAGTTGTTTTTCTGATAGGTTTTTGTAATAATTATTAATATAGCTTAATTGTCGCAGACGTTCATTTCCAAAGGGTCATAGATCATCCAATGACAGGATTTATCAGAGGTTTATTCGGTTCAAAACGCAAGCAAGGGGCTGGCGAGAACGCAAACACCGCTGCCAAGAAGCCCAAAGCCTATTTTCTCGATTCTGATGATGCCAAAACGTTTGGCGATATCGACTACATGAAAACGGCAAAGTCGGTGAAGCGGACATTCCCCAAGACGAAGACCAATCAAGGCGAGTTTTCGCTCACGAAAAACGTGTCTGCCATGGAAGACGGGTCACCCAATCGGGAGACGCCCCCGACGTTTGGTCAGCCGGTTTCAACTAATAATTCTGCTCCTCAACCCACGTTTAAGGAAGAGGACAAAACAGACCAGCGTCGTCGAAGTGACACCAGCATGGATATGTTCCGAAATATGGCACGCGACATTCGTAAGAAATAGCGGTCTTTGTCGCTGAGATATAGGTCTAGATTGATGGACTGAATGAAAGGACTGGGCGATGCCCGGTCCTTTTTTGATCTGATAGTTGTCTGATGTTTGATCAAATGTGCCCTGACAAAATCCAGTTTTGCAGGTGACAATAGACGCATCTTTAAGAGTAAGAGAATAAAAATTTTGAAGAATTTAGTGAACTCTCTTGCGAATGACCACGAGTTAGTTAATCTTGACTCAATTGCATTGGGCAAAATGTTTGAAATTCTCAAATGAGTTGTGTTATCGCAGTGCTAGAAATGCTGCCAAATCGCGAATTCTCTCATGTTGGGGGGAGTTAATTCGCAAATTGTTAAGGGTATAGTGAAGTGTGCATACTGACAAACTGGAGCGATCGCTGTGGCTGAAGGAGTAAATTAAATGTCGCCTGCCCTCAAGTTTCAAACTTTTGATCACCAACCCATCCGAGGGGAATTTTCTCCGCATTCTCAACCCCACCCCATTGCCCTAGCTCAGCCATCTAGATTGCATCCATCTTCTAAGCGTCGTCGATCGTCTGTGTCGCGTCCGGTTCACTCGACGATGGCCTCGTCTCGGCGTCGTGAGCAGCGTTCGAGCGTTCAGACATTGCCGAGTTCTCGCGTGCCCCAATGGCTCACTCTGCTTGTAGCAGCTCAGCGGAGTTCGATGTCAATCATGATTCTGATGGTGGCGGCTGTATTAGGTGTGTATGGATGGACTGTATTCTCTCAGCAGCTTTGGAGCCATCAATATCAGAAATTGCAGACTCTACAGCGGAATGAGCGAGACTTGACGACTGCCAATGAGATGCTCAAAAACGAGAGTGCTCGGCAGGCAGAACGTTCGGAGTCGGGATTACGTTTACCTGGTCCTGACACCAATATGTTTGTGCGTCCAGCGCCGACGCGGCCACAAAATCCTCTTGCTGATCCCGAACCTTCACTCTCACCCATCACGATCGATCGCCCGGTTGGATATTGATAGTAGACAAGTTTTTTTGACGAATTTTTAGTCGACTTTAAGGGCAGGTTAGCGCTATGGATGATCGAATCCACCGCCATGCCGGGACAAGAAGAGGGCGATCGCCTTTATCATCATCTCGTCAGAGTAATGTGTCTCGAAAGGCACGACGGCTACCGTCTGAGCCCAATTATCGTCGTACCCATCGTGCCCCCGTTCGACGTGTCAATCCCCGTCTAACGCGTAACCGCCTAGTACTGGTGTGGGGCGTATTGATACTCAGCACCGTCGCTCTCGCAATCCGGTTATTTATATTGCAAGTCATCCATGCACCGGAGCTTCAAGAAAGGGCGGCTGCCCAGCATATGGTGTCGGTAACGCCGTTTGTCCCTCGCTATCCCATCCTAGATCGCAACGGAACGGTGTTGGCAGTCGACCAGCTTGTCTATACCTTGTATGCTCATCCCAATCTTTTCAAGAGTTTGCCTAGCGAAATCGCCGAACGGCTAGCTCCGGTTCTCAATCGTCCCCCAACTGATTTGCTGAGGGCATTTCGCGCTCAAGATAGCGGCATTCGGTTGGAATATGCGTTGACCGAAGACGTGGCGGATCGCGTCGCTGACCTAGAAATTGATGGATTAGAACTCGTCCAAGAGCAGCAACGTCTCTATCCGCAAGATGATCTCTTTGCCCATGTGGTCGGATATGTCAACTTAGATCGGCATGGGCAGGCCGGGGTGGAGTATAGCCAAGACACGATGCTGGCGCGTTCGACAGAATCGGTTGATTTGATGCGAATGGGTGACGGGTCGATGATGCCGGATAATGTGCCCGAATGGGTATTGCATCAAGACAATCAGCGGCTAAAACTAACGGTAGACAGTCGGTTGCAGCGAGCCACCCGAATACTACTGCAACAGCAAATTGAGAGTTTTAGTGCAAAACAGGGCGTCGTCGTCGTAATGGATGTACAGGATGGCTCGATTCTATCAATGGTCACAGAGCCTGCCTACAATCCAAATGAGTATTTTCGCTATGAGCTAGACCAGCTTAGCAATTGGGGCATTAGTGGCCTATATGAACCCGGTTCTACATTTAAGCCCCTCAACGTGGCGATCGCCCTTGAAACGGGAGCCGTTCACCCCAATGATGTGTTCTACGATGAAGGACGGATTGACGTAGGTGGATGGCCCATCGAAAACTCAGACTACGAAGACTGGGGAGCGCGAGGCAACGTCACCGTGGCTGACATTTTGAAATACTCTAGCAATGTAGGCATGGTTCGCATCATGCAGCAGCTTGATTCAGATGTTTTTTACGACTGGCTCAAGCAATTAGGGGTAGGTGAAACGACCGGCGTTGATTTGCCGTCTGAAGCAGCGGGTCAGTTTAAGAGCCGAGAGCAATTTACGGGAGCAGCCGTTGAGTCGGCAACAGCCGCATTTGGCCAAGGGTTTTCGTTGACTCCCATTCAGCTGATTCAGCTTCACGCAACGCTCGCCAACAATGGGATGATGCCGATTCCCCACGTTGTAGATGGGCTATATACCCCAGATGGAACTCGACAATGGCAGCCCAATCGCCCCCAGCCTAAACGCATCTTTTCAGCTCAGACGGCTCAGACTGTTCTGGGCATGATGGAGCAAATTGTCGAAGATGGCACCGGAGAGGTTGCGCAGATTTCGGGGTATCGAATCGCAGGCAAAACTGGGACTGCTCAAAAAGTCGGTGAACAGGGTGTATATGATGATGCCGCCGTGATCACTAGCTTTGTTAGCATTCTTCCGATGGAAGATCCCCGCTATGTCGTCCTCGTCGCGTTAGACGAACCTAAAGGAGGGGATGTATATGGGAGTACGGTTGCCGCTCCTGTGGCCAGGGCAGTTATGAACGTGCTGATTGCCACAGAGGAAATTAGCCCGAGCCAGCCCGCTGAGACAAACCAAGTAAGACGAGAAAACGAGCTAGATCTGGAACACGGGCTAGAGAATAGTAACGCAGTCGAAGATTCTCTTGATATTCCGGCTGGAATCCAACCAGAATCGATTGATGAGGCAGATCCAGCCCCTGTTCCATTGGAGGAAGAGTCACCGTTTCCAGGAAATGAGTGATTCAGTACGAACCTTGTTGCACTCCATTTCCGCGACAAGCCCATCCTAAAAGAGGCTCGAATTACTCGTGCTCGTCTTCATCAAACTCCATCTCATCAGAAGGAGTGTCCATTTCTTCCTTAAACCCTCGCAGCGTTTTGCCTAAAGCTCCCCCTAATTCAGGGATTTTTTTGGGCCCGAAGATGATGATGGCAACTCCGCCAATGATAGCCACTTCAGGCCACCCTAAACCAAATAACGCCATAATGAATTCCTGATCCTTTCGTGCGCTTCACTAACAACTATAGGAGACAAGTCCTTCGCTTGGGTTAAAAGTTTTGATTGTCTAATTAGTTAGATAGTGAGGAACGTAGATGACCGCATTCTCAAGGCGGGATCACTTAGTAATAACTGACTACATGGAGTGAATGCTATGAGGTTATCGAACGACCTCAAAGCTTTTGAGTCCTTTAGGGTCTTCGTATTGAACTTCAATATGATTGACGACGGCAGACGGCGGCCCTTCGTGGCACCAGCGTAAAACTTTATCGATTGCGTCCGCAGATCCTTCAAATAGGGCTTCTACGCGGCCATCGCGGAGATTTCGTACCCAGCCATTCAGATTGAGCCGGTTCGCCGTGTCCCAGGTCGATGCCCGATATCCAACGCCTTGAACCTGACCCGAAATGAAGACATGGGCACAGGTCACTTTCTGCGGGGTGGTCTGATCTACCATAGATTTCAGCAAGCCTTGTTAAATATTCTGCACCAGTTCTCATGTTAGGGTGCCTGCGCGGTTTCAGCAGTGTACCTTAAGGTCTGCGATGGGGCGAAGAGATTTGTACCAATAACTCTTTCCTAATAACTCTTAAGCGCTCGTTGGATTTCACGATCCTGCTGTTTACGCTTCAGGGTTTCTCGTTTGTCGTGGAGTTTCTTACCACGGGCAAGCCCTAATGTAACTTTGATCCAGCCTCGCTTTAAGTACATTTTGAGGGGAACTAGGGTCAGCCCTTTTTGCTCAACGCTACCGATCAGCTTGCGGATTTCTTGGCGATGGAGCAATAGTTTGCGAGTCCGGCGAGGGTCGTGGTTAAAAATCTGACTTGCATTCTTATTGGGAGAGATATGGACGTTAAGCAGCCACGCCTCATCGTCGCGAATAAGCGCATATCCATCCCGGAGATTGACTCGACCTTCTCGAATCGACTTAACTTCGGTGCCCTGAAGTTCGATACCTGCTTCAAAGGTGTCTAGAATTTCGTACTGAAATCGTGCATGGCGATTGTCACTAATGACTTTGTAACCCTTGCTAGAATCACTCATCGATGCTGCTTGCCTCCTAAGGATGGGTTGCCAAAATTTTTAAGGGCGGGGCGGTACAGGGGGGAGTAGCCTGGTTTACGCGGGTCGTAAAAGACTATAAATCGATGCCAACTCTAATCGTGATGTTGCTGTCCCTCATCTGGCGTTTATTCGACAACGATGCACCACTCATGGAGTTCATAGTTAACACACCCCGATTGGATGAGCGGATCGTTTGCTACGATCGCTCGTGCTTCCTCTAGATTAGCTGCTTTGAATAACAGCATGCCTCCACCCAACTCTGCCCAGTAGCCCGTCTTGGCTTCGTGCCCGCTGGCAACGAGTTCCTGGACATAGGTCTTATGAGCAGGCACAAACCGATCGAAGGTGGGTTTATCGACGATGCCTGTTTCAATTTTGACAAACCACGGCATGGATAGCGTTTGTTAGGTTAATGAACAGATTAAAAAGAGCGGATTGGACTTTTAAGGATACCTTGAATTGTATAGCGTTACGCTCTTGCGTTAGAACGCTGACCATGTGTAGCCCCCCCACCGCTCACACCCCATCTGGGATTGCTATATATATCGCTATATATATCGCTATATATAGCGATGATATTGACTCAGTTGGATGAATACTCGATTGGATGAATAGAGTTGCGATGCCGATAGAAGCTGGATATTCTAAATTTTTTGTGGCGCTACTGCTCCCGCTTCAGGTGCAGGAGTATGCCAATCAGGTCACGAAGGATTTGGGCGATCGCTACAACACGCGAGCAGCCAAAGCACCGCCCCACATCACCCTCTTCCCACCCTTCGAGTGGCAGGTGGAGAATGTCGTCGCTCTAGAGTCTAGTATTCAAGAGTTTGCATCCAAAGCAGTGCCCGTTCCCGTTACGTTGTCAGGGTTTGGAGCATTTCGTCCCCGCGTGATTTATATCAACGTGATTAAAAGTCCGGAGCTGTTAGACCTTCATGCTCATCTATTAGCGCATCTAGAAAATCGCCTTGGCATTGTTGATCCAAAATCAAAGAGCCGCGCCTTCTCGCCCCACGTTACGGTTGCGTCTCGGAATATGGCGCGATCGGTGTTCAAACAAGCATGGGCAGATGTATCGCCGGTGTCCGTTCAATTTGAATTTGTCAGCGATCGCCTGACGCTGTTGAGCCATGACGGACATGTCTGGCAGGTGAGATCGGGATTTACGCTGAACGGCACTTCCAATATCTAACCTGTGCAGTAACACTGGAGATCAAAACCGATTGATGATGTTGAGCAATGATCCAAACGGGCTTAGCACCCGCCCTGCAATATCCAAGGCTCTAAACGCGCGTCGCTGAGGCACGATGACGACGTCGCCTTCTTGAATCTGGAAGTCATCATTCAAATCGCTGAGGTCAATTCGTTGGCGATCGATGGTGCCATCTTCATTGAGCCGGATAAATTCGGCGCGGCGCAGGCTTGCATCGCCCGTTGGCCCGCCCGCCGTTGCAACAGCATCTGAAAGGGTGCTGTCAGGCGGGATTTGCACCTCTCCAGGTTGGGTCACTTCCCCGACCACGCGCACGCGCACGACATCAGGTGCCAGGGTTGAGCGAGAAAGGAGTCGGCGGTCGATGGTGGAGTCTGCCGCAAGCCGGGGCACAAGAATCGAGTCGCCAGGCTGTAAAATCAGATCTTCAGGCTGATTTTCAGACCAAATTGCGTCCCATAAATTGAGCGTTAGAGTGGTTGATTCACCGTTGGGGAGCGATCGCCGCAGCACGACTTCTTGAATGTTGGCGTTGCGCGTCACTCCTCCAGCTTCCATCAGTGCCGAACTAACCGTCGGAGACGCTGCGAGGGCAGCTTCTGGCGTGCCTCCACTTTCACGGGCTGCCGCTGTCAGACTTCTCAACTGCACGGGGCCTGGGCGTTGCACCTCGCCTGCCACATTCACGACCACCGGGCGGAGGGTGGTCAGATTCACCGTCACAAATGGATCGACCAGATACGGTTGTAATCGAGAGGTCAGTTCTTGGGTCAGCGCTTCGGGCGTCTTTCCTGCCGCGCGGATCGCCCCAATGATCGGCAGCGTAATGGTGCCATCTGACAAAATCACCTTTGATCCGGTAAATTCTTCGTACCCAAACACCGTGATTTCAAGCTGATCGCCCGTTCCTAAGATATAGAAAGACTGGACAGCTTCAAGCTCGATCGAGGCTTCTGCCGCAGACGAGGTTTGAGAGAGGGCCGGGGTGGACACCAGGGGCACGAGCACGGCGACTAGTGACGAATACAGAAATAATTTCAACGGCTTTAGCATGATGATCAACCTAGATACGGGACAGAGTGTATGACTATCAGGGAATCATGTGCGAGGCTCTGCAATGGTGGATTCTTCGGAGGGTGCGACGGTTGGGCTTGGCGTCGAACCTTGATAGTAGAAATAGCTGTCGGGTTCGTTCTTGGCGATAACACCATTGGCGACAAGCCCTAACACTTTCAGATTGGAGCGAGTTAGAAATTCTCGGGATGTCTTTGCGCCGGTCGCATCGACGACGCCAGGACGCACCACGAGCAGAGTGCCATCGACCATTTTGCCCACGGTGGGCGCATCTGCCGCACCTGCCAAGGCTGGCGTATCAAGGATGACAAAGTCATAGCGCTGAGAAAAGTGCTGAATTAGACTTGCCATTCGCCTCGAATCAAGCAGCGCAATCGGGTTGGGTGGAATCACGCCCGCCGTTAACACATCCAGGTTAGGCATTGCGCGCTGGATCACTTCCTCAACGGCTACTTGACCCACGATGATGTTGCTCAAGCCCATCGTGTTGGTGATGTTCCACAGATGATGTTGGGATGGAAACCGGAGGTCAGCATCGATGAGCAACACTCTGCGACCGACTTGGGCGATCGCCGCGGCCAGGTTAGCTGCTACTTCAGATTTGCCTTCTTTGGGGACTGAGCTGGTAATCGCAATCGTTTGTAATGGTCCATCGGTTTTTAAGAATTTCAAATTCGCTTGCAGCATTTGATAGGCTGCCGCAACAGGCGAATGGGGCACATGTTTGACAATCACGCGAGCATTATCCAAATCCTCATGCGTCACGTGCGATCGCTTAGAATCGGCGTTGCCAAATGCGGGAATGATTCCCAATACCGGATAGTCGAACAGGTCTTTGGCCTCGCGAACCGTTTTGACAGACTTGTCAATCAGGTCAATCAAGAAGGCAGTGGCGATCGCCAAAATGAGGCCGAGCACTACACCTGCGGCAATCCCTAGCTTTTTATTGGGGGCGATCGCTCCGGCTGGCACAAGCGCCTCTGAAATCACCTGAGCATTCCCGACCACTTGGTTTTGCGAAACCTCAACCTCTTGGAGCTGGGTTAGCAGAGCTTCATAGGTGGTTTGAGAGGCAGTGAGCTGGCGTTCAAGTTCTCGGTGGGTTTGCTCTAACTCGGGTAAGGCACTCTTGCGAGCTTGGAAGGTTGCCTGTGAATTCGACAACTGATTGAGCCGCCGCACTAATCCCAGCCGTTGAACCTCGGTTTGCACGTAATCGGCGATGAGTCCCTGCTCGATTTCTCCAAGCTGCAAATTGCCCACCGCCACCGACTGATCGCGTCCTAAAACTTGCCCAACACGTTGCTGAACTAAATTCGTGAGCCTTTCTTCTTCACGTAGCAACGTCGCAATTGTGGGATGCCCATCCTGGTAGCGGGCTCGCTCAGCCGCCAATTCGCTTTGCACTTCTTGCAGCTTGAGCAATGCTTCTTGAACGCCGACCGACTGGCTCAGCGAACTCATTTCCACGGATTCTTGAGCGCCCATGCCGACCTGGTTGCGAAGTTCGGCAGCTTGAGCGCTCACTTCGGATAGCTCAGCCTGCACTTGGGTAATCTCGCGGTCAAGATTAGAGAGCGTCGTCACAGCGGCGCTTGATTCTTCTTCTAAGATGATGATGCCATTGGCTTCTTTGAAGCGTCGCAGTTTTTCTTCTGCCTCAACGACAGCCGCTTCGGTTTGGGGTAATTGCTCATTGATAAACTCGAGCGCTGCGGCTGCTTCGGCTCGGTTCATGAAAATATTTTTTTGCTGATATTCTGCCATGACCTGATTGACAACAGCGGCTGCCAACTCTGGGTCATTTTCTTGGTATGAAATTTGCAGCACGTCCGTTCCAGGAAGAGGCTTGACGCTCACCCCGTTGGCGATTTTTTGCGGATCGATGAATTCACCGTTTGCAGCGCGGAGATCTAAGGCTTCAACGGTCGCTTGAGCCACGGGTAACGATTTGATAATCTCAGCCTGCGTACTGAGCGGTTCGCTTTTTGCTGACAGAACTTCAACATCGCCTCGCCCAATTTGGCTCTCCAGCCCCGTTAGCGAGGTCGCACGGTCGGGCTTAATGAGCAGTTTGGCTTTGGCTTCGTAAACAGGCTCTTGTAATGCTGTGAATAAGGCTGCTAGAACAACGGTGGTGCCAAATACGAATGATGCCGGAAACCAGCGTCGTTTGAGGACTAGCCAATATTTTTGGAGATCAATATCTTCAGAATACTCTCTAGATTCCATAGGGCTTGGAGTAAGGGCTTAGATTGCAACTTCAGCAGTTCGATGGGTAGAATGCAGCCCCTTATTCCATTGGCTCTGCGACTATAGCCCTGCGGGCCTAGGTTTGTGTGGTGAGTCCCCGCGGCGCGGGGGCTCGCACACGTTTAACGTCCTAACGCGAGAGCGTACGGCTATACAAAGCCAGCAGTATGATTGCACAAGGCAGGTTAGCGTGTTGATAGTGCCGAAGGGTGAACGATATGCGTGTCATAACCATGTCATCAACCAGTTAGAGACAAGCATGACGGAAAAATCTAAGCATAGAGCTAGATTGGGCTCTTAGCAGTCTCCAGAGGCATCCGGGAATATACTCGTGGTTTGGATTGACGCACTGATGATTGACGAAGTTCCCTACTACTGTTTCCATCACACTACGGGTTGTGCATCGGTGAACCCGGATTGTCATATCATGTTCATCTCTCGAACATAGCGATGACATGTGGGGTTGATATGGTTCGTTTACAGGTGAATGAATGCGTGTAAAGGAGGCGATCGCTCCTAGCTTACAAGCTCTGCTTGATTGGCTCAATGATGGGGCGATCGCCCTTTTTTTTGCTGAATCCCTCGGCTTTATCCCAAGGTCACATCCAAAAACATCATCAGCACAAACCCCACCATCAGCCCAGCGGTTGCTGCCTTTTCATAGCCGGGGCTGTCTGAACCGAGCCGATTCGATTCGGGAATAATCTCATCGCTGATTACAAACAACATCGCGCCTGCTGCAAACCCCATTGCGTAGGGTAAAACTGGGCGTGAAATCGAAACAGCCGCTGCGCCAATAAAACCACCGATTGGCTCAACTAACCCCGTCAGCAATCCGATGAAAATGGCATCCCATTTGGTATAGCGCTCTGCAACCAGCGATAGCGCAACCACCAGGCCCTCTGGAAGATTTTGCAACCCGATGCCGATGGCAAGTGCCGTGCCACTCGCAATATTGCCGCCTCCAAAGCCGACTCCAACGGCTAACCCTTCTGGAAAATTGTGGATGGCGATCGCAATAATAAATAGCCAGATTCGCCGAAGATTGGCAAGGTTAACTCCCTCCTGTCCCTTGAAAAAGTGTTCATGAGGAAAATACCGGTTGCTCAACCAGAGAAATATACCCCCGAGTAGAATGCCAATGGCAACGCTAAACGCGGCATAAAGGTCACTATCAATTTGTTCGACGGCTGCCTCAATGCCCGGAATAATCAGCGAAAAGGAAGATGCGGCCAGCATTACTCCAGCTCCAAATCCCAGCATGATGCCTTGGGTATTTGCTGTGACTCGGCGGATAAACAAAATGGGGATCGCGCCCACTCCCGTGGCAACTCCCGCAAGGGTGCTGCCGATCAAACCGAGGTAGAGAACCGGAACATCCTGGAGAAGATCAAGCATAAATCTGTCTGTCGTTGATTATGAATGATAAGTGCGTCCACGCCATTGGGTGGGGGTTTGTCGAGCGGAAAGAAAAATTCGATAAACGGCTAGGGGATCGGCTAATGGAGACAGCCAGAATGCCCACGAGGCGGATTTGCTAGCAGCCCAGTCATAGGATGAGGCGATCGCCCCCAAGAGCGCAAATCGAATGGCAACCAATCCTCCATTGATGCCCAGGGCTGCCCAAATAAACGGAGTTCTAAGTCCCAGACTGATTGCCATTGATAGCCCAAGCGTCACGATGATTGGCACTCCCTGTACCGCAATCAAAAAGCCCACATCGCCCCACGTTTGAAGGCTCGATCCTGCATCCTTCAAATCGAGCGATCGCCCCCATTCTCGCCAGGTTTCGGCGGCTCCTTCATACATCCTGACGCTGATCAAACGGGCCCCATCCAGAAACCCAACGCGGGCTCCCTGACGAGCCGCATAGCGAGCGAGCGTCACATCATCGCAAAACGAGTGACGAGCATGGGTATACCCGTCAAGGTCAACAAGGCGCGATCGCCGACATAAAAAACACTGGCCATTTGCCATCACTCTCTCTGGCGCGTTGGGAGCTTCTCCAGACGCACCAAATCTGTAAATCAACGTCATCAGCAAGGCGGGCTGCAACCAAAATTCTCCGGGGGTCTTGAGGATAAATCGAGGAGACAGAGACACGAGGTCATATCCTTCCGATTGCGCCACCAAAATTAAGCTTGCTGCTAGCTCAGGTTGAGGGCGCGTGTCTGCATCGATACCTAACACCCATTCGCTCTGTTCAGAGCTATGCAAAAACCCCGTATGCAGTGCCCACGGACGCCCCACCCAGTCGGTCGGTAATGGCTCGTCAAATATCAGGCGAATTCGCGGATCGTGAAGCTGAGCTGATTTAACCTGATCGACCGTGCCGTCTTCTGAATGGCTATCGACCACAATAATTTCTCGAACCTCATAGCTCTGGCGACTTAACCCAGCTAAGCATGGTCCGATGCGTTCCGCTTCGTTGAGGGTTGGCACGACGACACTGACCGTTCCTAGCATGTCAGGAGTAGGATGCTGGGGCACCAATGGAGGATGCCGAAATGGCCCTCTTAGGAGTCGAGACAACCAAATTGCTACGGCTGGAAGCTGAAGACTCATCAAAATCAGGCAGCATCCGGAGAGCAGGAGGGTCAGATCACTCATCATCCCACCATCGATGCGAACAGGCCATTCAGTCACTTGCTGGTCACTCCGACAGGGCGGGTTGAGCCATGATGAGGTAAGTTCTCAGAGGTCGAATGAGCTGACATGACTGAGCGGAGGTCTCCGTCAGCGTCAATGATCAGAGGCGATCGCCACCAGCACACGACCGCAGGCACCACTCCCAGAACAATCCCCATCAAAACTGGAATCCAAAACCCCGCTGCGAGACTCATCACCATTGCAAAGACGAAATTGCCTAGATATACCGTGAGCGGCACGTTTAATTGAGTCTGATTTAAGAACACAGCCCCCCGTTTCCACAGGAGAGCCGTGATTCCCATAAAGAGTGCTCCCGTTGCCATCCAACCGGCAAAGTTTTGATAGGGCATGCCAAAGAAGGCACCTGGTTGGTGCCAATACCAAAAGGGCAAAGCCGTCTGGCTCATTGCCGGATCAAGGACAAAATCCCACGATGTCAGAAGCATTGCTCCTAGGGCGATCGCGATGAGATGACGGAACCAGCTCAGCGACTGCTGCGTCTGCATTAGACCTGAGCGTGCCAGCAAGTAGGACGACAGCCCTAGATAGAACCACGACAGAGGAATTGTAAACGGGACTCGTCCCGCAATTTTGAACCCCAACCCACTCAAATATGAATAATCTCCGAAGGGAAAGCCTGTACTCGTGCCAATCAGCTCACTACTCAGCGAAATGGCGATCGCTGGAACCATAAACATGAGCAAGGCTCTCAGCCCTAGCATTCGATAGGCATAGATCCCAACCGTTGCAGTACCTAGCACAATATAAATGACTCCACCACCGGCCATGCTCCATTCAAAAAGGGTCTGTCCGGCAGGCAATACAGACAAAAATGCTGGATTAGGCATCACCAGCAGTAACCCTGCTAATCCAAACGCCATCGATACTAGATGACCAATTAAACAAACACGTTCAGCGACAACGAGCCGAATCATTGACAAACTCCCCAGAAGCGTATCAGTTAGCGATTTCCTTAGTGATTATTCTTACTCAGTTTACAAATGTTAAGAAATATCCCTTGACAGGATGGTACTCCAAAACGTTAAGGGTTGTAAATTTGTATTTTCAACTCCGTTGCAGCATCTAAACCATGCTCATATCCAGATTGTGTCTTTATCTAATAGTCTCTTTTAGTATCTTTCATAAACTTTCTGAGAAAAAAGCTCCAGGTTTCGAGTTGGACATGTTTTAGCGTCCCTGATTTCTATAGACTTGCTACAAGTAGTATCAACAAGCGAGGCAACGTGGTGATTGCAAGCCTTGGCATTGGGCTGGGCGCATTGGCGGCCCTAATCGTGGTAGGAGGAGGCGCTGTCGAATGGCAATATCGCCGTCGACCCGGCAACCAGCTCGATCTCACCGAGGGTGAGTGGAATCTAGACATTCGGAGCCCAGAGCGATATCTACTCACAGGCGATTTAGAGTTGATCAATCGCACCCAGCGTCTAGAAATTATGGTTCCTCACGTCGATGCCGAGGTGACGCTGCTGTCAGGCGGCAGTCTAGACCATGTCAACTGTCGGCCTCGAGTCGCACCCCGCCATCCGGATGCGGCTGCCCGACCTGATGGCTATTGGTTTGGTTATATCGTCAAAATTGGCAAAACGACGCATATCGATATTACGTTAGACATCCAGGGGGAAGACCTGGATGAGCTTCGAGCTGCTTGGATTCGGGTGCATTATCTGACCTATGGGCCTGAAGGTCGTATTCCTAAGATGCGTCATATCATTGTGCCGCTTCGGTTTCCCCAGGCTGAGGACTCGCATCGCTGGCGACCTACAGCCGATGCAGATATTCTGCCGGTCAAAACCCATCTGCTCACTCACCTGGATGATCCGGTATCGGTAATCAAGCGGTATGTCGTTCCTCATGCTCAACCTGGCGATATCGTCACGCTTGGCGAAACCCCCGTCGCAATTATGCAAGGACGATGGCGGCATCCTGCAGACATTAAGCCCGGTTGGGTCGCAAAACGCCTTTGCTATTATTTTATGCCCACCTCTAGCCTCGCAACGGCGTGTGGAATGCAAGCCTTAATTGACGTTGTGGGTGCAGCAAGAGTAGTGACTGCATTCATCATCGGGGCGATCGCCAAAAAGTTGTTGAGAATACCCGGCGTATTTTATCGGCTGGCAGGAGAACAAGCTCGACTCATCGATGACGTTACCGGGACGTTACCTCCCTATGATCAATTTATCGTCCTGGGTCCTGACCATCCTCTCCAAGTTGTCAATCAGATTCAGCAGGAAACGGGCTTGTCGGCTGCGATCGTTGATGTCAACGATTTGAAAGCGGTAAAGATTTTGGCGGCGACATCGGACTTGTCTTTATCGTTTTTAGAACAAGCCCTGATTACAAATCCAGCAGGAAATGCAGACGAACAAACGCCTGTTGTATTAATTCGTCCAACTGAGACGGCAATTCATCCGGGCCCCATTTAACCCACTTAATTTTTAAAGTCGCCCATAGCACAGCGGATTTCCACAGTGCGATTACAATAGAGGCGTAAAGCGATGACAATCCTGATCCATAGAGCGTAACCTAATTACAGCTTTGTTGCGGGTCACGCGTATGGCAACCGCCGCAGTTTTTTAAGCGGTTACGTGTCGGCTTCTCAAGCTTCGGTGTCGGGTTAAGGGAGCAGATCAGCAATCTGGTTTAATGCCCGCCCGCTGTTGCCGTGTCATCAAAATCAACGCGTGACTAGCCAAATTTGGGGTGTAGTGGCTTAAGCTCGAATTGAGAATTTGCACCAGTCTAGGAAGATCTTTTGTGAATGCTCTATTAAAGTGGTAGTAGAATTGATAGTCGTTTTCACGAAAATAGTCGTTTTCACGAAACGGTTACGATTTGATTACCCGATGGATTTTCCCCATTGAAGCCTTAAGACTGATTACCCACAGAGGACACATGACCTCAGCCTTCTCCCAACGCGCCAACCTGACGATTCGTCCATTCCAGTATCGAGATCTGGAAGCAATTGAGCATATCGCCGCAGAAGGTCTTGAGGCGGAAAGCCGCGATTGTGACGCTAACTTGTCTGAACAGTTACAGCAGATTCGCCGATGGTATGGCCCGCTTAAATTTTTAAGTTTTTTTCCGAATCCTCTCCAGCATCTGCTCTGCATGTATGTGGGCGAACAGGGCGATGTGATTCAAGGGGCTATTCAGGTCTCTCCCTTCAACCGAACGCGCAGCACATGGAGAGCCGATCGGATTTTGGTGGGTGGAGGAGCGGCAGGCAATGGGCAAGGTTCGTTTTCTCACGAGATTGCATCGCAGCTTCTTCGACATTGTTTTGAAAAAATTTGGGAAGCGCGGACGTGGCTGATTGAGCTAGAGGTCAATGATAAGGGGGCTTTGTCGCTCTATCGGCAAAATGGATTTCAACCACTAGCCCAGAACACCTATTGGGCGATCGCACCCGATACTATCCAGCAGTTGGCAACCCGAGAACCCGATTTACCAAACCTCCGGCCCGTGAGTAATACCGATGCGTCGTTACTCCATCAACTCGATACGGCGTCTATGCCACCTCTGGTGCGCCAAGTCTTCGATCGCCATGTGGTTGACTTTAAGACCGGGCTTCCTGGCATCGCGGTTAAAGGCATTAAGCGCTGGATGAATCGAACTGAAGTAATCGAACGGTATGTGTTTGAGCCGCAGCGTAAAGCCGCGATCGGCTATTTTTGCTTGCAGCTTTGTGCGGATGGCACTCAACCCCACTCGGCTCAGTTGACGGTTCACCCAGCCTATACGTGGCTTTATCCAGAATTGCTTGCTCAGATGGCGATTGCTATGAAACCTCTTGCCAGTCAAGGATTGCGGTTGGTGTCGTCTGATTATCAGCCTGAACGAGAAGAGTACTTTGAGCAAATTGGTGCCACCCGGACTGAGCACACTCTGTTGATGTCGCGTTCAGTATGGCACAAACTGCGAGAAGCGAAGCCAGTCTCGTTAGAGGCATTGCAGCTCTCTGAGGTGCTCCAAGGATTTCAGCCCAGTCGGAAGCCCGTGCCAGGGCGGTTTGCTCTACCCTCTCCCTTTTCGTCTCCCTCACCCTATCGGCAACTGCCATCCAAAACTTCTCCCTTATCTCCGCCCGACTCGGTATCCACCGATGGTCATCGGTCGGAGGAGAATGATGACGAGGGCGATCGCCAACAGTCTCCAGACGCATAATGACTCCAGTGTGGCCCTCATGATTTCAGCACTCGGTCTTGACGTGGGGAAGAAGCGTATCGGGGTCGCTGGATGTGATGGCACAGGGCTGATTGCTATAGGGCTTACTACCATTGAACGTCGCTCATTCCGGCAGGATGTTAGCCATCTCCAAGATCTAGTCCGACAACGAGGCGTACAGGTTTTGGTGATCGGGTTGCCATACACGATGGATGGCAAGCTAGGGTTCCAAGCTCGACAGGTGCAGAAATTTGCCCAGCGGCTCAGTTCAGCCCTGGAGTTACCTGTTGAATATGTCGACGAACGACTCACATCCTTTCAAGCTGAGCAATTTCTCCATGCTGAGCGGCGATCGCCCTCTCGCAATAAAGGCTTAATAGACCGTAAAGCCGCTGCCATCATCTTGCAGCAGTGGCTTGACACGCGGCGCACCCAGTTGCCAGAATCGCCCTCTTAAAGTAGTAACTCTACCGCGTATGCTGGTAATATGGCGTGGGATTGTCGGTCACGCGGCTCAAAAATACTGTTCGCGAAGGCGATATTTTGGTGCGCAAGACTCATTCCCTTAGGCTTAGACCCTCCTCTTATTTATATCGTTCACCTCGACTATGACTGATCCCAATATGGACAAAGAAAATTCAGAAACGTATGGAGAAACATCAGATTCTGAACCGATTACGGTGTCGCTGACAGACGAACTGGGGCGATCGCTGACCTGCGCCATTGAACGCTCGTTTGAAATTGATGGCAGCGAATATGTGTTGCTCTCAACGTTGGATGCACCCATCGAAATCTTTGCCTGGGAAGCAGATGAGGAAGATGACGAGGAAGAGAATCTAGTCGATATCGATGAGGATGAAATTGATGAGATTTTCTCGACCGCTAGAGCCGTTCTAGCTGAACACGATCTCACCTTATATCGGTCGGCATTTACTCTGACCGCTAAAGGTGCCCTTCCAGAAGCCAGTGAAGAGGAGATCATTACTCTGGAAATCGATGATGATGAAGACATTGAAGAGTTCCAGCTCCTAGCAAATTTTTACTTTGAAGAGCAAGCATACGCAATTTATACCCCGCTGGCTCCGCTGATGTTTTTTGCCCGCACAACGCCTCGAGGAGAGCTTGAACTCCTTTCACCCGAAGAATTTCAAGCAGTCCGACCTGAGCTAGAAGATCAAATATTTGAGGGCGTAGACGATTAGCCTACTCCCTAGGCTGATGCCGTGTTCGCAGCGGAGCAGAGTGCTGGGTGTGATGTTTGTTAAGCGGGTTAAGCCAATAGTTCGCTATTGTAGAGTCTAGGTTCATTTGCATACATCAATGATTGCAATCTGCCATGGGACGTGTGCGTTTCTCAAAATGGCTTTTTTATGGCGCGATTCTGCCCCTTACCTTAATTGGTTGCGGCTGGCAAGGTTGGGCTTGGTGGAGTTGGGCGAGTTCGCCCGTTATTCCTGACGAACCGGTTGATGATACGGCTGCCGATCCGGTCATTCAAATTCAAATCCCCCAGGGAACCTCGGCTCGGCAAATCGGTAGAGATTTGGAAACCGCAGGCTTGATTCGTTCGACAACTGCATGGGATCTATGGACTCGGTGGCAAACGTTAACGAATCGCCAGGGAGGATATTTGGCAGGAACGTACGCATTGTCGCCAACTGAGCCGTTGCCTGCGATCGCCAACACGATTTGGCAGGGAGATGTAGTGCAGCAGAGTGTCACCATTCCCGAAGGATGGTCGCTCCAACAAATGGCCGATTACGTCGAAGACCAAGAATGGTTTACGGCTGCCGAATTCCTGACGGCGACTCGTCAAGTCACTCCACAGCAATACCCTTGGCTTCCCAGCGAGATTTTTCAAGCCGATGGGGCCGATCTTGAAGGGTTTCTGTATCCCGACACCTATCAGTTTGTCGGAGATGTCGAGCCGTCCTTGCTGGTTAATCAGATGCTTCAACGCTTTGAGCAGGTTGCGTTGCCTCTTTATGAAGCTCAGCAGAGTCAGTCTCCGTTTACGCTGCTTGAGTGGGTTACGCTTGCAAGCATTGTCGAGAAGGAAGCAGTTGTCAGTTCTGAGCGTCCCCAAATTGCAGCCGTGTTCGCCCGCCGCCTACAAGACGGTATTCCCTTAGGCGCAGATCCAACCGTCGAATATGCCTTGGGGATTCAGCAAACGCCAGAGCAGCCCCTTACCCTTACTGAGGTCAATACGCCATCTCCCTACAATACATACCTAAATCCGGGGTTGCCACCTGGCCCGATTGCCAGTCCTGGGGGCGCGAGCCTAGAGGCATCGCTTGTTCCAGACGAAACTGAATATCTTTATTTCGTGGCGCGCTATGACGGCACTCATATTTTTAGTCGGACGCTTGCTGAACATGAAGCGGCGCAAGCAACCATTCGAGACGAGATTGCCTCAGAAACTGAAAATAACTCGGGTACCGCCAACTAGCTTAGCGAGGGTGTAGGTCTAAATCTGACCATTTTGTTCATAATCATGAGATCCCCACTATCGATTCTGTAAGGTATGAGAGTGACCGAGCTTATTTAACCTGCATCCTTATTAACTATGTCTCTAGGTAATCTTTTACAACCTGATTTAATATTGGGAAGCTCAGTCTTGAGCCTGACTCCTGATATCTTGGAGCAACACCATCTTGAAGCTCTTGTTCTCGATGTGGACGAAACACTCGTTCCTATTAATGAATCTCAAGCATCAGCAGAATTGCGTGACTGGGTTTTGGCTGTCAAACCCAGCGTCGATTTGTGGTTGGTGAGCAACAATATCAGTCAAACCCGGATCAGACGCATTGCTGAGTCTCTCGAAGTGCCCTACATTTCAGGAGCACTCAAACCATCTCGACGCAAACTCAGACAGGCGGTTACTGCAATTGATAGCCCGGTTGGCCGAATTGCGATGGTGGGCGATCGCCTCTTGACTGATGTTTTGGCAGGAAATCGTCTCGGCATGTTTACTATTCTCGTTGAGCCCATTCTCAATCCTGCTGAAGTGATGCAAAAAAATCCAGTGCGTAATTTCGAAGTCTGGCTGTCTCAGCTTTTTGGTGTGTCTTTAGCACCTTTGCAAAGCGGTGTTATCGATAGTAACAATTCGTAAGAAAAACGAATCAATAAAAATATAAAGAAACCATTATGAAACATTTGCCGATCCAGCAAATCTGAGAGTATTGACTATAGATTAAATGGGGCCAGCTGATATATGGACCCTAAGCGATAAATACCTATGAATACTTTCTCAGAGCGTCAGCGCCCATTAATAGGAGCTGGCGCTTTGAGATGTCTATTTTTATGATGATAGTCCGCGACTTTACGTTTAATGTGTGCTCTTATGCGCCAAACACTGGTGATCAAGATTGGCACCTCTAGCCTGACTCAATCCAAAACGGGGCATCTTGCCCTTTCAACGATCGCGTCTTTGGTTGAAGCCCTATGCCATTTACGCAACCAGGGCCATGAGGTGATTTTAGTGTCGTCGGGTGCGGTTGGGGTGGGGTGCGTTCGTCTGGGGTTGACTGAGCGCCCCAAAACCATGTCGATGAAGCAGGCTGTTGCCGCTGTGGGGCAAGGTCGGCTCATGCGAGTCTATGATGATTTGTTTACCTCGCTTCAACAGCCAATTGCTCAAGTCTTACTAACCCGGAGTGATTTAGTCCAGCGTAGTCGCTATGTCAATGCCTATCGCACCTTTCGGCAACTGCTGCGATTGGGTGTGATTCCCATCGTGAATGAGAATGATACAGTTTCAGTCGACGAGCTAACCTTTGGTGATAACGATACCCTTTCGGCGCTGGTGGCTAGTCTTGTCGAGGCGGATTGGTTATTTTTGCTCACCGATGTCGATCGGCTCTATTCTGCTGACCCGCGTCTTCATCCCGATGCACAGCCTATTCACTTGGTCGACACAGTGGATGAATTGCACGATCTTCAAATTAGCGTGGGCGATCGCGGCTCTAACTGGGGCACGGGCGGCATGATTACTAAGATTGCAGCAGCTCGCATTGCCACGACAGCGGGTGTACGCATGGTGATTACCGACGGGCGATCGCCCCAAAATATCACCAAAATTCTCGCAGGAGAACCGCTTGGCACCTGGTTTGAGCCAAAGCCACAACCCTCTAACGCACGCAAACGATGGATCGCGCACGGGTTAGTTCCGGCGGGCAAGCTGTATCTAGATCAGGGAGCCGTCACTGCCATTTGTCGGGCAGGTAGGTCATTATTGGCTGCTGGCATTACCGAAATTGAGGGAGAGTTTCAGCGCAAAGATGCTGTGCAACTGTGCGATCGCACCGGTCACGAAGTCGCACGGGGCATCGTCAACTACAACAGCGCTGAATTACAAAAGATTCGAGGGGCGCATTCTGAGAAAATTTCTCAAATCTTAGGCTACGAGGGGGCGGAGACGGTCATTCACCGAGATAATTTGGTGCTGAGTGACTGATTGCAAGCACCGTGGGGTGTCTTCACCGATGCCGAATAGAATCAAAGACCTCGATATAATCTGCGCCTGGATGATTCCACGAATAATCATATTTCATGCCTTGAATCATCAATTGCTGAAACTCTTGAGGATAGTCATACCAGAGTCCGATCGCTCGATCCATCGCTGACTCTAGAGCATGGTAGTCAGACTGATAAAATACATAGCCATTTCGCCTTTCAGGCAGCACTGTCTCGTCATAGTCGCGATCGAATACAGTATTGACCAGTCCTCCTACTCCTCTCACAATCGGCACCGTGCCGTACCGCAGGCCAATCATTTGCACGAGCCCACACGGTTCATAGTTGCTCGGTGCCAAAATGAGATCTGCCCCAGCATACATCAGGTGCGATAGCTCTTCATTGAACCCCACTTCTAGGTGACAGTCGGGGTTCTCATTTAAGTGAATCTTTTCATGTCGGAAGTGGTCGTTAATTCCGGCTTCAGTTGCAGACCCAAGCAACATAAACTGAGCGCCTCGTCCAAGCGCATAGTAAATGGCATGGTGAACCAAATGAACCCCCTTCTGCTGATCTAACCGACCGATGAATGCGATGAGCGGTTTATCAACATCCTGTAGCATCAGCCGTTCGCGCAGGGCTTTCTTGTTTCTCGCCTTGCCGCTGAGATCGTCTATCGAGAAGGAATGAGGAATATAGTCATCTGATTCAGGATTCCAAACCTTATAATCAATGCCATTGAGAATGCCTTTAAATTTATCTTGATGCAAATGCAGGGTGTGCCCCAATCCATATCCGTACTCGCCGCAGTGGGCTTCCCAAGCGTGATGGGGTGAAACAGTAGTCACGTAATTAGAGTAGACAATTCCCCCTTTCATAAAATTCAGCGCGAAGGGATTGAAATTATCTCGGAGGCGATCGTATTGGAAATAATAGTCAGGTCGATTCAGCCCAACCGCTTGCAGAATCTCATTGCCGCCCAGCCCTTGATGCTTGAAATTATGAATGGTGTAGCAAACCCGCTGATTTGCCATGCCGTGATATTTATAGATTTCAAACAGCATGACGGGCACTAACCCGGTTTGCCAATCGTGGCAGTGGATGACGTCAGGACGCTTATTGCTCTGGTGCAAAAATTCGAGTGCTGCCTTACTAAAAAAGGCAAAGCGCATATTGTCATCATTGTGACCGTAGACCACGCCACGATTAAAAAAGTTGTCTTGAGAGTGGGGCTGAATGAAAAAGCAAAGCCGTCCGTGAACCCACCCGCAAAACACTGAGCAATGAATAGTCGCACCATACCAGGGCACCCACAGATCTCGATAGGCATCATGGAGCCCCCAGATATGGTCATACCGCATGCAGTCATACATGGGCAGGATGATTTCAACACAATGGCCTCGAATCTCTGATGCTCGGCTAAGTCCATAGATGACATCGCCGAGCCCGCCTGCTTTGATAACGGGTGCACATTCTGACGCGATTTGCACAATATACATAGTGGCTGCTTTTGTTAAATGAGAAATTTAACGCAGGTCGAATTGCATACTCTCTAACACCGTATGGTGTTTAAAGCACAGGGGTGAATCCCTAGCAGGGAAGATACTATACATTAAGAACTGTAACAAGAGTAGCGAGCGATCGCCCGTTAGGGCAGCATTTGAGAGGGTTTCGCCTGCACGTAATGCCTGCCTGTAATGCCTGCACGTAACGCAATGGCAAATTGCTATAAATCAGCCAATCTACTATAAATCACTAAACTGTAAGTCATACCCAGCATGAGTATGATATAAATAAGTCATACTCGTTATGAATATGACCAATATCGCTTCTCTAAATAAACACTCCAGATGCAAAGTCTGGAATCTTTGCAGCATTAATGGCTGTGAATCCAAAATCGAAAATCAAAAATCGAGGCGTGGCATAAGCTCATTTTGATCGATCAGCCGTTCGTGAGCGGGAGGGGACATGCAGACTCAAGACCTTAAACCTAAAAAGCTCATCACTATACAGGTGCTGAGCATTGGGCTGTTAATTGTGGTTGCAAAATACTTCTTGAATCAGCTTTCGATGCTCTTGCTTGAGCGATTCACATCCTCGTCAGGATAAGGATCTTTGAGTCTAAGAGTTTCACCAGCGATCGCCCTCTGTGCTTGCATCGTCCCAGATTTCTAAGCCCAACTCTCTCAAATAGGTCAGCCCTTGCTCGATTGAGACCGGTGTTCCTCGCAACTCAAGATCAAACCACCCATCCTCATGGCGATTTGCAGTCATTAGCGCCGCTGAAATATTCACCGTCAAGCCATGTTGAGCTACTAAGTTTGAAATAATCGGCTCTTGCTGATGTCGTTTCGGAATCCGCATGCGAATGCGAGTTTGAGTTTGCCCTGTAAGATTAGCGTCTGACATCATATCTGACCGTAGCGGAGACGATTCAGGAACACCCACAAATACCTCCTAATACACCGTAGACGAAATATCGCGAAACTGACCCGACGTTGACTCGACGTTGACTCGACGTTGACTCGACGTTGACTCGACGTTGACAGTGCCACCGCTAAACACGCTAACACAACTGGCACATTACTGCGGTCAAGGTTCTGCCAAGCACGGGGTATATCGTTACAGGGCAGTCAATTCGACTGACTCAAGTTATCCTGATTTTTTTGTACTCATGAGGTTAAGGTCGAGCGATGCTACTCGATTAACTCCATATAGCCCTACGGGATTAGGTTTGTGTGGTGAGCGCGGCGCAGGAGCTTCACCCCGCGTTCAACGTCCTATCGCGAGAGCGTACGGCTATATAAGGAAAACCTTAAGACGGTTGCAAGAAATTCCTATTGATTTTTTTCAATGTTTATTAAGATTTTGGGTTATTCTATTCTATACATAGCAATTAAATGATGATTAATTATTTTCCCATAGATTTAAGTCTATGGGCTTGAACAATGCTCGACGCTCTTGGAAGTATCTTAATACTCTGAAGTCTTTAGGACTAAACGAATGGCTCAGTTTTTCGCGCAGACGGCTTGGTTTATTCCCTGCTATCCCCTCATCGGCATGATCATATCGGTGGTGTGGTTTCCATCCATCACTCGCCGAACAGGGCCTCGTCCTGCAGGATATGTCAACTTAATCATGACATTCATAGCATGTCTTCATGCCCTAATTGCGTTTCCAGCGACCTGGAAACAATCTGCAACCTATATCAATCTGCCTTGGCTTCAGGTGGCCGGGCTTGATTTGACCCTCCCAATGGAAATTTCCTCAGTGACCCTAAGTGCCATTATTTTGGTGACGGTCATCAATTTTCTGTCTCAGCTCTATGCGGTTGGCTACCTAGAGATGGATTGGGGTTGGGCGCGGTTTTATGCCCTGCTGGCCCTATTTGAAGCGGGAATGTGTGGGCTTGCACTTTGCGATTCTCTATTCTTCAGCTACATGATTCTTGAAATCCTGACGTTGGGCACCTATTTGCTGGTCGGGCTTTGGTTTAACCAATCGCTCGTGGTCACAGGTGCTAGAGATGCGTTCTTGACGAAGCGAATCGGTGATTTGCTTTTGTTGATGGGGGTGTTAGCCATTTATCCCCTTGCTGGAACGTGGGACTTTAAGGGTATGGCTCAGTGGGCGCAAACGGCTCAGGTTGATCCAACATTGATGACTCTGGTCGCTTTAGCGCTGATTGCTGGCCCGATGGGGAAATGCGCTCAGTTTCCATTACACCTTTGGCTTGATGAGGCAATGGAAGGGGCGTTTCCGAGTACGGTGTTACGAAATTCGGTCGTGGTGGCAACGGGTGCTTGGATATTGATCAAGTTGGAGCCTGTCTTGAGTCTGTCGTCTACTGCCATGGCCGTGACGATCGCCATTGGCGCAATTTCTGCAATCGGTGGCACGCTCATTTCGATCGCCCAAATTGATACAAAGCGTGCACTATCATATCTCACTGTTTCTTACATGGGTATCGTGTTTATGGCGGTGGGCGCGCATCAGACTGAGGCGGCACTGCTCCTACTGCTAACCTATGCGATCGCCAGTGCTGCGATGGTCATGGGCTGTGGCTCGGTCATCCTCAACAGCATCACCCAAGATTTGACTCAGTTGGGTGGGTTGTGGAGCCGTCGCCCCATTTCTGGCCTGTCCTATCTAGTCGGTGCCGTCGGACTGATTGCGCTGCCGCCGCTGGGTGGGTTCTGGTCGATGTTGACGCTCGTAGATCGGATCTGGTCAACTCACCCTGTAGTAGCTGCTCTACTTCTGATTATCAATTCATTAGCAGCATTTAGTGCAATTCGTATTTTCTGTCTGATATTTGGCAATACGCCCAAGCAAATGGCACAGCGATCGCCCGAAAACCTATGGACCATCACGCTTCCCATGGTGATCATGGCATCGCTGACGATACATTTGCCGATTATTCTTCAAAGCCTTTCTCTCCTACCGGCTTGGGCAACGCTCAATAAAGATGTCGCGCTGCTGTTAATTTGGTCGAGCATCTTTGGGGGCAGCATTGCTGGAGTCGTCTATCTTGGCCCTGTGACGAAGCCGATTCGGTTGCCCTGGAAACCCATTCAAGACTTGCTTGCCTACGATTTTTATACTCCTAGACTGTATCGCTCTAGCGTTGTGGGTAGTGTCGATATTGTCTCTCGAATCATCGATTGGGGCGATCGCTACCTGGTGGATGGATTCGTCAATTTTGTCGGAATTGCGTCTATCTTTGGCGGCGAAACCCTGAAATATGGCAACACCGGAAAAACGCAATTTTATGTGCTCACGATTGCGGTTGGGCTGGCCATTATTGCCATTCTGATGACGTGGTCACTGTTGTCTAATCTCTCATTAGTGATTGGGATATAGGCGCTAATCGAACAGGCAATCGACACGACGATTGACACACGATTCATCTCTAAATCCCTCGCGTCTTCTGTTGTTCACGTGGTGAAGTTTTCTTATGCTCAGCGTTCTCATTTGGGTTCCAATCATAGGGGCGATCGTCGTCAGCCTACTGCCCCAATCTGTTCCTATCAAAACTGTGCGCTGGACAGCCCTATCATTTTCTGGAGGCATTCTGCTCTGGGCGCTCTGGCTGACCAGCCGTTTTGACCTCAGCAATCCCAATATGCAAATGCAGGAATATCTGCCTTGGATAGACTCTCTAGGATTAGACTATCGGCTCGGAGTTGATGGGCTCGCAATTGTTCTCCTAGTGCTCAGCAGCTTTCTGACATGGATTGCGATCTTTAGTAGTCGACACGATATTGAACGCCCTCGGTTGTTTTATGCCCTCGTCCTATTTGTCAGTGGTGGCGTTGCTGGAGCATTTCTTGCCCAAAATATGCTCCTGTTCTTCCTGTTTTATGAGTTAGAACTGGTTCCGTTTTATTTGCTGATTTCAATTTGGGGGGGTGAGAAAAAAGACTACGCGGCTGTTAAGTTTCTACTTTATACAGCCGTTTCTGGAGCACTGATTCTAGCTAGCTTTTTAGGGCTAGTCTGGCTGACAGGTGCATCCAGCTTTGCGTACGAGATGATGATGGGGCAAACTCTGCCCATCGGCTTGCAGTTTCTCCTTTTGGGTACGCTCCTCGTCGGGTTTGGCATTAAGATTCCGCTGGTTCCGTTTCATACGTGGTTGCCGGATACCTATGTCGCGGCTTCATCACCGGTCGCGATTCTGTTAGGTGGAATATTGGCAAAGCTTGGAGTCTACGGACTCTTGCGATTTGGAATGGGCTTGTTTCCTGATGCGTGGTCAGCACTGGCCCCGTGGCTAGCTATTTGGGCGGCCGTGAGCGTATTGTATGGAGCAATGGCCGCGATCGCCCAAAAAGACATCAAACGCATGGTGGCATACAGCTCAATTGGTCACATGGGCTATATTTTGCTCGCTGGAGCGTCGATGACTGCCCTCAGCATGGTCGGAGCAATTTCTCAGATGTTTGCCCATGGTGTGATTCTCGCCATCTTGTTTCACTTAGTGGGCGTGGTTGAACGCAAAGTCGGGACTCGCGAACTCGATGTGCTCAACGGTCTATTAAATCCGGTGCGAGGGTTGCCGACCATTAGCTCTCTGTTGGTCTTGGGCGGCATGGCAAGCGCAGGTATTCCTGGGCTGGTCGGATTTGTTGCCGAGTTTTTAATCTTCCAGGGCAGCTATGCGGTGTTTCCCATTCAGACATTACTGTGCGTTGTGGGAACTGGCTTAACCGCTGTCTATTTTGTCATTCTGCTCAATCGCACGTGCTTCGGAAAATTGGACAATGCGATCGCATACTTTCCGAAAGTGGAGTGGAGTGAACGCACTCCGGCTCTAGTGCTGGCATGGGTAATCTTCTTGCTCGGCATCCAACCAATGTGGCTTGTACAGTGGAGCGAATCGACCAGTAATGCACTCATTGCTGCCATGTCGTCACCCACTCCGCAGCACGTGGTGCAAACGACGACTGATCAGGATCTATCTCATCTGCGATTATAGAAACTAACCGTCAAACGGAGCTATTTCTACCCTACAGAAGCGATCGCCGCTTCTAAGAACACTCAACCCAATATCAATGTCCGAAAAGTTGACAAACGACTACGCATATGACTGCAACCATTCCTTCTGAACCCCAAACTCGTAAAATTCCACCATCCAGGCACACGTATGCTGAGATCATTCATCGGCTAGAGGCAGGCGGCTCCATGTTGCCCGACACGCCTGAAAACCTCATGCAAATCATCGGCATCTATAAAGCCTACGCCGTGCCGATGGACTTCTACTGGCGCGATCTGCTTTACATCGCAGAACAGGTTTTTCTAGAACCATTCCCTTTTTTCAAATACTTCATTCCGCAAGAGTATCTCGATCTCCCTAATCATTACGCGGGTGATGATGCCGATTTGCGAATCTGGCGCGGAGATGCGAGCGCACATCCTGAACTTCTAGAGTTCATGGAGAAAGGGGAAGTTAAGAAAAAACTACCCAAACTCCTTCACCACTGGTGGCATGACCGCATCAATATGGAGTTTGCGGAAGAATGTATGCGGGTAATGCTCTGGCATCGCAACATGTATGTGCCTGCCAATCAGTTTGATCCCTATTTAGACACCGACGAATATAAGCAAAATGCCGATCGCGCAATTCGTGCTTACTTTAAGAACAATCCTGTCATGTTGGCGCTTTACAAGATGTTTCCCGAGATGTTCTATGAGAAGGTTCGGGAACTGTCTTACTATTCCAATCTAGGGTTGTTTTGGGAAGTCATGGCTCCCGTCTTTTTCGAGATGTCAGACATTTACGATGAGGGAGGCTTTAAGAGCGTACCCGATGCCATGGATTTTTTAGTGAACGGAATTTTTGCCGTTGCTGGACGACCCATCTATCATCATGTCTACATTGATGGAGAATGCTACGAAATTATCCCGAAGTCGAAGGGGTTTACTTGGCTCTATGAAGCAGCCTTACCTTACGTAGAAGCCGTGTTTTATCGCACGACTCCCTTCCGAGGCACCAAGTCGTATGATGCTCAAGCCAAGCAAGTGCCTGACGATCAAACCGACTTTCACTATGGCATTCTCTACGCCGATGTCTTTCCAGTAGGCACTGCTGGTATTCCTCCGACGCTGCTCATGCAAGATATGCTGCATTTTTTGCCTCCGTATCTTGTGGACTACTACAAAAAGCACTGTCGCGGTGAAGACGACATGCTCATTCAGTTGGGAATTACGTTTCAACGATCGATGTACAATGTCACGTCGGCAGTTCTTCAGGCACTCCGAGCTGCATTGCTTTATCCCCTAGATGATCCCAATCCAGATCATCTAATGGCAAATCGCAAATTCTTTGAAGCCCAAATGGATCGCTTCTTGCGTCCTGAAGCCAGACTGAGTGCCATCCAAAGCCAAGACTATCGCTAAGTTCGTTCACCACTTATTACTGTTAATTCCCTAATCCCTACTATGCCTGACATCGTTGACATCGCAGTAAGCGCAGGGTCGTTTGAAACGCTGGTGGTTGCCGTAAAGACAGCGGATTTGGTCGAGGCTCTCAAGAGTCCGGGGCCGTTTACGGTGTTCGCCCCCACTGATGATGCGTTTGCCAAATTACCTCCTGGCACCATTCAAACATTGGTGCAAAACCCGCCTCAGCTTGCTCGCATTCTTAAATATCATGTCGTTGCTGGCAAATTTACCCAAGCCGATCTGGCACAGGTTGATTCGGTGACCTCACTAGAAGGATGTGACATCTCTGTCAAAGCGACTGACGGCTTTGAAGTCAAGAATGCCACAGTTGTTGCGGCAGATATCGAGGCTGATAATGGCGTGATTCATGTCATTGACAACGTTATTTTGATGGGATAGCAGGTCGCGTCGAAGGAATCAGGTTTACATCACAAAGGGGCGATCGCCCCTTTTTTTGTGCTCTATGCATTCCACAGAGAGAGTCTCTGGGAATACTGAATAGAAATTTGGCATCCCCCGTTCAATACCAATTCCGCAAATTAGAGCTATGCAAACTCTATAGCAATCCCAGATGGAGTGTGAGCGGTGGGGCGGCGCCCGCCACCGCCCGCACACAATTTACAAGCGATTTAGGATCGCTCTATATCCTTAAAATCTCGCATTAGTAAAATCTCTCATTAGGTTATCGAACGTGTATAGAACTCGTGCACCACACGGCTTCTACGCACAAATCCAAGCCTGTAGGGCTATATATCGCCATAAACTAGGGATTAATTTATATGGAATGTGCTAGCGATGAGTTGAAATTGCATGAAAATGAGGAATTTTTCTACAGCATTTTTAATGGCGTTCAAGAAGGAATTTTTGTAGTTAATGCACTTGAAAATGGTGAATTTCGCTACGTAGGGTTCAATTCCGCTTATGAACGCTTAACCGGGCTGTCATCGTCTGACATTCGAGGTAAAACACCCCACGACCTCTTGCCTACTGATGCGGCAACGGTGATTGAGCAGCATTATCGTGAGTGTGTCGCTACACAAACCCGCATCACCTACGAAGAATGTCTCCCCCTCAATGGACACAAAACCTGGTGGATGACTAATCTGACTCCGCTACATAATCACAATGCCAGAGTGTATCGCATTATCGGGACTAGCACCGAAATCACCGATCGCAAGCATGCCGAAAAACTAGTGCAAATCCAGGTTGAACGCGAAAAACTCATCATTGATAGCATTCAGCGACTTAGCCAATCTCTCAATTTCCACGACATCTTACAAACCACCGTGGATGAGGTCCGCCGATTTTTGCAAACTGATCGGGTTGTTATCTATCGCTTCAATCCCGATCTAAGTGGCAGCATAATAACCGAATCTGTGATTGATTCAGCACTATCAATCCTCGGCACCACGATTGAAGACACCTGTTTCCGCGACAAGTATGCGAACGCCTATCGCTTTGGGCGCATCCAAATTATTGAAGATATTTATACTACTAACTTAGTGCCATGCTATTTACAACAGCTTAAGCACCTCCGCGTCAGAGCCAATCTAGTGGTGCCCATTGTTCGCAGCGACACCCTTTGGGGCTTGCTGATTGCTCATCACTGCGTTGAGCCTCGCAATTGGCAACACATTGAAGTCGATTTACTCCAGCAGCTCGCCAGTAAGCTGGCGATCGCCGTGCAGCAGTCCGAACTGTATGAACAAGCACAGGCAGAACTTGCTGAACGAAAACGCACAGAAGCTGCTCTCCTCAAAAGCCAAACTCGCTTTCAAAACCTTGTGGCAAACGTCCCTGGGATGATTTATCAGTTTTTGTTGCATCCTGATGGATCAATCGAGTTTCCGTTTCTCAGTTCAGGATGTCGAGAAATTTATGGAATTGAGCCGACTGAGGCTGAGCGTAATCCGTCCTTGTTGATGGATACCATCCACCTAGACGATCGCCAGAGTCTCGATCAATCCACTCAAATCTCAGCCCAAACTCTAGAACCGTGGCAATGGGAAGGACGCTTCATTCATCCGTCATCAGGTGCAATCAAGTGGATGCGTGCGGCTGCCCGTCCTCAGAAACAGCCGAATGGTGACATCATTTGGGATGGGGTGATCACAGATACGACTGAAGCCCGACACGCGGAAGAACGCCTGCGTCTCCTCGAATCTGTGATCGTTCATGCGAATGATGCCATTATCATTACCGAGGCCGAACCCGTTACCCTGCCGGGTCCTCGTATTGTCTACGTGAATCCTGCATTTAGTCACAATACTGGGTATCAGCCCGAGGAGGTGATTGGCAAAACTCCCCGAATTCTTCAAGGACAGCGGAGCGATCGCCATCAACTCGATCAAATTCGCGCTGCACTTCAACGCTGGCAGCCTATACAAGCGGAATTAGTCAATTATCGCAAGGACGGCACAGAGTTCTGGGTTGATATGAATATCGTCCCTATTGCGGACGCCACCGGATCTTACACTCACTGGATGGCAATCCAACGAGACATCACCGATCGAAAGCGCGCCGAAGCTGAAATCTTGCGAACCCTCAATCGAGAACGAGAACTCAACGAATTGCGCTCGAAGTTCATCTCTGTAACCTCCCACGAATTTCGCACGCCGTTAACGACCATTCAGTCTTCAGCCGACTTGCTGAGACACTTTGACTGCAATAAACAGGAGCAGAATGAGCTATTTGAGCAAATTCAGAACTCAATTACCCACATGGTTCGGCTTCTGGAAGATATCTTGTTTATCGGACACAACGAATCGGGAAAACTGGAATTCAGACCGACATCCCTAAACTTGGCTGACGTTTGCCAACATCTGGTCATGGACGTTGAGACGGGGATGCATCATCGATGTCCCATCCATTTGACCTACCTAGGCGATCGCCGTACCGCGTCAATTGACGAAAAGCTGCTGCGGCAGATCGTGACCAATCTCCTCTCTAATGCCGTCAAGTATTCGCCTCCCAATAGCCCAGTGTTTCTAACCATTAATTGCCAAGAAAACCAGGTCGTATTTCAAGTTCAAGACCACGGATTAGGCATTCCCATCGAGGATCAGAAACGACTATTTGAATGGTTTCATCGGGGGCGCAATGTTGAAACAATCTCAGGGACAGGGCTTGGCTTGTTCATCGTCAAGCAATGTGTAGATTTACATAGAGGTCACATTACCGTGGACAGCACGCTCAATCATGGCAGTATTTTCACGGTCACATTACCCACCCAATTGTAGAATACTGAACTCAAGGCGACAGGCTCATCGAGGGCGATCGCGCTCAAACTAGTCGATTGCCTTGCATTCTCATTTGATTCCTAAGTGATTTTATTCTTTCTATGCTTTGTTCTATCCAGCCTCGAATGCCGAAATTAGAAAATGCTCATACTGCTATAACGGGCTGATCTCGCTACACTAGCCCCCAACCGAAACTTGCCTCATTTTTTTACTCACGCATCCCAATTGTGAAAGCACTTAAATCCTTCAGGAGATCCCCATTGTGAAGACCATCCTAGTGATTGAGGACGACCCATCGATTCGAAATAATATTCTTAAAATCCTTCAATTCAAGGGATTTCAGGCTATTGGGGCTGATAACGGAGAAGACGGCATCAAACTTGCTAAAGCCTATCTTCCAGACCTCATTCTCTGTGACATCATGATGCCCGGTATCGACGGATATGGAGTCCTCAATGCGCTGCAAAGCGATTCAGAAACGGGGGCACCCTCTTTCATTTTTCTGAGTGCGAAGTCCGATAAATCCGATATCCGCCAAGGAATGAACCTAGGGGCGGATGATTATCTTACCAAACCATTTACCAGCGCCGATCTTCTAGATGCAATTTCTGCTCGCTTGCAGAAGCAAGACATGGTTCTCCAGCCATATCGCGATGAAATGAAGCGGGTTGCAGGGAATCTCAGCAAAGTTGCCTATAGCGATCCGCTGACTGATTTGCCCAACCGGATTTTACTGCGTCATCGTCTTCAAGAGGCACTCAACCAAGCTCGTCATGAGCGATCAATGGTTGTCGTGATATGTCTCAATTTGACGTCATTTCGGCTCATCAATACCACGTATGGTTACACGTCAGGAGATGCCCTTCTCCAATCCGTAGCGAAGCGTCTGGTTGAATGCACAACCCCTCAAGATGTCGTAGGACGATTAGGCAACGATGAGTTTGGGATCGTCTTATCAGGGCTAGTTCTCGAAGAGGATAGTCCGGATCGGGTTCAATCGGTTCTAAGTGTAGTCACTGCTCCTTATCTGCTTGACAATCAAGACGTTTCTCTGCAAGCGACGTTGGGTGTGGCGCTGTATCCTCAGCATGGCAACAATCCAGATCAGCTGCTCAGCTATGCCGAAACCGCGCAGCGCTGGTGTCGTAAACAAGACACCAGTTCGATTCAATTTTATGATCCACGAATAGGTCAGACCGATTCAGAACGACAGGCCATCAAGGCTGATTTAAGCCACGCCCTAGAACGTTCAGAACTACAGGTGCTCTATCAACCTCAGGTTAATCTGATCACGGGGCGCATGATTGGTGTAGAAGCGTTGCTTCGATGGATGCATCCGAGTCGAGGCACCATTGACCCCAATATATTTATTCCAATTGCCGAGGAAACCGGGCTTATCGTTCCGATTGGTGAATGGGTGTTACGCAACGCCTGCCTTCGAGGTCGAGAATGGCATGCATCTCACTCAAGTCGCCTGCGCGTCTCTGTCAATGTTTCCGGCACTCAACTCCGCGATCAAACCTTTGCCCAAACTGTCTTTAAAATCCTGGACGAGACCCAGTTCGATCCGCAACTCCTGACGCTGGAGCTAACCGAAACCAGCCTCATCAAAGATGTCAGTGCAACGATATCTATTCTTCATAAGCTTAAGATGATGGGAATCGAAATCGCGATTGACGACTTTGGTACCGGATATTCGTCTCTCAGCTATCTCCATCAATTCCCAATCGACTGTCTCAAAATTGATCGAACCTTTATCAACCAGGTTTCTGAAAATACTCAATACGCTGAAATTGCAAAGGCAATTATTGCAGTTGCCCAGAGCCTAAAGCTTAAAGTCATTGCAGAAGGCGTTGAGAACCATGGGCAAATTGATTTTCTACGAAAGAATGGCTGTCTTGCCATCCAGGGATACATCTATAGCCATCCCTTAACCGCACCCGACATTCAAGAACTGCTGGTGACTGACAGAAGGCTTGTGACCTCCTCGACGGGTGCCTCTTAGGCTTCAGCGCAGAGGGTCGGTTCGACTAGTAAAGTAATGTTGCGAATACCGACGACTCGAACGATGTCACCCGGCTTTAAGGAGATGCCTTGCTCACATTGAGCGGGCCACCAAGACGCCTGGAACTTTACACGCCCAGCTTTGTCTGGTTGGATAGGAACGTCAACGACCGCTTCCTTGCCAAAATAATATGCGCTAGAAAACAGTCCAGGCTGAGCCGCCTGAGAATTTGTTTGACCTTGATTGGTAGAAACCCCAAAAATTTTGTTCCAGTTCAGCATGACCGCTCATTCCTATTGCTACTTCAGCAATCGATACGTTGTTTTCACACCTATAGCATCGGGCTTTTGACCAGAATTCTCTAGATCAGCTTCGGATCAGAATTGCTGTTCTTCGAGGGAACACAAATAACCAGATCAATTTAGTGAGGGCGAAATATGGAATCAATATCAAATGCTGCTAGATTTATAATCTGTTTGGGTTTGCCGGAAGGGATATCATGTTAAATGGGGGCAACCTCAGATGTATCTTCCCAAAAGCTGATCTATATTTGATCTTGATAATCGGTCGGGTGTTTTCATGCCAACCCTTATTGCATCTCCGCTAGGGCTAGAAAAAATTAGACAAGCGAGGAGTGAGAGGGGGTGGGGATGGAGTACGGATGACAATGATGCGTGCCTAGTTGCAGCGAGTCAGGTGTTAGATTCAGCTCGCCAATGGTCAGAAGGCGGGCCGTATGCCAACGGCATTTCGGGTGGAACCTGGAAACGGTTTTTATCAGGTCGTCATGCGATTGGGGCGGCTGCATTTAAGGCATATTGCCATGTTTTGGGACTCGACTGGGAGGATGTCGTTGCTCGCGATAGCAGCCCGTCGGATGTTCGGCGTCAAGATTGGGGTGAAGCGCCGGATATTTCGGGATTTTGGGGACGGACTACCGAGCTCTCTCAGCTCGAGCAATGGATTGTCAAAGATGGTTGTCGATTGTTAGCGGTGCTGGGTATGGGCGGCATCGGCAAAACAGCCCTCTCGGTGAAGCTGGCTGAGCAGATTCAACAGCATTTTGATCTTCTAATTTATCGATCGCTCCAAGATGCTCCTCCCGCTGAGGAGATGATGGCGTCTCTGGTTGAATTTCTCTCTGGACGATCTGAACATCATTTATCAGTCAGTCTTGAAGGGCGAATCTCAGACTTGATGGACTGTTTGCGATCGCGTCGATGTTTGTTGCTGCTCGATGACGTGGAAGCAGTCTTACGAGGGGGTGAGCTCGTAGGGCGTTACCGCGATGGCTACAAAGGCTATGGAAAGCTGATCCGATGCGTAGGAGAAGAACGTCATCAAAGCTGTATGATTCTCATCAGCCGGGAGCAACCCATTGAAATTGCGGCGCTCGCTGGACCAATGCAGCCCGTGCGAGAACGACAGCTCAGGGGGGTTAATTGGGAAGATGGTAAGCGAATTTTAGAAGCCACTGGTTTGACGAGCTCTGGAAGTGGCTTAGAGGCGTTAATTCAACGATATCGAGGCAATCCTTCTGCTCTAAAAGTGGTATCCAAAATCATTCAAGAATTTTTTGGCAGCAGCATTGCTGAGTTCTTAGATCAGAGTACGGTCTTTGTGGGGGATGTCGTCTCTGAAATTTTGCATGAGCAGTTTGGGCGACTGTCATCGCTCGAGATGAGTATTATGTATTGGTTGGCGATCGCCTGTCAGCCCGTATCGTTGCTAGAACTCAAGCACGATCTCTGGATGTCTGTGTCGCTTTCAGACTTATTACAGGCATTGCAGTCGCTTCAACGGCGATCGCTCATTGAGAAAGAGCAAAGTGCCCAAAGTAACGAGGCCATTTTTATGCTTCAGCCCGTTGTTATGAAGCATGTGACAAATCGACTCATCGATCAGGCGTGCCGAGATATAATTGCAGTCGTTAAAGCCTTAGACGTGCAAAAACTCGGACTGCTGAGGAGTCACGCCCTCGTTCGAGATCAAGGAGAACAAGGTGACCTAAAACCTGTTCAAGTGCGCTTGATTCTGAATCGAATCAGAGATTGTATTCAAGACATTCTCAGCCGTGAGCGAAGTGTTGAGGAACAGTTGCAAGACATCCTTTCCCTCATACACGGCAAACCCTCGTCAGTCGTAGGGTATGCAGAGGCTAATCTTCAAAGCCTGCTCGACGGCGTTAGAGCGGGGAATGACATGCCATGATCCATCTCGACGTTGCCATGCTGGAACTAGGTACGCTTATCTATGAACGCTATCGAGTCATCAGGGCAATCGGTCGGGGTGGCTTTGGTCAAACATTTGAGGTCTTGGATGAAGTTTGTGCTGCAACGACAGACAGTGATCGCCGATGCCAAAAAGTTATGAAAGTATTGGATCTCCGAGGCTTCTATGACCCTGAGATTCGGCAAAAATCCATTGACTTGTTTCGGCGGGAAGCCCGAGTACTCAGTCAGCTACAGCATTCCGGTATTCCAAGAGTTAATTCAGACGGATATTTTAGGTGGCCTGAAGACAGCGATGACCCCTTTTATTGCTTGGTGATGGAGAAAATCAGTGGCCCAACGCTGAGAATATGGTTGAAGCGTCGACAAAATCACCCGATCTCTGAGAAACAGGGCATTGCATGGTTATTTCAATTGGCTCGTATTCTAGATCAGATTCATCAGCGTGACTTAATCCATCGTGATATTAAACCGCCAAACATCATTCTCCGACCCGATGGGCAATTAGTACTCATTGATTTTGGAGCGGTTAGAGAAATTACGGCAACCTATTTGCTCAACGATCGAACGGATGGAATGACTGGAACCCGAATTTTTGCTGCAGGATATACGCCCCATGAGCAAGCAGAGGGGCGCGCGGTTCCGCAGTCAGATTTTTTTGCCCTTGGACGGACGATGGTGCATCTGCTTACGGCGAAGCATCCGGTTGATTTTCAAATTGATAATCGTACAGGTCGGCTTAATTGGCGAGAAGCGGCTCCTCATGTCTCCGCTCCGTTGGCAAATTTGCTCGATGATTTAATGGAACCGTTTCCTGGAAATCGTCCCCAGTCGGCACAAATTATTTTGCAGCGGTTGGCGTCACTCATTTATGTAGACAACTCGACGCCGGGACGAATCTGGTCATCATCGGCGCTAGTGAGCAGTCCGGAAAAACCTGATCTACCGCCCTTGCCGATCCAGGCTTGGCAAAATGTCCGACTCCTAAGGACGCTCTCTGACCATCGAGATCAGGTTAGGGCGATCGCCCTAACCCCTGACAGTCAGCTTCTGGTCAGTGGCAGCTACGATAGCACCATCAAGCTCTGGTCGATGCCCCGAGGAATTTTGCAATCTACTCTGACCGAACATTCAAACCGAGTGACAGCAGTAGCAGTTAGTCCGGATGGGCAATTACTGGCGACCGGCAGTTTTGATCGCACGATCAAATTGTGGGCAATGCCAAGTGGTCAACTGCTCCGCACATTGCCTCGGCAGCCCGAGCCGGTTCAAGCTCTCGCATTTAGTACGAATAGCCAAGTGTTGGTGAGTGCGAGCGGCACTGCCATTAATCTGTGGGCAGCTCGGACTGGAACCTTACTCCGTCCACTGTCAGCGACTGCAAAGGCTGTGCGATCGCTCGCATTTAGCCCCAATGGACGTATTCTGGCAGTTGGCAGCTTGGATGGCACCGTTGAGCTATGGAACCCCATTAAATATCAGCGACAAGAATCTCTAACCTATCAGTTTGGAAGTATTACAGCTGTTGAGTTTAGCCCAATTGGGGTGCAGTTGGCGATCGCCGGTGGAACCAGCATCGAACTTTGGGATTTGCGCCGAGGCAAACAAGTTCCGCTAACCTCGCATCAAGCAGGGCCTATTGCAGCCATTTGTTTTAGCCCTGACGGACAAATTTTAGCGAGTGCCAGTGGTCGAGTTGTAGAACTCTGGAACATTCAACGCCGTAGACGATTATGTCCGCCGTTGTCTAGCCACACGCGTCCTATTCGATCCGTTGCCTTCAGCCCAAATGGGCGAGTGTTGGTTAGCGCTAGCTCAGACAAAACCATCAAAGTATGGCAACCAGCTTCATGATTAGGATTGCTAAGTTCTAAAGGCTATATGCTAAGCGCTAAATACTAGATCACACTATTGCACTGCGTCCCTACCGGCGTCTTGTGAGTGATGCGTTTGAGAATTAATAGTGTTCTCAGGAGACTCCTAGATCAGTCTCAGGAAAATTTCATTCTCATCCATGAAATTAAAGATTAGAATTTAACCCCTATCCAGATATTCAGATTGCAAGGCTTCTTTAAATGTTTGATATAGCCGTACGCTCTCGCGTTAGGACGTTGAACGTGTGGTGAGCCCCCGCGGCGCGGGGGCTCACCACACAGACCTAAGCCCGTAGGGCTATATCGCGAAATGTTTGACCTCGCGTTAGGCGATCGCCCCTTTTTGCCATATCCTCTTTTTGCAATATTTTTCTGTAGAAATTTAGGAGTAGACGTGTTGTCTTGGAAACGCAACAGCTTGCAGTTTAGCGATCTAAGGTTTAGCGATCTAAGGTTTAGCGATCTAACAGACTCCCAATGCAAATTTCAAAAAAACTAGTAGGACTATTGTTTTTCCTAGGTATCGTTTTGGTTTGCATGCTCAGCCCCTTGCAAACATTGTTTGATGTAGACGTATTAGTCAGCAAGTTTGACGGTTTGGAGCAGTATTCCGTTAAAACCTTCCTCTTAGCTCATGTCATTGCCGCTGCTGTCGGTCTTCCTGGTACGGTCTTAGTAATTGTCGGAGGGGCTGTTTTCGGTTTGGTCTGGGGAACCGTTTGGTCAGTCATGGGAGCAACTCTGGGAGCGATCGTTGCGTTTATCATTGCTCGATATCTACTGCGAGATTGGATCGAGCGCCGCTTTGGACGGCATCGAGCATTGGAGTGGCTCAATCAGGCTGTGACATGCGACGCGGTCTCATGCGTTCTAGCGATTCGATTTACGCCCATTTCGCCGTTTAATATTGTGAACTTCTTATTAGGGCTGACCTCAATTGCGATTAAGCCCTACATTATCGGAACAGCAGTCGGTATTATTCCGGGCACATTAGCCTATACGTGGCTCGGAGTAACGGGTAGTGAAGCAATGCGAGGAGAGGAAATAACAGCATTTATTTTGGCATTGATAGTGTTAATTGGCCTCTCAATCCTACCGGCGATCGCGCGCAAATACTATCAACCATTCAAACAGTGGGTCGATAAGCGATAAATATAGCAATCCCAAATGGGTTGAGAGCCGTGGGTGGGGCGGCGCCCCACCGCTCTCACACAATTCACAAGCGATTTAGGATCGCTATAGATACACACTCACCGTAAAAAACCTTGGGCAACGCGATTTCCATTCCCGCTTTATCGTTAGCCACGCCCGTTATGCTACACCTCTTGGTTGGCTATAGCCCAGCCTCTATGCTCAAATGCAGAGTAGACGTTGCGCCTATGGCACATAGCTTTATCGACGAGAAGCTGCTGCGCACACATACCTAATAGTACAAAAACAACTATTTTCAACGATCAAACTTAAGACTACAGACAGATTTTCAAACGCTTTTTAGTTGTTAAATTCTAAGCTTAGAGAAATATCAATCTCAAACTAGTTCAAATTTTTTAATACTAAAGCCACTATCCCATCCTTTATATAGCAATCCTAAATGACTCTTAATAGGGGTGGAGGTGGCATTGCCCCTTTCTTAGGGACTTCGTCCCCAAACCCCTTTGGATTTTTCCACAGTTGATTTGGAATTGCTATATGCTTCCATCTAATGCACTTGGGTTGATTTCATTAAAATTATTGAAGCCTTTTAGGAAAGATAAAATACTCTAAAGATAAATAGAGATGGGTTATGACAAGCATATCTGAGCAAAAATGCACGCCCTGTACAGGCAATTCTCCGCCCGTTACACCTGAGGACATTGAAACTCTCAAGCCACAAATTCCTGATTGGTCGATTGTCGATCACGACGGTGCATCGCGCTTAGAAAGAGTTTACACGTTTCCAAATTTCAAGCAGGCTCTCGCATTTACGGACGCTATTGGTGAAGAGGCCGAAAAGGAAGGGCATCATCCTGCTTTGCTGACAGAATGGGGAAAAGTAACAGTGACTTGGTGGACTCACGCCATCGAAGGGCTGCATCGCAATGATTTCATCATGGCAGCAAAAACGGATCAAATTAAAGCTCAGCAGTTTGGTAATTGAGATCATATGCAAGAGTACGATGTCGTCATTATTGGCGCAGGGCATAACGGTTTAGTGTGTGCGTCTTATCTCTTGAAAGCCGGATATAGCGTAGCATTAGTAGAAAAACGGTCTGTTCCGGGTGGGGCAGCAACAACGGAAGAGTGTCTTCCTGACGAAGCTCCAGGGTTTCATTTTAATTTGTGTGCAATCGACCATGAATTTATTCATTTAGGACCTATTGTTCAAGAACTAGACCTGGCTCGATACGGTTTGCAGTATTTATATTGCGATCCGGTTGTGTTTTGTCCCCAGTCGGATGGCAGGTCGTTCTTGGCACATCGTTCGGTCGAGAAAACCTGTGCCGAAATCGCCCGATATAGCGATCGCGATGCTCGTAAGTATGCAGAATTTATTCAATATTGGCAGACCTGCACCAGCGCATTAGTTCCTATCTTTAATGCGCCTCCTAAGTCGGTGTTAGAAATTGCTAATCACTATGGTTACCATTCCTTAAAAGATGCTCTATCAGTAGTTGGGGGAGTCAATCAGGCACTTGATTTCATCCGCACCATGATGATGAGTGCCGAAGATAGCCTCAATGAGTGGTTTGACTCAGAAGTTGTTAAAGCCCCTCTCGCTCGGCTTGCCGCCGAAATTGGCGTTCCCCCTTCTCAGAAAACTAACGCTCTTGGTGGGATGATGATGTCGATGCGTCACCATCCCGGCATGGCTCGACCGAAAGGTGGCACAGGCGCACTGGTTCAAGCATTGCTCAATCTGATTAAACACCGAGGTGGAACGGTCTTGACCGGGAAAACCGTTGAGCATGTGTTAATTGACAATGGACGCGCCGTTGGTATACGCACCTCAGACGGCAGTGAATATCGAGCCAAGTGCGGAGTCATCTCCAATATCGATGCGAAGCGATTATTTTTGCAATGCATGGATGCAGGCGACGTGGATGCTGCCGATCCAAATTTGCGCGATCGCCTTGACCGCCGCATTGTGAATAATAACGAAACCATCCTCAAAATTGACTGTGCTCTGTCCGAAGCTCCCCGATTTGAACATCACCAGCATCAGGATGATTATTTAATCGGGTCTGTTCTGATCGCAGATTCGGTGCGTCATGTAGAAGAGGCCCATGCCCTCCCGATTGTGGGAGAAATCCCAGACCGCAATCCTTCAATGTATGCGGTCGTGCCTACCATGCTCGATCCGTCGATGGCTCCTGATGGCAAACACACCTTGTGGATTGAGTTTTTTGCCCCTTATCAAATTGCTGGAGCGGAAGGGACTGGACTACATGGAACAGGCTGGACGCACGAGCTCAAGCATCAAGTCGCCGACCGCGTTATTGATAAACTAGCGGACTATGCCCCAAATCTTAAGCGCTCAATTATGGCACGGCGAGTTGAAAGCCCTGCCGAACTGGGCGCCCGCCTAGGATCGTTCAAGGGCAACTACTACCATATCGACATGACGCTTGAGCAGATGATTTTTTTGCGTCCTTTGCCAGAAATTGCCAACTATAAAACCCCCATCTCCGGTCTATATTTAACCGGAGCAGGCACTCATCCGGGTGGCTCTATTTCAGGGATGCCTGGACGCAACTGTGCCCGTGTCTTTTTACAATCTCAACGATGGACAACCCAACTGTTTGAGCAAGCGCAAGCTTCATTCCATAAAGCGGCGGGTGCGCTTCTGAGTTTGTCTAATCTGATGTCAGGAGGTAGTACCTAATAGTCTTATTTTTTGGCTCACTATGGATTCCGGGGAGCTAACTTAGCAGAGTCTCTAAATTTGATGCACGTCATCTTTGTTCAGACCAAGCTCTTGAGCAATCTGCTGGTTCGATAGGTTTAGCCCCATCAGTTACAAGCACCCCATCCACACCCGCAACGGCTGCTGACGCCCAGCGAACACTGTACCGCTCAAATCGTCAAACTGCCGCTGGTAGCTTTTGCAGCCATAGCGTTGGCGATGAGGATGAGCATCATCTTTGTCGCGGACCACCTCATGGGAGTCGCACTGGGGGCACTGAACGGCTCCATCGGGCCAGCGCAGTTGCGTACGCTGTTATAGCACTTGGCTTCTTCTAGCAGATGCGTCAGGGTTAGCGTGGCTATTGGAAAGAGAGGCTCTTCGGCAATCATCCTAGCGAATGCATCACCTACTTGCAGCCTACCTCCCTGAAACACCTATTGAGCCCTCTGAGTTTTCTACGTTTGGAAGATGTGTAAGCTGATATTTCTTGCTAAGACCTAGTTCTAAGACCTATTTAAAGAAGGGGACTGAGGTAACTGGCAATGACAACTCAAACGCAATATCCGATTCCTGCTCACTTTGATTCAGCCAAGGTTGGTGAAGTCTGGCGTGTGCCCTATCAGCAGCGTGCTGACGACGCAAATGCCTGGGCAATGCGCCATGAGATCAAACCAGCAGCCCATGACAAGACTCGAATCTGTCTGCTGATGATTGATGTACAAAATACGTTTTGCATTCCCGATCACGAACTTTTTGTGGGCGGACGCTCAGGCATGGGAGCGGTTGACGATAATGTGCGACTCTGCGAGTTCATCTATCGAAACTTAGGGATCATTACGGAAGTTGCGCCGACTATGGATACTCATACTGCGATGCAGATTTTTCACCCCGTTTTTTGGGTGAATGAGGCAGGTGAACACCCAGCACCCATGACAACAATTTCTCATGAGGATGTTGAACACGGGAAATGGACGGTTAATCCGGCGATCGCCCCCAATCTCGAAACCATCAACTACGAAGAATTACAGAACTATGCAATTCACTACGTGCGCACATTAAATCTCGACAGCAAATATCCGCTAACAATCTGGCCCTACCATTCAATGCTGGGTGGAATCGGGCATGCTCTGGTGTCAGCCGTTGAGGAGAGTTGTTTCTTTCATACGATCGCTCGTAAAAGTCAAGCGGATATTGAAATCAAAGGGGGCAATCCCCTGACGGAGAACTATTCCGTCTTGAAGCCTGAAGTGCTGGAGAATCAAAACCATCAGCCCATCGCCCAGAAAAATTCTCGGTTTATCGAGAAGCTATTGGATGTTGATCGGTTAATCATTGCGGGACAAGCTAAAAGTCACTGCGTCGCATGGACAATTGATGATCTGCTCAGCGAAATTCAAGCGCGTGATGCCAAATTAGCTGAAAAGGTTTATCTCCTGGAGGACTGCACATCTCCGGTAGTCGTTCCGGGAGTTGTGGACTTCACTGACTCAGCAGATGCTGCATTTCAGCGGTTTGCAGATGCCGGAATGCATCTCGTTAAATCTACCGAGCCAATTGAAACGTGGTCTGGAATCGCCCTGTAATCTAGAACAAAAAAACGATATGGCAGAAGCCGCAAAGCGTTTGGTGGCAGCAGATAGTCCGGTTCGATTAGAACGGGATATCGGAGGGGTGAAGCATTAGGCAGACATCATTCGGGTCAACACACACGCGTTGACCTAATGCTTCGCCCGCAACAGATAGCAAAGAATAACGATCGCCATCCATATCAGCCGATGATCAAAAAGAAGAGCAATTATAGAATGTCCCTACACGTTGCCGAAAGCCGCAAAGCAGCCAATCCAAAATCCAAAATCCAAAATCTAAAATCCAAAATTGGTCACACTGCTATGGTTTCTGAACCGATGCGCTGGACAATCCATGATCTCGACGCCATGCCCGACGATGGGGGCTGGAAACGCTATGAAGTCATTGACGGAGAATTGTTTGTGACGCGTGCTCCCCATATTCGTCATCAAGATGCCGGCGGGAAACTGTATGTCCAGTTGCAACTCTGGTCAGCACAAACGGGGCTAGGGAGAGCATTTCAGACTCCTGGGGTGATTTTCACGGAGGCAGATGCGGTGATTCCAGATGTCGTATGGATTAGCCGCGATCGCCTTGCTAATGGGGTAGACGAAGCGGGGCATTTAACGGTAGCGCCCGAACTCATGGTGGAGGTCTTGTCGCCTGGGGAGATCAATGAGCGACGAGACAAGGCGGTGAAGCTGAAGCTCTATTCGCTGCATGGGGTTCGGGAGTATTGGATCGTCAGTTGGCAGCAAAAAACGCTGGAAATCTATCGTCGCACCGATGCCTATCTTCAACTTGCAGCAACGCTCTTGGAGGGAGATGTCCTCACGTCGCCGCTGCTCCCAAACTTCAGCACTCCCCTCGCATCAGTTTTTTCATAGCGAATTTCATAGTGAAAAACCGGCGATCGCCACTATTGTTGACTATTGTCGTGCTCTGGGTGCTGAAGCTGGGGATTCGCACTTTCTGCGACTATACAGAGCCGAGTGAGGCTAAGGAGAATGCACCATGACGCAGACCCCCCTATCGCTGGTTCTTAATTTTGAAGAATTTCTAGCCCGCTATGGAGACAACCCCCAGTATGAGCTGGCGATGGAGAGCTGATCGACAGGTCACCTACGGGCTCTCATGAAGCAGTTGCAGGAAAGATTGCTAGCAAGCTCAACATTGAGTGCGATCGCCAGGGATATTCATGGATTATTCCACGGACTTGCCTGCTGCGGCCTTTCTCAGATGTGGCGACGGCGCGCCGTCCGGATGTGGTAGTGCTGGGTTCATCGGTGAAACGGGTGGTGGAGGTGGTCAGCACCCATTGGGAAACCACTATGCCCGCAAGGTGGAGGAGTATGCGTTGTTTGGCATCCCAGAATATTGGATTGTAGATTATCAAGGGTTGGGGGGCAGGGCGTTTATTGGCATCCCGAAAATCTGGAGCTGAGTCTTTTAGCAGGGCAACTTGCCTTAAAAGTATTTGCCCGTGGAGCTTTCCCACAGCAATGGGCAGGGATACAGGTCAATATAGGCAATGCTTATGGCGATCGCCTCGGATGCGATCGGGCGGAGAACTTAGAAAACGCGATCGCGGCCTATGAACGCGCGTTGCAGATTAGAAACCGAGAGGCATTTCCACAAGATTGGGTACTGACACAAAACAACTTGGGACTTGCATATAACAATCGCATCCGAGGCGACCGGGCGGAGAACTTAGAAAACGCGATCGCGGCCTATGAATTGACGTTGCAGGTTCATACCCGAGAGGCTTTCCCAGAACACTGGGCAAAAACACAGCATAATCTAGCAAGCGCCTACCGCGAGCGTATCAAAGGCGAACCGATTAATAATTTAGAGCAGGCTATCTCAACGTACCAGCAAGCAGCCCAGATTTTCACCCGGCAAGCATTTCCCTGTAAGTGGGCAGAAAATCAAAGCAATCTGGCAGACGCGTTAATGAAGCGAGCCTCACTCACTCAGAACTTCAGTGACTTGGATAGTGCAATTGCATTGCTCCAAGATGCGCTAGAGGTTTCCGTCCCAGGTAGCCCTGACTTTATTGACTCCCAATATCGATTAGGCAATGCCCTCTCGCGTCGCTATGAACACGGCCAGAATTCTGAAGATTTAGACCAGGCAGTACGCGCTTATAAAACGGCTCTTGATGCCATCAGTCCAGAGCATTATGACCGGCAGAAAATCTGGCAAGCACTGCCGACGACTCAATCCATTTTGGGTAGCCGCCTCGTGCGTGAAGGTCAGTGGCAAGAGGGGCTACAGCTTTTGCTTAATAGCGTTCGGCAGCTCAGCACCGGAGATGATGCCCTAGCCCATGCCAACGCTCTGTTTCAAACTGGGCGCGCCCACGAAACGCTGTCTGACTGGGAGAATGCCCGTCTTTATTACCGCGACGCTCTCCGCCTCTATAGCCATCTCAAGGATGAGCCGGGCATGGCTAAAAGCCGTGCCGGATTGGGTGGAGTGCTGGTGTCTCAAGGCTATTTAGAAAAGGGACTCTCGGAACTGACGAAAGCGCGGGAGAGCTATCATCAGTTGCAGCAGCCTGAGCGAGCCGCTGAGATTGATCGGCTGTGTCAAGCGGCTCAGCGGGCGCAAGACCGGCAAGCGACTGAGGTGTTTGCATGACCACTGCCGACGACATTTTCGATGAGTCGTTTGACAACGTTAAACGGCTAGGACTGAGAGAAATTCCGTTTACCGAAAGTCCCGTCGATCTGGAGAGCGAGACGCTGCGACGTATCTTTACAGGTCGGGTCAATGAACTGCGTCAGGTGTTTAATCTCTTTCAAAGCCGAGTCGGATGAGACTATCACAATGGAAGACCTAGAGGAGTTAGGCTTCCGCAGCTTCAGCGATCTCCTGCCCATACTAGAGCGTCTTGGTGAAGCTGATCTCGCCCATCAGCTTCACCAAGACGATACCAAGACATTTGAGCCCATTCCGCTCCCCCCTGCTGACGAGGATGAGCCACCAGAGAGTTAATTAGCGCTGTCGTGTCCCTCTTATTCCAAGCGATCGCCCCTTTCCTTCCCAAGCACAGAGCATAGAATCAGAATATTGGGGCACTCGACGGGCGATCGCCTGTTCGACGGGTTAGCCGCTTCGGTAGCTCGGCTGGGGAACTCTGGCTCGTGTTTAAGGCGTCTATTCACTAAGCACAGACTTTTAAAAATCGCAAGACCTAGTCAGCCTCAATTGAGCTGAATGGATACACCCAAAAGAGGCGATCGCCCTTATTGACAAGGATTTGAGCAGATGTTTGTTGAGCAGAAATTAGGGCTGAAATTCAATCAATGCGGGTATCAAAGCGGATGTGCCAGTTCTTCGGAGAATAAAAACTGTCCTACGGTTAGGTGGGTTTCATCAGTGGATGAGGATAAAGTAGCTACAACACTTCGGGGCTAAATGCGAACGATCAGGGTCTAAAAGTGCTAAGCCTAAGCTTGATAGACAAGCTTATTAACAGATAAACCAAATAAATTCTCGAAGTGGTAGAGGTTTCTAGTTGCGTCTTCAGACCATATGCCGGTCAGAGCGTCTATGCGCCCCCCATCGGCTAGCTGACTACATATGTCTGCATATAGGATGCAATTGGGTTTACCTGAGTGCGATCGCACTTAACGGTAGATTTAAGCCTTATCGTAAACGAGTTCTTGTAGCCGAATCTAACCCATGAATCTTGCTGCGAATACGGTCTTCACACACCACCCAGACACGTCGACAGACTTAAAGTCGATCTCTCCGGAGAAACTTTCACACTACGACCTGATCCTGCGCTGTCAGATGGGGGTACGACCCAACCGGGTCGCCTTTGCAGAGCTAATCCGCCGCTATCAATCGCACGTGGAGAAAGTTCTTTATCATCTCGCCCCAGACTGGTCAGATCGGGCAGACCTCTGTCAAGAGGTTTGGATTCGTGTCTATCGGAATGTCAAGCGATTGCAAGAGCCTCCCAAGTTTCGGAGTTGGTTGACTCGGATTACCACCAATCTCTTTTATGATGAGCTTCGCAAGCGTAAGCGGGTTCATAGCCCTCTGTCTCTGGATGCCCCCAGACAAGCAGCAGATGGTGAAATGGATTGGGAAATTGCCTCTGCTGATCCAGGTCCTGCCGAGGATCTGATTACCCGTGAATTTTATGATCAGCTCCGGGATGCGATCGCTGATTTACCCGAAGTATTCCGAACGACCATTGTCCTGCGTGAGATTGAAGGCATGGCATATGAAGAGATTGCCGAAATTACCGGCGTCTCTCTTGGAACAGTAAAATCTAGAATCGCAAGAGCCCGCCAGCGGCTTCAAATTCAGCTCCAACGATATTTGGATGCTAGTTAACTCATCTGCTGGTTACCGCACTGCCTCTATATATTTGAGCAGTGTGGTAATGTTTAATTCATCTACCAAATTTTTATATCTACCAATTGATTGATTGAGACTGAGCGCACGATGAGTCATATCTGCTGGGCTCAGTCTCTTGAATTTCTTAATTATTAATTGCGGTGCCCGCTAAGAACTAGGGTGATATTTATGTTGAAGCGTCTGGATTCGTTAGCTTGCCGGATGGCATAGCAGGTTAAGGCAAACTTTTTGGGGAAAGCAGGAGCAAACAATTACCAACGTGCGTCATAGATTCTAATTCGTATGTTAAGACTGCTCCGTATTAACCTATCGCATGTCCACAATGCCGAAAAGCGTCCTCGAATTGACTGACATCCAGAGCAGTTTTTTACATAGAATATGATGAATGACTGGTAAAAGGCTGAAACCAGTTTGATCATGCCCCGCCATTTTGCTCATGAATGGAAATCCTCAAAGATGACCTCCAACTTCAATGACAATAATGACTCCAGGAGGCAGTTAGCTGCTCCTCATCTTCATAATGACGGAAATTCAGCAGACTCCCCCTGCCCCTTGGATAATTTGAAACGAGATTGCTATGAAACGTTAAGCGCATACATAGATTCTGAGTTGCGACCTGAAGAACGACGCCAGGTTGAAGACTGGCTGAGGAATGACCCCGAAATTCAGTGTCTTTATGTTCGGTTGATCCAACTGCGCCGAAACATGAGCGTTATATCAATGCAGTCAACATCAGTTCATCCTGATGTTGAGGAGACGGTTGACCAAGTATTTTCTCGGCTTGATCGTCGACCCCGACGTGCATTGGTATGGGGCGGGACGGCAGCAGCGGTGCTGTTAGTCAGTTTATTTTCTGGCAACCTGCCGCAACTTCAATACGCAGCTAACTTTTTCAGTGGTGGCAACGAAGATGGGCTCTCACCAGATGAATCGGTGATGAGTTCACTTGAGGATCAAAAGCTCTCCTTAGGTGAAAAGTCAGTTGTATCTGACCCAATTTCATCTCTGCCCTCAGATGCGTTGATGATATCCGTCAACGAGCCCTTAATCACGGCAGAGGGCGGGATATTAGTCCAGCAATAGCTAGATTTGGCATCTTGGTTTTACGGTTACAGGGCTGAGTTTTGCCGGTGTGCGCTCCATTTACCGTGGGGAATCAAGATGCCACCGAGTTGGGTTGCCTGCTCAATGCTCATCAGATACGTCCACGCGAAACCAAGGGGTTGATGGTTGAGAGTAAATACCTCAACGCATTGACGCTGGTATTCGTTTTCAGTATCGGCGCGTTCTGGATGATACTCTTCTAATTCATCTAGGGATGCCAAAACACTACTGTCATCAAAGGAGAGGAGGAATCCGCGTACGATCCCCTCTCCTTTTGTCATGGCTGGATATCCGGCTGGTAAATCAAATAGCAGTCCGTGGGCGATCGCCCGACAGCTTGCCACAACCGTCTCAGCACAGTATTGGGAGTAGTAAAACTCTCCGGGTTGCAGAGTCCCATAGACGAATACGCTGACGTTACTTTGGGTCATACTCATTAGCCTGTCGTGAGTCTCAGGAACTAGAATGATGGAGACAGACCCGATTCGCAAGAGGAGTTCTGCCTGTGGAGTCCCGTTATAACTCGGCAGCAATTGAGGAGAAGTGGCAACAGATCTGGGCTGAGCAGCACCTTGACAAAACCCCAGAAAACCGCGATCGCCCCAAGTTTTATGCGCTTTCGATGTTTCCCTACCCATCGGGAAAGCTGCATATGGGCCATGTTCGCGTCTATACAATTACCGATGTCATTGCTCGTCTCAAACGCATGCAGGGTCATCGAGTGCTAAACCCAATGGGCTGGGATGCATTTGGGCTTCCGGCTGAGAATGCAGCGATTGATCGGGGCATCCATCCTGCCACCTGGACGCATCAAAATATCGACCAGATGCGAGATCAGATGCGACAGATTGGCATTTCGTTTGATTGGAATCGGGAAGTCACCACCTGCTCTGCAGATTACTACCATTGGACGCAGTGGATTTTCTTAGAATTTTTTAAGGCGGGATTAGCCTATCAGCAAGAAGCAGCCGTCAATTGGGACCCGATTGATCAAACCGTGCTTGCTAATGAGCAAGTGGATAGCGATGGACGATCCTGGCGATCGGGCGCCAAAGTGGAGCGGCGTTTGCTAAAGCAGTGGTTTCTTAAGATTACCGATTATGCTGAGCAATTATTGGCTGATCTGGATCAGTTGACGGGTTGGCCCGATCGGGTCAAGCTCATGCAAGAAAATTGGATTGGCAAGTCAACTGGCGCTGAGGTAATCTTCAAAACCGAGACTGGGGATGAGCTTCCCGTCTTTACGACACGCCCGGATACGCTCTGGGGAGCGACGTTTATGGTGCTCTCGCCCGAGCATCCTCTGGTTGAAACTGTCACAACCCCCGATCAGGCTAAGCACATCACCGCCTATCAGGCTGATGCAGCCAACAAAAGCGAGATCGATCGCACTGCGGAAGATCGCGAGAAAACCGGCGTCTGGACGGGTGGCTATGCGCTCAATCCGGTGAATGGTGAAAAAGTTCCGATCTGGATCGCAGACTATGTGCTGATGGGATACGGAACAGGAGCCATCATGGCGGTGCCTGCCCATGACCAAAGAGACTTTGAGTTTGCAAAGGCGTTTGATCTGCCGATTAAGGTAGTCGTTCAACCCGTTGACCAGCCCCTAGACGCTGACACGATGACCGAGGCATTTCCCCATGATGGCGTAATGGTGAATTCGGGCCCGCTGGATGGGGTGCCTGCTGGCAAAGATGAAGGACAAAGTGTCGAAGCAGCGATCGCCTGGTTAGAGAAAATGGGTAAGGGCGATCGCCGGATTAACTATCGGCTGCGCGACTGGTTGATTTCGCGTCAGCGCTACTGGGGGGCACCCATTCCGGTGATTCATTGTCCGTCATGCGGAACTGTGCCAGTGCCGGATGATCAGCTTCCAGTGGTGTTGCCTGAAGATGTGAAATTTTCTGGACGTGGACCTTCGCCCTTAGCAAAACTCGATCATTGGATTAATGTGCCCTGCCCGAGCTGTGGCGAATCTGCTAGGCGCGAAACTGACACGATGGATACATTCATCGATTCGTCGTGGTATTTTTTGCGCTATGCCGACGCCAATAATGCTCAACAAGTTTTCGATCCAAAGAAGGTGAATGACTGGTTGCCCGTCGATCAGTATGTAGGCGGCATCGAGCACGCTATTCTTCACCTGCTCTATTCTCGATTCTTTACCAAATTTTTGCGCGATCGCGGCCTGCTCAATTTTGATGAGCCATTCCAACGGCTTTTAACTCAAGGCATGGTACAAGCTATGACCTATAAAAATCCAGAAACAGGGCGCTATATTCCTCCCGATCAGGTTGACCCCAACGATCCACGTGATCCAGAAACGGGACAGCCCTTATCTGTCTTCTACGAAAAGATGTCGAAGTCAAAATATAACGGCGTTGACCCGGCTGACGTGTTGAGCAAATATGGCGCTGACACAGCGCGGATGTTTATTCTCTTCAAAGCTCCGCCGGAGAAAGATTTGGAGTGGGATGATGCTGACGTAGAGGGGCAATTCCGGTTTATCAATCGGGTTTGGCGGCTCGTAACCGAATTTGCTGCTCAAGGAACGATAGCAGCCCCCGATGGCGGAACTTTGACAAAGCCTGAGAAGGATCTTCGCTATGCCATCCATTATGCGATTCAAGAAGTCAGCGATGATCTAAACGGTGACTATCAGTTTAATACGGCAGTCTCCGAGCTGATGAAGCTCAGCAATGCATTGTCAGATGCATCCTGCACTCAGTCTCCGGTCTATGCAGAAGGCATTCGAACGCTGCTGTTGCTGTTAGCGCCATTTGCTCCGCATGTTACAGAAGAGTTGTGGCATAGTTTGGGGCATACGGATTCCATTCATCGGCAGACCTTTCCTACGGTTGATCCCGATGCGTTAGTCGTCGATGAAATTACTCTCGTGATTCAAATTATGGGTAAGACACGTGGCACGATTCAGGTTCCAGCCCAAGCCAATAAGGCTGAGCTAGAAACCTACGCCCGCGAGTCTGAGGTGGCTCAGCGGTATATCGGCGAAAAAGAGGTAAAAAAAGTCATTGTTGTGCCAGGAAAGCTAGTGAATTTTGTAATTGCGAATTAGTAGGAGCGAAGCATTCCGCCGATATCTACGAAACAAAACCCACAAATTCTGCTTCGCCCCTACCACCAGGTTGATTACGTCCCAATTTGCAACCTCGTCATGATCCAGACAAAACCCAGATTTTTGAGCTTCGATGACTATCTCTCCTACGACGATGGAACCGATCGGCTGTATGAACTCTTCAATGGAGAATTGATTGAAGTGCCTCCCGAATCTGGAGATAACGTGCAAATTGCCAATCGCCTGTTTCTGCAATTTGCGCTTATCTTAGGACCTGATCGAGTGCGGGGACATGGACTAGAGTTGGAAGTGATGGGGGAACCCAAGAACCGCTATCCTGATTTGACCATCATTCGCCCAGAGCATATTCAGCAGCTCAAATCACGCAACACTATTCGCTTATTTATGGCTCCGCCTCTGCTGGTGATCGAAGTCGTCAGCCCCGGCGAGTTGCAGCGTGAACGCGACTATCGAGCCAAGCGGCAGCAGTATCAAGATATCGGCATTCCTGAATACTGGATTGTTGATCCAGATGCGCGGCAGGTGACGGTGCTACATTTAGAGGGCGATGGTTATACAGAAGTTGGAGTATTTCGAGAGAATGAAGCGATCGCCTCGTTGGAGGTGCCGCAGGTGAGCGTGACGGTGGAGCAAATCTGGGAGAGTCAGGCGTAAGGAGGGACCTATGTCGATGGTTCTAAATCTGCATCCGCTAATCGAGCTGACTCATGAGCAGTTTGCAGCACTCTGCCGCCATAATCAGGATTTGCGGCTGGAACGCACCGCAACTGGAGAATTGGTGATCATGCCACCCACTGGAGGAGAAACCGGAGAGCGTAATTCGTCATTGACGGGGCAACTCTGGGCATGGAATCGTCAAACTCAGCTCGGTGTCACCTTCGACTCATCCACAGGGTTCACGTTGCCCAATGGGGCAACCCGCTCTCCCGACGCCGCCTGGATCACCAAAGCGCGATGGCAAGCGCTCACTCCTGAGCAGCGCCGCTCCTTCATCCCCCTGTGTCCCGATTTTGCTGTGGAGCTACTCTCTCCCAGTGATACGCTGCCCAGCGTTCGCCCGAAAATGCAAGAGTATCTAGACAATGGGTTGCGGCTGGGCTGGTTGATTGATCCAGCAACGCAGCAGGTTGAATGCTATCGAGCGGGTCATGCGGTTGACGTGCTAGAAAACCCTAAGGAACTCAGGGGCGATCCGGTTTTACCGGGTTTTGTTTTAGACCTATCGGATATTCTCGTCTAGACTAGATTTTCAGCCAAGGCGATCGCCCCCCAGAGAGGCGCATCATCACCCAATGCTGCCGGAACAATATCAAACGCAATTTCGGGGAGAGCAGTTTTATAGGCTGTTTCTCGAATCGTATGCCAAAAGTGTTCTCCTGCTTTGGTGACGCCGCCGCCCAACACCACGCCCTGAGGGGCAATTAGATTGGCGGCATTGCCAATCCCCACGCCGATCGCCCAGCCTGCCCGTTTAATTAGCATTTGGGCGTACTCATCTCCGCGATTAGCGGCTTCGCTGATGTGCTGGGCGGTGATGGTGGGGAGCTGATGGTTGACGAGTTCTCGAAGAATGGTGCCTTGATTGGGGTGGTCTTGCAGGTGGGCGATCGCATCATGCGCCAGATACGGGCCTGAGGCCAAGCGCTCGACACAGCCTCGCTTACCGCACAGACACAGAGGTCCCGACGGATCAACGACTGTATGCCCGATTTCACCGGCCATTCCTCTACTGCCTCGCCAGGGTTGCTTATTCAGAACCCAACCGCCGCCGACTCCCGTGCTCACCGTTATATACAGCACACTGTCATAGGGCTGTCCCGCTCCAAATCGCGATTCACCCAGGGCCGCAATATTGGCATCATTGTCAACGCTTACGGGCACCTCGATTTCGTCTTCTAACCACGCTTGGAGCGGTATATTCTCCCATCCTGGAACGTGGTGAGAGAGGCGTACCGTTCCGGTTGTGAAATCGACAGGTCCACCGAAACTTACACCCATGGCATTGGGGCGTTTGTCACCGAGCACATCATGAATTAGCGATCGCATGATCTGCAAGTCAGTTTTTTGATTGGCATCGGGAGGTGACACGGCACGACGATAGGCTAACCACTGCGTCGAACCGATAGTTGCGGTAGCGGCTGCATGTTTGGTTCCGCCAAAATCGAGAGCAAGAAGCAATGATGACACGGTACTAACCACTCATGGCGTTGAGAAAATAGGTCGGATTTCAACAGATTTAATCCATAGAATCTACTCATGTAAACCATGTGTAATATGGTTTGAACCTGCTCTGCAAGATCGTTAGATTAAAAGAGTGAGGAATAAGAGATACATCGCGATGTGACAGGTTCGCTGAAGGACGTATAGAGCTTGTCAATATGTGATTTCGATCGCGTAATGGGGCATTTTTGAAACTGTAACCCAATAGCTAGCAGCCGCGATCGCCTCGTCTGCACTATTGCTTAAATATCACCGGGAGGTTTGACATGTTGATAGGGACTACCTCTCTCAACCAAAAACTTCAAAATTCTCAATCTGTTAAGGATGGGTTTTGGGAATTTCTGAAAAAGTTTTGGCAGTTTAGCCAATTTTATGGACACTATCACTCGACGCCCATTCACAAACGGCGCGTGATGGTCGAAGAGTATCTTCACCGCGACTAAATTGCATCAAAAAAAGGGAGCATTCCACATTTGCAAATTTATCAGGATTTACGCAAGTGGAACCTTAGTTTGTAGTGAGGGTATCTTGCCGACGAGCAGGATTGGGATGCACTCAAAAAAGGGGCGCAAATACACCCCTTTTTGACTTATAAGGTCAATCCCATCCAAGGAAATCGCCGCCTCGTTAAGGTCAATCAGACATTCAATCGAACAGAAATGTCCTGTCTTGACAGCCCCTCTAGAAATGAGGGCTATGCATTCTATGCATTTTCGCCAACGGGAAGCATCTGCCCCTTATTGAGCCGATACATATAGTTTTTGAGGTCAAGCGCAACCTGGTTTGAGAGGAAATAAGCTCCTAACAAGTTTGGAAACGCCATCGCAAGCAGCATTCCATCACTGAAATCGATCACAGCCGTCGGATTGGCGATAGAGCCAATAAAGATGGCTAACAGAAATAAGCCTTTGTAAACAATTAAGCTGCGTTCGCCAAACAAATATTCCCAACTGCGTTCCCCATAATAGCCCCATGAAATCATGGTGGAGAAGGCGAAGAAGAAGACTGCGATCGCCAATACTGCTGGGAACCATCCCAAGACAGTACCGTAGGCAACAGACGTCATCTCAGCGCCCCCAAGCCCCGAAAATTCAGGATTGTTATAAACGCCTGTGATGACGATGACCAGAGCCGTCATGTTGCAAATGACAACCGTATCGATGAAGGGCTCAAGCAGCGCTACGATACCTTCGCGAACGGGTTCTTCAGTTCGAGCCGCAGAGTGGGCGATCGCCGCTGACCCAATTCCTGCCTCATTCGAGAATGCAGACCGTCGCAGACCCTGCACCATTACCCCGACAAATCCGCCACCCACCGCTTGGGGCGAAAATGCTTGGGTGATGATGGTGCTAATCGCGGCTGGAATTGCAGTAAAGTTGGCGAGCAAAATCCAAAGCGATGCAAGCACGTAGAGAGCGCACATGAGCGGCACAATCGTTCCGGCGACCATGCCAATCCGCTGGATGCCGCCGATGATCACCAATGCAACCAAGGTGACAAGAACGAGCCCATACAGCCACCCCGGAAGTGCGGGAATGACGGTAGATACAGCTCCAAACGACTGATTAGACTGGAACATGCTTGCCCCGCCAAATGTGCCGCAGATGCACAAAAAGCTAAACGCAACGGCAAGCACCTGACCCAACTTACGCTGCCCTAGGTCTTCTAACCCTTTAGAGAGATAGTGCATCGGTCCGCCGGAGATCGTGCCGTCTGGCTTTACAATCCGATACTTTTGCCCTAGCGTGCATTCAACAAACTTGCTGCTCATTCCAAACAGCCCGCCTAGCGTCATCCACAGGGCAGCCCCCGGACCTCCCAAGCTGATGGCGATCGCCACACCGGCGATGTTTCCGAGCCCGACCGTTGCAGAGAGCGCCGCTGAAAGCGCCTGGAAGTGGGATACTTCGCCCTCTTCACTGGGGTCGTCATACTTGCCGCGTACGACATCAATCGCATGACGAAACGCGCGGATATTGATAAACCCCATTCGTAGCGTAAAGAAAATGGCTCCGATTACGAGCCAAAGCACGATTAGAGGAAATCCTCCAACGCTAAAGAAGAGGACACCAAACACTACTTCCACGAATTTTGAAAAGGCCGCATTAATCGCACCCAGAAAGGAACCGCTTGCTACCTCATCTTGCGCCAGTGCGACGGAAGGGATCAATAGAAAAAGCAGGATATAAAGCCACGTTTTTCCAAACAATTGCATGAATTTTTCTAGTCGCATCTACGTTTTTGCTCTCCGGACTTCAAAACAACCAAATTGGCATCAATCGACAAAAATCCTGTGAAAATCACGGGAGCATGTCAGGTTTGCAGAATTGAGCGAAAGCGTTGAGGATAGAGCTATCGTGACACTGGGTAGCAACATGACTCCGGAGCAAAAGGCCCAACTGCAACCGCATCTCGATGCTATCGCCAAAA
>JBNPEG010000041.1:0-7092 GCA_051117555.1 Elainellaceae cyanobacterium | reverse complement strand
GTAGTCAAAGAACTTGATGAATATTCTCAACAACTTGTTCAATAAAATTAACTGCATCATTAACTAGAATTTCATCAATATACCATCGGCTCCCAATACCAAAAGTAGGATCGATATCCGCTTCGTGGGCAATTTTGTTTCTGCGATCAACGACTGCACTGAGCTGTTGCTTAACATCTTTTGCAGATTTACCGAGTTTTACGGCAACCTCATCCCACAGTTTCTTCTCTGAAATGAGCCGAATGGCATCCGCTATTTTGTCTGGTTGCTGAAAGCTTTGATATCCGAGACGTTCTCGAATCTCATCTTCTAGCCAGGAAGCGTTGTTAAGCCGGTTGAGCAAACTGTTTGATATCACTGGGAGTAAGGCTGAGACTGGATAAGACTGCTCTAAAAAGTCAAAACCTTGACTTTGTTGAATCTCATTTTCTAGCCAAGCGGCAATATCCATTGCTATCAATCGTTCTTGTCGCGCACCTCCTAGGGACACCTGAAATCGAGAAAACGCAGATTGAGAACTGTTGGGTGAAGGATTAGGTTCAGAACGCTGCCCCCTATGAATCTCTAACATTCCTAACGTTACAACTTCATGAGTGTAGTAATCCAGGGCACTCACAGCGAGAACGAGAGCAGCTCTCAGAATATCTGACAAATCTAGGGCAGAGGTGGCCTGAGCTTTGACAGAGTTATGAATAGAAATCAAATCTCGAACACGCGCAATGCTGATTCGGAATTGATCAAGCGCTGACAGCATAAGCGGCAGACGTTAACCCAATGATTTTATCTGCTAAGTTCTCAAACATTTGTCGAAACTCAGTTTGCTTTGCTTGATTTTTCTCCAACACTGTTCCTATTTGTCCCAATTGCTGAGCGGTAAGGGCGTAGATTGGAGTTTGGTGCTCTTGAGACAGAGCAATGAGGCTATTAAAGTTGGAAATTTTCGTTAAGCAAAGGCTATCATCAATGCCCTGATCGGCATAAAGCTGCTCAGGCAGCATCATATTACTCTTCCGCAGTGCTGGAACTAGTTTTGAGGAAACGTCTTCTTCAATTTTTTGAATCCATGTTTCAAAAGCAGCTGTCTCTTTACCGCGAATGATTCGATAGTTCTGAACGATGATTCCCAAAAACCGCAGAGTAATTTCAGGGAATGGATAGGTAGCATCTTTCAGAATTTGTAGTGAACTCGCTGTCTTTGCCCATGCGTACCACTTCGGCAAAACTTTAGCTAAAGAGTCTATTGCCATCACAGAAAAGAAATCAGCAGTCGTCGGAACTATGAAAAAGTCACTCGTCATCAACAAATTCTGGTTAATCGCACCCAAACTAGGGCTCATGTCAATCAAAATGTAATCTGCATCAAACTTTTTGGCAGTTTTGTCTAACAAGTCTGTGATGGAACCCGGTAAATTTTTGAGAGCCTGAATCGAACCACTTAGCTCCTGGGCAATGCCTAGTGTCACCTCATATTCAGCAAAACCAACGTGGCCAGGCAATAAAAATAGCCCATCTTGACCTTCCAAAGGAACGCAGTCGACTGCCTCAATCGCTCTTGGCTGAGATTCAAACGCGGGTGCTAAGCCTGTTTTGATATTTGAGCGTGTGTTGTAAATTGCCGCTATTCTGGCTTCGTCATCCTCTGTTTCTTCTCCTAACGCCATACCCGTTAGGTTACATTGTGGGTCGGTATCGACAAGAATGACTCTTTTCCCTTTTGAGGCAAGCATCCAGCCAAGGTTGAATGTTGTCGTAGTTTTGCTGACTCCACCTTTGTGATTGAAGAGAGCAATTTTCTGAACCATTGCATTCACTGCCTCTTAATTTTCCAGCATTAGGTTCCACTTTAACTTGACCCCTTATGGCCGTTCAGCGCTAGGAAGGACTCAACTATATCGGTTACCCGATGGAATCTATCAGCTAACTCACCAAAGAAATCATCAAAAATTTACGGCCAATCAGTGCACCTTAAATCGTCACTGGAGACTCGACATAGACCGTCGGATCTTGAGTCTTAAATTCGATGCCAAAGCTGGCAAGCTTTTCAGAAATCGTTTGATTGGCAAGTTCTAATAACCGCTTGCGAAGCTGAATCGAGTTTTCGCTAGAGCCGAGGATAAAGAAGGTAACTCGCGCCCGACTCGCCTTCGAGCCATTGTTCGATATAAACGAAATGTTGGTGCTGCCTGGGTCAATCCCAAACACTGAATTCGTACTTTCGCTGACCACCTCTCGCACCAAGGCGCAACTCTCGTCATCTAGCATCTGATCGAAGTCGAGATAGAGCAGCACCATGACCTTCTTGGCGCGGGTGATATTCTCAATTTCCATGCTGATCAGCGTCGAATTGGGATAGATAAACAGCGTATTTTTGGCAGACGCCCGAACTTTGGTCGATCGCAAGCCAATCGACTCAACCCGCCCCAGTTGACCATTGGCAAGTCGAATGTAATCGCCAGGGATGAAGGGGCGATCGAGATAGAGCACGACGGTACTCAGCAACTGTTCGAGAATTTTTTGGGCCGCAAAGGCGATCGCCAAACCCCCAATTCCCAAGCTGGCCAGTAGTCCGATTAAATTAAACTGCTGGCTTTGAGCAAATGCTAAGGCGGCAAAAACCCCGATAATAATATTGGCGATTGTCTCGACGACGAGCAGCAGTTCATCGACCTCAAGCCCCAGCCTTTTCAGAATTTCAATGCCATAAATGCGCACAAACTGCCGAAAGATCCGCGACAAAAACCACGCGACTGAAATAATAATGGCTAAATCGACGAAGGGTTTGGCGAATCCATAAATGCCGGGATAGTCTTCAATCCAGACCATCGAAAGCGAAATGAGAATCAAAGTGCCCGCTGTTCTAAGAGAGCCCTTGACCGGATCAACGAGATTGTCATAAATGTTGGCAACCTGCTGGGGAGAAAATCGATGGATAATCAGCCAAATGATGCCGGGAGTATATCGCCCAACCAACCACGAAAAGAAGACAAAGATTAAGAAGATGGCAGGACGAGGTAGATTGAGCAGCCCCATCTCTACGACCCCTTCGACTTGGTCGAGTTGAAGCGCGTCTTGAATATCTGAAAAGTCCATGCTGGATGCACGAGATAGACAGTGAAATTAAATCGTAGAAATTAAATCGTAATCGGAGAATCGACGTAAATGGTGGGGTCTTCGATATCGAAGGCAACCCCATATTCTTTTAGGCGTTGATTGATGCTCTGAGTGGCAATGTCAAGTAGCTGACGACGCAGATCCATCGAGACTTCTCCAGACCCCAAGATGAAAAAGGTCACCTGAACCTGGGTGCGATCGCGCTCATGGGGCATGGGTCTAAACATAACATCGCTACTGCGCGAGTCGATGCCAAAGATGTCCTTAGTGCTCTCCAAAATCACCTGACGAATCAGCGCCCGTTCTTCATCCGGGACTTTTTGATGCATATTGAGATAAAGAATCGACATCACCTTCTTCGCCCCGGTGAAATTCTCAATATTAATCTGCGTGAGCGCACTGTTGGGCACGATCATCAGCGTCCCTTTCCCGGAAGTGCGAATTTTTGTAGAGCGGAGCCCAATGGATTCGACCTTGCCGAAGGTTCCGTCGGGCAAGCCGATATAGTCGTCAATCACAAAGGGACGATCCACATAAATCACAATCCCTCCCAGAAACTGCTCTAGCGTTTTTTGAGCAGCAAAGGCAACCGCTAAGCCACCAATGCCAAGGCTGGCGATAATCCCAAAGACATTGATGTCATGGGTTTGGGCAAACAGGATGACCGTGACGATAACGATGATGGCGTTTGCAGAAAATTTGGCGAGGATCAAAATCTCGCTGTTGAGCTTGCGCCCCTCGCGCATCGCCGCATCTCGCAGATAAATATCAAAAAATTGCTTGAATAGCCGCGAACCTAGCCAACTGATGGCGATCGCCAATGCCAAACTAATCGGAACTTCGAGAAAGGGATACCAGCTATAGCGAGGAACGAGCAGCACGCCCAGCTCGATCACCAGCAACGCGACGGTCAATATAACCAATCCTCGGTGGGGCGCAATGACTCGGGTGAGCAGGCTATCCTTCGATGATGAAGGCGATGATGAATAAGGCTGCGTTTTGGCGATCGCCCCAGCCCCATTGGATTGAGTATCAGCCGGTGATGAAAACCGCTTGATTAATCTTCGAATCAGCATCGGAATTCCTCGGCTGACGATGAGCGTCAAGATGACACTCAGCCCGATGATAATTCCTAAGCGCAGATTGGGATTGATTGCAGCCTCTGCGATCGCAGTGTCGGTCATTCAGTCATCCTCGTCTAATGGAACGCACTCCTGTGGAATTAATTTTGGTATCTCGTTTTGGTATCTAATGAATAAGTAGCGATCGAATCAAACTATTGATTAATTTCTATGCTCACATTTTAACGATCCTATGAAATGTGCCAACAAACTGTTACTGAAGTTGCAAGATGAGTCGAGCCAGGTTGAGATAGATCATCACCCCCAACACATCGACTGCGGTGGTGATAAACGGGGCTGACATCAAGGCTGGGTCAAGCCCGAATGTCTGGAATAAAAAGGGCAGCGATGATCCCGCGACTGAGGCTAGCAACGAAATGGCAATGAGGCTCAGCCCGACGGCGATCGACACAATCACACTGCCCTGCAAGAAATAGGCCCACACTAGCACCACGACTCCCAGCATGATGCCAAGCAACACTCCGGCGATCGCCTCCCGTTTAATCACATGCAGCGCTTTGCTGAGGCCAATTTCGTCAGTATTCAATCCGCGAATCACCACCGTTGACGACTGGGCACCGACGTTCCCGCCCGTGCCAATCAGCAGGGGAATAAATGCCGCGAGGGCAACCACCTGCTGCAAAATTTCTTCTTGGCTGCTAATCACGGCGCTCGTTCCAGTATTGGTAATCAGCAGCACAAACAGCCAAACCACCCGTCGCCGCGCCACGGTCAACAAATTGGTCTGAAAGTAGCTATCGCCCCCTGACTGCACCCCGCCTAAGGTGTAGATATCTTCGGTGGTTTCTTCTTCGAGAATGTCGATCACATCATCGACGGTGACGATCCCGACGAGGCGCTGTTCGGTATCGACGACTGGAACGGCAAGAAAATCATAGCGCTGGATGACGCGGGCGACTTCTTCTTGGTCGGTGTCTGTCTGCACGTAGACAAATTCGCGCACCATAATCTCGCCGATGGTTTGATCAGGCTGAGCCATCACCAACGCCCGCAGTGACAGAATGCCGGTGAGCCGCCGCGCTGCATCCGTAACATAGAGCGAATAAATGGTTTCGCTGACATTTGCCAAACTGCGAATGCGCTCTAAGGCTTGGGCAACCGTCCATCTTTCTTTGAGGGCGACATATTCGGGGGTCATGATCCGCCCGGCGGTGTCTGCCTCATAGCCGAGAAGCAGCGCAGTGGAGCGGCGTTCTTCGGGGCTGAGGTGAGACAGCAGGCGCGAGACAATCTTGGCGGGCAGCTCATCAAACAGGCGCGCCCGGTCATCAGGAGACATCTTGTCTACGATGTCGATCACATCTTGCCGCTTAAAGTCTTCGACGAGCGACTGCTGAACGCTGGAATCAAGATATTCATACACCTCGATTGCCTCGCCCTTTGACAACAGTCGAAAGGCGATCGCCTGCATCGTTTTGGGCAAGCCTTCAATGGCTTCGGCAATATCGGCAGGCTGAACGGGCACCAGCAATGTTTTGGCTCCCTGGAGATTGCCCTGCTCTAATAGAGCCTGTAGCTGCGTGCGAACCAGCTCTCGAAGTTCTCGACGAGAGATGGCCTGTAAAGATGGGGAGTCATTGTCTTCGGTAAATGCCAACGTTCTAGTTCGATAGACGGCTTTCTTAGTTTTAGTCTAGAGGGCGCTGAACGATTAGCGACCAAAATTTCTAGCGATGCACCTCATCGATGTCTTATCTATGTTTCAATTGTCACCATTCATCGACCGATATCAAGCGATCTAATACACACTTTGCGCGATCGCAAAGTGACTATATTCAACCCGCCTATTTCAAAAAAAATTGTGCGACTCGTCCTCCTAACTGTACTGCCATCATTCCCAAGACGGCACTTCCGCCCCAATACCATCCAAATGATGTCCATGATCCGGCTCGTAGCAGCGCAGTTGATTCTAAGCCGTAGGTAGAAAAGGTGGTGTAGGCACCCAAAAACCCGGTCGAAACCATCAGCCGCACCTCCAGGGGAACGGCCACAATACGGTTTAGGGTAAGGGCAACAAAAAATCCCATGCCTAGACAGCCGGTGAGATTAATCAAGAACGTGCCGTAGGGAAAAGCTCCCCCAAATCGCTGGGCACACCAAAGCGTTAGATAGTAGCGGCTCAGCGCACCCGCGATCGCTCCTAAACCAATGGCGATCGGATGACGAAGGGAGGAATCTAGCACCATAATGTCAATTCTTAATAGAATGATGAAACACGAGACGATTTTGTCTCACCATTCTCCATTGTGACGTCTACAGGTCGAAAGGGCGATCGCCATGGTTCAGGCATCCAATCACGCTAACCAAACGATATCGATTGACTTGCCATCGTTTATTGGCTTGCACGTCAATGATGATCAATTTAAGGCGTTAGCAGACGCAAACCGCGACTTAAGGCTTGAACGGACGGCTCAAGGAGAACTAGTTGTGAATCCACCAACAGGGGGAGAAACTGGAGAGCGAAATTGGAGCATCTCTGGTGAGATTTATCTGTGGTGGCGCAGCGCCGGTGAACCGGGACGGGGATTTGACTCATCTAGTGGGTTTGCTTTACCCAACGGGGCGATTCGCTCTCCTGATGCTGCGTGGGTTGCCGAGGATCGATGGAATCGTCTCACCACTGAACAGCGGTCAGGCATTGTGCCGCTATGTCCAGATTTTGTTGTTGAGCTTCGCTCCCCAAGTGATGGTCGTTCAACCCTTCAAAATAAGATGCAGGAATACATCAGTAACGGAGCGCGCCTCGGCTGGTTGATTGATCCCCAAGAGCGGCGGGTAGACATTTATCGTCCGGGTGTTGAAGTCGAGAGGTTAGACGATCCGGCTGAGCTATCGGGTG
>JBNPEG010000249.1:0-7118 GCA_051117555.1 Elainellaceae cyanobacterium | reverse complement strand
CACACACCATCTGGGATTGCTATACGATGGATACCAAGCCTATTGACACGTTCAATTTATCAATGCTCTAAGCGAGCGACAGTGTCTCGCTGCAGCTTTATTTGGTTATTCTTTGAATTATTTAGGGCTTTATCAATTATTCAGGAAACTGATTTAATTCTGAAGCTCTGGTAAATGCATTAAGAAGGATTTGAACTTTTACGTTTTCTCACATTAAACTACAACAGAATAATTCATAATCGCTATAATTTTCGCATTAGTAGTATTGATATAGTATATAGCTTTTGTGTTTAATGCTTTAGCCTACAAGGTCTTCACTAAAACAAACATAAGAGAAGTGACACTCGAAGAGTTCTGTCAGAGCATGTCTGGGAAGCAGAAAAGTCTTTTAGCAGTCTGCCAACATAAAGTATTGAAAATAGAGTGTATCTCTGGCTATTCAGCAGGGATCGGCGACTCAGTCTTCATGGGCGGGCCACTGCCACAGTCTTTGAGGGTGATTTCACGCCAGATAGCTTTTCAAACCTTGGCTTCTGGCTAGGAGTTATGGTCTAAGCTATCTGGCTAAGGCCATCAGAAATTTAGGTCGCCAATATTTGTCTACAATTACTCTGTTTAGCTAAGTTCGCTTCTTAGACATTGTCGTTGAAATTACTTAGTTTATGAATCTATCCGCATAAATCTATATAGATCCTGTCAAGACAGTCATCGTACTCATCTATAAAATTTCTATTTGCTTATACTTACTCCAGATTCCCTATCTATGAGTTCAGTTCCATTAAACCTATTAAAACTAGGTCGAAAGCTATAATAACCAATTATCAAGAGGTCCCAAATTGGATAATGACTAAACTTATTATTCAGATTCCTTGCTATAACGAGGCAGAAACGTTGCCGACTACGCTTTCCTTCTTACCACGAGAGATTCCAGGCATAGCCGAAGTAGAATGGTTAATCATTGACGATGGCAGCGTTGATGGAACGGCTGAAGTAGCTCGCGCGTGTGGCGTTGATCATATTGTAAGTTTTGACTATAACAGAGGGCTGGCGAAAGCTTTTATGGTAGGAATAGAAGCCTGCCTTAGAGCAGGTGCCGATATTATTGTAAATACTGATGCTGATAATCAGTACTGTGCCGATGATATACCTCGACTCGTTCAACCCATCCTCTTAGGTCGAGCTGAGATTGTCATAGGGGCGAGACCTATTCACAAGATCAAACACTTTTCGCCTATAAAGAAATTCTTACAAAAGCTGGGGAGTGGCGTCGTTCGCTTAGCCAGTGGCACGAAAGTTCAAGATGCGCCAAGTGGCTTTCGAGCTATTAGTCGTAATGCTGCACTCCAGCTCAACGTGTTTAACGAATACACCTATACGTTAGAAACTATTATTCAAGCTGGACAGAAGGGAATGGCTGTTGAGTCCGTTCCCATCCGGACGAATCGGGACTTGCGGCCGTCGCGCTTAGTTAAAAGCATTGCGTCTTATGTACAACGCTCAATTTTTACTATTCTGCGTATTTTTGTAACCTATCGACCATTGCGCTTTTTTATAACAATTGGAAGCGCTCCAGTATTAATTGGTATTTTGCTCTGTTTACGCTGGCTCTTGCTATATCTGGGAGGAACGCCCAAATCACATGTTCCTAGCTTGATCTTAGCGGCAATTCTAATTCTAGTTGGCTTTCAACTTTGGATCTTTGGACTCATTGCTGACTTAATGACTGTCAATCGTAAGTTGTTGGAAAATATTCAGCTCAAGCTCCGGCAGATGGAGCTCCAGTCGAATAATCGAGTTACACAGGAATTTAATCCGCCAGAATCACAAATTGATGAAGAGAAAATAACGGTCAGTTCTAGGAATAGCAAGGCTTGAAGCCAGTTTTGAAGCCAGTTGAGGGATGCGTGTTGTAAGCATCAGTGCCGAAAGGTACTCTGTTACCATACCTTTTTTAATTGAGACCTTTCTTTTTAGAGCCTATAAGAGTTATGCGAAGGGACTTATTTGCGCGCGAGGCGATCGCCCAGATACCAAAGATTCTGACATTACAGGATCGCAATCCTCATAGCCCAACCTATGGATGCTTTGACCGCAACTTTTGGCAATACAAAATCATCGACTTCCCCAGCGGCATGGCTCAGGAATTTGTGTGGCCGCTGGCATTAGCTTATACCACCGATAGTCCCGAGAATCGATTTTATCAGCAGCCGAATCTCCGCATCTGGGCGGAGGCCGGCATTGACTATGCGGCAAACAGCGCTCATGCAGATGGTTCCTGTGATGATTACTTTCCCTTTGAACGAGCCGGGGGGGCGGCTGCATTCTCACTCCTGGCGTGTTTAGAGAGCTATCGCCTGTTGGGCTTAGATAATCCAGAGGCGATGCGATTTTTTCAAAAGCGCTGTGACTGGTTAGCCCATCATCGTGAAAGCGGACGACTCACCAATCATCAAGCGCTGATTGCCTTATGCCTGGAGCTAGCCTCACGCTTGCTTTGCACCGATCGCTGGCAGCGCGCCATCGATGAACGGTTAGAGATTGTTCTGTCATGGCAAAATCCAGAGGGGTGGTTTCAAGAGTATGAGGGGTGTGATCCGGGCTATCATACGCTGACTATTTCATGTCTGGCCTGGCTACATGAACTTAAGCCAAGCAGTCGCTTAAAAGATGCGATCGCCAAAGCCGTAATTCTCGCCTCCCATTTCAGCCACCCAGACGGGTCTTATGGAGGAGAATATACCAGCCGAAATACGTATAACTTCTTTCCTCACGGCTTCGAACTAGTGGGCAAATGGATGCCCGAAGCCTTGAGCATCAACGACCGATTTCTGATGGGCTTGGAGAATGGCTTAGGCGCCTGTTATGCCGACGACCACATCATTGGGCATCACACCTGGAACTATCTGCTCGCATGGCGAGACTTTGTATCAGAGCGACCGGCCCCGTTGCCATCCAAACCCGGTCGCGTCTGGCTAGAAGAAGCCCGCATTCTCATCGAGCGCCGTGAGACAAGCGAACTCTATCTCGCGCTAAATAAGGGGGGCGCATTTAAGTTTTTTCGAGACAATCAGCTCGTCATGTCCGATACCCAATTTTCGCTGCTCATCCGTGATGGCAAGACATTTAAGAATGCAGTGGGTCATCTAGTTGGTCCCTATCAGATTGACATCAGCGACGATGCGGTGTCAATTCGGGGTCGACTCGGATGGGCCAAACAGAAGCAAATGACTCCGATAAATCTGATGATTCTACGAGTGGTGATGTTAACGCTCGGTCGCTTTTTCCCAAATCTGATTCGCAAGCTGCTGCAGCGCGTCTTGATTACGGGAAAGAAAAGTACACCGTTCCTGTTTTCGCGTCATTTCCGCTGGGAGAACGGCACGTGGCAGGTCTTTGACGAACTGCAGTCCCCTGACTGGGACGATGTGGTGTCTGCTGGCATTGGCAGTGACCAGACCTCCATCTATGTGGTGATGAGTCGCACCTTTCAATGGGGGCAATTACAACCCTGGCTAGACTTGACCGCCAAAGTGCGGCAATTAGTTCCGGGTCAACCATTGAAACTAACGCGACGCTTGTAACCGACCGACATAATCCTAACTATTAAACCCCACTCGCTTATGAAGAAGCTAAAACGACTGATTTCTATTGCCGTCAGCGTTGCCCTCTTGCTTATCATCTATTCAAAGATTGATTTCCAGGGGTTGCTGAGTGTCTTTGCCAATGCAGATGGGCTCTGGATGGTCATCAGCTTGGGAATGGTGGTTCCGATTACCTTATGCACGTCATGGCGATTACAGCAGCTGATGCCTTCCGGAGCAACACTCGGTTTCTTAGAAGCGAATCGGTTGATTCTGGCGGCGAGTACCTTGAATATGGTACTGCCATCGAAGATGGGAGATATTGCCAAAGCGTACTTTATGCGAGAGCGAGGTCATCTGAGTGGGACCCTGTCCTTATCATTGGTTGTGTTTGAAAAAACCTGTGATATGTTGTCGCTCTTGCTGTGGTGCATATTTGGATTAGTGCTCTATCCGCAGAAGGATAGTTTATTTTGGCTGATGACGGTTGGAGTCGGGGGTGGGCTCGTTCTGGGGCTGTTGATGTTAGGGTCGCGTCGGTTTGCAGCCCTTTTCTTTTCAACGGTTCAAGGCGTAGTACCTAAATCGTTCAAAGTCAAGATTAAGAATCTGCAACTGTCGTGGGATGAAATGCATCGCTATTTCTGGAGTGACAAGCGACAACTTCTTACAATCAGCATCACATCTATCTTTATCTGGTTTCTGCATCTGCTGCAAATTTGGTTTTTCATATTGGCACTGAAAGCGTGGGTTCCCTTTGTGGTGAATTTGGCATTATCGCCTTTGAGCATCCTCGCCGGGCTGCTGCCACTCACCTTTGCGGGAGTAGGAACGCGCGATGCTGCACTGATCTTGTTTTATCAACCCTATTTTGATGCCACTACTGGTGCTGCTCTAGGTCTACTCTGCACGTCTCGCTATTTTCTGCCTGCTGTGGGGGGGCTTCCGTTTTTGGGGCAATTTTTATCCGCCATGCGCAAGTGAGTGGAACCACCCGGAAATAACTTATACACGAGACGCATTTTCAAACTCTTATTCATACGGAAATTCAAACTTCGCGCGCTTACTATAGCAGATAAATGATTTTGTCATTGATACCAATGGATTAATTGAAAAATTAATCCGTATACTAGGTTTTAGATAAATGATGGTAGTCACTACTGTTGGGGCGTGAGCGATCGCCCGTCAATTGATACAGCTTAGAAATTTCAGGGCGATCGCTATGACGGACTTGTAAAAATTCAACTGTAAAGATAGAAATTACACCACCGAGAGTTTTAGTTATTTTGACCAGGAACTAGGACTTGGTAACTGGACAGTAAAATTTCTCAGAAGTAGGATTTTGGGAGTGCCAATGCAATTACCACTACAAACAAACTATTGGCTTTAGATTCAGAGCAAAATTAAGGAGGAGCAGAGACATGATAACGAAGCTTAGGCCACCACCGAAATTGTCAATTTCCTTGTTATTGATGGGAGTGGTTTACTCGCAAGACTGCCAATGAGTTCTGGGAGTTCTAAGATGTTAGTTTCTGAGAACTCCCAGTCTAGTGCAAACATTGTTTTCCCTGATGATGCAGGAGTGATTGACATCACTTCGTATGGGGCAATTCCAGATGATAGTCAAGATGATACGATGGCTATCCAGCAAGCCCTCGATGAGCATCCCACTGGCAACCATATTTTTTACTTCCCAAACGGTGTTTATGACATCAGTGATACGCTGACTTTGTCGGGTAGCCAAAAGCGCAACATCTTTCAAGGACAAAGTGAAGATGGCACGGTTTTGCGCTTGATGGATAGCGTCAATTCTAGTTTTGACGGTGCGATCATCAACTTTGGACCCAGTCCTGCACAGCGGTTTCGCAATGCCTTGCGAAATATGACAATCAGTATCGGCTCAGAGCACCCTAATGCAATTGGAGTGCAATTCAATGCCAGTAATCAAGGCACGATGCAAGATGTCACTATTGTGTCTGAGGATGGGCAGGGTAATATCGGTTTGGATATGAGCTATACCGACGAAATCGGACCGCTGTTAATCAAGGGAGTTACCGTTGACGGGTTCGATTACGGCATCTGGACTCGTTGGCCGACGGCTAGCCAGACATTCGAAGATATTGCGTTGCGAAATCAAAACACATACGGCTGGTTTAACTTAAACTCGCAGCGAGTGTTTGTCCACAATCTTCAAAGCACTAATGAGGTTCCAGCAATTCGTAATGATGGCGAGGCAGGGTTCGTTCTCATTGACTCAACTCTTACGGGAACGGGGGCGGCTTCCTCAGTGCCTGCTATTATTAATCAGAAGTCGATGTATGTCGGCAACACGATGACAACTGGATATAAGCTAGCAGTTGATAGCGTGATTACCTATGGCCGTGGAAATCCTGATCTCCCGATTGGTTATATTGACGAATATTTAGGTAATGGATCGGGAGAATCTCGATCGGGTGGGCCATTCGAATTATTTCCATCGCCTGATCAAATGCTTGATCTTCCTATTCAAGAATCCCCTGAAGTTTCTTGGGAAAATGATTTGAATAACTGGGACGGTCCCCATCGTCATATTATCGGTGATAGCGGGCTTCCTAATGATGGTATTGATGATACTCCTTCAATTCAGGCAGCAATTGACTCGGGTGCAACCACTATCTACTTGCCTCGTGGTACATGGGATCTCAATGGCACGTTAGAGTTGGGAGGTAATGTCAACCGTTTCCTCGGCACCGAGGCACTATTGGATGCAAACGGCACTGGTAAAATTCAGGTGGTTGATGGATCTGAAGCAGGTGTGGTTATTGAACGTCTTGAGGTCAAAGGCGATTTGTCAATTGAGCACGCGAGCGATCGCACGTTAGTGCTCAATAATTTATTGGGTTCTAGGTATGTCCCATCGGTAACAAATCCTGGAGACGTATTTATCAACGACAGCCTCCTTCAACCTTCGATATTTAGAAATCAAACTGTTTGGGCGCGACAACTGAATATGGAAGGAGATACGCAAAGTGATCCCACGGTCGAAGCTAAGCTGCTCAATGATAATGCGCAGGTGTGGATTCTAGGGTTGAAAACTGAAGATGAAGGAACCGTAATCAAAACGATTAATGGAGGTTCAACTGAATTGTATGGAACTCTCCATGTGGGCAGTGGCACGTCCAATGACGCCAATCCTCGATTTGTGACGATCGATTCATCCTTCTCTGTAGCTGGTACATACGGGGGAGGATTTAGTCTCTGGGCGAGTGAAACTAGAGATGAAGAAACTCGAATAACCGACACCTTCAATTTTGCAGATGCTTATGTAGCGTATCCGATGAGGTAATAGAAGGGGTGCATCCTAGTTTTGTGTGTATAGTACGTTTTGTCTGTAGCAAGGCTCTGTGCCAACGCTCTAGCGATGCATTCAGCGTCCCGCTTTTCCTAGTGGAGAGGCGTTGCCAACGCGGGCAAGATGCTTGTACTACAAACATTGATAAATTTGCAAATGTGGGATGCTCCCCTAGAAAGTCGGTAATAATTGCCTCCTTATCCTAT
>JBNPEG010000083.1:46171-62249 GCA_051117555.1 Elainellaceae cyanobacterium | reverse complement strand
ACCGTTGCATTTGAGCTTCAATGGGAGCAGGGTAGGGGCGCATTGGTTTTCCGGCTCATCGTCTACTTCTCTAGCTTACAGATGCAGAAGGTGGAATTACAGCTTATTTAATCCACGATCCTAAGAACATCACTCGGACATTGCCAGCAGCAATTTCGGCCCGCCACTGCACCAGTAATTCCATGATTTCAGTTTTTTTTCCTCCACCTGCGTCTCATCTTTATCCGGGTGGGTTGAGTGTGACTTTTTCCAACTGAATCCGGCTTGCTTCAGTAGCGTGTAGTAGCTCTGGGAGGATTGGTAAACCACGCCATAAGCGTCTTCGATATGCTCAACCACCTCCTCCAGTAACCAAGCATCCTTCTGAGCCAACCAGACCATCAGTTCTTCCTTCTGTTTGGGGTTAAGATAGCCCTGCGTTCCCCAGTAGTTCAACTTGAGACCCTTCACCCCTTGCTCCTCATAGCGCTGACAGCAAGCGGTCACAAACCCGAGCGACACCTGAAGCACATCACGGATTTCTCGATAGGTATGGCCTCGTTGACTCATTTGCACGGCAACAGCACGTTTGAGTTCTCGGGGCTTCGGGTTGCTCTCAATAAACTGTTCAAGGGTCTCCATCAGTTTGTCTAAAATGCTCTTTAACGACTCCTCCTCATTCTAATGTTTGTTCAAAACCTATTTTAGGTTGCTATAGCCATTACTGATAGCCATTACTGATAGCCATTACTGATAGCATTAGCCCAATTGCCTAGGACATGACCTCTAATTGGACGCCAAAGCGGGGAACGCTATCCGGCGTGAACCGGGAACATGTCACCTTTGCAAATTTGCCCTCATCCCCCAACCCCTTCTCCCAAGCGGGAGAAGGGGAGCCGGATTGAAGTCCCTCTCCCGCTTTGGGAGAGGGATTTAGGGTGAGGGCTACAAAAGTGACATGCGCCCGCGTGAACCATCCAGAGAACTTGGCGGGTGCTATACATGATCATGATTGAAAGCTTTCTCATGACATGACGAGCTGCACGGAATCAAACAAGCTAGTCTGATTAGATTTTCTGCCCGTATGCTTCAAATCGGGATGGTTCCTTCGAAAAAAGATTACGAGATCCTTGAGAATTTTATAGGTTTGCAAACTTTCCCTACAGGAATATTGCATAGAGCCTATTAAACTAGGTAAGTGGGTAATCCCAATTCTTCAAAGTAAGGCTACAAATGAACAGGCTAGAACCCTTGCAAGGCTGATGGCCGTCAATCCAAAATCGCAAATCCAAAACCGAGAATTGGTATAAATAGGCGATCGCCACAACTCCCATCGTTGCCATCTATACGAAGACACTATTTGAACGCAAGCCACCTCTACCACGGCATTGATGGGTATTTATAGCAATGTGCAATTGCGTCACGTACAGAAACGGTGGTATGGGCGCGGCGCGGCCCACACCATCGTACTTACCCCAAATACATGCCGCTATATTGTTTCCGTTCCTGCCTGTGAAGTATGTCTAGCAATCCTATGATGACTCGCAAATATCTCTCCTCTAGCACAGGTAGAAGAGAGATATTTGCCTTTGACTCAATCTCCAGTCGCCATATTCGTCAGACCGGGTTGCGACTAACTCACCCGTGTTGGTAACGGGATCGACTACTCACCGAGCGATTCCCGAAATAGGAGTTACACCTTCACCATCCCAAGCAAATGAATCAACAGGTTCTGCGACAACATTTTGAACCTGATTGGTTACATCTCCGGTTACCTGGCGAATCACAGCAGGATTGGTAGCGGTCACTGCATAGATCAATCCTTCATTTGCAAATGGATCATCGATATTAAGTTGAGCTGTTGAAGGACGATTAAGAAAAATTATGCCTAATGTCAGCAGGACGCCCGACATAAGCCAGAGTAGTCGTTTAAGCTGCTGTTTCATAATGTCATTCCTTGCGTATGAATTGTGTTCGAAGTACGACTGAGTAAGCCTGATCGGGCTTGGATTTACGATACCTGAAAGGATTGCTAGCATCAGACATACTAAAAAGTACATGAGTCTCCAATGAGAATGGCGATCGCTCTAAGCACTGCCCATCCATGCTTTTATCAGGCTTGAGCTTTATCGCAGTAAATCCTGTATTCCTTGATTTATGGTTTGAGAGGCACACCCCAATCTGATAACAGGAAATGGTTGGAGTGTCTCAAGGGCCGCAGACGCTGATTCATTTGCAATTAGCATCCCTCCGTGGGATAGCTCTGGTGCAGTCATATTTGAACGATCAGCATAGGAACGCAACCAGATTGCTAATTGCCTTGCTGCTCCAGTTCGATTTTGCGAGATCATAAATATAGATTACAGATTTTGACGTGATATTATCTCTACTGTTTGGCTAATTCTCCTCTACCTTTTAGCCAACTCCTTTAGATGGATGAAACGCGTGTAGTAGAGCTATCGTGGCATTCTGCGAAGCTGAGTTTGCGCTCTCATTCAGCAAAATTTGAGGTATGTAGCGCATACGCTCTGTATCGTTGAAAACCTATATCGTTGAAAACACCAAATTGATACCGCTTTTGCGATCGCTCAGATAAACTACACAGGCAGTCATTGACTGGTTGCTCCTTGGGCGATCGCTCGCAGGACTAAAGTTTTAGCTGCTGATATAGCGACCTAAATCGCTTGTAAATTGTGTGTGACCAGCAGGCGCCGCCCGCCCCACCGCTCACAACCCATCTGGGATTGCTATAGAATCTGATAATGTTTAATTCTCTTACTCTCAACATCGGGCTATTTATTGTTGCAGCCTTTGTGATTGGCGTAGTTGGGATACGGATGACGAGAGTCGCCGACCGTCTCGCCGATAAAACAGGACTCGGTGAGGCAGTGGTTGGGGCACTATTTCTCGGCGGCACGACCTCTCTGCCAGGAATTGTCACATCGGTCACGGCTGCGGCAACTGGGCATCCTGAACTGTCGATTAGCAATGCTCTCGGCGGCATCGCAGCGCAAACGGCGTTTCTTGCCCTAGCCGATATTGTCTATCCCCAAGCGAATCTAGAGCATGCCGCCGCCTCTGCCGCAAACCTGTCTCAAGGGACACTGCTTGTCAGCCTGCTTGCGTTTCCTTTGCTAGCAGCGTCTTCTCCGCAGGTTAGCATCTGGGGGATTCATCCAATATCGTTTGCGTTGCCAATTGCCTATATCTTCGGGCTGCGCTTAGTATCGAGTGCGCGAGAAATGCCCATGTGGGCACCGAGGCGCACGTCTGAGACTCGCGTTGATGAACCTGAAGAAGATCTAGAGTCTGGCACCAGCGCGACTGGGCTGTGGATTCGATTGGCAATGTATGCTCCGATGATTGGCGGTGCCGGCTATGTCGTCGCCCGGACTGGATCGGCGATCGCTGACCAAACTGGGTTGTCTGAAACGGTGGTGGGCGGCCTATTTACGGCTGTCTCTACGTCGTTGCCCGAACTTGTGACATCAATAGCTGCCGTGCGGCAAGGCGCTTTAACCCTTGCTGTTGGAGACATCATCGGGGGCAATAGCTTTGACGTGTTATTTGTTGCGTTTTCAGATATCGCCTATCGGACTGGCTCGATCTACCATGCGCTGACGGCATCGCAGACATTTATTATTGCTCTGACGATTTTGATGACGGGCATCCTCCTGCTGGGGCTGTTGCGCCGTGAAGAACATGGAATTGGCAACATCGGCTTTGAAAGCTTTTTGATTCCGCTGCTCTACATAGGTGGGTTTTCTCTTTTGTTCATCCAGAATTAAGTTCGTTATATCAGAGGCTTACACGGCACTTTCTTTGCCGTTACTGCAAAAGGAAGGTGTTCAAAACTCAAGGACGGGCCAGTCTGGTTCTCGATAATAATGCGTCATATCTTCAAACTTTCGGAGTTCTGCTCGGTGAATCACCAGCTCTTGAGGTGAATCAATTGACAGCCACTGTTCATTCAATTGATTGAGTGTCGAAATTAGATCGAGCGGATCAGACACCACCGACACATCTGTAAAATATCCCAGCGTGATATGACCTGTGAAATGGTATTGCTGCTCAATCCCTAACGCGATGATGTCTGGATTTTGATAAATCGAGCGGCGCAACTTGACAATCCGGTCATGGGATTGCTCATTGCGTGGAGCCAAACACACGGCGATCGCCCGAGCCATCACAATCAGCCCCAAGACCTGCCAACAAATTGGAGGCTCGCCCTTGACCGACGTCTGACAGTGTTGAAAGCTTTGGGCGATGCGATCGCGCAGTTGGTGATCAAAATCGGTCTGCTCTGCTGCGAGGCGGTAGCCGCTATCCCAGATCAGATCAGCCAGCGTCATGTGAAAACTTTCGGGAGGCACTAATGTCGCCAACCCTGGCGTTAACTCCTTGCCAACGCGGTGTTGAAAGTCGCGCAGGGTTTCATACAAGCCTGTATTTTTAGAATCATCGCTCCAAGGGGGCGTAATCACCGAATAGCCCGGAAATGGAATCGGCTCAACGTCACCGTCCGGTTGCTGCTGAAACTTGGGCGACGCTTGAATATATTGCACCTGAGACTGATATGCCTCTGGCAATGTCATTCGCGCAACCCGATTAACATAGACCTGATAAATGTCGTCCACGTTCGTTCGCCTCGCTATTCTAAACGGTGAAGAGTCGTACCCATTTCCGTCGTTTTCCTAATCTATCGAGAATTATTGGAAACGTCAGATCATTGCAAAACAGACCCTATCATTTTCTGTGAGTTGCATCACCCATTAAAATAAATGAACTCGCTAGATTTTAGTGTTCATTAATATCTATAGCGATCCTAAATCGCTTGTGACTTATATGTGAGCGGTGGGGCAGGCTCGTATATGTTTAGCGCGTAAGATCCCCCGCTGATCCCCCGCTGTCGCTGCCCCCTTGAAAAGGGGGCTATCTACAGGTTGCTGAAGTCCCTCTTTTTAAGGGGGATTTAGGGGGATCTCTAGGGCGTTACGCTAAATACATACGCAGGCTCAGCCCGCCCCACCGCTCACAACCCATCTAAGATTGCCATATGCCGATTTACGTATACTGGGGTGACGATGACTTTACAATTGAACGATCGGTTGATGCACTGCGCGATCGCACGTTAGACCCCCAATGGGCCAGTTTTAATTACCACAAAATTTCTCCTGAAAGTGCCGATCCAGTCATTCAGGCATTAAATCAAGTCATGACCCCGCCCTTTGGCACGGGCGATCGCTTCGTTTGGCTTCCTAACACCACTCTAGGCCAAAAATGCCCAGACTCTCTTTTGTCTGAACTGGAACGCACCTTACCCGCAATTCCCGATACCTCTGTGTTGCTGATCACCATGAGCCAAAAACCAGATGGTCGGCTCAAATCGACGAAATTGCTGCAAAAATATGCTGAAATTCGAGAGTTTCCGGTTATCCCTCCGTGGAAGACTGACCAACTCATCAAAGCAGTTCATCGGGCAGCCGCCGATGTTGGCGTTAAACTCAGTCAGGAGGCCACTCACTGCTTAGCCGATGCAATCGGTAATAATACTCGGCAACTGTTTAATGAACTCGAAAAATTAAAGCTCTATGCGGGGTTGCCTCAATCGGTTGTCGAAGCAGACACCGTTGCTAAACTAGTGACCACATCCACCCAAAGCAGTCTTCAGCTTGCGACTGCTATCCGCCAGGGTGATGCGTCTCAGGCTCTCACTCTAATCTCTGACTTGTTTAGTCAGAACGAACCAGCCCTAAGAATTGTGACCACCGTGACTAATCAGTTCCGCACATGGCTGTGGGTCAAGGTCATGGTAGAGTCTGGAGAGCGCGATATTCAGGCGATCGCCCGGGCAGCAGAAGTAGGCAATCCTAAGCGAGTTTACTTCTTGCAGCGAGATGTCGAGCCCCTTTCTTTAGATTCATTAAGGCGCACGCTTCCCATATTGCTTGAGCTAGAGGTTGACCTTAAACGCGGTGCTGACGCACTATCGACCATACAGACCCGAGTGATTCAGCTTTGCCAACTCTACCCATCTTCAAAATCCAAACGAAGACGATAGAGAAATCGGAACTTCTGACTCAGAAAATAATTCACATAATAAATCGAAGCAATTTTCTGCTTGCCCTTTTAGCCAATCGTGTGTTCTATGGTTACATCGTCGTATTACCTGTCTCGATTTAATATGAAGCGTTTACTTTCTCGAACCTTACTCGTGACGCTAATCTCCTCGGGTGGGCTGCTCGCAGGAGGTGTCCCCAGTCTAAATCTGAAGTCATCTGCTCCCCCCTTGAGCGGTGCAGCCCATGCACAGCAAGATATTTCTAACGAACAGGTGCGTAACTATGCCCGCTCGGTGCAGGAAATTGAAGAAATTAGACGCATTGCCTATGCCCAGATTCGGAACCTATCTGACTCTGGCCAAGTGCCGCCCGTTGCCTGCCATGAGCCTGACACTCTGCGAAATCTTAACCAAAGTATTCGAGATATCGTCGTCGATTACTGCACGCAATCAATTCGCATTGTTGAACGAAACAATTTAACCATCATGCAGTTCAATACCATTACTGCAACCCAGCAGTCAGATTCAGGCTTAGCGTCTCGTATCCAGGATGAATTGAGACGGCTGCAATCTGAGTCCCAAGATGCGGACACTCAGACGAGTTCGACTCCAACTCCGTCTCCATAATCTCTGTCTCCATAATCTCTGTCTCCATAAACAGACATCCTATAGTCGCGTAGCCTTGAGGAACATGGGAGAATAATCAATATAAGGACAGACTCAGATTGGTGCGTCTGCTCTCCCATTTTCTGGTATACACGCTGGTTACACGACAGTTAGAATCATGGCTCGACTTGATCCTTTTACCCTGCAAATGCAAATCACTCGAATGTTTGAGCAGGGGCAATCTTTTTTTGCGACCACTAAGGTGCAAGATTGGCTCAAAGAGCGGCAATATGACCCTCAAGAGTATGACATTACGTTTCATCAACGGCCTGCCCCGCCTGGGTCTGACTTAGTGATGGTCATTGAGATCGAGCTTTCCAGAAAAGATGGTCAACCTGTTGATCCGTGGTTGCAGAGCGAGGTCAATCGCCATACCTAAATAAGATGCGGAATGAGATGCGAAATGAGATGCGGGCGATCGCTAATTAATATTTCTTAAACTTTTGACAGAAAATCTTGGCAGAATAGGACAGGGTGGCTAATGTTTTCGTCACTCATCGGTTGTGATTAATCTCGTCCAATTGACTCACTATTCTTATGCAGGTGTCTGTCCTTTCTTCAACTTTCTTCCTGACGTTGCTGCTAGCCGTTGGGCTGTTTTTCTTTATTCGAGCCTCCGCCAAAGACCGCACTCAAGTCGCCAAACTGATTGCCGATCAGCAACGCGATACGCTTTTGGAGCAGCTTCAACGCTATTTTGCTCAACGCTCGTATCGAATCGCATCCGTTGACTCGTCTGAAAACCGGGTCACATTTGAGGGATTTGTGCGTCCTAGCGTATTTTTGGCAATTTTTCTGAGCGTATTAGCCGGGATTGGTATTTTGTGTTTGGTGCTGGTGTTAGCGATGCTTTTCCCAGACTGGGCGTCTCTGTTTCCGGGGCTTTTGGTGCTGTCACCCCTGGCAGGTATATTTTATTGGCGGAAGGCAGGGCGTCCGGAGCAAGTCTCTTTGAGCATTGAGGCAGTCGAAGATGAACATCACATCAACTACAGTTTGGTCACGGTAACGGCTCACCGAGATGAATTAATCGAATTGCGGCGATCGCTCCCTCTAAAAGCCTTTGAAGAGGCCGATGGATAACGCTGGTGTCGTCGTCGAATGCATGGCCAGGCTATACTAAATGCCATACAGCGCTGAATACTGATAGGCTGTGTCCATTTTCAGAACGGTGATTCTCCGTCAGGAAAAGCGCCACGTTTGGAGCAGGTCATAGTTTAGATTTTTCTACAACGTATTCAGTCAGGGGCACCTGTGGGAAATTCAGAATTATCGTCTTATCTAGACGCAGCGTCTTCGGGAGTCGTTCAGTCCCCTTCGAATAGAGCGTATCAGTCATGGCGACGGCGGTTTATGTTAAATCGCATCCGACTCGGGCTGACGATCGCGATCGTTGCATATTTCACATTTATTTTGCTTAGAGCGGTTCATGGCATCATGACTGCCGAGTGGGACTTCTCTTGGCTGGTGATGGCAATCACAGCGGAGCTTGGCTTAGTATTGTGCCTACTCCTCCAATACACATCATTTGGGCAGCAGCATCCGGCTGTTCTTTTTTTAGGAGCGTCTTGGTCGATCACGCTAGTTGAGCAGATTTGGGCAACATTACAGCAGATCGCGTTTCCTGGGCTCTTTTCCTGGACGCTGGTGTTTTTAACCCAATCAACATTGATTCCAGTCCGTTGGCCCTTGCATTTAGTGTCTCAACTGGGCGTATTGATTTACTATTTTGGCGTTAATTCAGTATTCGGTCTATCTCCTCGCAATGGAACCTTGTGGAACGGTCGGCAAGCCCTCTACGTATTTTGGTTTTGCGCGATCTGCAATTTGGCTGTGTATTTATACGAGCAGCTTCAAAAGTCTGAGTTTGAAGCGCGATGCCGATTAGAAGCCGAACAAGAAAAATCGGAAAGGTTGCTACTCAATATTTTGCCGGAAGCGATCGCCGAAAAACTCAAACAAGAGCAGCGCATCATCGCCGACAGTTTTGCCGAAGCAACGGTCTTGTTTGCTGATATTGTTGGTTTCACTCGATTATCGGCAGGCGTGCCGCCCCATGATGTGGTTGACTTACTCAATCGGGTATTTTCTACCTTCGACCAACTGGTTGAACGTCACAACTTAGAGAAAATCAAGACCATTGGGGACGCTTATATGGTGGTGGGCGGACTGCCCATCGAACGGAACGACCACGTTGAAGCGGTTGCTGAACTCGCCCTAGACATGCAGCACATCGTCGCCCAGTTTAAGACTCAGGAGAATCAACCCCTCCAGCTCCGCATTGGCATCAACACCGGACCCGTCATCGCAGGCGTGATTGGTCGAAAGAAATTTATTTACGATTTATGGGGAGATGCGGTTAATGTGGCAAGTCGCATGGAATCTCAGGGAATTGCGGGCTGCATCCAGGTAACTCCGGCGGTCTATGAGCGATTGGGCGATCGCTACCAGGTCGAAAGGCGGGGTACGATCGATGTCAAAGGCAAAGGCTTGATGACGACCTATCTGCTATTAGGGCGGCACGACGATTCGTTAGAACCTCATGCCGCTTAATGATGTGGGCAAAATCTATCTCTGCATCTACTGCGGATCGCAGCGAATTTCGACTAAAAACCCGTCTGGATCATAGAAATAAATGCCTCGACCAGTAGGGCGACTCACCGGCCCGTGGTCAATCTGAATGGAATGCTGCCGAATCACCTCAACGGCCTGATCAAATAAAGCCGGATCAATATCAAATGCGAGATGCCCGGCGCGAGTAAATGGCGTTTCGGGGTCGGGGTCGGGGGGAGATAGTTCCGGACGATAAAACAAATCAAGCACCGTGCCGTCTGGGGTAACAAAGTTAGCCACTTTGCCCGTTTCGACTAATTCTTTCAGGGTTTCAGGAATCTCCTCGCCGGTTAGTTCATATAGCCCCAAAATGTTGCCATAGAAGTGACGCGATGCGTTCATATCGCTGACATTCAACGCGATGTGATGAACCCGGCGCAGTTGACCCGGCGCTAACGTGGGCTGGAGAATTGAAGACTTTGAGCGCATAATGAACACTCCAGAGTGCGGTTAATGTGCATTGCGCTAAGACGTATACTCGTCATCTAAGCGCATAAACGCGTTTAGCAATATGTTAGCCCCTTGGGTGCACTGTTCTGGAGAGGTGTATTCATCTTCAGCATGGCTGATGCCGCCAATGCTAGGCACAAAAACCATTCCCATGTCGGTGAATCGCCCAATTTCTTGAGCATCGTGTCCGGCGCGACTAGGCAGCATGCAGTAGCTCAATCCAAAGTCTTGGGCAATCTGAGCGATCGCCCTTTGGATGCGGGGTTTTGCCAAGGTTGGTTCTACCCGCAGTAGTTGCTCAACAGTAATAGTGGTGCCCGTTTGTTCAGCAATCTGCTTTAAGCGTTGCTTGAGTTGAGCGACGAGGCTATCCGCGTGCTCTTGCGACAAATCACGAATATCGAGGCTTAGATCGACCTGCCCCGGCACAATGTTGGCCGCATTCGGCAACACGTTGAGCATGCCGACTGTGGCAACCTGATCGCCAGGGGAGTTCTTCGCCAAATCTTCGACTGCGAGCACAATGTGAGACGCAGCCACCAGTGCATCTTGGCGCGCATGCATGGGCGTCGTACCTGCGTGATTAGGGCGACCTAATACCGTGATGGTGAATCGATTGAGGCTGACAATCCCTTCGACGACCCCGATTTGAGTTCCGGTTGCTTCTAAAACTCCCCCCTGCTCGACGTGGAGTTCAATAAATGCGGCAATTTCATCACTCGTGCGCTGAGCTGTGTGGAGAGTCTCCCAATCGCCCTCAATGACTTCTAGACACGTTTGAATCGAGGTGCCGTCTTTGCGATGATAGGCGTCTGGATCGGGTTTCATGCTGCCTGTCATGGCTTTACTGCCAATCATGCTGCCTTCTTCGTCAGTGAAGACAATCACTTCAATAGGATGATTCAGCGTGATGTTATTTTCGTTGAGGGTTCTCACGACTTCGATGCCTGCCAACACTCCAAGTGTGCCGTCGTAGCGTCCGGCTGAGGGAACGGTGTCAATATGAGATCCGGTGGCAAAGGCGGGGAGAGCGGCTTTGCCTGGATAGGTGCCGATGATGTTGCCTGCGGCATCAGTGCGCACTGACATGCCTGCTTCGCGCATCCAGTTGGCAACGAGGTGCCGAGCTAACTGGTCTTCAGGGCTAAAGGAAATGCGCCGAACGCCTCCTCTCGGTAATTTTCCAATTTCTGCCAAGGTATCAAGATTGTGATTGAGGCGATCGCCATCGACGGTCAAAAGTGAAATAACAGACATGCATAACCTCCCGAAAAACCCATTGCACAGCGCTATCTTCTAGATCATTAACTTTGATCTTTAATCTGGCTCAAATTTTTATCTTAGTCGGAAGCGTTTCGTCAAGACTGTCGCAATCGACTCACTGTTACATACGCACTGTTATATACGCACTGTTATATAGAGTCTGATGCAGACCGATCTCATACTCCCTCGTGTACACTCAAGACTCAGCCTTCAACGAAACCGTTCAAAATGGTGAAAACGCGCATTCTCGGGTTAGATCCCGGTCTTGCAATTGTGGGCTTCGGAGCAATTCAGTGCTGTGCTGATATAAAAGCTCCTCCGACTGTCTCACCGCTTGATTTTGGTGTGATTCAAACCCCCGCTCATACTGAGACGGGAAAACGACTCTGCACCATCTATGAAGACTTAAATCAGGTGCTTGAGCACTGTCAGCCTGATTTGGTTGCCATCGAGAAACTCTTCTTCTACCGCATGGGAAATACAATCCAGGTGGCTCAAGCGCGAGGGGTGATTTTGCTCGTGTTAGCCCAGCACAACCTGTCGTTTGTGGAGTTTACCCCCGCTCAGGTCAAACAAGCCCTGACCGGCTACGGCAATGCTGATAAATATGCCGTACAAGAAGCCGTAGCTCGGGAGCTAAACCTAGAGGCGATTCCCCGCCCGGATGACGCAGCAGATGCGCTGGCGATCGCCCTTGCAGCCTGGTTTCAGCTATGATTCTACCTCGTCTTATAGGGCTTCAAAGGTGGCCGTGAACCCCTCCAGCGTGAGGCATTCTTCCACAAATTCTTCAGCCTCATTGACCGAATCAACCTGATATTCCATCAGCCGACGCTCGTCGTCTTTCATCTTTTTAGACGAAATGGGTAGTGCTGCACAGTTTTCAGCAATCGAGTTAAACGTTTTGGCATGATTGCGCCAACTCTCAGCCGAGCATTGAATGATCACCCGCCACATGATTAAAGCCCTCGCTGTGTCTGATTTGCGAACCGTTTGTGTTTGCGATTTCCGTCGGCGGCAGATTTCTTGCGGCGCGGAGAGGCAGTTTGAGGGCGAGGCGTTGATTTAGAACCGCGACGCTTTTTAGAACGCTGAGAATTAGATGAATCAGCCTCAGACTGAAATGAAGACGTGGGTTCATAGCCTGGAATTACATCTCGGGTCAGCGTTCGGTTGAGCAACGCCTCGATGCTTTTTAGCAGCGGATATTCATCCGTTGACACGAGAGAGACAGCACGCCCTTCGTTGCCTGCACGCCCCGTGCGACCGATACGATGCACATAGTCTTCCGGAACATTAGGCAGATCAAAATTTACCACATGAGGCAGTTGGTCAATGTCTAAACCCCGCGATGCGACGTCGGTTGCAACTAAGACACGAACCTTTCCTTGCTTAAAGTCTTTGAGGGCACGGGTGCGGGCTGCCTGACTTTTATTGCCGTGAATTGTGGTAGTTTTCAGCCCATCTTTAGCGAGTTGTTCGGCTAGACGATTCGCACCGTGCTTAGTGCGCGTGAACACTAGCACCTGTTTCCAATTGTGGAAGCCGATCATGTAAGACAGCAGCGCTCGTTTGCGATTGCTATCCACCGGATGAACCACTTGCTCGACTTGCTCAGCAGCGGTATTGCGGGGTGCGACTTCAATCTGGGTTGGAGCCGTGAGAATCGTGCCAGCAAGCTGCTGAATTGCTTTAGAAAAAGTAGCAGAAAACATCAGCGTTTGCCGAGCAGCGGGCATATAGGCCAAAATTTTGCGGATGTCGCGGATGAAGCCCATGTCTAACATGCGATCGCACTCATCCAACACCAAAATCTCAATATGCGAAAGGTCGAGGGTCTTTTGCCCGACATGATCCAACAATCGACCTGGTGTGGCGACCACAATATCAACTCCGCGTCGCAGCGCTTGAACTTGCGGATTCATGCCGACGCCGCCGTAGATCACTGCCGACTTGAGAGACAAATATTTGCCGTAGGTTTTGACGCTGTCACTGACCTGGGCTGCCAGTTCGCGAGTCGGAGTCAAGATGAGCGCGCGCGGAGCACGATGCCCCGTGCCGTGAGCAGAACTAAGGCGTTGCAGCAGCGGCAGCGTAAATCCAGCCGTTTTGCCTGTGCCCGTTTGCGCACTCGCGAAGATATCGTGGCCGTCTAAAATTGCAGGAATAGCTTGTTGCTGAATGGGTGTTGGTGTGGTGTAGCCCTCATCGGCAACCGCACGAAGCAAATCGGTCGAAAGACCGAGGGTATCAAATGTCATGAAGGATTATTGCTCATAGTGGTGCCCTTTTCCCAAATGAAATACTGGGACCAGCCTAAGAGCAGTAAGTTTAAGGTTGAGTTGGATGACTCGAACAATCAAGCTCCAATGCGCCAACAGCAGACTGGAATGACGTGGCGATCTTTATCGTAACAGAGGGAACGCTAGCTGACTAAACTCAAAATAAAATGACAATCGCTTCCTGATGCAGGATGGTTGCAATCCGAGAGCGATCGCCATTCGATAGGCGTTGCTCAGTTAATGAATGATTGTCGGCTATCAATTTCGCAACGCCATTCAATATCGCTGTATTAATTGATGGCTCCGTCTAACACAATTTGGATTGACTATGACGATGAAGCGGATGTTCTCTATTTCGACTGAATTCATATGGCACAAAATTGGGCGATCGCTCCTTTGTTTTATGGTCTGTAACGGATTTCAAGAGAAAAATTGCGTAGAGTATTAAAGTAGAGCCACGCTTGAGCAAGCGTTAACGGAGAATCTGGTAAATGACCGAGCGGCAATTTGATGTTTTCCTGTGTCACAACAGCGAAGATAAGCCTGCTGTCATCGAAATTGCCGAACAGCTTCGGCACCATCAGCTCAAACCCTGGCTTGACGTGTGGGAACTTCGACCCGGTGTTGATTGGCAAGAGATTTTAGAAGAACAGATAAGACAAATCAACTGCGTCGCAGTGTTTGTAGGCGAAGCGGGCTTAGGCCCCTGGCAAAAGCGAGAGATGCGTGCTTATATTCGCGCATTCGTTAAGCAGGACTTGCCTGTCATTCCCGTTCTTTTACCATCTGCTCCAGTAAAGCCAACTCTGCCAATTTTTCTGGAAGGGTTTCACTGGGTAGACTTTCGAGAACCACATCCTGAACCAATGACGCAGCTAATTTGGGGTATTACAGGACGCAAACCAACGCAATCATCATCACCTAGCGTCTCTGCCACTCCGTCTTCATCATCTGCGCTAAAGTCATTTTCTTTTGAAGTGGCAAAGGTGAATGCACAGGGTAAAGAAATCCAGCGTCAGCGCCAACAGGCTCAATATTTTGCCGAAAACTTGGGCAATGGTGTCACGCTAGAGATGGTGCAGATTCCATCTGGAACATGTTGGATAGGACAGACGAGTGCAGAAACGCAAGAATTGATTCGCCAAGTTGGAGAAGAAAAGTATCAGACGTATTTTGCAAGAGAACTACCTCGACATCGGGTCAATGTCTCGCCATTTTCCATGGGCAAGTTTCCTGTCACGCAGGCGCAGTATGAAGCGGTGATGGGAACTAATCCTGCGACGCAATATGATAATGACCGCTTTGTTGTGCCTGATAAGCCCGTCGTTGGCGTGAGTTGGCATGATGCGATTGCCTTTTGTGAGCGCCTGTCTCAACAAACTAAAACTGAGTATCGTTTGCCGAGCGAAGCCGAATGGGAATATGCCTGTCGTGCCGGAACTCAAACGCCGTTTCATTTTGGCGAAACAATCACGACTGACCTGGCAAACTATAACGGCAACTATATCTATGGCTCAGCTCCTAAAGGAGAATATCGAGAGAAACCAACACCCGTCGGTAGTTTCTCTGCCAATGCGTTTGGGCTGTTTGATATGCATGGGACTGTTTTGGAATGGTGTCTTGATTATTGGCATGAAAATTATCAAGATGCACCCACGGATGGAAGTGCCTGGAACATAGGCGGAGACAGCGATATACGGATTCTACGCGGCGGTTCCTGGTTCAACAATCCGACTTTCTGTCGTTCGGCGAATCGGTCCGGGAGCTCCCCCGGCGACGTCTTCACCGATGTTGGTTTTCGGGTGGTGTGCGTGTCTGCGTAAGGATTCCTTTTTCTTTGCTCTTTAGCCCTTTAGCCCTCAGCGCTTCCGCTTTTAGCTCTCTTTCCCTTGCGCGCTTTGCGCGCAAAAAAATTTCTTGATCAAGACTTACCCATTTTCTGACTGCTACATCATCTCTGTAGGAATGTGGCATGCCATACCGAATCAACAAAAAATAACAGAATGACCTATCATTGCGTGATATTGTTCATTCGGGGCAGGCATTAAAACGCGGCGGTTCCTGGTACAACAATCCGATTAACTGTCGTTCGGCGAATCGGAACAGGAACTCCCCCGACAACATCAACAACAATGTTGGTTTTCGGGTGGTGTGCGTGTCTGCGTAAGCACTCCCAACAGTCAGAACTGGTAAAAGGGATTTTATCGGGCGTACAACTGGGAGTCCAGACCTGTTCCTGTGAGGGTGATAACGCCTTCCGAAAATAACCCAGAGCCAGATATCTTGGTAAGTTCGCTGAAGAGTTGTCTGGCTCTATCAAAATATTCCTTATATTCCATCCAAAGCTTAGATCCCCGGTTTTTGCAAAAACCGGGGATCTTTGTAAATATAAAAATTCTTTTTGGGTTTGCTGCAATTGAAATTGCACACGAACGAAACCCGCCTGCGCAGGTTGAGAAATTGTCTGTGACGGCAGACATAGTTAGTATAGCCGCCGATTTTAATCGGACGGCATAGAGACCTTTACGACAAATCATTCAATCGGCAATTGAAATTGCACCTACACAAGCAAAACCCGCCTGCGCGGGTTGGGAAGAATGTCCGCGACGGTAGACATAGTCCGTGTAGCCGCCGATTTTAATCGGACGGCATAGAGACAACCTTTACGACAAATCATTCAATCGGCAATTGAAATTGCACACGAACGAAACCCGCCTGCGCGGGTTGAGAAATTGTCTGTGACGGCAGACATAGTTCGTATAGC
>JBNPEG010000083.1:0-46071 GCA_051117555.1 Elainellaceae cyanobacterium | reverse complement strand
CGCCGATTTTAATCGGACGGCATAGAGACAACCTTTACGACAAATCATTCAATCGGCAATTGAAATTGCACCTACACAAGCGAAACCCGCCTGCGCGGGTTGGGAAGAATGTCCGCGACGGCAGACATAGTCCGTGTAGCCGCCGATTTTAATCGGACGGCATAGAGACAACCTTTACGACAAATCATTCAATCGGCAATTGAAATTGCACCTACACAAGCGAAACCCGCCTGCGCGGGTTGGGAAGAATGTCCGCGACGGCAGACAAAGTTCGTATAGCCGCCGATTTTAATCGGACGGCATGGAGACACAAATAAGACACCATTATTGTGGGTTGGGAAGCATCTACATCTGGGTATTCTAGGCGAACGTTGCGCTTACATAGAGGCTCTTATGCGATCGTCCTACACCCAACTCTATGTGCATTGCGTTTGGTCAACCTGGAATCGTTTGCCATTATTAACCCCCGACATTCGTGAGATTGTTTATGGGGCGATCGCCAAAGAGTGTCAGACTTTGAAATGCACCCCAATTGCCATTGGTGGTATTGATGATCATGTCCACTTACTCGCAGGATATTTACCGACTATCAGCGTTTCTGCCTTGATGAAACAGGTGAAGGGCAGCTCATCGCATCTGATGAATTATCAGATTCGGCCTGATCAGTTTTTCAAATGGCAAAGCTCATATAGTGCATTTTCGGTGAGTCAATCTGGGCTTGATGTCGTGGCTGCCTATATTCGCAATCAAGAACAGCATCACACCGCGCGATCGCTCCAGAAATGTTGGGAGCTTCCCGATAAAGCAATGAGTTTAATGTGATGGCGTATCACTCTCACCTCAGAGGCAATTGAAATTGCACACGAACGAAACCCGCCTGCGCGGGTTGAGAAATTGTCTGCGACGGTGGACATAGTTCGTATAGCCGCCGATTTTAATCGGACGGCATGGAGACAATCTTTACGACAAATCATTCAATCGGCAATTGAAATTGCCTACACAAGCGAAACCCGCCTGCGCAGGTTGGGAAGATTGTTTGCGACAGCGGACATAGTTCGTATAGCCGCCGATTTTAATCGGACGGCATAGAGACACAAATAAGACACCATTCGCAAAGCGTGAGAGTTATGGCGTGCCTGATTCGCCAGTCAACCCAATTCCCGTATTGGGGTAAGGGCGACCATCGGGCATGGTTGCAAAATCAAGTCGTGCTCCGGCAAGGTTGGCTCCACTCAAATTTGCATTTGACAAATCGGCATAGCGCAAATCAGTGTTGCTTAAATCTGCGTTTGATAAATCGGCTCCTCGCAAAATTGCGCCATATAAACTTGCGTTTTGCAGATTAGCCGATTGAAGGGTGACAAAGCTCAAATCAGCATCTCGCAATTCAGCCTGCGATAATACTGCATCCCTCAAATCAGCATTGGCAAGGCTAACACTTAACATTTGAGCATTGTTCAAATCAGCTCGCTGAAGTTGAGCCTCATTCAAATCAGCCCCTCGCAGATTCCCTCGGGAAAGTTGTGCATCGTTGAGGGTCGCGCGACTTAAAACAGCATTGATTAACTGGGTTCCAATTAAGGTTGCACGGGTTAAATCAGAGTCTCTAAAATCAGCGCGACTCAGGTCGAGCCCACTCAAATCTGCGCTGACTAAATCACAGTTAATGCACGTCTTTGAACGTTGAGCCTGTTCGACCGATCCTTGGGACGTTGCAGGCGTCTCTTGAGATGATTCAATCGCCTGCGGTTCAGAAGGAGTCGCATCAAAACCATACTCTGGGCTGCTAACCGATTGAGAATTGATATATAGCGTGATTAACGTTGGCAGAGTCGCTGACAGAATGGCTAAAACAATTAGTAATCGAGGTGTCATTATTAAGACTCACTGGTGCCCTCTATTGATCAGCTTTATGGGCTTTATTCCTATCTCCGAGAATCAGTCCGGATTGCCAGCATAAAGCTTTGATGAGAGTCGCCATTCCAAAATCCAAAATTGAAAATCCAAAATTGGTATCAATAGTTATAGGCGTACGCTCTCGCGTTAGGACGTTGAACGTGTGGTGAGCCCGTAGGGCTCTATCTCTAGATCGCTCAACGTTTGTCATACAGTTCATCGCGACGTCATACATCTGGATTGGTTATTTCAATCACGACGATCTAAAAATGATCCGGATTGGCGTCCCCTTTCTATGAAATAGGCTAGCAACCTGGGCGTGTCTAAAATCAAACGTTGGCGATCGCCCAAGGGTTTCCAAACTGTCTAAATCATCTACCAACATCACCTATTTCAACTCTAATGGGACGAGATTTAGACGTGTGTAGTCAGACTTTCATAAAGTAAACAAACCATTCAATGAGAACACTAGTATTCATAGAGTTTTTATTAACCGACTCTATAATGTGGGAAAATGTAATGAAATTTGAAATTTATAATTCAGATCCAGTTGGGTGTGCTACCGCTCTGACGTATTCACAATAGTCTGCAAAGATTTTATTGGAGCGGTTTCTATGGCAAACTTTCCCCTTTCAAAGATTCTGTTACCTGGCGTTTTAGTGTCTGCCAGCATTTTTTCGGCACTCACTCTCCCGTTTGTTCTATCCGGATCAAAGCCCATCGTCATCGAAATGCCTCCCCTATTTAGTGGAGAAATTGAGCCGGTTTTCAGCCCTGATCGAAAAGAATTCGCCATCCGATATCTTGGGGTGACCATCGTCATCAGCGTTGCGGCTGGGCTGATCACGGCTGAAATGTTGCGGAAATGGCACTCGACGAGTGAATTAGCCGAGACTCAAGAACAACTCTCCGACTTGCAAAAGAAGCTGGAAGAGCATCAAGCAAAATTAGCTGCCGCAAAGATTTTAGGGATCGATACCGACGATTTGGATGAAATGCCACTCAATTCGTCGGAGATTGAGGGAGAGGTTTCGACCGAGTCTAGAGTCACCTTCTCTTCAACCGAGGTCTTGCCTGAGACAGTTTCGCCTCCGACAGAATCACTGTCCAATGGGATGTCGCACCCCATGCCTCACAATCGGACACGGGACTTTAACGAATCGTCTGTATTACGTGACGATGCTCCATTGACAAATCGTGCGATCGCCCTCCGTAAAAATGGTTCGACTAAAAATGGTTCGGCTGAAAATGGTTCGGCTTTGCCCGTGAGGCAAAATGGCAACACGGTCGCAATACCAGCGATTCAGTCCTATAACGCCTACCAGACATGCCGAGTGACGATTCCATCGTTGGCTCAGTGCCTATTTGCTCTCAATATTGACGGTCACTATTACCGCTTATTTAGAGTTCAATCGGTTAAAGAACGCGCATCAAAGATTGTTAGCCATTTAGAAAAACAGGGTAAAACTGCTATCTTGACTCAAATTAATCAGGGATATGCCGTTTGGGTACGCGAATTAGAAGCGGTTTTGGAGCCGAGGTCTTGATTGATGAGCGTGCACCCACCAACCGTTTATCAACATCGAGGGCTGAATGAAAGATTTGCTGATTACATCAAGGGCGATCGCCATGGACGCTGCTGAATTTCTACAGCATTACTTTAATGGAGAGAGATATTTTTACGGGATTAGTCTCGTCAACGCTGACTTAAGTGGCGTTAATCTACTCGATGTTGATCTCTGGAATGCTGACCTGAGTGGGGCAGACCTGAGCCGTTCTGTGCTTCAAAACGCCAATTTGCGAGATGCAAACTTCACCGAGGCAAATCTCAGCATCGCCAATTTACAACAGGCAGATTTGCGAAATACCCAGTTGAGTCGTGCCCTGCTCATGGGAGCAAATTTGAAAGATGCGCTGTATGACGATCTAACTCAGTTTCCTGACGACTTTGACCCACGTCATCACGGTGCGTACCGAATTGCACCCGGTGCCCAGTTGCACAATGCCGGTTTAGAAAATATTGATCTGGCAGGAGCCGATCTAAGCGATGCAGATTTAAAGGGAGCAAATTTACGGCAAGCTCTATGCTTTGGTGCAACCCTCAGACGGGTTCAGTTAGACAGCGCAGATTTGAGTTATGCCAACCTCGCTGAAACCGATCTAAGCCAGGCCAATCTGAGCGGAGTCAACCTACAGCATGCCGACCTCACCAACGCCAATCTTCAGTGCGTCAACTTGATTGGTGCCGATCTTCGGTTTGCAACCTGTGACGGAACTAATTTTCGGGCGGCAATCTGCGATGACGCGACGCAATTTCCAGAGGATATTGACCCCGCTTCCGCAGGCATTTATTTGTTGTCTCCAGGCGCATCGCTGTGGGGAGCCTACCTCGAAGGGCTTAATCTCGCGGGCGCGGACTTGAGCGGCGCTAATCTGTCTGGAGCGAATTTGAGCAATACCGACCTTTGGGGCGCAAATCTCAGTGATGCTGATTTGAGTGGTGCCAATTTGGCGTTTGCAAATTTAGTGGGTGCAAACTTAGCGAGAGCCGACCTCACTGAAGCCGTGCTAGTCAATGCTGAGCTAACGGATGCTGATTTAACCGGCGTAGAACTACAGGGAGCCGATATCACAGGAACTATCTTGATGAATGACGAGGTTGACGGCACAGAGATGATGACAGATGAAATGTTTGCGGTCGATGAAACACCATCGGGTTAAGCTAGCGCAAAAATTCTTCGGGAGAAGGCGGTGCGTTGGTTCGTCGTTGGTCAGGCATTTCTAACTCAACATCGGTTTGAGGTTCGGGGTACAGAACATAGCGATCGCCCCAGCCGCCATTGATATCTTGAGGCTCTAAGACGGGCGGAGTGGTTTGTCCGGTGGGTAGGTCAACGGCTTCTGCCAAACTGACTTGGATATAGCGTTCACCGTCAGGCGTAAATCGCACGAGTTCATTGGCAAAGCGCGATCGCTCTCGTCCGAGCTGTCGTTCAAGGAGGGGTAATGCAGTGATGGGTGCAGGCATGGCAACAAACATCACATCATCTTCTGGAATAAATTCCAGCCCTAGCTCCTCTTGTTGTATTTGCCAGTCTTCTTGATAGCGTCCATCCGGTGCAACCTCCCAAAGATTGAGAGTCACCTCCCACCCGTTCTGGCTGACATCAATTTCCTGATAATCGAGGATGGAATAGGTCAATTCGCCCTCAGACGGACGGGAATCTGCGTGAGACGTCGATGAAGGGCGCAGATAGCGGACGGCAGCCACGGCTAAGTCAGTCTGGTTGGGTAAGTCAGCAGTGCCATAGAGACGATAGCGTCCAGCTTGCAGGGGTTCGACTTGGATGCCAATCGAGACATCAGAAAACTGCTGACCCGGCAGCAGGAAGCGTACGCGAGAGCATCCGCTGGATGACAGCATCAGACTGCCAACGCAAATAAGCCCAGTCAATGAGAGAACAAATTTATGCATAGAGACTACAAATAGTCGCATTAATAGAAATCAACAGCTATAAGCCGTGTCGAGTTCAAAATTTATAGCAATCCCAGATGAGTTGTGAGTGGCGGAGTGGGCGGCGCCCGCCCTACCACTTACACACAAATTACAAGCGATTTAGGATCGCTATAGAGTATTTCTAAACGAGAAGTATAGGCTTGGATGTGGACACGCTTTGACGGGCGATCGCACTAGTGACGACGTGCAGACTCACTATTTCAAATGAATGACGTCAGCATCTCAGTATCAACAAACCAGGTCGCCGATAATTCGAAAAATAGTCAATTTAGTATTTAATTAGAATCGATTACTTCTCTATTTTTGTCTTGACCTAGCATAGCTCACAGATTTGCTTTAAGCTACATTTTCACGAAATATTTTTCTTGCTCAAATTGAGGTTTAAATCTCAATGTTAGTTTTTCTGAAAATCACTGAAAGATCCGGATTTATTTCATTCAAATAGTATAATTTTTAGAATTCGAATCTTATCTAAATTTTGTTCATTAATAGTTTTTCGGAATTTTATAACCATCGATTTTGAGAATACTATAGTAATCCTATAGCAATCCCAAATGATTTGTAAGAATTTCCAGTGCGAGCGTCTCGCTTCTTCTGATGGAGAGGCATTGCCAACGCGGGCAAGATGCCCGCACTCCCATTTCATGAATGATTTAGGATTGCTATAGATTCATAAGCGACTTAGGATTGCTATAAAGATAGTTCTTGACAGAAATTTTGTATGCCTTTACTTGAGCTTTACTACTTTTAGATATTCCGTGTCGTCTCATAAGATATAAATAAACGTAAGTCAATCAGGTCAATCTCATCGATTCACCGAATCATATCTAGCTTAAAATCTGAAGTTTTCCCCGATGGAAAAGCGCAGGTCTAGACATGAGAAAGGGGTAGAAGCAGGTCACTTCATCGAGTCGATGAGCAGGGTTGAACCATCTTCCAAAACAACCTATCCCAGAATTTGTCAATCCTCTTTTCGGATAGCTAAGCGGGTCGTCTAATGCTGAGATTCTTGGGCGATCGCCTAAGAATAGCAAGAATCAGGAATCTATCTTGATGCTGACCAGATAGATTCTCCACCGATTCCTTATTAGTAATTTCTGAGTCTTGATATCTCCGTAATCCAATATGTCAGTGGCGATCGCGGGTCACTGACTCACGTCTATCTAATAGAAAGTCGACGTGATAGTCATTTCGTAAATCAAATCAGGTGTCAATTCGAGTGTTTCTGTGTTGTGTCAACAATGCTAAAGCAACTCTCGCATCCTAATCCCTAGAGCCCCTAGAGCAAGAATCATGCGTAGTATTGGCATTCCGTATGCGTTAAAGTCTACGGCTTTACGTCATACCTATCTAATTCAAACGGCTCGCCGAGTGGGTCAAACATCTGCAACAGGGCTGATGTTTTTAGGCATCAGCAATGCACTCAGCGCAAACCCTGTTTTAGCAGAACCCATCAGCGATGCAAAGGATTCATTTGCCGACCTGTCGACATCATCGACGTCATCGGCATCTATTCACGACTCCAGTACGCTTACCCCGTTTCATCCGTCTAATCATTCACGAGACACATCCCACACGACTCCTCATGAAGAGTCGAGTGTAAAGTCGTCGAATACATCACCTACGCCTCGGTTGGCTCAGTCTATAGGGCTTGAGGAATCTGAGGATTGGATGTCTTTAAATGCGTTATTTGGAGAAGACACCTTACGGATATCAGCCGAATCTGGTGCTATTTCTGCATTTCCTATTGTTGAGCAGGCGTCAGATGCTGAATCTAGTGCTGACGTTGAGGATTCCATATCCGAGGACTCTGTAGAATCCGAGGATTATGCAAATACCGAAGACTTTGCCAATACCGAGGATTATGCCAATACCGAGGACTCTATAGAATCTGACAACTATGCAGAGGCCGACGACTATTCATACCTTGCTGAATATGATGCATACATCGCTGAATATACTCGTGCGGATGAAGCAGACGTCGATGAAGTAGATGTAAGTGAAATAGATGTAAGTGAAATAGATGTAAGTGAAATACATGCAAATCAAGTAGAATCCGATGACTATTCATACCTTGCCGAGTATGATGCATACGTCGCTGAATATACTCGTGCAGTCGATTATGAATATGAGTATGAGAATGCCGATATAGAAGATTTCTATTTAGAGGCGGATGAGTATTCAAATGCGGATGACTACTTAAATGCAGACAACTATTCGTATCTAGACGAATATGATGCATACGTCGCTGAATATTCACAGGCATATACCTCGCTGCTGCGCGATCGCGCCGAATCGCACCGCGTGGAGACTACTGCTGAATCGGACTTGGCTCAAGCTCAATCGGAGTCTTCTGAAACATCGGACGAGTTAGATTCCGCCTTGCGAGACGGAAGTGATGTATTGGGTTCGCCTGAGATCCAGGTTCAAGGAATCTATCTCTTGCAAGGTGATGAATCATCGGCACGAGGACGAGTAACCTCAGTGTATGCGTTCAATCCTCATGTTTTAGTGGGCGGGACGGTCGATTTAACGACGGGTGACGCCTTTGCTGATTCTCGTGAAGAAGGGCTCAACCTCAACGAACTCTACGTATCGGCATCTCCTCCAGGGGTGTCGAATCTGCGATTTGTAGTAGGCTTGCTCGATCTGACCTCCTACTTCGACCGCAACAGCTTTGCTAAAGATGGCGCGACCCACTTTTTCAATCCTGTTTTCCAAACGAACCCTGCACTCAGTGCCGCCAGCATTGCCAGTCGTCCAGTGTTGCTGGTGAACTTTGATGTCACTGACAATCTCATTCTCAAGGCTGCCACGTTTTCGTCAACCCGTGACTTGGGCGATTTCGAGCTAGATGGCTTTGCTGGAGAAATCGGCCTTCGGCTGGGTACTGCCATTCTCAGAGCGACCTATGTGAACGCGGAAGACGAAGGAGAAAACGACGGCTTCCGCGAAATCTTTGACTTTGATCGGGGAGACAACATTTTTGGGCTGCGTCCGGGCGATCGCGAAGAGGCATTTGGCTTGAATGGCGAAGTGTTTATCCCTGACCTCAACCTAGGCTTATTCGGTCGCGTCGGCTGGTACGAGAATTTGGATTTGGGCGAAGGGGGGCAAACCTTCAGCCTAGGAATGAATCTGCTCGACCTGTTCATCACGGGCGATCGCCTTGGGTTGGGATACGGTCGTCTGTTATCTAACACAGATGCGCGGCGCGATCGCGGCGACAATCTCCCAGACGTGTTGGAGTTGTTCTACGACGCCCCGATCACGCGCAACCTCCGAGCAGGCGTCACGCTCCAGCAGCGGGATGGATTTTCAGAAACGGTCGCTGGGTTCCGGATTCGGGTGGATTTTGATGGCAATGATATTCGGAGGTTGTTTTGATGAATCAGTGGACGCACGTAAACCGTAATAAAGACTGGATGCGAATTATTCTAATCGGGCTAGGTTCGCTTAGCCTGTCGCTGGGAGTGTTGGCGGCTCCAGTTAGCCTACGCCTGCATCCAGCGTACGCGCAGTCGATGCCTGCGGCGGTCAGTCGAGGCTATGACTTGTTAAATCGAGGCTGGGTTGATGATGCGATCGCCGCGTTTCGAGAGGCGGTGCGTCGGTATCCTAACTCTCTAGATGCAAAGCTAGGACTGGCGATCGCCTATCAGCGAGCTGGACAAGACGCCAATGCCTGGGCAGCCTATCAACAGGTGTTGGCGCAAGATTCAACCAATCGCCAAGCCCTCACTGCCATCGGTTTGCTGGGCGGATATCGCCCTGAGTGGCAAGCCCAGGGCATTGAGGCACTGACGACGCTGCTCAGCCTTGACCCCGATAATGCGGAGGCACGAGCCCGGCGAGCGCTACTGCTGCGCTACCAGGGGCAATTTGCCGAATCAATTGCAGACTATGAGATCTTGCTGGCTGAGAATGCCGCTCCGGATATCATTCTCGAAGCGGCTCAAAGCTATGTCTTTAGCGGAGCCTACGAGCGTGGACTCGCTTTATTCGAGCAATATCAGGATATCGCTCGAATTCCCGATCGCGCGATCGTTGCCTATGCCCTGGCGCTGCGCGAAACCGGACGTGCGGATGAAGCCGTCGAGATTCTCAGCACGCGACTGCGAGACCGTCAGCAGGTTGATGCGACGACTTTAGAAATTCGCTCTGCCCTGGCCGTTGCCTATGCAGCTAATCGACAGCCAGATGAGGCGATCGCCACCCTAGCCCCCTTACGCAGCCGAGGCGATTCGAGACTATCATTGGCGCGATCGCTCAGCGAAATTGCCCGCCAAACCGGCGATCAAGACCTCTATGACGAAGCAATTGACCTCTATCGAGAAATTTTAAGCCAGACTGAAACACCGTCAATTGGTCTGTTGCGCGAGGCAGCCGATGTATTGAGCGAGTCGCCATCGACCCAGGCAGATGCCCTGCAAATATATCGCCAACTTTTGGAACGGCAGCCTGATGACACTAGCCTGCTAGTCAAACGGCTGCTATTGGAATATCAGCTCGGCGAACTCTCCCGCACCGCGCTGGTTAATGAGCTGCAAGATATCGGGCGATCGCTTCCAGAAAACTCATCAGAATTGCGGGCGATCGCCCTGGCTCTAGTGCCGTTTGATTCACCGGATCCGGCCCTGTTGCCCCTGTATCAACAACTGGTGAGTGAACGGGTGGCGGCGGACAGCGACGTGCCGTTTCTCTATTACCGAATGGCTCAAATGTATCTCCAGCAGGGCGACTACAACGCAGCCCGGGACGCCCTTGCTGAGTATGAAGCCGCAGCCTATGAGCAGCCCAATTTCTCGGCGAGGCTGCTGCAAGCCGAAATCGAACGGCGATCGGGCAACCTCGATGCCAGCGCTCGCCAATATGAAACGCTGATTGGCAGCAATCCGCCTGCTCCTATTTTGAATGATGCGCTGCGTGGGTTAGCGGGGATTCGAGTGGCTCAGGGGCGGCTTGGCACTGCCCTCGAAATCTACGACGACCTCATAGTGCGCAATCCCGATAATCTGGCGTTTCAGCTCGGTCGGGCTAGCATCGTCTATCGCATGGGGCAAATTTCCGAATCCGACGCCGAAGCAATATTAGACAACTGGCTTGCCACCCAGCCCCCGACGGCTCTTCCTCCCGAACTGTATAGCTTGGTCGGCGCGCTGCCGCCTAGCCCTGAGCGTGAATCACTGTATCAACGGTTGCTTGATGCTAACCCGGATAGCCTTGCCATTAATCTGCGCCAAATTCAATTAATCGCTAGTCGTGACCCCGCTCAGGCTCAAGCCCGAGTCGATCAGCTGATTAGCGAAAATCCTGATGACATCACTGTCTACTTTGTGCAGGGTGAACTGGCACAGCAGCTCGATGACCTTGACCAAGCTGCGGATGCCTATCAAGTCATTCTCAACCAAGAGCCGGACAATCCGGACGCGCTTGCTGCTTTGGGTGGCGTTCGCTTCCAGCAGCGTAACTATGCTGAAGCCGAACGCTTATATGAACGAGTGCTGACCCTCCAGCCCAATGATTTAGAAACCCGTCGCATTCTTGCAGAACTGAGTGCTGCCCAAGGCGAACCCTTAACCGCCCTGCGACGACTGGAGGAGTTACAGGACGAACACGATGCTCAGGGGATCTCTGACCCTGTTTTAGACGATCGTATCGACCGGCTTCAGGTTGATTTTCTTCGACGGCGGGGCTTTCAGCCGTATTGGGAGAGGTATTAAGGGGACTATGTTCTTGAATACTCGACCGTTTGGGAATGCCGGATTGCGTTATTTGAGGGCGCGGCTAATACCAATTCTTCAAAGAAGGGCTACAGAATTCTGTTCTACCTACAGCGTATACACGACTTCGATGAGGTGAATCATTCATTTGCCTCCACCCCACCCAAAACGAATGCCATGAAACGTCTTCACTATCTTCTTCTCGGAACGTTATCTATGTCTGTTGCTTCGGCAAGTGTATGGAGTGCTCCCTCGATCGCCATGTCAGTTCCAGCGTGTTTGCGGCGAGCGGAGGTGAGCAGTCCGGCATCGGTTGAGGCGTTGTCATTGCCCTATGATTCAACCACGGTTCCAACCGTGCTGACTGAAAGCTGGATTGCCTATCGCGATCGCTTCATTCAGGAGGATGGGCGGGTTGTCGACTGGGAGCGAGCCGATCAGCACTCCACCTCTGAAGGGCAAGCCTATGCGATGTTGCGAGCCGTATTGATTGATGATCCAAACACGTTTATTCGCACGCTGAACTGGGCAGAAACCCATCTCGCTCGCACAGATGAGGATGGAAATCTCACCGATCGCCTTTGGGGATGGCGATGGGGTGAAGGAGAGGATGGCACGGTGCAGTTGCTCGATGCCAATTTTGCGAGCGATGCCGACATTGATGCGATTACAGCGCTGATTTTAGCGGCGCGTCGGTGGAACTGCCCTGAATATCTGAGGTTAGCGCGGCTGAAGCTCGACGACTTGTGGAAGCTGAGCGTGGTTGAGCTAGCGAATGGCGATCGCCACCTGCTGCCGGGGCCAAGGGAGGCATTTTGGCCGGAGCCTGACCTGCTGATTCTCAATCCGTCTTACTTTTCGCCCTATGCCTATCGCCTCTTTGCTGACGTCGAACCAGAGTCAGACCGCGATTGGCTCAGTTTGATCGACAGCGGCTATCGCGCTCTATATGCCTCGTCAAACACCTCGCGGGTGGGGTTGCCTAGCGACTGGATTGCTCTCAACCCCCAAACCGGAGCATTCAGCCCAATTCCAGAGGGGCGATCGCTTACGAGCCAATACGGCTTTGATGCGTTTCGGGTTTGGTGGCGGCTCTCCCTCGATGCTGCATGGTATGACGACCTGCGAGCCAAGCTATATCTAGCGACTCGCTCGATGTATCTCCAAGGTCTGTGGCGTGCTCAAGAAAAAATTCCTGCCCGAATTGACCTTCAGGGGCGATCGCTCGTCGACTACGAATCAACAGCTCAATATGCCATGCTCTATCCGGCTTTGCGCCTGATCAACCCAGACATGGCCGACCAGCTCTATCAGCAAAAACTCATGCCGACGTATCGCCAAGGATTTTGGGATAACGACTCGGCGTATTACACCCAAAATTTGGCGTGGTTTGGCTTGCTGCCAGAGATGCCTCCTGCTTTGATTAGCCGCGACTAATTGCGCCCGCGCTATCTCTGCGATCGCCTGTGCCTTGCTCACTGTCCTTGTTTAACTGCCAGTCTGACTATGAACCGCCATTCTCATCTGTCATCCCGTCCTCGCTCCTATTGGAGAACTGTCCTTCTGACGTTTAATCGCCGCACCCTCTATTGGCTCATTGGCACATCCGCGATGAGCATAGCGCTGATTATCGGATCGATCTCGCCACTGGTGCACGCGCAAGAAGCGTCTCCACCTGATGATGAGGCAGCCATTGAGAGTCAAGCCCAGATCACAATTCCCGAACTGCCGATTGCAGTACCTACGGTGACTCCGGTAGATGGAGACACCGCCGAAGACACAGATGAAAATCAGGAAGACGACGGGCAGCAGTATGTATTGGAGTTTAATCGAAGTCCGGTGGTGGGCAATCGGCTCCGTCTCACGGGTATCTATGACGAAGCGCGACTCCAGTTTACCCGACCGCGCAACTGGGAGCCTCAAACAGTCAAAGTTCTACTTCGCTATCGCCACTCAGCAGCGCTCTATGCGACCCGCTCCAATCTGACGGTGCTGGTCAATGGCACCAGCGTTGGCAGCGTGCCGCTCAATCAGCCCCAAGGTGAATTGGGCGAAACGGTATTTGATATTCCAGCTTATTTAATTGAAGACTACAACGAACTGATCGTTGCAGCGTTACAAAACAACTCTCCAACCTGTACGCAGGATGCGCTCGATCCATCCCTGTGGACTGAAGTGATGCCCGACTCAAAATTGGTATTTAACTACCAGCCCCAGCCGATTTCGCTCGATTTCAGCCGATATCCGTATCCCATCTACGATGAGCTAAAGCTCGAACCCAATCAGATTGCTTATCTATTGCCGAGTGACCTTGATCAGGCTTGGTTGACGAGTGCTAGCCGACTGCAAGCCTCACTCGGTCGAATTGCAGAGTATCGAGTCTTAGACACCCGATTGGTGTCAACCCTCGATGAGCTTAATGACGATGAACGGCTGATCATCGTTGGAACACCCGATGCGCAACCTGCCCTGGCTGGGCTCGATCTGCCGATCGCCCTTGAAAACAATCAGTTTTTAGACGGCGAGGGGCAGGCGATCGCCAACGATACCGGTATCTTAATGCTCGCGGCGGCCCAGAACAACCAGGTACCTGTGTTGGTAGCGACGGGCAATAGTGCCGATGGGGTTGCTAAAGCCATCCAGTTTTTGGCACAACCGGGCGATCGCCAGATTGCAACCGGGAATGCCATTTTCATCAACGAAGTAACCCCGGTCGTGTCGCCTGACCCGCGAGTATGGCCTGATTACCTGCCTGTAGAAGACTCCTTTCAGCTTCAAGATTTAAAGAATTTCAACGAACAATCCTACGACGATGTGACCGTGCGCGGTTCCCATTCGCCTGCCTTAATATTTGACTTTCATGCCCTGCCTGACGATCAGTTTTTAGCAGGCAATTTCATGACGCTGCGCTATAGCTATGGCCCGCAGGTCAATCCTCTTACCTCACTCGTTGAAATTCAGCTCGATGGCGTATCGGTGGGGGGAAGGCGCTTGAGTTCGGTGGATGGGGGCGATCGCGAAACCCTGCGAGTCGAACTTCCTGCTGACCAAATCACGCCCCAATCGCAAATTCAAGTCAACTTCAGGCTCGATCCCCGGGAAAGGCGATCGTGTAGCCGCCCCACTGACCAGCAGCTTTGGGGCACCATTCATTCTGATACGAGCTTCGACCTCAACCGAGAAAACGTGGTCAGACTGCCTGATCTCAACCTGCTGCGAACCGGATATCCGTTTGCGGCTCCCCAAGATTTATCATCGACGGCGATTGTGGTTCCCGATCAGCCCTCCAATGCCGATATTGACACTCTGCTTGCGTTTGCAGAACGGCTTGGACGGCTCAGTGAAGCGGATTCGTTGAAATTAGACGTTTATCCAAACAGCGAATTATCCGATGAAATCCGCGATAGCCGACATCTTGTGGGGATCGGCACGCAAGCTCGATTCCCGTTTGTAGAGGCATTTGAAACGGACGGGTTTCGGCTCCAAGACCTATTCACTCGTCAATGGCAGCAAAGCACAATCCAGACGCTGCCCGATACGGAAGGCTTGATCAAGCAAATCATTTCCCCCTGGAATCAAGAGCGAGTGTTGCTGGCTTTCAGCAGTCAAACTGACGAAGGGCTATCGCAAGTTCAGGATCTATTGAGCGTTGACTCGTTGTTTCATCAACTCGATGGCGACACGGTACTCATTAGCACTAACGAAGAAGACCCCTCTCCCTACGAAACCGATGCCTATAATCTGGAATTTCTGGAGCAGGCTCCGGTTCGAGAAGAGATTGCGTCTAAAGATTTTTCGAGCCAGTTGAAGCGCTTTGTTCGGGGTAATTGGATTGTGTTGGGAGGCGGCATTGTGGCGGCAGCATTGATTCTCTATGGCGTAGTCCAGCTTTATCTAAAGCGAGTCATCCCAAATTATCGGCAGAACTAATCAAATTGACGAGAAGTGACAGGTTAGCACGGGTTCGCGTTTAAAAAAGCCAGAGGAGCGATCGCATGGTCAGTCCATTACCCAATTTGCAGTCTCAACAGCCGCCTAGTCCCCGGCGTATGAAGCACTCAAAGCACCGAGTCCGTCGAAAACTGACAGCCTGGCTTGCAGAAAAGTTGCCTCACAAAGTGGATTGGTTATTTCAATGGCTGAGTCGTCGACAGTTGATGCTGCTGTGTTTATCGCTGTGGCTATTTTTTACGCCGCTGATTACGATTCGTCCGGGGGTGGCGCAACAGGGCATGATTGCCATCGTCCTTATTCTGGTGGGGCGGCTGGTCATGCAGATGGAAGAAGATCAAACCAGCAGCCGTACCAGCGAATATTTGCACCTGTTTCTAATTGTGCTAAGTGGAATCACGACGCTGCGCTACCTCTACTATCGCGTCAACTATACGCTGAATTTTAATACGTGGATTAATAGTATTTTTTGCTCTCTTCTACTGCTAGCAGAGCTGTATGCGATCGCCACCCTATTTTTGGCATACTTTCAGACGCTTAAAATTCGCAACCGTCGCCCCGTTGATCTAAGCGCTGTTCTACCCCACGAATTGCCCAAAGTTGATATTTATATTCCGACCTATAACGAAGACGTTGAAATTGTTCGCAAAACTGCCTTGGGAGCGCTGGCAACCCGGTACCCCGCTGAAAAACAAGTTTATATTCTCGATGACGGGCGCAAGTATCCAGAACGGCGCGAACACGTTCGCGAAATGTGTGAGGAGATTGGCTGCACTCTTCTCACCCGCGACACCAACGAACATGCTAAAGCAGGCAATATCAACACGGCACTGAATCGAACCCAGGGCGATTTGGTGTTGATTTTAGACTGCGATCATATTCCGTCTCGATGTTTTTTAGAAGAAACTGTCGGATTTTTCTTTGATGCCAATGTTGCCCTCGTGCAAACTCCCCACTGGTTTTATAATCCTGACCCGTTTGAGCGCAATCTGCTGACCGGCGGGCGAATTCCGGTTGGCAATGAGCTGTTTTACAAAGTTTTACAGAAGGGTAACGATTTTTGGAATGCGGCCTTCTTCTGCGGATCGGCAGCCGTCGTGCGGAGAGAAGCATTGCTGGATGTGGGCGGCATTGCCACCGAGACGGTCACCGAAGATTGTCATACGTCACTCCGGCTGCATTCGATGGGATATGAGACGGTGTACTACGACAAAATCATGGTAGCGGGATTAGCGCCTGAAAAATTTTCGTCGTATGTCGGGCAGCAGGTGCGCTGGGCGCGAGGCATGGCGCAAATTTTGCGAATCGAGAACCCTATGTTTAATCGCAAGCTCGATTTACGCTTGGCGCAGCGGCTCTGTTATTTCAGCGCCACATCTCACTTTTTCTTCGGCTTTCCTCGGCTCATGTATGCGATCGCTCCCAACTTATTTCTGCTGTTTGGCATTAGCTCGGTGAAAGGTTTGGGGTTAGAAACGCTATGCTATGCGCTGCCTCACATTATCTTGTCGATGCAGACCAACCACATTCCCTACAAGCATGTGCGCTTCTCGTTTTGGAATGAGATTTATGAATTTGCCCTGTCATTTCAGGCGGGCATTGTGACGATTTTGGCGCTAGTTAATCCTCGGTTAGGCTCATTCAACGTAACCAGTAAAGGGTTAGTTGTTAACAAGCGCAGCTTTGATTTAGAAAGCGTGCGATATCTGGTTGTGTTAGGCACGATTACTGCCGCTGCTCTGATTACAGTTCCATTTTGGCTAATACTCAGCCCCATTGATACGCAAGCAGTGCTCATCAATGCGTTGTGGTGTGGGTTTAACCTATTGTTGGTGCTAGCCGCGTGTTTGGTAGCCTTTGAACAACCCCAACTCCGCCGCGCTCATCGGCTTCCCCGGACCTTGACCGCCATGATCCATACTGAAGCGGGAAGCTGGACGGGTATCACCACCAATGTGAGCGAAACCGGAGCGCAAATTTTGCTCGATGTATGGCCTAATATCCCTGATGAGATTCGGGTTGAATTAGTGGGAGATTATGGAGCACGGGTGCTGCTCGATGCGCGAATCGTCAGGGCGATCGCCACCGATCGATTACAAACTATATTGGCCGTTGACTTTATCGACCCCAGTCGAGTCCAGCTCGATGATTTAGCAGTTGTACTGTATTCCGATGTGAAACAATGGTATTCCCAGAGTCGTCAAGAAATTGATAATCCACTGACATCGTTGAGATTTATTGCATCTAGTTTTAAGCGGGCATTTCAAGAACTACGCCCAGAAATTGGCGTAAAAGTACGTAAACAGGTAAGAGCAAAGGCTCAAATGTATTGGGATGGATGGACGGGAGGCACCTACGCAGCGGCTGTCACAGAAATGGGAACGCGAGATTTGCGCCTCGAACTTGATTATGATGCCGGGCTTAACTTAGAAGCGCTCGAAAATACCCAGCCCACGATTAGCCTATTGCTTGAAGATGAGAATAGTGCAGCCCCTCAAAGCCTGCTGGCTGAAGTGCAAACAGTGGAGATGCTACCCGGCTTATCAACGCTAAAGCAATCGGTGCCAACATACCGCGTTGCATTTGAGATGACGTTTCCTGAATCGCTTGATCGCCAGCAGCGCAGCAAAATTCGGCAACTCTTGCGATCGCTGAATTAACCAGCCGATTTCCCCTTTATAGCCCTACGGGCTCAGATTTGTGTGGTGAGCCAGCGCGGCACGCGGGCTCACCACACGTTCTGTCCTAACATGAGAGCGTCAGGCAATACCAAAAAAACAAACAGCCGCAGAATTTAATATGCTGCGGCTGTTCACTAAACCCGGCTGTCTTGGAGTCGTCAACTTAACCCAAGCGCGCATTGCTATAAATGAAAGAAATCAAAAATTTAGCGATTTTTTTGGCGTTTTTGTAGAGTCGACACCATTTGCTCTTTCACCAACCGTGACCACAGGGAAAAGTCAAAGTTCTCGTCAGAAGGGAAGGGTGACACTTCAGACGAATGAAGACGACGAGATGTATAAGATTGGCTATTCATCAGCAACGCACCTACCATGCAGACTAGTCAGACAAAAAAACACAAACCGTAGCAAACACTACAGCTTATATTGCTTTGATTATAACGCTCCTATCAGGTGTCATTGGTTAAGCAGTCGTTATGAAACGGGATCAAATTATGAAGCTAGTCATAACCTCGGTCAAAACTGAGCGATCGCGCAGCTATTATAATGGCGTTTCTTTTAAGTGGGTAATATCTGTATCTGAGCCCATCATGCAGTAGGGTTTCCCCGTTTCATCGCGGGCGGCTACACCGCGAACCAAAAACCAGCGGATGCTTCCGTCTTTATGCACCATACGACGCTCAACTTCGTAGTAGGGTTTGCGTCCTTCTAGGTGGGCCGTTGCCTCAGCCATCACGTGGTCCCGATCATCAGGATGCACGTGCTGGAGCCAGGCATCAATATGATTGGGGATTTCTTGATCGGTAAAGCCCAGCATGGCTTTCAAATCAGATGATAAGTACATTTCGTCAGTTTCCAGATTCCAATCCCAAACGCCTGTTTTGCTAATACTGGCAGCAAGAGCATATCTTTCTTCACTGTTATGCAGATCAATTTCAATTTGTATCCGCTCTTGCCATAACGCAATTGCAGTTGCTGCAGCCCTTAGCAAATCAATTTCAGACGATTCCCACTCTCGAGCATCCACGCAATTGTCAAAGCCAATGAAGCCGAAGAATTCATCGTTGACCATCAGCGGCAAAATTAGAATCGATAAAATCCCTTGAGGTTTAAGAAGGAGGCTTTCTGACGCTGGAAAGTCGTCGACAATTCCTGCAATGATGTGGCCTGCTTTTAATGTAGTCACCCATCGAGGCAAACAGTCGTCAAGCGCCAATTGTTGTAAGTCGGGATTATGAATTTCGGGTTGAATGCCGTCTGCACACCATTCTGCTACCTGACTGGTGATCACATGTCCATCATCGCAGAGCTGGTTTTCAAAGACATAGACTCGGCTCGCCCCCGACACGTTTCCCAAAATTTCTAGTACTTCATCGTAAGGCGCTTGGCAATCTACTTTTAGGGCAAGTAAACGCCGCTGAACCTCAACCAGGTCAGCCAGATATTGTTCTCGCTTGGCGATCGCCTCTTCAGCCTGTCGTTTCTCAGTTTCAATCTGTTTCTGTTCTGTAATATCTGAAAACGAGATGACTGCTGCAATAGGTTGTGGTTCTCCTTCGTTAAACACAGGTTGCGAGTTGACTTGAATCCAGGTTAGTTCTCCCGTGGGTTTATGAACTCCAAAGACCACATTGGCTTGAGGCTCTCCCGTGTTGAGCGTCACCATAGCGGGGTGTTCTTGCCCAGGAAATGGCGTACCATCCTCACGAATGGTTTGCCAGCGAGGGTCAATCGAAGTCCGCCCCATCAGCTGATCCTCGGAGAGTCCTAGAATACGTTCTGCGCTGGCGTTGCAGGCAATAATTTGACCATCAGCCTGATGCAAAATGACGCCCTCTGCCATGGCGGTAATCAGAGAGCGATAGCGATCTTCACTGTCCCGGAGCGATGATTCTACTAATTTGCGTTCATGAAGCTCGGTACTGACCTGTTGATAAAGCTCGGCTTGCTGAGTCGCAATTCCTAATTGGGTTGATAGTTGTTTGAGAAGTTCAATTTCGTGAAGAGCCCATGACCGAGGCGCAGTGCAATGATGGGCAATCAGCAACCCCCAGAAGCCATCCCCTTGCACGATCGGAACCACTAGATTTGCTCTGACGTGAAATGAGTTTAGGAGATTGGCATAACACGGATGCAACTCTTCAGCGCGGACATCTTGAATGACTGAAACATATCCCTGCTGATAGCGTTCAATCAAGTCGTTGCCAAAGCATGAATCTTCGACCTGAGATCCTAAAATTGAGAAGCATTCGTTACTGATAGATTCAACGCTGACACGCCCAATATATTCTGATTCAAACCGATAAACGAGGACCCGATCGACCTGCAAGAACTGCCGTACCTCTGTGACGCTGGTATTTAAAATCTGCTCTAAGTCGAGGGATTGATGGATGCGTTGGGCGATCGCCCGAGTAATCTGCTCTCGTTCCCAGCGTCGCTGCAGCTCCTCCTCATTGCGTTTGCGGTCAGTATTATCAAGGGTTGTGCCTTCGTAGAATAAAACCTGCCCGTCTTCATCACGAACCGCTCGGACATTTTCAGAAATCCAGATAGTGCTGCCATCTCTGCGCCGCACCAGCGATTCAAAGTTTTGAACAGTATTATGTTCTTGCATCAATCGCATGAATTCAATCCGGCGATTGGGGTCGACATAGAGCTGATGCTCAATGTCGACTAACTGGCTCATCAGCTCGTCTGGAGAATCATATCCGTAGATGCGCGCCATCGTCGGGTTGACGCTTAGATATCGACCTTGGGGCGTGGTTTGGAAAATCCCGATGACGGCATTCTCGACAATACCGCGATACTTGGCTTCTGCCTGCTTGAGCGCGATTTCTGCCTGTTGCCGCTCTGCAACTTCGTTGGCCAACTCAATATTCGTTTGCTGGAGCTGGGCGGTGCGATCATTCACCCGTTGCTCTAGGTCAGCGTTGAGTGCCCGAATTTCTGCTTCTGCTCGCTTGCGATCGCTGATATCACGGGCAAAACTCTGAAACGCGAGGCGATCGCCGTACTCAATTACCCAGCTACTAACCTCGACAGGCAGTTCAGTGCCGTCTCGACACTGAAACGTTGTTTCTAGAATGAGGTGTCCTCCCGCCAGCAGCGATCGCACCAGGGATTTATTTCGAGCATCTGAAGCCGATTGATCAATATCCCAAATTGAAAGCTTTAGCAGTTCTTGTCGGGTATATCCTAATCGCCGTGCTGCATTCCAATTGACGTTTAGGAATCGATGGGTAATTGCATCGACGATAAAGATCGAATCATTCGCAGATTCAAACAAATTACGATATTTGACCTCTGAGTCTCGCAGAAATGCTTCTGCCTGTTTCCGCTCAGTGATATCACGCGCAATACAAACAACGGAGTTAATTGTATTATTCGTTCCCTGGACTGGGCTCAAAATATAATCATAATTTCGAGCTCCATTGATGGTTGGAATGCTGATTTCACCGCTGGCAGGCTGCCCTGTTGTCAATACCGCTTCATATTGAAGCGCAAACGGTTCCAGGAAGTCGGCAGCCACCTCTAAATTTCGAATCGTTCGCCCTAAAAAATAGCTTCGCTCAAAACCGAGTGCTCTGGCTCCAGCGGGGTTCACATAGGTATATCGACCAAATCGATCGTGCACAAAGAATAAATCTGGCGATGCCGAGAGAATTTGATCGAGAACTGCTGACTGATACGCGATGCGGTCAAGAAGTTCACGGTTCTCGCCGTCTGAAGACTCTGAAGAATTCGCTGAGGTATCAAGCTCGATCGGCGTCTCGGCTCGATTACCCTGCAAACTCACGCTGCCACTCTCACCGCCTCTTATACTGGCATCACGTGTCTGTGACATGATAGGTAGAGCATCAGCGCCAACCTGCATATCATCACCCTCTCGACAGGAATCAACCGCATGCTCTAGTGAGTTGAATCGATGTAAATCTGGTAAATCTGGTTCGTCTAACGTCTGCTGTTGAATGTCACCCAGTTGATCAGAGAGAGTTTCGACCTGCTGAGCCAGTTGAGAAATTTGCCGCTTGAGCGGTTCTATCACGGGGTCGGCTGGCTCAGGCGGAATCTCAAGAGCCCGATTCAAAGCGTCTACTACAATTGCGGTCTTGCCTTTGCCTGTCTCTTCTGCCAATGAAACAATAGTCTCAGCTAGCCGTTGTGGGAACCGGAAGGTCATGACTTTGCTAGTCATCGTCTTAAGAGGTTAATCCTTTAGTGAATATTAGCGTCTATAAAATAATCACAACGATATCAAACTTACAGTAAAGAATTCTGAGTCGAGCAATATTTGATGACGTATTGTATTACATCTGATGGCATACTGCTGTAAGTTAAACTGCTGCTAACACGCTCGCCAAATCTAGGCCCATAAGATTGAGCCAGCTTGGGTATGTTTTGCGCATGTATTCATTCGGCGCGCCTTTATCAAACACGCAATCGACTTTTTAAACATACGTTAGAAAACGACCTAAATGAACGATTCAATCTTTCTATCAACTCCGGCATTGACTGATTGGATGATGGGCGGCGATTCTCTCTGCATCAGAATCTATATCAAATCCATTCACAGTTAGAGCGATTTTAGCCGTCCTGACCCCTAGTTCTACAGGCGATCGCCCCAAAATGTTGGATTTTGTCACAAAACCGACGCAGCTTAATTCTTTCTTCATTCAAACTTGAAGCTCGCATAAATTTAGCGTTTCGTGACTTCATTTAAACGGGGCTTCAGAAAATAGTGTGTTATCACCGTAATACGTGTCTTACGATCGTTCAGCCATGATCTAATCTCTTCAAACCCCAATTTGCGGCACGTTTCGGCCATTCGCCCTGAGTTAAATCATCAGTCATGTGTGTTGCACGCTACGCGATCGCACCTGCCGTATTTATCCACCCGTTTGAGATTCATTTCTAACCTGAAACCCTTGAGAACTCACGAATGCAGCTTGTTTCGATTTTTATATATTCTTCATGTCCCCTTCACCCACTTTGTTAAATCAATCTGTTAGTCTCAATATCAACTGGGAAATTGCTAGCTCATACCAACTGACCTGCTCAAGTTTTTGAGGATTGCACCAAGGCTTGCGAGATTTTGACCAGCTTGTAAGCGAAAACTTGGAGATGGATCAGGGGTAGCACCATCTATCATTTGGCTACAGTCAGCAAATAGCCATTCATCTGTTACTAAAGAGCATTCGTTTAGAGTATCTATCAAGCCAATATTTCAGTCGATTAGCATGCATTGCCTTGATTTGGAAGTATCAGTTCATGGGCGTTAATTAGATGCCGAATGGATTATTTGTTCCGGATCTCGCGTTACCTCACTGCACATATAAATGATTGGATGTGAGTTTGCCAGACGTGCGTGCTCAGTAAATGCCAAGTTTACTCGCCTGAATATTTTTAGCCACCTAAACGGTTTTGCACATCGATTTGGGTGTTGATCATCGGTGTACCTACCCAGCTCAATCTTGTATGGATTTGTGTTCCCAACGACTGTGTGGGGCTATTATGAGTCCCAACTCGTTACCAAGTCCTGAGCGTATATCGGAGTTGATGAACTGAAGCCGGAGTAGAGACCAATGAATACTGCCGCTATGGTTAGCCACAGATCGTTTCAAAGATTGCATCCGCTGAGCTTACTTGCACAGTTAACGAGTCGACAGGCTAGCGGTTGTTTACAGGTATTTAATGATGCAGCGTCTTGGACGTTTTATTTAGAGCAGGGAAAGCTTACCTATGCGACCAATTCGGTTGACCCCTTTGGACGACTTGATCAATATTTGCGCCGACTCAACAACCAGGTGCCTAGCCTAGTTAGTGCAGTTCGGGTGCAAGTTCGGTTGCTGTTTGAGCGCTCGGTTGATGTGGACTCTACTTACGTACCGGACTATCAGGCGATTTGTTGGTTGGTAAATCAGCAGTATCTTGATTCTGCTCAGGCAACTCTGCTCATTGAGAACCTTGCCAAAGAGGTGATCGAGTCGTTTCTTCTGGTCCGAGAAGGAGCCTATGAGCTGATCGAACCCGGTCAGTTTGTGGAAATGCCCCAACTGTGTCAACTGGATATTCGTCCACTTGTCGAATATTGTCAGGCGCAATTGCGGCAGCGCAAATCGTCTCGTCAAATCATCCAAACTCCGACTCGACCGGTTAATCCACTCGTTCAACCCAGCAACTTTAAGTCTCCGGCCGTCAATCCTGCCCCCGCCCCTAGTCCAACTCCAGTCAACCCTGTTCAAAATAGGGTGGCTGAACCGATGAATAGCCCTATCCCTGGCTATCCAGCTCAAGAAAATGCTGCGGGGGCAGCGAAAACAGTTTACAAAATTGCCTGTATTGACGATAGTCCCACGGTTCTAAACGCCATCAATTCTTTTTTGGAAGACAAGAGCTTCTCGGTGTTGATGATTAATAATCCGGTCAAGGCGCTCATGCAAATTGTTCGAAACAAGCCAGATCTGATTCTTTTGGATGTTGAAATGCCGAACTTGGATGGATATGAGTTGTGTTCTCTTTTGAGACGACATCCATCATTTAAAAATACGCCTATCATCATGGTGACTGGAAATACAGGCTTTATCGATCGAGCTAAGGCAAAGCTGGTGAGAGCATCGGGCTATCTGACAAAGCCGTTCACCCAGTCAGATTTACTCAAGATGGTATTCAAGCACTTAACGTAGCGATCGCCCTAGTACTGTGTGGCAAAAATAAGCCAAACATTTAAGTGCGGGCATCTTGCCCGCGACGTGAGCGACTCGCTCACACTACGGGTATGAAACGTCCGCCATCTTGTACTAGTTACGTTAGAGACAGCTAATCATCCATTCCAGGTTTGAAATGATCTTTGTTTCAGCTTGAAACGGATTTTAGCGTTAGAGCATAACTGTTTAGGATTTTTATTCAGGTTGAGACGTAAATCATGTAAAGGCACTATCAATCCGTTTCTTTATTTCAACGATGCAAATCTGAACCCTTTGCATCTACTTTTTTGCAAGCATTTCTGTGTGTTGATTCTAAGGATTATTCAGTGATGAGCGTAACATTGATGGGCACAATCCTAGTTGTTGAAGATACCCTCTCTGAGATGGAACTGATGAGCCATTATTTGCGTGAGAGTGGGTATAACGTCATTAGTGCAGTCAGTGCTAAAGAAGCTTTAAATATTGCTATTGAACAACGACCTGATGTGATTGTGACCGATGTAGTCATGCCAGGCATGAGCGGGTTTGAATTGTGCCGCAGTCTCAAAAAGCATCCCGTAACCGAAAAAGTACCCATTGTAATTTGTACGTCTAAAAATCAAGAAATCGATCGCCTATGGGGGATGAAGCAAGGTGCTGATGCCTACGTCACCAAGCCATTTACCCGTGAGCAACTTATTCGTGCTGTGAAATTAGTTGCAGGCTAACGCTATGGAACATACTGCACTCGCATTTACCAAAAGCCAATCACAGAAGGCGACTGGAGATGCTCATCTAAAATTTCAACTCGGACAGAAAGTGCCCGCTTGCTTTTCGATGGATCACGTCCAGGAAGCGATTGTTTTACCGGCTCATCGATTGACTCCAATTCCTAATATGTCGACATGCTTATTGGGGTTGATGAATCGGCGCAGCCGCGTCGTCTGGGTTGTTGACTTAGCATTAATGCTGGGTATTTCTCGCCTCAATCCATCCGTACAGCAGTACAGCCTAGTCATGATTCAGGTCGGTTCTGTGCCGCTTGGACTAGCAGTACAGCGCATCGAAGGCATTCGATGGATACAAAAAGATGTGATTCAGTCTCCACTCGGACAAGTGACTCCGGCACTCGTCCCATATCTTCGAGGGTGTGTCTTACAACCGCAGGAAATTGTGCTGGTTCTCGATGCGGAAGCTATTGTTCAATCGCCTATCCTGCAGCAGTATTAAGGGTTTTGAGCTATCACTCATGCCCCGACCGTCCCTTATCGATATGAGATTTAACCCATGGTGAACCGACTTGATGCCATCAACAACTCAAACGAGAGCGACGACCATCGGTCAAATTCTTTGCCTCCGACTCAGTCACCCCGTCAAAGCAGTATGAATCACTCCCTCTACACTCAGGAGACCAAATTGGATGCATCCCAAAATGGACATCTTAACTCTCTTCAAACCCCTCTAAATTCCTCGGTGCAAGCATCCGACAACGGCGCGATCGCCGATCCGTTTAAAGAACTCCGGGAGAAGCAGCAAAGCCAGGCGTCACTTCGTCGTCAGCTTGTCACACGAGTTGTGCCGGGGGTGCTAGTCCCAGTCGCGGCCGCAGGTGCGCTCGGATATCTCATCACGTCCCACCAATCGTCGCAAGAGAGTCGCCAACTCTTACAACGACAAGCCCAAGGAATTGGTGAAGCCACTCAAGGACTGATCGACGAAGCAGAACAAATTCCGGCATTAGTTGCTGCTAATCCGGCAGTTATTGAAGAAAGCCGCAGCGCCATCGAATTTTCTCGCTATCAAGGGCTTGAACAACTGTCGGTTGAAGAAGCTGAGCAGCGGTTTGCTCAGAGTCGTTTGCTGCGTCCTAATCAACGGCTGAACGACTATCTCAGACAGTCTGCTGAAATTGGCGGGGTTGCCGAACTATTTTTTACAGATAAAAACGGCTTTAATTTGGCCTATAGCAATTCCACGTCAGACTTTGTCCAGCGTGATGAAGAATGGTGGCAACGAGCCCAAAATGGGGAACAGCAAATCCTAGAGCCTGTCTTTGATGAGTCGTCTAACACCATTGGCTTTGAAATTGCTAAGCCTATTATTGATCCAGCTTCAGGGCAATTTTTGGGAGCGGTCAAGGCAGTGGTGCCGACCGAATTTTTTAACAAAGTCCTGACGTTCATCGAAGATGGAGGCAAGCTAACCTCTGAACAAATTCAAATCATCGCATTTGATAGTGAGAACCGAGCCATTCCGGTCACAACGTTGAGCGGCGAAGGGGTTGCTCAGAACCAAGAAATCGTGGGCGGAGACGTCGTTCGTGAACGGGCAGCTGCGATCGCCAATCTGCTAACCAATCAGCCCGACGGACTAGAAGCAGCGGCTAGCAATGCCCAGTTTCCTGTGACCACGGTTGCCTCTGACGCGCAAGCCGAGACTGGGCAACCCGCCTTAGTGAGCACGTTGAAAGAGGGTGGGCGAGAGTATACTTTTGCAAGCATCCCAGGCACCAATTGGATTGCGGTTGCATCCGCGGATCAAAGCGAAATCGCAGCCGCCGGACGAAATGTAGCAACGCTGTTTGCCTTAGCGTTTGTGGTAGTGGGCGCTGTATCGGCGTTGGTCATGATGCGATCAGCCCGACATATATCCAAACCGCTGACTCAACTTGCTAGCATTGCTGACCAAGCGGCTGTAGGAAATCTTGATATCTATGCAGATGTTAAAGGCAACACCGAAGTTCAAACTCTTGCAAGTAGCTTCAATTCTTTGGTCAATCGGGTGAGAGCATCCCTTGCAGCTCAAGCCTCAGCCCTAGAGCAATCTCAGTTTTATACAGGCTTGGCCAATGCTGCAAACCGAGGCGATACTCAGTATGTATTTGACCAAGTGGTTCAAGTTGCCAAAAAGCAGCTTCTCGCCGATCGCGTCGTGGTCTATCGCTTCGACCGCGTATCGGGGGGTAGTGTGGTCGCAGAAGCGGCTGACCCCGGCTTGCCCCTTGCCTTGGAAGTAAACATTTCAGATGCATGTATTCCAAGACAGTTGTTGGATGAGTATCGTCGAGGTCGGGTTGTGCCCACCAGTGACGTGCAGTCCTCAACCTATTCTCCCGAACACAAAGCCTTGCTGGCTGGGCTGGGCGTTAAAGCTAATCTAGTAGTGCCCATCGTGGCAGGCAATACCCTAGTGGGTATTCTTGTTGCCCACCAATGTTCTCGGACGCGGATTTGGAAGCCATTAGAAATTGATTATCTCAAGCAGCTTGCCGATCAGACCGGACTGGCACTCTCAGGAATCATCTCGTCTCAAGAGAAAGAATTTGAAGCAAGACTCGCCCAAATGCTGGCAGACGTCAGCAATAGCTTACGCCAAACCCTTGACTATGACGAGATTTTGCAGCGCTCTGTGGATGGAGTCCGGAAGGTTCTCCAGACGAATCGCGTGTTGCTGTATCGATTTAATCCTGGATATGAAAGTGGCGTTATTGCCGCCGAATCGGTCGAACAAGGCTGGCCCTCAGCGATCGGACAACGTATTGAAGATCCCCTCGTTCCTGGGGCTATTGAGCGCTATAGGACAGGTCGAGTATCAAGCATTGATAATGTCTCTAGAGCCGATCTCACGGACTGTCATTGCGCCATCTTAGAGCGGTTGCAGGTCAGGGCAAATATTGTTGCCCCGCTGGTAATTGCGGGTGAGCTCATTGGCTTGTTGTGTGCTCATCACTGTAGTGGTCCGCGTATTTGGAAAGAATCTGAAATCAATACGATGCGCCAGTTAGCCACGCAGGTGGGGAGTGCATTAAACCAGGCGGTGTTGATCCAGCGGCAGCGCATTCAAGGTGAGTTTGAACGTCGACTGAATGAAATCACCTACCGGATGCGCCAGTCTCTCGATCGGGAGCAGATTTTCGATGTGGTTCTGAAAGGTGTGCGAGAGGCGATCGCCGTTGATCGGGCCGTAGTATACCTGTTTGACGAAAACTGGAAAGGATCTATCAAAGCGGAGTCAGTGAGCAGGGAGTTTCCGGCAGCCCTTGGCGCTAACATTTATGACCCCTGTTTTGCAGAAGATTATGTCGAGAAGTATAGGCAAGGGCGTGTCCAGACCATCAATAATATTCAAACCGCAGAGATTGATTCGTGTTATCGAGGGCAGCTTGAGCCCTTCAAGGTGAAGGCCAATATCGTAGCTCCCATCGTAGTTGCCAAAAATCTACTGGGTTTACTCGTGGCGCATCAGTGTTCAGCGCCGCGTGAGTGGCAAGAGTCAGAAATAAGCTTTTTCCGCCAAATTTCAACTCAGCTCGGATTTACGCTCGAACAATCTGAATTGTTTAACCGTCAGCAATTGCAAGCTCGGTTTGAACGACAGCTTAACGAAATCACGTCTCGCATGCGACAAACGCTAGACCAGGAGAAAATCTATGATGTAGCGTTGAAGGGTGTACGAGAGGCGATCGCCCTTGATCGAGCCATCATCTATCTGTTCGACGAAAAATGGCAAGGTACTGTTGCCGCGGAATCGGTTGACAAGAAATTCCCAGCCGCTCTCGGCGCCAATATCAACGACCCGTGTTTTGCAGAAAACTACGTCGAGAAGTACAAGCAAGGGCGTGTCCAGACTATCGAAAATATAAACGAGTCAAAAATCGACCTGTGCTATCGAGGCCAGCTCGAACCCTTTGATGTCAAAGCAAGTGTAGTTGCGCCCATTCTAGTCGCTGACAATTTGATGGGTCTGTTTGTTGGGCATCAGTGCTCAGAGCCTCGGCAGTGGAAAGACGTGGAGATCACCTTCTTCCGACAGATGGCTGTTCAGATTGGGTTTGCTGTCGAACAATCCAATTTGTTCAAACAACGAGAAAAAGCCCGCCTAGAAGCTGAGGCGCTCTCCGAAGAACGGCAGCAGCAAAAAGAAGCCCTCCAGAAACAGTTAATCAATCTGCTTGGAGATGTCGAGGATGCTGCTAGAGGTGATTTGACGGTTCGTGCTGAAGTCACTGCCGACGAAATTGGAATTGTTGCAGATTTCTTCAACTCCATCGTAGAAAGTTTGCGGCAAATTGTAGTCCAGGTTAAACAAGCCGCTGGACAGGTGAACGTGTCGTTAGGCGAAAACGAAGGTGAAATTCGCAATCTTGCCGAATCAGCACTGAAGCAAGCCGAAGACACGACCCGCACGCTTGCCTCCGTTGAAAAAATGACAACCTCTATCCAGGCAGTTGCTAATAGCGCTCGACAAGCAGCTCTCGTGGCTCACCAAGCCTCGGATACTGCGACAACGGGTGGAGCGGTCATGGATTTGACGGTGCAAAATATTCTCGGCCTCAGAGAAACGGTTGCTGAAACTGCTAAAAAAGTAAAACGCTTGGGTGAATCGTCTCAGCAGATTTCAAAGGTTGTCTCGCTGATTAACCAAATTGCTCTCCAGACCAATCTACTAGCGATCAATGCCGGAATTGAAGCCGCCCGCGCTGGAGAGGAAGGGCAAGGATTTGCTGTCGTTGCAGAAGAGGTGGGCGAACTCGCAGCACGCTCTGCAAATGCGACTCAAGAAATTGAGAAAATCGTTGCCAATATTCAGCTAGAGACAAGCGAAGTCGTATCTGCGATGGAACAAAGCACCTCACAAGTGGTCGAAGGAACGCGACTCGTCGATGATGTCAAACAAAGCTTGAATCAAATCGTTAATGTGTCTCGACAAATCGATCAGCTGGTGCAGTCTATCTCGGATGCAACCGTGTCTCAGGTGGAAACGTCTGAGGTTGTGTCTCGACTGATGAAAGACATCGCCCAAATTTCCGAGCAGACCTCTACGTCATCTCGAATTATGTCAGGTTCTTTGAACAATACAGTCAAAGTTGCCCAAGAATTGCAGGCATCTGTTGAAACATTCAAAGTCGGACCTGATGCACAGACCTAATGCGTGAGATTGAGTAGTTGTGTTGCATCATCCTGATTTCTGCAGTTAATGGGCATGGCGATCCCATGCCCAACATTTCCAAACACTACGATGACTCTGGCCCGATCTATCCATCTACATCTTTGGCATTTTTATGTGCGTCTAGTTGGCGGAGGTGCAGATCTTCACTTCCTTCTAGAACCAGAAAAGCAGGATGCAGCCACGAAGACTCCAGGGATATTGTCATGGGCATCGAAATCCCTCAGATATAGGGCAAGGGGCAGGATGCCTGGGACAACCTCTAATACTAGCCTTTGCTCAGGCTGTTTGCGGCGACCCAATAACGGAGTGGTATAAACCCATGTCGAATGATAAGGAACTTGAAATCCGGCTCCAATTTCTAGATGAAGCACGGGAGTATCTCAGCACAATAGAAGCAGCCTTGCTCGGATTATCAAGTCGAGGAGTTGACATTCAAGCGATTAATGCTGCGTTGCGAGCCGCTCACTCCATCAAAGGAGGGGCGGGTATGATGGGGTATCAAATCTTAAGTAGCCTGGCTCATCGATTAGAAGATTCATTCAAGGTTCTCAAGACGCAGAAAAATGCTATTAATGTGGACTCCACGCTGGAGCATCTGTTGTTGACTGGCGTGGATTGTCTAGAAACGATTATCGAGTGCGATCGCCAAGGAACATCTCCGGATGCTGATTGGCTAGACCGTCAGACGCGAGACGTATTTAATCAACTGCATGAACGATTGGGAGAACCCCAAGCAGAAGATGCCGCATCCATCTTGTCCCCAGAAGACGGTCAAGATGTGATTCCGCTATTTTTCCAGACTGAAGTCGAAGGCTGTCTGCAACGCCTTGAATCCGTCTTGGAAAATCAAGATCCCTGTCTTCGGGAAGAACTTGAAATCTTGGCGCAAGAACTGGGCGGATTGGGTGAAATGCTTCAGTTGAATGCATTTAGCCAACTGTGTGATTCTGTTACACACCAGTTGCAAACTATGCCCGACGATATTGAAGATCTGGCTCAGTCGGCGCTTCGGTCGTGGAGGCAATCACAGGCGCTCGTCTTGACCGGTAACATTGCCGAGTTGCCGACCCGTCTCAGTGGCGTAGAAGGTGGCGTAGAAGATGGCGTAGACATAGATGACATCCCGTTAGAAAATGTCATTCAATTTGCTCAACCTGACGCCCCCGAAACATTTGATGACTATATCTCGTCAGCGGATCACTATTTCTCATCAGATGATGAAGTTACCTCGTCAGATGAATCTGAACCTGACGATTATTCAGATGTCTCAGAGTCCGAACCAGCGGTTACTGCCGCTGATGAGGACTGGCATTTAGCCGAGCTCTCGACATCGGAAACGTCGATTTCTAGCTCTGTTCACTCCGATGCGTATCCAGTTGCGGCTCATGCGCCTACGCCCGACTTCCAGGCTAATCCCCACAAAGTTGTGGAAGTTAAACCTGATTCGGGGCCTCGACATGACGACAGCGAAACCCAAGAAACGACGGTTCGCGTGCCCGTCCAGCGACTCAATCAGCTTAACGACTTGTTCGGTGAGCTGACGATTGAGCGAAACGGATTGGATTTGCATATCAAGCGGATGCGAGAATTGTTAACAACCTTGAAATATCGTGTCCAAACCCTCGAACAGTCAAATATTCGGTTGCGGACTACCTATGATCACGTTTCTGGGCCTAAGTTAGCGTTTGCGTCTCATGCGAACTCATCAAGCACGTCATCGTCTCCACCCTATTCGTCAGATTTTAGGTCGCCACCGCCGGGCGATCGCCCCGATGATCATCACAGCAATGGGTTTGATTCCCTCGAATTTGATCGATACGACGATCTCCATCTGCTGTCTCAAGAAATGATGGAAACTATTGTTCAAATTCAAGAGGTGACGAGTGATTTTGACCTTAATTTAGAAGATACAGAACAAACCTTCCGAGGGCTCAATAAAACCGCAAAACAGCTTCAGACTCGTCTCACGCAAGTGCGAATGCGGCCCCTCTCTGATGTGGTCGATCGATTTCCTCGAGCACTTCGTGAGCTATCTCTAAAGCATAATAAGCCCGTTGATCTCAAAATTTATGGCGCTAATACCCTCATCGATCGCAATATTTTAGAAGCCATCAATGATCCGATGATGCATCTGGTTCGTAATGCCTTCGATCACGGCATTGAAGATCAAAACACGCGGCTTCGTCACGGTAAATCCGAACAAGGGCTGATTGAAATTCGCGCTACCCATCGCAATAATCGGACGCTGATTACGATTCGAGATGATGGAGGGGGGATTCCGCTTGACAAAATTCGGTCACGCGCTCGGCAGATGGGGCTCGATGAAATGCTCCTTGCCGCCGCGAGTGACGAAGAGCTGATCTCGCTAATTTTTGAACCCGGATTTAGCACCACGAGTAATGTGACCGATCTATCGGGTCGAGGCGTCGGCATGGATGTCGTGCGCGATCGCCTCAAGCAAATCCGAGGCGATATCAAAGTCGATACCCAAACTGGAGTTGGCACCACATTTACGCTCTCGGTGCCGTTTACTCTCTCAGTAGCTCGCATCCTCCTGGCAGAAACAGATTCGATGTTGCTGGCATTCCCGACGGATGTCATCGAAGAGATGATTGTGCTCCAGCCAGAATACATCATCGAAACAGCAGGCACTGAGGTGCTTAGCTGGCAAGACCAGATGGTGCAAGTGGTTCGCCTGAAGAAATTTCTCAAATTCAACTGCCCGCGATCGCTCGACAAAATGGAAGCATTGCCGTCTATCAGCACGCCTACCTTGCTCGTTGTCAGCCATGGCAATCAGCTAATGGGCGTTGAGGTTGAGCGCTGCTGGGGTGAGCAAGAAGTGGCAATTCGTAAAGTTGAAGGTAATCTTCCTCTACCCGATGGCTTCAGTAGCTGCACGATTTTGGGTGACGGTCGAGTGGTTCCCCTCGTCAATATTCCAGAATTACTGCATTGGATTGCGAGTGACGAGCGATCGCGCAGTATAGACGCTCGTCAGGCCGACTCCCTGATGCCGATGCTGCCAGATTCGTATCCTCCATCGACCTTTGAGCCCGCGTTACCAGAGCTTCCTCCCGCTGTTCCCATCAATCAAGAACCCACCATCCTAATCGTGGATGACTCGGTGAACGTTCGCCGTTTCCTAGCATTGACGCTGGAAAAAGCAGGATACCGAGTCGAACAAGCTAAAGACGGACAAGATGCCATCGATAAACTATTTGGCGGCTTAGATATACACGCAGTGATTTGCGACATCGAAATGCCTCGGCTAGACGGCTATGGATTCTTAGCCCGAATTAAATCAAATGCAGACTATCAACATATCCCGGTTGCTATGCTGACCTCTCGAAGTGGAGAAAAGCATCGCCAACTCGCAATCAGCCTGGGAGCATCCGCGTATTTCTCTAAACCCTACAACGAACAAAATTTACTCCGCTCCCTTGAAGAAATGGTGACATCGACCCGTGAAGTTGAATCGATTCGATAAGACCCTGCGTCGAGTCGCCTCGACAAGGATCGTCCTACTTACTATCATGCAGAGCACCTACCAATCCAATCGCTAGCGGAGCAGAGCCATGCCCTCGGGGCTATAAATCCAAAATCGGTAATTGGTGTAACTCATAATGGCAACTCTTTCACGATTAGCAGCTCGCGCTGCCCACGCTAAAGCAGATGCAAAGCAACAGCTCATTCTGTTTTCCTTGCAAGGAGAATGGTTCGCGTTGCCCATTGTGGCCGCCCAAAAGGTCATTCCACTAGGCGATGTTTACGGATCATCGCAAGGAGTTGGAACCGGGCTCACCCACTATCTCGGACATGATATTCCAGTGATTGATCTGAAGCAAAGGATTTTCGTTAACTCGTCTCAATCCAGACTATTAATAGGTGATTCTCCCTCTTCATCTGCATCGAATGCAGATCAGTCGTCGTCTGAGAAATATTTGCTGATCGTTCAAAATATTCAAAATCGTGAACTGATTGGCTTGCCCATTGATTCGCAGCCGACACTCCGGCGAGTTCCTAAGTCTGCGTTTGCTCCGATTCCACCCACCTATCTGAGTGATGGCAAAATTCGCTGCATCAGTGCGTTGATTAAGGGGGATAATGGAAACCCGCCTGCATTTCTACTCAATTTAGAACAACTTTTTCAGCCTCAAACGGCGCTGCCTGCGGGTTCCTAATAGCGGTGATGTCGTACCTATTGGGAGCATTTAGGGCTTGTTAAAAACCTCATGGTGGTGCGTTGCGCTGACGCTTTAGCGTAGCCATGCCTGAAAGGCTATACAGCACCCTACGGCTCAATTAAACCGTGAAATTGTTTCTTTACAGCCCCTTATCATTTCAAATGCTTAGCTCATAGCACTCTCAACAGGCTCGGAATTTCTCTAACGACGTCAAATTCTCGGATACTTGCCAATGCGTTTCGCATATTCCCTTCGCGCACATGGTGCGTGACGACCACGATTTCGGCAACCTCACCTCGTTTGCCAATTTGCACAATTGACTCTAGGCTGACGTCATAATGACCAAAACAGGTTCCGAGTTTGCCAATCACTCCGGGGCTATCTTGGGCGAGGAGCCTGGCATAAAAGCGAGTCGATAATTCGCTCATCGGAGCAATGTTGCAATAGTGCTGATGATGACACGCCAGCAGTGGATCAAGCATTGGGATGTTATCGGGCTGTCGAACGGTGCCGCGCTCGACCTTGAGAATCGCTGCAATATTCAAAATATCGGACACAACTGCACTAGCCGTGGGGCCTGCTCCCGCTCCCGGGCCAAAGAACATCACCTGCCCAATCGGATCACCCTCAATCAAAATAGCGTTATAGACATCGTTGACATTGGCAAGCGGATGATCGCGAGGCACCAGGGTAGGATGCACTCGGACTTGAAGCTGCTCGGGTTCTTTGTGTGCCCCCGCGTCTGGCGGAGAGTCTCGACAGGCGATCGCCAACAGTTTGATCACAAATCCTAGCCGATCTGCATAGATAATGTCGGTTGAGGTGATCTGCCGAATCCCTTCACAGTAAACATCTGAGAGCTTAATCCGCCCGCCGAATGCCAGAGATGCCAAAATTGCGATTTTATCAGCTGCGTCTAGCCCCTCCACATCGGCAGTAGGGTCGGCTTCAGCATAGCCAAGCTGCTGAGCATCTTTAAGAATGGTGCTAAAGTCTCCGCCTTCCTGCTGCATTCGAGTCAGGATATAGTTTGTCGTGCCGTTCACAATTCCCATAATCACCCGGATGCGATTGGCACACAGCGATTGTTTGAGCGGTTCGACGACCGGAATACCGCCACCGACTGCGGCTTCTAGAAGTACATACACTCCCGCCTCTTCTGCAGCGGTGAAAATTTCGGCACCATGACGGGCAATCAGGGCTTTGTTCGCTGTGACGACGTGTTTGTGATGGGCAATGGCCGAAAGCACGAGCGATCGCGCGGGTTCGATTCCGCCAATGACTTCTACCACAATATCCACCGTTGGATCTGTGACAATGGATTCTAAATCAGCAGTCAGGCAGTGGGGCGGGACATCGATAGAGCGGGGCTTATCGGGCGATCGCACGCCAATCTTATAAATTTCCAACTCCTCAACGAGCGGATGTCGCTGAGCCGGATCAAGCAAAATCTGAGCCGTACCGCTGCCAACGGTTCCTAATCCTAATAAGCCAATCTTAAATGCCACAGGTGGTCGTCCAATCCACGATAGGTCTTCTCGTCAATTGTAAGGGGGAAGCGGAATCATCATCGGGTTTGGACGATCGGGTTGCGGCGATGACGGTTATCGAATAAAACAGAACGTATGTATTAAATTGCGCTACGATGCTGTCCAGTGGCGGCATATCTGGAGATTAACCATGCTCGATCTGACCAAACTGGCTCGGCAGATTAGCGGAATTGGCAACCATCTGACGCAAGAAGCAGACGCTGCCCGAAAGCGACTCGAAATCGCGCGATCGCTCATCGAATCCGCTCAGCCGCGACAGGCAGACTTAATTCACCGCCAGCAGGAATGGCGCGATCGCCTCGGCTTTACGGCTGCCGAACCGATGGAACCCCTTACAACTCAAATTCCTATTGCGGCGGCGCCCGCCAGGCATACAGTCATTGCCACAGATGGGTCTCAGATTGCCCCTAACCATCATGAAATTGCGTATTGCTATCTGATTAATGTCGGTCGAGTGGCTTTGCACTACGGGCAAAACCGCCACCCCTTGCTCGATAGCTTGCCCGAAATTATTTATCGTCCCGAAGACCTTTATATCTCTCGTCAGTGGGGCATCCGCACAGAAGAATGGATGGGCTATCGGCGCACGGTATCCGAAGCGGTGGTATTAGCTGAGTTGGTCGAATCGTTGCATCCCCAATCGTCTACATCCTTCACAGCATCTCCTCCCACTCTGGCCATGGTCGATGGATCACTGATCTACTGGTTTCTCGAATCACTGCCTGCTGATGCGTGCGATCGCCTGCTGCCCCCTATTCTAGAGGCATGGACTAGTCTCAAAAATGCCCGAATTCCCGTAGTCGGCTATCTCAGCGCCTCTCGCAGCGGCGAAGCTCTCAACTTTTTACGATTGCATACCTGCCCGTATGACGCTCCTGACTGCGCAACCCACTGTCCCGGATATACCGAAACGGCTCCCTGTCAAGTGTTCGCGCCCTTGAGAGATACGGCGCTCTGGTCGTTACTGCTCGAACCGGGACGACGAAGCGCGCTCTGGCAAAGCTCTGCCAGTATTTTGGATGAATACGGCGAGCATCGAATTTACTTTTGCTATGTTCATGTGGGTGCAGAAATTGCGCGGGTAGAATTTCCAGAATGGGTTGCAAAAGATGCTGCACTGCTAGACACTGCCTTGACGCTAACAATCGCTCAGGTTCAAAAAGGCTACGGTTATCCCGTTGCGCTAGCAGAGGCTCATAATCAAGCGGTTGTCAGGGGGGGCGATCGCGCTCGATTTTTTGCCCTCCTCGAACAGCAGATGGTCCGCTCCGGGCTCAAAAATATCGGAACATCCTATAAAGAAGCCCGCAAACGCGGCAGTATTGCCTAGCCCCCCAATATTGCTCAAAATCCTTCCACATCGTCTGTCAACGTTTCGATTAATAAATCCATCCGTTGCTGATGATGACCCAAAAATTCCTCGCATTCTCTCAATTGCGAAACAGCAATTTCAAATTGCTCGAAGACCTCGCTGAGTTCAAGCTCCCCGAGTTCGATGCGAGTGATGATGGCTTCAATTTTGGCAATCGTCGCCTCATAATGCCAATCATGGGGCAAATCCAGCTTAGACGAATTAGATGCGATCGCCTGATTCTCACCAGATCTCTCAGTAGATCTCTCAGTAGATCTCTCACTCACGGAAGCTGGGTCAGGCGAGAACGCTGAATCAGGCGGGACAGGAAAATCATTCATAGATTAGGAGAAGAACTAGGATCTGGGGATGTATCAAGGATTCTGGAGACCGTTACGTTAAGCTGTCCTTGAGCAAGCTGGATATGTAGCTCTTGGCCTGGAGTCAAGTCAGACGCCGATCGCGCGATCGCGCCATTGTCGGTCTGTCGCACCAACGCATATCCACGACGCAGGACAGCGTCCGGATTTAAGGTATCTAGTTTTTGGTGAAGCAACTGGCACTGCTGAGTCGCTTGGCGCATTTCACGAGTGATCGTTTGAATCAAGCGCTGACGCAACCAATCTACTGATTGAGTCTCTTGTCGAATATGTTGGTCGAGCTGGAGTCGCCGCAGCCGCTCACGAATTCGAGCATGGACATCATAGGCCGTATTGAGCTGATGTTGGAGCGCATGACGCAAGGCCCTGGCCCGATCTTGATGTTCGCTATACAAATCTGCTAATCGCGGAATCGACTGCTCAGCCGCCGCAGTCGGCGTATGAGCGCAGACATCAGCTACTAAATCTGCAAGCGATTCATCTCGCTGGTGCCCAATCCCTGCAACCACTGGAATCGGGCAGAGGGCGATCGCCCTGACTACCCGTTCATCATTAAAACAATCCATATCTTCAGTGGCTCCCCCCCCGCGTGACAAAATCAACATCTCTGCCCGTTGATCTCTAACCACACGAGCAACCGCCCGCGAAATTGACATTGGAGCCTGATCACCCTGTACCAAAGCGGGCGAAAACAGCACATGTAGACCCGGATATCGCCGTCTCAGCGTTCGCTGAATATCTCCCCAAGCGGCTGCCTGAGGGGATGTGACCACAGCGATTGTTCGTGGATAGAGAGGGAGAGGGCGCTTTCGCTCGGATGCAAAGAGCCCTTCTGCTTCGAGCCGCTTTCGTAACTGTCGATAGCGAATGGCTCGAAGCCCTTCCCCGGCGGGCAATGCTTGCCAAACGATAAGCTGATAGGTTCCTCGCTTCCGGTGAACATGAACCCGGCCTAAAATGATGAACTGTTCTCCCGGAACCGGGACGGTCGCTAGCCTGCCGATTTGGTTATTCCAGATCACGCAGCTAATCGCCGCTTTTTGGTCAGGATCTTGTAGTGTAAAAAACAAACCGCTCCGATATCGGCTGGCGCTCGATACTTCTCCAGTGACCCAGACTTGCTGCAATTGCGGATCGTCCTCCAACAATCCTTGAATATACAGCGTCAACCCTGCCACAGACAGGGTCGCCTCCGGACTAACAAACTGATTTGCAGATGACTGGAGATTAGATGACATGGAGTCAAATTAGTCAAAATTACTGAGACGACATCCCCTGTTGAAAAGTATCTTAAAAAGCATCAGGTCGGAGACAATCATTAAAAAAATCATTTGTTATTCAGTCTAGCGGTTTTCTAAATTAGATAGTACATTTGTTTGTATAATACAGAGATCCCAAATCAATTCTAAATCTATGACCCCGATACGCCTAAAGCCCAATACATCGATAACGAGTTGCTTTAACTGGCTGCTTTAACGGGCCACTCATCGGGATTGGGATTGATTGGCTCTCTCCAGATTAATCATACGTATGCCTATGAGACAGTAAGCTTAATTGCATTATGTCAAATTGCTCGTCTGGCACCTGTGGTCCTTCTAACACCAATCGACACGATGGAAGACACCAACCTCGAACGAGGTGACGTCAAATTTACGTAATCTCAACGGGCAATATTGTCTGAAAATGCGTTAATGTTTCTATTCGTTGGTTTTCGACTCTCTGAATCCGGCTGTTTACTAATCTCATCTTGAGGCACTGATGGCTAAAGCGACCAATGAAACGTCTGAAAAGACAAAAGCTCTGAATTTGGTACTTACCCAAATCGATCGCACCTTTGGCAAAGGAACTATTATGCGGTTGGGTGATGCGACCCGTATGAGGGTAGAAACAATCCCAACGGGGGCTCTGACTCTCGACCTAGCGCTAGGTGGCGGTTTGCCTAAAGGCAGGGTAATCGAAATCTATGGTCCAGAAAGCTCAGGGAAAACGACGGTTGCACTCCATGCGATCGCCGAAGTTCAAAAAATGGGCGGCATTGCTGCCTTCGTTGATGCTGAACACGCTCTCGATCCAACCTATGCTGCTGCTCTAGGCGTCGATGTCGAAAATCTGCTAGTGTCTCAACCGGATACCGGAGAAGCTGCACTGGAAATCGTCGATCAGCTCATTCGATCGACTGCGATTGACGTGGTCGTGGTCGATTCAGTGGCAGCGTTAGTGCCACGTGCTGAGATCGAGGGTGAAATGGGAGATACTCACGTGGGCTTGCAAGCCCGCCTTATGAGTCAAGCTCTCCGCAAAATTACTGGGAATATCGGCAAAACAGGCTGTAGCGTCGTGTTTCTCAACCAACTCCGCCAAAAGATCGGCATTTCTTACGGTAATCCAGAAACGACGACAGGCGGTAACGCATTAAAATTCTACGCCTCAGTTCGATTGGATATCCGCCGAATTCAGACGCTGAAGAAAGGAACGGAAGAATACGGCATTCGTGCAAAAGTGAAAGTTGCGAAAAACAAGGTCGCGCCCCCCTTTCGCATTGCAGAATTTGATGTCATCTTCGGCGAAGGGATTTCTTCAATGGGCTGCATCGTCGACTTAGCAGAAGAAACAGGCGTCATTACTCGTCGAGGTGCGTGGTACAGCTACAATGGCGACAACATTTCTCAAGGCCGAGATAATGCCATCAAATATTTGAAGGACAATCCAGAATTTGCGAAAGATATCGATCGCCAGGTTCGGGAAAAGCTAGAGTTGGGTGGATTGCCGATTGCCCGATCGGCTGATTCAAATGGCAATGAAGATGCAGGGGATCAGGATTCCAATCAAGATATTGATTTTTAACAGGCAGGCGAGTTTGAGTCAAATAAACAGGAGGCAAATCACAGGAGGCAAATAATCCGCGACTGTCCCTACTGATTAGGAAACTTGCCTGGGCGCTGTCCCAAGATTTGAAATGCTAGGGCGCTGCAACCGGCAACTCAAGCTTTAGCAGATTCATGAGCCGATCAAAGTTAAAATGCTCGCTCATCATTTCGTAGATGCATTCAAGTTTCATCGGTTCATGTAGCCTAACTTGACCAAACGTGCGATCGACAATCTCCACTGTTGTTAGCGTATCTAAATCGACCGAAAGAATCGGAATCTCTAAATCTTCAGCGCGGTTCAACACGGTGGTGGATGGACCGATATGACCGGTTAAAATTAAGCAGTGAGTCGAGGTTTCGAGTGCAGCCAATTGAATGTCTGTGCGATCGCCCCCCGTGACGACGGCCATATTGCGAGCCTTACGAAAATACTTCAGTGCAGAATTAACATTCATCGCACCAATCTTCAAACTTTCAACTAATAAATCCAGGCGGTTAGAGCAGCAGATCACCTCTGCCTCGAGTTGGTTCACCAATTCTCCAACGCTGACGCTCCGCAATAGATCACTTCGAGGAAGCAGGCTAAAAATCGGAATATCCTGCTGTTCTAGAAACGGACGCATGATGGCATGGGCATCGTCCCACCGATCGGGAGGAATGTCATTAATCACGGCACCAATCAAATGGTGTCCCAAACGCTGCTTGGCGCATAACAAAGCATCGACAGTGAGCACCGAATGAAATCGAGCGACAAGAAGCACAGGAGCATCCAGAGTTTTCGCAATGTGGCCCAATGACAAGTCGAATAACGTTCCCTCGTCCAACGTACCAGGGCCTTCTAAGAGAGCAAGATCATTTCCCTGAAGATTTAGATAGTGCTCAAGTGAGTGCTGATAGTCGACTGAATCATTGCCTGCGATGCGGCGAGCGATGCTTTCGCCATCTAACGAGAGAATAGTGGGAAGTAAGTGATTCTCAGGCAGCTTTAGCGTGCGAGCGACAAACCGCACATCTTCGTCGATATCATCAGCATCAGACTCGCTTAGGCAGGTCCCCAAAGGCTTTCCATACGCAATATCGAGTCCGCTAGCTTTTAAATGATTCCCAATTCCTAGAATTGTCGCTGACTTACCGCTGTAAGCCTCTGTTGAACCGATAACTAAATGCTTCGCGGACTGTGGCACGCCCCCAACTCCTCAGAAAATAGTCTTACAGTCTAACCAGTCTAACCTTACTGGTCATGATTGTTTGGTCACCATTGTAAGGGAGACGCAAACGACTCGCCTCAAATCCAGATTTAACCAATGCTGCTTCCAGTAAATTTATTGCACCAATTTTAAGGATTTTGCAACTTAGTTTTGCAGAGGTCGCTGGGTTAATCATCCAATCGGAGAAGTTTTCGGTAAAATGGCTGAGAAAAATCTGTGATTCGGCTCGCCTTGACGTTAAAAATGACATCAATCAGAAAATCGATAAATTCAAAATTTGCCAGCGTCATTTCGTAGCTCAACTCTGCATTACCATCAAACTGGATGCGACAGCGCGTTAAATCGGCTGGTAGCGAAGACACATTCCACGTTGCAACAAATGGAATACTCTCTCCGCCTTCAATATTACGGTTTCCTTCTAAATTGCCACGCTGATATAAGCTAATTGCAAAAGGCAGTGCGTTTCTCTTTCTGCCTTGGTAGTAAGGCGTATACACATTGACGTCACGAGGGTTTGCAGGGTGTAGTTTGTCGAGAGCCATGCTGAACCGTTCCTGAGAAACTGAGCGTTTAATCGCGTTTAATCGCATTTAATCGCGTTGACTAAATGTTGACTGAATAAGGCGTGAAAGAATGGGACGTGGAAGACTACGTATTCTTGCTTAGCTATAGTATGCCCCAGGAACTTTACGGGGTTGCACTTTTTGTTCAATTTTGATGAAGCTTTTGTAAAATTCCGATGAACTGAGATGGAATCCGATGGACTGACTGAAAAATCCAATCAGACATCGAAGCGGATTGGATCGCTGTGTGGAGTGAGACGGGTTTGAGTAAGTGGGTTACGAAGGTAGACGACGTTGACAAAAGTAGGGGTATTCACCAAACAGCTTCAATTTGTGATTATTGGCGGCGGGGCGGCAGGATTCTTCGGCGCGATCGCCTGTGCTGAAGCCAATCCTCAGGCACAGGTCACGCTGCTAGAGGCGAGCCGTCAAGCGCTCACCAAGGTGCGCATTTCGGGCGGAGGGCGATGCAACGTCACGCATGCCTGTTTTGATTCTGGACTGTTGGTGAGTCACTATCCGCGAGGCGGAAAAGCACTCAGAGGAGCATTTAGCCGCTTTCAGCCTCGCGACACGGTGAATTGGTTTAATCAGCGAGGCGTGGCGCTTAAAACCGAGGCTGACGGACGCATGTTTCCGGTGACCGATGATTCTGCCACGATTGCTGATTGCTTGATGCAGGCGGCTCATCAAGCTGGGGTCAATATCCGCCTCGATGCTCCTGTTCGTTCCGCTGATCGAGCAGATAATGGCTTTCGGATCATCTTGAAATCGGGAGAACAGGTATGCTGCGATCGCCTGTTGTTGGCAACGGGCAGTAGCCCTACAGGATACCGACTTGCTCAATCATTGGGGCACTCGATTGAGGCTCCCGTCCCATCCTTGTTCACGCTTAAAGTGGCGGATGCCGACCTGCATGCGCGGGCAGGTGTATCGATTAATCCGGTTCGCGGCCGATTAGTGATTTCAGGCCATAAACCTGTGGAGCAAACGGGCGCCTTGTTAATTACCCATTGGGGATTTAGCGGCCCCGTGGCACTGAAACTGTCGGCGTGGGGAGCTCGCCTCCTGCATCAGCAGCGCTATCGTGCCACCTTCGAGATTAACTGGCTCCCTCAGCACTCGACTGAACGGGTGCAGCAGATGATTTCAAATGCCCGAACAGAGATGTCTCGTCGGGCGATCGCCTCACACTGTCCATTGCCTCTCCCACGGCGACTCTGGCAATACTTATTACAGGCGAGCGAGCGTTTTACCACAGGTGGGTAGTGAGGAGCAGCGCTGGGCCAATCTATCAAAAAAATCAGCCCATCAGCTTGTTCAAGAACTAGTTCGAAGTCAATATCCTGTGGTTGGTAAAGGCGTATTTAAGGAAGAATTTGTCACCTGCGGCGGGATTCGACTCAACGAGGTTAATTTTAAGACGATGGCAAGTCGCTGCTGCCCTGGGCTTTATGTCGCAGGAGAAATTTTGGATATCGACGGAGTGACTGGAGGATTTAATTTCCAGAGTGCTTGGACAACTGGATGGCTAGCAGGGAAAGCGATGGGGAGTGAAACGCGCTAAGACGAGACTTAGCCAGGAATTGCAGCGATCGCCAATTTGATGAAGTTTGCCCAGTTTTGCTTCGCTTCTAGAGCCGTCAGGCGTTGACCCACCTGCCGGAGATTGCGGTGGTTAGTAAACCAAAAGGGCGTGCTCAACACCCGAAATGGGGCTCGTAAGACAGATTTTTGAGGATGGTCAAACAGATACGCGTTGTGTACGCCCCCTTGCCCCGATTCAATGTCATCTAACGGATTGCCTGGAAATGCGCCCCACGGGAGCACTCCCAGAGAATAGGCAAGCCCGGGCCAGGTATTGAGGGCAATCGTGCCGTAGCGTAACTCGGCGATCGCCTCCTCTAGTTCGTCCGTATATCGAGTGGCTGTTTTGGGATCAATCAACAGTGAGCACGAAAGATTTCCCCAGACAGTCTGATTCACAAACGTGACCGCGCGTTCAAGAAAATCAGCCGGATGATCGACATCCAGTGTCACCTCTGCCAAAACTCCGCAAAATGCTTCATGGGAGAGAGCATACTCCTCTTTTTTAGGCATCACGTCTGGGATCACTGTCCACGGAATGCAGCCGTCTGCGGCAGATCCAAGCAGAATTGCCTGGGGATAGCAATCTAGAAATGCTTGATAGCGCTGAAATGCACCTGGATAGTAACTCGGACGAGGTGGCATATGGGCGATCGCCCGATGCAGGCAATCTAAAAAGTCGGCACGCTGAGCCCATCCTTGGGCCATCACCACCACTTTACCGGCAACGCAGTTGAAGCTGGCATTGTGAACCAGCATATTGGCGACATGCTGCGCTTGAAACTCTAGATCGGATGGCGTCCATTCTCCCGGAACAACCAGAATAGGGGTTACACATCCCAACTCCGAGGTAATCGGTTTGGTCAAGGCAGGAGCCTGACGAGAACGGCGATCGCGCTGGTCTGTCGACGAACTTCCCCAAACGATGCAATCGTGCGTATGATGCGATCCCGTAATGTGAATCGCATCCACCTGTGGATGATGGCAGAGATACTGCCCCAACTCCCCACCTCCATAGACCACCACCAAAACAGACCTCTCAATCAGCGGCTGAAAGGCAGTTTCAATCACAGCGCCCAGGGCATTGAGGAGGGGATGCATTTTGAGAATCACCACCTGATGCTCCGCAAATAGTTTGTAGAGCGCATCCATGGGGCCAATCGAAGAAATATTGCCTGCCCCTAACACAAGCCCCACCCGACCCCGTTCAGGCGGATGACGATACGACGCACCTTGAGAGGGCGATCGCCCCGGCTCGATCCAAATTTCAGCGGTGTATCCTAGCAACGACACGCGATCAATCCAGGTATCAGGAAAGACATGGGCGATCGCTCGCCCGTCTGAACGAGTCTGAATCCGCTTGGGTTGTGGCTGCCCCCCCGCTTCTAGCGCATGAATCAAGAGCCGTAAATTTCGGAGGACGGCAGACGGTCCGGTCATCCACACCTCTCCTTCGAGTGCCGCCCCGGCTGGAATGCCCTTAGTGTGACCCACCACCTTGACCCAAGTATCAGCCACGCGATGCACGTTGGTCAGACATTGCCGCAATGTCAGAAGACGCTCTTGAATGTCAGTTTCAACCCATCGATCACGCTGCTCATGAAGTCGAGCAATGATCACATTTGCCGTCTCAATCGGCGTGTTGCATCTACCTGGTTTCAATGATTGATTCGATTGATTCATCAGCCTAAACGATGGCAAACACAAAAGCTGGGATTGTTATACCTAAATATCCAGGAAGAAATAATTCGCGAGTGTGCAAAAGTTCGGCAATTCACAAACGATGCGGTCTAGATTCATCCTAGACCTATTCACAGATATCATTCACTAGACATATTCGTAAGAATATTCATATACTCATATCTTGCACCTGGTAATTTGAACTTCAATTCCCTGCTGTTGCAACAAGGAACGTTTTCGTTCGATATCGGCTAACAACAGTGTCACTAAAACATCTGCCAAAGCGGCTTCTAGCACT
>JBNPEG010000114.1:0-7161 GCA_051117555.1 Elainellaceae cyanobacterium | reverse complement strand
AGTACACTAGCGCAGCAGTAAAATAATGCTATGCCGCTACATGCGTCTATCCCTGCCACAGAGCAAATTTTTGTAAGTCAATCAGGCTGGAATCTCTCAGCAATGCCACCAAATTCTGAGTTTGGGTATATAATGAGGACTCTCGTTTAAGCATTTATTACTAGAGGTGGTGCATCCATGAAACGAGAGGAAATTTTTCTGACAAGGCAGAGAAAAAACTATTTAGAGCGAGCGATCGCCCAACTCGAATCAAAACAAACCTTAAGCCATAGCGAAGTGCTGTGGATATCATTGTATAAAAATGAATTGCAAACGGGCGTTTCTGAGGATGAAACCGATCTCGACTCTAACTGAAATTGAACAGTCGTTTTAGTTTCCCATCAAAAGGTTGCCGGATTTTGAAACACTTCTTTTGAAAACATATCTGCCAACAGCCGCAAGTAAGGAATGAAAACCGACATATCCTCCGAATCGAGCCGGTCTACCATTTCCCACGTTAGCGCTTGAAGCATGTCTTGAACGAGCTTCCACTTTACCTTTAAGGCGGGATACAGCATGACGCATAGCGGAAACAGCTCGCATTGAACAGACCGAATGCTATCCTCTAAAACGCATAGACACAGATAGACCTGAAACATTTCAACATCTCGAATACTCGATGTTCGCACTACATCCGAATTGAGTGCACCGCTATAGCTCTCATAAGTGGGGTTAATCCGAGAAACCTTAGTGCACACTGCCCGAGCAATTTCACTACTAATTGGCAGAAGATGCTGCACAGCAACCAGAGTTGGTGAACCTAACGAATAATTTGCCGCAGCCTGATATGCATCTCGCAAGGGCATATACATATGATCATCCATAACCTTGATATACGGCTCGAACAGGAACCGTTCAGCCGCTGAAAGGTAGCTGAGTAAAATCTTTCCGGTGTAATGAAACTGTATACTCACAAAGCCAATGACTCGTGGGTCTTGAGCCGTATATTTCTGCCGAATACGACCACTTTCTCCACCAATTAAAACCGATAATCGACGCGGCGATAGCCCATTTGCATAGGCCGTGAGAGCTTTTTCAAACAGGCGCCTCGAATCATCAGCAATGTGAATTGGGTCAATGAATGCCGAATTTATTTCGTGAGCATGAATTTCTTCAGCCAGCAGTTGCTCGGTCATCGACCATGCCTGACCGCTTGCGAGAGAAAGATTCTTAAGCAATTTTTCTGAGGTGATGCGCCGCCCTCGCTGAGACGTCGCCTCTTCTAGACTAGGAAGATGTTTAGATTGCTCTGAATCTTTGCGCGACATTACGGACATGTAATATTTCCGCGCCCATAACACCGCGAGAGATTGAACCTTAGTATCCGTTGGGTCAGCATCGGGAGCTAACGCTTCTAATTGAGCATCAAGATCAGGAAAATAATTAGCTTTCGAATGCTTAGCAGAAGAAGATGCGTTGGTCGAGGTTGATGCCGAAGAAGAAGCCATTGTCCAACAATTTCTAGCATAAAAGGTTGTTAACGGTATCTTATACCCACATAGTTGGAAGCCTAAATGTTGCTTATTCTTACTTAAGGTTTAGAAAAGAAAATTCACATTGCATCTCAGAAAAGTAGCCCTATCGAGCGATAGGAGATGATGGGAGATGATGAGTAAGAACACTAGAACACTTAGCCAAATTCAGTTCCGGGCAGCCTCCCCATCCGTTCCAGCTCTAACAACAGCCGTTTGCGCCACAGGCCACCACCATATCCGGTCAGTTGTCCGTCTTTGCCAATCACGCGATGACACGGGATCAAAATCGTAATCCGGTTCATGCCGTTGGCTCGTGCCACGGCTCGCATTGCGGTGGGCTGATCGATGCGCTGGGCAAGTTCGTCATACGAGATGGTGTCTCCGTACGGAATGCGCCGAAGTTCTGCCCAAACTTTTTCTTGGAAGGGGGTGCCGCGAGGCATCAACGGCACCGTAAAGTCGGTCAGCGTCCCAGCAAAATAGCGCGCAAGCTCATCGCGCAGGAGTTCAATCGGATCATTGGTGACAGGCAGCACCGGATATCCAAACCGTTTGCGAATCGTTTCATAGTTGCGCTCTAGCATGCGGCGATCGCTAAATTCGAGTAGGCAAATTCCTTCACGAACCGCACCCACCAGCATCACGCCTATCGGTGTCTCGACCATCTGAGCAGCGATATAATCCTTAGTTTGGCTCTGTCCAGGAGCAACACCAAAGGTCTTATTAAAGGCATCTCGAAAGCCACTGTGAGATTCGTAGCCATTGGCGAAAATCACATCATCCAGTTGGGCTCCATCTCGAATTTGGGTGAAGGCGTCGGCCAGCCGCCGCCCCCGGCACCACTCCGCAAAGGTCATTCCATAATGCTCTTTGAACCACCGTCGCGCCTTCTCAGGACTCACACCGAGCGATCGCAGATCTGAAGCCGTGATTTTGGCGTGGGGTGCAGCGTCAACTCTCTCAGTCAGTGCTACGACCCAATCGGGCAGCGCTCCATACACCTCAGTTGGGCAACACCGCTTACAGGGACGATATCCCGCAAAGACCGCGTCTCGAATCGTGGCAAAAAACTCGACGTTTTCTCGTTTAGGCCGCGATGGACACGACGGACGGCAGAAAATTCCCGTTGTTCGCACAGCGACGAAAAATACACCGTCGTAGCTTGCGTCTTTCTGATAAAACGCCTGCTCCATTTCGGCAGGAGATGGCAGAAGACTGAATGACAGTTGCATAGATGCAGTGTTGAACTCCATGCTGCCTATTCTTGCAAGTTGCCAACTCTCAGTCCACCGAAAAAGCGATCATTCATTCCAAATTGTGCAGAGTCAATGTAGTACATTCTTCTGAATACAGTCTTTCTTTAAATAGTAGAAGATGAATTTTCTTATCGCGCTTGAGACAGTCAGGATGCTCTACTCATAGCATGATGAGGAGCTAGCAACCTGTTGTTTACCAAATGGTCAGCCCATGGGTTTTCGCAAAGGCATTTTCCTCCTTGTTTTGACAGTCGTTGCTTTAGGGCTGATTCTCTCGTCTTTAATGGCTCTGCCAACAGAAATAGCTCTGGCGTCTGAGCCCGCTTTCGTTAGCGATGACCCATTTTTGAAACCCGCTCCAACTCAACCGATTGGCTACTATGACCGCTTTGGTGAGTTGCTGCCCCCTGAGGCAGCTCGTGAACTAGTGATGGATGCGGCTTTAGATCCGGATGATCCAGCCTCCTTTGCCCGGATCGGGGCGGTTGAAATTACAGAAGATTTTGTCAGCCAAGGCAAGGATATCTTCTTCGAGCGCGGCGTGGGCGATATGTTTGGTCTACAACGGGTTTTCGGATTTAAAAACGGGGTTTTCAGCTTACTGCCAGAATATATTCTGGCGGTGCTGCGTCAAGGATTTCGCCCTACTGATAATCTGACAATTTACCCGCTGCGCACTATTCGGATTGGGGATCAGACCCTGTATCCAGGGATTCCCGTCAATACAGGACTGGATTTGAAACGCCACGGCTTTCGCATTCGAACCTTGGGAGACATCGTTCAGAGCTTTCTGCCGATTGGTCTAAAATTATCTGGAGACATCACCTGCGCAGTTTGCCATGCCACAGTGGATTCTCGCGGATCGGTTATGGATGGAGTTCCGAATGGCGATCTCAACATACGATTGTTAATCGGCTTAGCTCCCAATGGCTCTGCCGGATTCGCACGAATTCGTCTCGACCCCTTAGCCCCGGAGTTGCAAGGGAATGGAAAAACCATCATCGACAGCCAAGGGACGTGGGTCGAACTTCCTGACCCCGACAAGCTTGAGTTTGCGTTCGACAGCGCCGTTCTGGATGTCCCTCAAGGTAATTTCGAAAGTTCTCCCGATCGGATTAATAATTCTGCTCAAATTCCCAGCGTGTTTACGTTTCAATCCGGTCCCTTCGGGTTTGGTGGTAACTTTGCTGTAGGCCCTTGGGGTGGGTTAAGTGCAATCAATAATGCCGTGCACTCGTCAGAGGTAAACCTGCTGGCAGCGGCTCAGGAAAGTTCGGAACGCTTGGGTATTGACCCAGAAGTGTATTTAGGAATTGTTTTGCAACATGCCGTAGATAAGCGACTGCGGTTGCCTGCGGGTGATCCGGTCAAACCGTCGGTCTGGCTGCGGCAGGTGGCTCCAGAGTTGACCCAGGCAGAACTGGAGGATCAAATTCCTGCTCCGGGTGCTGGAGACTATCCCTCTTTAAAGCCCAGTTTATTTACGTACAACGGTCTTATTTTCACCCCAGATACAGACAATAGATCAGATATTGCCAGTGGGCCGTTCTTGTTTGCTAATAATGCCATGGCAGCGTGGCAAAGCAGTCTGTTACCTCCAGCGAACCGCACTCCTGAGAATCAATGGGCGATCGCCAAAGAGTCAGTCAGTCGGGGAGCACGGGTATTTGAAAAAGCAAACTGTGCAACCTGCCATATTCCGCCGTTCTACACAGACAACATAATTCATCCCATTGACGAAATTCAGACAAATCCGGCGCGGGCTCGATCCGGTCTTGGGTTAAATGAGTTTTTGGTTCCTCCAAAGCTCTACACCTTCAATACTCCTGTGCCGCCACCCGCAGATGCTGAGGTGCTGGATGTGCCGACCGAGGGCATTGCTGAGACACCGACGACGTTACCCAACGGATTGCTTCCAGACGGCGGATATAAAACGCTATCTCTCCGAGGCATCGCCTTTAGTCCACCTTATCTTCACGATGGGGGCGTTGCGGTAGGTCGGGGGGCGCTGGAGGTTTTCGAGGATGGTTCTTTTGAGGTGGTCAATGAGAATCGTTTGGGACTGTCTCCTACGCTCTCCAAGGGAATCTTGCCTGATGCATCTAGCAGCTTGCGGGCGTTGGTGGATAGGGATTTGCGGTCTATGGTAGTTGCAGCGAACAAAGCAGATCCAGCTTTGGTTAGCAGTAATCTAGATGGCACGGGGCATGAATTTTATGTCGATGATGAGGCTGGGTTTGGCTCCGACGAGCAGGCAGATTTAATCAATTTTTTGATGGCTCTAGATGACAACCCCGGCGAGTTTTAGTACGCCCCTGCGGGTTTTGATGGAGAATAGGGGAGTCGAACCCCTGACCTCTAGGGTGCGATCCTAGCGCTCTACCAACTGAGCTAATTCCCCAGAATTCTTTCAAGATTCGTATTCTAGCACCCGGGGCTTTGGAATTGATTAGGCAACCGGCTGGCGATCGCTCTTACATTCATACAATCGACGAATGCGATCCAGCTCCAACTCAGAAAGATAATCAACAGCCCAATTCGCCTGACGCTGCATCATATGATAAGGATACGTATTGGCAACCCCCACCACCGACATTCCTGCCCGCTTTGCCGCCCGAATACCCGCCGGTGTATCTTCAATGGCTAAGCAATTTTCTGGTTTTAAGTTGAGTTCGGCATGGTGTTGGTTTAACCGTTCGACGGCTAGCAGATAGCCATCAGGCTCGGGTTTACTGGCGATCGCTTCATCCCCTGACACAATCACCGAGAAGTGAGACCTGAGCTTAGCCCGATTCAATACCTGTTCAATTTCAGAGCGCACCGCACCACTCACTAGCCCCATCAAAATGTGGGCAGTTCGTAATTGAAAGATAAAGTCGTCTAACCCCAAGTAGATGGGCAACTTTTCTAACGTGTCAAGTTTCTGCCGATAGGCGCGAGACTTGCGGTCTACTAGCTCATTCAAGTAGTCGTCGGTCACGACTCGCCCCCGGCGATGAAAGAGTTCTTTCAGACAGGCGCGATCGCTCCGTCCGAGGCATACGTCACGAAATTCCCCCGACTTGGGGCGCAAGTTTTCTTGAATCAGAACCTCTTCAATGAGCATCTGATGGAGTGGCTCATCATTGATGATGACCCCATTAAAGTCAAACAAGACGACTTTCAGAACCATAACAGTTGCGGAGATTGCAAACTAATCGATACTCCAGATATTTCTTTTATTGTGTATCGCAGCATCTATCCCATTGCCCATTGCTCATTGCCTGCGGTTTCAAAGGTTGAGAAACGCACTCGTTCCGGCTCACGAGCTTGAATCGGCTTTATGCCACGACTCACCTGGTGCATCCACCACACCTGATCGGTTCGCACATCGCCAAAGCCTGCGGCTCCCATCCATGCATCGACACTCCCTGTGGCATAGTCTTTGATATACGGTTCTTCAAAGATTTCAGTGAGCCAGTTGGTTTGCCGCAACACCGACTGATTACCATCCAGAATGAGGACTTCTCCCCCCGTTCTCAACAGTCGAAAGCATTCTTGCAGAATGGTGCGCGCAATGAGGGGAGGCGTTTCATGAAATAGTAGAGACGCGGTCACGACATCAAACGATTCATCGGGAAATCCGGTCTGCTCTGCGTTACCGTGTTTGAACTGAATTGCCATTCCATCGGCGTGAGCTTTTTGGTCAGCAACTACCAGCATATAGGGCGATAAATCAATCCCGATCACCTCGGCATGAGGAAAGGCACGTTTGAGTAGGAGCGTCGTCGATCCGGTGCCGCATCCTAGGTCAAGAATGCGCTGAGGACGACAGCGAATGCGATTGACAAGCTCTTGACGCACCCATTGTTCATTCGGCGGTACGGCATATTGAGTGACGGGATCATAGGTCACAGCCGCATCGACGCTTAGATACCCATTCTCAATGCCATGAAAGTTTTGGGTTTGATAATACGCTGGATACTCAAGGTCAGGCTGTCGGAAGCGATCGCTCTCTGCTTCCCAATCAATGCTGTTGCGATAGCGTAATAGCGCATCTCGATCCATCATGAATGAACCAAAGATGGGTGCGATAAAGCGTTCAAAGACGGTGTCGCGTTGCGCAGTCATGGGCTAACCCCCTGAGTGTGTGAGTCGTGGTGAGAATGATTGATGATGGCACGATGATGGCGATCGCTCTTGAGAATCGCTACCCTTCCCAATCATTTTACAAAGTGTAATAAATATTGCTGGATTTGATCATCCATCTCACCTTAAGAAATTGACTCGACTGCACAGCAACATATAGCAGCAGTTGCGTTAAGTACAAAAATGGACTTGTTTAATAACCTCATGGTGGTGCGTTACGCTGACGCTTTAGCGTAGCCATGCCTGAAAGGCTATACAGCACC
>JBNPEG010000248.1:3034-7180 GCA_051117555.1 Elainellaceae cyanobacterium | reverse complement strand
TATAAATCAGGCTGAATCAAGTAAGCAATGACGTTGGGATCATGAAGCGGGCCGCCTGCGAATCCGTATTGTTTCATATCATAAGCGCCATAGTGAGCCAGCAAATCGGCTGCGACGGTGCTAACAGGTGTTGAAATGGCGCGAATTGCATCCAGGCGATCGGGAGTTGTCAAGACTTGATGGGTAATATCTAAGCCAATCATGGTGATATCGATGCCGCTGGCAAAGACTATATGCGCTGCATGAGGATCGACGTACATATTAAATTCTGCGGATGAGGTGATGTTGCCCTGAGCGATCGCCCCTCCCATCAATGCAATACCTTGAATATTAGGTATGATGCGCGGTTCTTGGATCAGCGCGATCGCCAGATTGGTGAGAGGACCTAAGGCAACCAGCGTAATAGGAGTCTCTGCGCTCAGCAATGTCTCAATCAAAAACGGAACGGCGTGTTGAGCTTGGAGGGGAATTTGCGGCTCAGGCAAATGGGTGCCGTCTAAGCCTGTATGGCCATGAACGTCTTCAGCCGTCGTGAGCGATCGCACGATGGGACGGGGGCATCCTGCATAAACGGGAATATTCGGTCGCGTTGCCAGTTCACAAATTTTACGGGCATTGGTTTGGGTCAACGACAGTGGCACATTCCCGGCAACGGTTGTGATGCCTAGAATCTCTAATTCTGGCGACGCAAACGCCAACAGCAAGGCGATCGCATCGTCAACCCCCGGATCGCAGTCGATGATAATGGGTCGTGAGGTCATGGCTACGCAACTAGGTAGATTATCAAAATTCACTGAATTTGCACCGCGCCGGATTTCCCAAAGCGCAATACCATTTAAAGTCAGCAAGGTGTTTCTTGGCGTATTCTCAGCGACTCGTGGGATGGTGAATGTAGAACGTCTGATTTTCTTAGCGTGCGTGATCTTAGAGCAACATTCGAAGTGTTCAGATTGCCTATGAATGATGCCCAAACTCTCAACCCTGCCGCCGTGCTTAAACATAAACTCGACCTGCGTACCAAGCTGACTTATGGAGTTGGCACCATTGGCACTGCTAGTACCGGGAGCATCCTAGCGTTTTTCTTTATGTTTTTCCTGACCGATGTGGCTGGACTCCCGGCTGCACTGGCAGGCAGCATTTTGATGATTGGGCAAATTGGTGATGCCGTTAGCGATCCGCTAATCGGGATGATGAGTGACAACACTCGGTCTCGATGGGGACGGCGTTATCCGTGGATTGTCGTAGGAGCAGTTCCGTTCGGTATTTCTTTCTTCTTGCTTTGGCTGATTCCGGCATCCAACACCTGGACGCTGTTTTTCTATTACGTGATCATCGGGGTGCTCTTTAAAACGGCGCTCACCGCTGTATATCTACCCTATGTCTCGCTCATTCCGGAGCTGACGCAAGACTACGACGATCGCACCAGTTTAAATAGCTTTAGGCTGATGTTTTCAATCGGCAGCAGTATTCTGTCGCTGGTGCTGGTCAGTGAAATCTTCAATCGAATTGATGACCCCGCCCAGCAACACCTTGTTATTGGGGGTATCGGAGCGGTGCTGTGCATCGTGCCACTCTATATTTCAACGGCAGGTACCTACAAACGGGCTAGGGCCTTAGAAACCAATCAGCCCAATCCTTCTGCCGCTAGTGCAACATCCCTGTTTGAGCAAATCCGCGTTGCCTTTAGCAATCGTCCGTTTCTACTGATCATTGGCATTTATCTATGTTCATGGATGTCGGCACAGATGACTGCCGTGATCATGAAATACTTTGTGGTGAGTTGGATGGGGCTATCATCGGGGGTTTTCACCCAGTTTGCGCTAACTGTTCAAGGAACTGCGCTTCTCATGCTGTTTGTCTGGAGTGCTATCAGCCGACGCCTGGGAAAGCGCGCTGTGTACTTTATGGGCATGAGCCTATGGATCGTAGCGCAAGCTGGACTGTTTTTTCTACAGCCCGGTCAGGTAACGCTGATGTTTGTCATGGGAGTGATGGCAGGGTTTGGGGTATCAACAGCATATCTGGTGCCGTGGTCGATGTTACCCGATGTCGTTGAGCTTGATGAACTCAAAACCGGGCGGCGGCGAGAAGGTGTATTCTATGCCTTTATGGTGATGCTGCAAAAAGTTGGCCTGGCGATCGCCGTCTTTGTGGTGGGTCAGTCGCTCAGCATGGCGGGGTACGTAGAAAGTTCGTCAGACGTGGCGATCGCCGCCCAGCCTGAATCTGCCCTGCTGATCATTCGCCTTGCCATTGGTCCAATTGCGACACTGCTGCTAGTGCTGGGTTTGGTGATGGCATATTTCTACCCGATTACACGAGAAGTGCACGCTGAGATTTTGATGAAGCTGCAAGAACGACGTCGGAAGGTGGATGAGGAGATGGGTGGGTGAATGGGTAGATGGGTGAATGGGTAGATGGGTGTTAATCTCGGTGCGGGGCGGCAAGCCAAATGCCTAGTGTGACTAATATACTGCTGCTCAACCAGCGTTGAAATCAAGCTAGGAACGTGCTCGGCTATAAGTAGCGACATTCAGCGGAATGTCAATTCCAGACGGTAGGCGAGGATCGGCAATTGGTGATTGGGCGAGCACAGACAGGGGCAGTTCTCCCGCCCAAACAGGCAAGTCATAGTCTGCATCATCATCGACGGGAGGCCCCGTGCGAACTTTGGCAGAAGCTTCTGTCAGCGGCAATGACAGCACCAGTGTTCCTAACAGTTCTTGACGAGTGGGAACACGAACCTGCGACCAACGCCCCGGCACAATATGTTCGGTAAAGGCTTGGAGCGCATTTAGCTTGGTGTCGGCATCCTCAACGACTGTAGCAGTTCCAAACACCATCACCGATCGATAGTTCATCGAGTGGTGAAACGCCGATCGCGCTAGAACTAACCCATCCAGCAGGGTGACGGTGACGCAAACCTCAATGCCATGTTGCAGCGTCCGCAGCATTCGGCTGGCAGGCGATCCGTGAATGTAGAGGCGATCGCCCATGCGACCATACGCTGTTGGAATCACAAAAGGCTGCTCATTGGCGACAAACCCGATGTGGCAAATCAATCCCTCATCCAAAATTTGGTCAATCATTGGGCGATCGTAGTTCCCGCGTTTGGGTAACCGTTTGATCTGAGTGCGAGACGTGGCCGCGAGAGTATCGGATTCGTGGGAGGTGTGGGAATAGTTCATTGCTGTTTAGGAAGAGAGTGGAGGGTTTGACGAGCCTCGTGGATGTAGTCCAAGGTGCGATCGCACTAGTCGTCTTCGATGCAGTCGGCGGGCACATCAAGGTCTCGCCACATTCGATAAAAATGCTGAGCGATGAGACGCTCATCGTCAGGGGTTGCAGGTCTGAACAAATTCTTCAAAGTAAGGCTACAAATGAACAGGCTAGAACCCTTGCAAGGCTGATGACCGTCAATCCAAAATCGCAAATCCAAAATCGAGAATTGGTCTGACTCGGACAGATTGCATACGCATCAAGGCTGAATGGTGATAAGGTTAGCCTAATTTCAAAAGTGGACTCTTACAAGAGCCAATTTTATGATTTTGCACCAGTCCATTTATCGGCAACTGAAAACAGAGTGGTAATGGTCAACGTCAGGAAAGGGATCGTAAAAGTGATGAAGGAGCGTGCTCCAATCTTGATATTCAGGAGATTGGCGAAATCCGATGGTGTGATCGTCAAGAGTGTTCCAACGAACTAGGAGAATGTATCGATTTGGGAGTTCGAGCGATCGCTGCAACTCTAAGTCGATGAATCCATCCATCGATGAAATGATGCGCGAAGCCTGTTGGAATGCCTGCTCAAATGCCTGAGTTTCATTGAGTTTAACCGTTAAGATAGCAACCTCAAGAACCATATAGATTTACCTATTACGTTGGATAGCAATCTAGCAATGCCGTCCGTCTCAAGGAGAATTTATCCTGGGTTATGGAGAACTCAGCGAGGCGCAAATCCGAGATGGAATCAGCCGATTAGCACATGCGTTGGCAGTTTAGCGCATCAGTGGCGATGACGGTTAAATTTAGCGCATCCGCAAATGACGGCACCGGAAGCATCATATCGGGTTCATCAAAAAATTCGGGCTGGCGATCTGAGAAATATGCGAACACAGTCTGCTCATCGGGGTCGATAAGCCAGCCT
>JBNPEG010000248.1:1579-2934 GCA_051117555.1 Elainellaceae cyanobacterium | reverse complement strand
ACTTTTTCATATTCGTCCACAAATTCGCTGCGTCCGCCCCGTTGCTCTCCCGTTTTAGGGTCGTGATACACCGAATCATAGTTGTGAGACAGATATCCCTCACCGGTGTCATGGCTGCTAAAGGTGTTGATAGTGACGACAACACCATGAATGTGACGATGCACTAGGCACACTTCATTGTCGCGAACCTTATAGCGATCGCCCTCTGCCTTGCCTCCCATGAGGATCTCGACTGCACCCGTTTCGTCCGTCTCACCGTAGGAGAAAGTATTGTCTCCATGAGTGTCTTCAAAACTGCGGCGAATGCGATGGATGGCAATTTCCCAAAGCTGTCCGTGGATAGCTTTCTTCGCATCTTCGTCCTCGATGTCAGACACGTCAGCTTTCAGATCTGGACTAACCCGAGCCTTTGCCGTGAAAGTCTTGTCATCCTGCCGATAGGTCACATCAGCGGTGTAGCCTGGAAAGCTTTTGTCCCAGGTATAGCGGTTTTCGTAGGCAGCCCGAAAAAGATTCCGAGCAGATGTTTGTACTGCGGTCATGGGCAAACTCCCAAACTCCATTTAATAGCTTATCTTTTGCTAACCGATGTTCCAAGCCAGAGACCCGAAGCTAAACCTGACTTGAAACTGTCTATACTCTATCGTCTCCTTTCTTGAAGCTTACGATAGACGTCTCGAATATCGACATGATGATGGGCAAGCGCTACAAGCGTGTGATAGAAGAGATCGGCAACTTCGCTGGCGATCGCCTCGTCATCCTTACACGCCATCACAACTTCAGCCGCTTCTTCGCCAATTTTTTTGAGAATTTTATTATCCCCTCCGTTGAGAAGCTTGCAGGTGTATGAATCAGGAGACGGATGATCGCGGCGATCGCAGATGACCTCGAACACCTGAGAAAGAGTATCTGCCGGGGGAGGCTGAACCTGATGATCAACCTGATGAAAGCAGCTTCGCTCTCCCGTATGACAGGCAATATCCCCCATTTGCTCAATCGAAATCAGAAGCGCATCGCTGTCGCAGTCATAGCGGACAGCTCTAACCTTCTGAAAATGCCCTGATGTTGCGCCCTTATGCCATAATTCTGAGCGCGATCGGCTCCAGTACCATGCTTCACCCGTCTCTAAGGTTTTTTGTAATGACTCGCGATTCATCCATGCCATCATCAAAACCGTCCCATCCAAATAGTCTTGGGCGATCGCAGCTACAAGTCCCTGTTCGTTATAGCGAATCTCATCAACTGGAATTGCCGATTTCAATGAACCGATATCAACCATGACCCCAACGCCTGTTGTGCTGAATTGTGCTAAATGCAGAATTTCTATTGTATAGCCGTACGCTCTCGCGTTAGGA
>JBNPEG010000248.1:0-1479 GCA_051117555.1 Elainellaceae cyanobacterium | reverse complement strand
TCTGGGATTGGCACCCATAGCAGTGCTGCCTGAGCATCAGCGACACGGGATTGGATCGTTGTTGATTCAGCAGAGTTTAGATGAGTGCGCTCGATTAGGATGCAAAGCGGTCGTGGTGCTGGGGTATCCAGCCTATTACCCAAAGTTTGGGTTTGTGCCAGCCAAAGAGAAGGGATTGAGGAGCGAATATCCAGTGCCAGATGAAGCGTTTATGGTGTTGGAGTTAGAAAGAGGCGCGCTAGAAGAATGCCGTGGAACCGTAAAATATCGGTCGGAGTTTGGAGACGTCTAGCCGCGATCGCAGAACAAGTCTGCTAATAACCTGTCACCTTCCGTACGAACAAACGCCGCGTGCCCGATTCTGCATCAAATTCGTTTGCACCAAATTCGCTACACGAACAACATGTCGAAGTGGCACACGAACATGCCAATGTTGACGCTGTTTTAACAAAGTGGCACACGAACATGCCATTGTTGGCGCTGTTTTAACGAAGTGGCGCATCAACATGCCATTGCAGAGCAAAATATCGTGAAACGGCAAGGATTTTTGCCAACTGGATGGGCGATCGCTCCTAATATTTAGACTGCTTATCATAACTCCGCTCTTTGACATTATCTGGGATGTCTAAAAGCAGTCGTCACGATATCAAGCAATTGAGTTGGGCATATCGGGACAAATAACGCAAAATTGAGGAGTAAAGCCGTACTTCTAAAAGAGCTATGGCAGACCCGGTAACGACTCTGACGGCTAGCGCGATCGCCCCCCTCGCATTTCAGAAGTTTATTGAATCCGGAGCGGGGGAGTTGGCGAAGAGGTTTAGTACAGAGGCGATTTCTAAAATGGACACCCTACGGAAGCGCATCTGGTCAAAGCTGCAAGGAAAGCCTCGTGTGGAAGATGACTGACCCGATCGCTCAACTCTGTCAACTTATTGCTGAGATGCTGGGAGATAATCCGGCGATGTCTCAGGCTGAGTTAGTGAAGAGGGTTGAGAAAGCGATCGCCTTTCTTGAAAGTGTTAGCGAAAATGGGAAATAACAAACATTGAACTAAACGGACTCAAAACCATGCAAATTAACATCGATCTTCCTGACAACCTGGCACTCACAGAATCAGACCTGCGCCGAGAAGTTGCGATCGCGCTTTTTCAGCAAAAGATCTTGCTCATCGAGCAAGCGGCTCAAGTCATTGCTATAGATGTAGACGACTTCTATCAAATTCTCATCGATCGAGGTATCCTCACTCCCCCAAGCGACCCTGACAGCGATCCAAATGAACTTATCTGTGCCCATTTGCGGATCTCCCTACAGCAAGTTAAAGAAGGTAACTTGAAGCCCATCGCTGAACTCTGGGAAGGCATTGATGCCTGATACTCCATCCATTCAAATCTTAGTTACTCTCGATTTTCAAGGACAACTTCGCAAGTTAGCCAAACGGTATCGCAGTATCCGGTCTGATTTACAACCGCTGTTTGATGA
>JBNPEG010000102.1:0-7305 GCA_051117555.1 Elainellaceae cyanobacterium | reverse complement strand
CAGCCTTAGGATGAATTCGCGTAGCTTGCCCCAATTCTTCAAAGTCAGGCTACCAATGAACAGGCTAGACCCCTTGCAAGGCTGGTGGCCGTCAATCCAAAATCGCAAATCCAAAATCGAGAATTGGTATAAAGGAGCCCTTGGTATGACATGACGATGTAGCAGAACGTATGGCGATCGCCCTCGCAGACATCGGTGTGGATGTCCAACGTCAATGCGTCAGATCTCCTAACCGAACTTAAGAGTGAGGAGACTACGACTTCTGCATCTATTGCCAAATGCGGACAGGTTCATACAGAATGATTGAGAGTGTGATTTAGCACTCTAAGTAGGAGAGTGCTAAGTTCTACATTGGAGAGCTGTAAGCACAGAGACATATGGCAAAATTTGTAGTATTTGATGAAGCATCGCGTCAAGCCCTAGAGCGAGGCGTTAACGCCGTTGCTGATGCAGTCCGTATCACCTTAGGTCCTAAGGGTCGCAACGTTGTTCTAGAAAGGAAATTTGGCGCCCCTGACATTGTCAATGATGGCATCACCATCGCCAAGGAGATCGAGCTTGAAGACCCATTAGAAAATACAGGGGCTCAGCTCATTCGAGAAGTTGCCTCAAAAACGAAAGACTTGGCAGGTGATGGCACAACCACCGCAACCGTCTTGGCTCAAGCCATGATTCGGGAAGGTCTGAAGAACGTCGCTGCCGGAAGTAATCCCGTCAGCCTCCGTCGGGGCATCGAGAAAACGGTTAATAAGCTCGTTCAAGAAATTTCTGCTCTTGCCAAGCCGGTCGAAGGAAATGCGATCGCCCAAGTCGCCACCGTTTCTGCGGGAAGCGACGAAGAAGTTGGCGCCATGATTTCTGAAGCAATGAATAAGGTCAGCAAAGACGGCGTCATTACGGTTGAAGAATCGAAGTCGCTGACCACTGAGCTCGAAGTGGTCGAAGGCATGCAGTTTGATCGGGGCTATATCTCGCCTTACTTTGTTACCGATCAAGAGCGCATGGTCTGCGAACTCGAAGATGCATTTATCCTAATCACCGATAAAAAGATCGGGAATATCCAAGATCTAGTTCCCATCCTGGAGCGTATTGCTCGTCAGGGTGCGCCTTTGTTGATTATCTCTGAAGATGTAGAGGGGGAAGCCCTTGCTACGCTCGTCGTCAATCGCCTGCGGGGTGTGCTAACGGCAGTAGCGGTTAAAGCTCCTGGGTTTGGTGAGCGTCGTAAAGCGATGCTGCAAGATATTGCCGTACTGACAGGCGGGCAGATGATTTCTGAAGAAATCGGGCTTAGCCTGGACACTGCAACGGCAGACATGCTAGGTCGAGCACGTCGGATCACGATTACTAAAGATTCAACGACCATTGTGTCAGAGACCGGCAACAAAGCCGACATCGAAAAGCGGATTGCTCAAATTCGTCAGGCAATCGAGTCAACGGACTCTGATTACGACAAAGAAAAGCTACAGGAGCGTCTTGCGAAATTAGCAGGTGGCGTTGCTGTGATTAAAGTGGGCGCTGCGACCGAAACCGAGCTTAAAAATCGCAAACTTCGGATTGAAGACGCACTGAATGCGACACGTGCAGCCGTCGAAGAAGGGATTGTTCCCGGTGGTGGCGTTACGTTGATTCGGCTTACCGAAAAAGCCGATCAGATCAAAGAAGGGCTGAGCGTCGATGAGCAAATTGGAGCCAACATTGTGCTTAAAGCGCTAGAAGCTCCGCTGCGCCAGATTGCTGACAATGCTGGAGCCGAAGGTTCTGTGATTGTCGAGAAAGTCCGTAGCCTAAAAGGCAACGTCGGATATAACGCACTCAACGGTTCATTTGAAGACCTCATTGCCGCAGGTATTATCGATCCTGCTAAAGTGGTTCGTTCTGGGCTTCAAGATGCTGCATCGATTGCCGGAATGGTCCTCACGACTGAGGCGCTTGTCGTCGAGAAACCCGAAGAGAAGTCTGCTGCACCAGATATGGGCGGCATGGGTGGCATGGGCGGCATGGGCGGCATGGGCGGCATGGGTGGCATGGGTGGCATGGGTGGCATGGGCATGATGTAACCCGGTATCCGTCTCTGCGCTGATCTATGGCAATTTTCGCATCAAGTCCAGAAATGGCAGTATGGGGCGCGTCGTGCCCTATACTGCTATGCTTAACTCAAGTGCATACCACCGATATATTGGGTAAAAGCCCTAAAGGGTTAAATAATTTGTCAGGCGTGGTGCTACATCATGCCTTTTTGATGGCATTATCCAGTCTGATAAGTAGGATAAGTAGGTGGACGTATAGCAATTGCATATTGCTGTAGATAGTTAACAATCCAGACCGATACTCCGTAACATCGTGTCAAAATATTAATTTTTGTATCAAGACGCTCATTGTTCTTTAAATAGTTAGATGATTTTAATAGGAACCTTAAATAATCATTATGATTAATGGGTAGAGAAAATCCGTACGATACCCTGTGCTGCCCTTAGAATATTGTTAATGAATTCTTGGGTTAACGGATTTTTTAGAGCGAGTATGCCACTCGACTTATACATCGCCAATCTTAATACATGACGTGTACTACCGTTATAGAACGGTCTTGAGTAAACGCTTTGCAATCCCTAAGCGCTTAGCGCAGTTTGATACATTTAGAGGTACTGGTTTATGAGTACAACAAATACTCCCGAAGCGAATGGACATCCAGATCAAGCAGTTCAGGACGCGCCTGAACAGGGCGAATCTGATAAGTCCGCAATCGAGCTTCGTCCGTCAGGGTCTATGATGGGCAATCGCCCGATTGGCTCGGACGGTATTGATGTCAAAAATACCTTGGTCTTGTCTGGTCGGCGTCCAATCGCGGCAAGCCATCTCGAAATCTATGGCACGCTGATAGGGGGTCGCCCTATCGAAGCAAGCCACATCCAGGTCGTTGAAACGGGCCTTATTCCTGGCGGTCGTCCTATCTTTGCAAGCGAATTGACGTTCGTAGATGCTGATACACTACCTGGACATCGCCCCATTGCAGCAAGTTCGGCTGAGTTGATGCACGGAAGCAATTTGCCTGGAAATCGCCCAATTGCCTCTAATGAGGTTGATGATTCTGGAATGCTAATGGGCTATATCGACTAGAGCGTTAAGCAGACTGTCTAGAAAAAACACACTCTAGAACAGAAAGATAGAGAACAGTTGACGATGAGCAGGCGATTCAGCAAATGGGCTGGGTCGCCTGTTGTTTTGGAGCGGCCTTAGCTAAGGTGCAGGGTGCTATTGCAACGACCTGAAAATCTCAAGAATCTCTATTAAGAAAATTAAACTCAATCCCTAGCCCACCGTTAAAGATTGATGGTATTATCCATAGATATAAATCGATGCTTCCCTACTCATCCATCGAATAGTCTGATAACTTGGGTGTTCACCGGATATTTTTGATGCAACTGACAAACCGCATTCATTTTAGAAACCTTCGTGGTGATATTTTCGGCGGTATCACTGCGGCAATCATTGCCTTACCTATGGCGCTTGCATTTGGCGTTGCTTCAGGAGCAGGCGCTGCTGCTGGTCTGTGGGGTGCTGTTTTGGTGGGCTTTTTTGCTGCTTTGTTTGGTGGCACGCCTACGCTCATCTCTGAACCAACGGGGCCAATGACCGTCGTGATGACGGCGGTCATTGCAAAACTGACTGCCTCAAATCCTGAAAATGGGATGGCGATGGCGTTTACGGTTGTAATGCTTGCCGGGATCTTTCAGATGCTGCTCGGCACGCTGAGATTAGGGCGATATATTACCCTGATGCCCTACACCGTGGTTTCTGGCTTCATGTCGGGGATTGGTATCATCCTGATCATTCTTCAGATTGCACCGTTTTTGGGTCAGTCTAGCCCCCCTGGAGGAGTGATTGGTACTCTCCAAAGCCTTCCTCAACTGCTGGAAAATATTGACCCATCAGAAACCATTCTTGCTCTAATCACCGTTGCGCTGATTATATTTACACCGTCCCAGATAAAGCGGCTGATTCCTCCTCAACTCGTTGCGCTAGTGGTAGGTACTGTTGCATCACTACTGCTTTTTCCTGGAATCGACATTCGCCGCATCGGAGAGATCCCGATGGGGTTGCCCGAACTTCATATGCCAATGTTTAGTCCTGAGCAACTGCAATTGATGTTCGTCAATGCAATTGTTTTGGGCGTGTTGGGTGCTATTGATGCGCTGTTGACGTCTGTGATTGCAGACAGCTTAACTCGCACTGAGCATGATTCTAATAAAGAACTCATCGGGCAAGGGCTTGGTAATTTGGCATCTGGTTTATTTGGTGGCATCGCAGGGGCAGGCGCAACCATGGGAACCGTCGTCAATATTCAATCGGGAGGGCGGACTGCGCTATCTGGCTTGACTCGGGCTGCGATTTTGCTAATTGTGGTGCTCTGGGCAGGGCAACTGACACAAAGTATTCCCTTAGCGGTTTTGGCAGGCATTGCACTCAAAGTCGGGATTGACATCATCGATTGGAGCTTTCTGAAGCGGGCTCATCAGGTGTCTCGCAAGGGCGCATTCATTATGTATGGGGTCATTATCCTGACTGTGTTTGTCGACCTGATCGCAGCAGTTGGTATTGGTGTTTTTGTCGCCAATATTTTGACGATTCAACGGCTCACCGAACTTCAAGCCAAAGATGTGAAGACAATCACAGATGCGGATGACGCGATCTTGTTGAGCGATGAGGAGAAGGAGCTTTTGAATGAAACAAATGGGCGAGTGTTGCTGTTTTATCTAAATGGGCCAATGATTTTTGGAGTCGCAAAGGCGATCGCCCGTCAGCATGTCGCCATGGAAGATCACGATGCCCTTATCCTCGATCTCAGCGATGTTCCTCATTTAGGGGTCACATCATCGCTTGCCATTGAGAACGCTATTCAAGATGCCTATGGAAATGATCGACATGTGTTTATCGTCGGCGCGGTGGGTCAAACGAGACGCAGGCTAAATAAGCTGGGTATTCTAGACAACCTGCCGCGACATCATATGCAGATGGATCGTCTACAGGCTCTCAGGCGGGCCGTCGAATTGGTGAAGGAACCAGATTCGGCTTCGCAACCAGGTGACTCTCATCTACAGGAGTCTAAACAGGAGGGTAGTTTATATTCGCAAACATCGAACCCTAGTTCTTGACCCCCTGGTTGCTTCTGTTGGCGAGGAGCATCTCATCGACAGAGTTTAGGAACTCGCTTGTAAATACGCTGCTACAGAAATTACTCTGTAACGGGCAAACAGCCCTTGCCTCTATCCAACTGGTGGGACATGGTTGTCGGGACTTTAATGCTAATCCCTTGGCTGGACAGAATCCTTGCTCCTTGCTCCGATAAATCTGCATCAGGTTAAGCCATTGAGTCTTTGAGAGCGTTATCTAAATTCTAGTGTGTCGTGATTAACCTAATTGCCTAAACCATGTGGTCGAATCGCATTGCTGTTATTGCCACGAAGCATAAGAAAGAACAGGTCATCGCTCCAATTTTGGAACGCGAATTTCGGATGACCTGCATTATTCCTACACAGTTTGATACGGACCAGTTTGGGACCTTTACTCGCGAAATGCCTCGCGCAGGAAGCCAGCTTGAAGCGGCTCGACAGAAGGCAGAGCAAGTCCTCGATCTAACGCAGGAAACCTTGGCGATCGCCAGTGAGGGGGCGTTTGGTCCGCATCCAGCGATTCCTTTTCTGCCGTGCGATCGTGAGCTGATTCTCTTGTGCGATCGCCAGAATCAGCTTGAACTTGTTGCCTATGAATTATCAACAGAAACCAATTACGGCCAACAGACGGTCACAACGCTTCATGAAGCCCTTGAGTTTGCTAAACGAGTTGGGTTTCCAGATCATGCTCTGGTCGTGCGTGCCAATCCAAATGCTCATCAGCCGGGAGAAATCTATAAAGGAATTCAAAATGAGGATCGCTTAGTGCAGACGGTTACGGCAATTCTGGACACCTCCTCAACTCGAACGGCATATCTCGAAACGGATATGCGCGCTATGTATAATCCCTCTCGGATGAAGGTGATTGAACGAGCCGTGTTGGGTCTCGTCAAGAAAATGAATCAGCGGTGTCCCACCTGTCAGCATCCTGGTTTTGATGTCATCAAACAGCTTCCGGGTTTGCCCTGCGCAATGTGCAACACACCGACTCCGCTAACGCTGACTGACATTTATCAGTGCCAAAGCTGTCAGTTTGAGCGCGCGGTTAAATTTCCGACGCGCCATCAGTTTGCCGACCCAACCTATTGTCGATACTGCAATCCTTAAGATGAGATTCCTCGTTGCATTGTCTAAGCAATATAGCGATCCTAAATCGCTTGTGAATTGTGTATGAGTGGTGGAGCGGGCGGCGCCCACCCCATCACTCACAACCCATTCGGGATTGCTATGCATTAGCGTTGATAGGATAGAACAATTCATCGAGCGATGATAGCCATTAGCGTGTCGTTGATAGTCTTGCCAAAATAGCGTGAGGAGATAATACCAATTCTTCGAAGTAAGGCTACCAATGAACAGGCTAGAACCCTTGCAAGGCTGGTGGCCGCAAATCCAAAATCGCAAATCCAAAATCGCAAATCCAAAATCGCAAATTGAAATAAGAGGCTCGGGTTCTTTGTTTTTTTCGATGAAACCGTCTAAGAGGATGTTTGAAAAGGGTCTGGCGGTTAAAACCGCGCCTACACAAATAAAGTCCGCCTACGCGGACTCTAACAAAACCACGAGTTTAGAACCTGCGGAGGCAGGTTTTGTCCGTGTAGCCTGCGTTCGCGAAGCGTCTCTGTCAAGAGAACTTTAGTCGCCAAGGCAACAAGGGACAAGACTTTTCAAACATCCTCTAAGTGATAAACGTATGCTTACACGCTGCCTGAGTCACTTCGGACCCGATGGCATGAATGATTAACATGCAATCACTGCATAACTGGAGTTTAGACTAAGTTGAAGCATCTCTACCAAGGAGTACAATGCCAAAAGCGTTAAATTTCAAGCTATACAGCTTTCGACACAGGACTCTCTAGTCATCATTTCGTATTTATTAGGTTTTTTGGTGGACAGATGCAATGACTCGAACTCCTTAATAAATACGAAAACTTCTCTCAGTGAAGCCCTAAATGACGAGGAATCGTCGGATCAGTACTCAAATTTGAATAGATTTAGTCTAAACTCCAATGCATAACTATCGGATGTGGTTTTGTCTGCCCTGATTTACCTGAACACTGATTGCACTCATATGCCATGGAACAACTTACGAGCTGGATTCCTGACAGCCCGATTGTCGGGTTTACTATTCTTCTCC